>URKJ01000017.1 GCA_900548385.1 uncultured bacterium | reverse complement strand
AGATGTAGCTCCGTCTCGTGGGCTCGGAGATGTGTATAAGAGACAGGTTTTAAATGTGGTATTCTCCATTTCGTGAATTAAAACAGGTCTGTAAACCAATATAATGCCAGAATTCTATTCACGGACAATGCAAGGAAATGAACGTGTGCATTCGATTTTTGAGGATAAAGGACTGCGTCTTTAGTTTTCTTTTCCTTTAATGCCGTCCATTATCACTCGATAGATGATATAGGGTATTGCTATAATCGCATGGAAAATGGCATATAGAATAACAAAAGGGACAGTCAGGCACCCCCAGAAATTTTCTCCAAGCATTCTCCATGAGAATGACCTGCTGCGTTGGGGGATTTCCGCAAGGATCGCTTTCCCGGTAATCAAATCTAGTTCAGAAAAGGATTCCCGATAAATATCCCGGTAAAAATAGAGCGTATCGTCTTCTATTTTTACCAATCCGATAACATGCTGCGAAGAAAGAAGCGGCGTTATTTCTCGTGTTGCCGGCGTGATTTGGCAAAGTTCGAATTTACGCTCCCCGGCAAGGAAACGCGGCACATAAACTCCGGCTCGGGAAAGCAAAGGCGGCCCGCCAAAGTGTCCGGAAAGGAGCACTCCATTTACGGACAATCGACCAATTAAGGGACTACCCATCTGAATCTCTTTCAAATCTGCGTATTCCACAGTAATTCCGTTTGCCTCGAAACGCTCGGGAAAATTACTCGGAGTGTACTCATCCCCGTTCATTTTATGAATCCTTATATTCCCGTGTCATTGTTTCGTAAGATAGCATCATTTTTAATGCGTTGCAAACAGAAGATTTATGAATGTTTTCTGTTGTTGATTCCATTTTACGGGAATCAAAGAATTAACATCGCTTTACCTCTTTAGTTAATATTTCCCCGATGGAATTTGCAATCATTATAATATCTTTATAATTCCCAGATAGTATGAATTTTCGGTTACCCAATTTATCAACCAAAAAAATTGAATATGATGGCAATGTCGTGGCAGGATAGACAGCGGTCTCTCTTTTTTCTATTGTTAGAAAATCCACTGATTCGAATTTCATTAAAAATGACATTTTGGCGAGAAGCTTTGTTTTACACATCCCATAAACAATTATTTGGTTGATAGGATCTACCTCAAAATGACGAGTGTAACAGGAAATGATCCCCATGCCCCCCAAAACCGCAAAAAAGACTCCAACAAAAACAAATAAACCAACGTGTCGGCTCTGATTGATATAAGCGTATATTGCATAGCAAAGCCAAAAGAATGAAATCCCAAATGCTATCATTAAAATAATTTTATAGCAAAGTTTTAGATGAGTACGCCAAATCCCATCTGCATCTTGCACAAAAGAAAATATGCAGAAGCTTTCATCATATCTATTACTCATTTTTTCTGAACTGTCGCTGCAAATCATTATTTCCTTTCCGATACTTTGAGCACTAAAAGAAACAAAGCTCTTGAGTTACTATACTCCGCAGGCTGCTGATTGCAAACACTGAAGCGGCGCCTTCCGTAAAAGAAGCTGTGCATATTCAGCCATTAAACGGTCTCAGAGATCACAACTTTTTATTATTGCCTGCATTAACACGTCGACAAAAATTCAATTCTGGTTTGCAATCAGATTCCTCCATGCTATTTTATTCTTGCAGACGGAATATGATGCGATATTGCATCATATTGACTGTCAATTTATTATTCAGGAGAATAGTCACCTCTTTTTGACAGAGAAACAGAACCATTTATTCCCCATCATTTGCAGAGGAGGATTTTCAATGAATAACCAGCATACTATTCACTTTTGTCAAGATGGGCTGGAGATTGAGTTGCCGCAGGGCTTTAAATTTGAGAATCATATTTATAATCGGTTTGTCTTTAGAACAAAAAATTATGCAGCAAACATTACACTCTTTGTCTCCTTGAAAAAATATCAGATATCGATGAATCCTCCGGATGAAATAGAAATTGCTGGAAAACATCAAATTTGTATAAAAAAAGGCAGAATAACCGGCCATGCTTTTTTTGGTGCAGAAGAATTGATCATAAAAGAAATCATATTGGCAACAAATCAAGTTTACTGGCAATGGGAGACTGTTTTCCGTCTTGAAAATATTTGGATATGGTTAAGATATGGAGATACAAGAAATATCTCAGAAACTGTATTTATGGCAAACAAAGAGAAATTGCTTGATTCCCTCCGAATTGATAATGAAAAGATAGAGTTGAATGATGGCAGAGACACTGTAACAGCAGAAAGTATTCGAAAAAGTTTATCCAGCTCAAGACGTGCCACCATCCATAAAAAGAAGCAGAAAACGTCAAAGAACGCTTTTTGCCTTGTCAGCAGAAAAAAAGCCAACAGCAAGCTCGGCGGTTTGCCGAATCTGCTGGACGATGTTCCGTGGCCATGCAATGATTACGGTGAGGCAATGATATTTGTCGCGCAAATTGACCTTGCAGAAGTTCCGCGTCTTCCCAACTGTCCGAAATTTCCAAAATCTGGTGCGCTACTGTTCTTCTATGATTCAGAATATTATATGAATTTGGATAAGTCGTTCGGCAAGACGATTTACGTTCCCAATTTGTTCAAAAGTGAACACCCCGTACCGGAATCAATGAACATGGCGTTCATGATGAAAACGGAAAAGAGGATCGGTTTTGAGCCTGTTTGTAGTATAAAAAACACTCCTCTAGATGAAGAATTTGATGACTTTCCTTCACACCAACTTTTCGGCTATCCGACCTTGATTCAAGATAGTGATATGCGTGAGGAATGTGTTGAACATTGCGGTGGAAATATCGAAGATTGGATTCTGCTTCTTCAGCTCGATGGAGACAGCGAATTGCCGATGATTTGGGGCGATGCAGGACGTGCCTATTATTGGATCAGAAAGCAGGATCTAGCTGTCGGGAATTTTTCCAATACTTACATGACAATTCAAAGCTGTTGAATCAATAGCAATGTACGATTTCAGTCTTTACATCATGCAGTTCTTCTGGCATTCAGCCATCAAACGATCCAGGACCTGCAATTTTCAATTCCGGTTTGCAATCACATTTAGATCATGCTATTTTACTTCTAGGGCGGATTCTGTCATAATGTTCCATCATATTGACTATGAATTTATTAACCGGGAGAAGTGTCACCTTTTGTACAGGAAAACAGAACCATTTTTTATTCCTGTACATGATTTACAGTCTTTCTGAAAAAAGAATGCGGGAAAAGGTAATGCGTAGGAGTTAATCATGGGGAAAAAATCTTCTTATGTCCATTCTATGATTTTAATTATTCTCATGTACTGTCTTGTTTCGTGCGCGCCGACTTCCTCTACAGGGAAAACTCCCGAGTTTTACTATAAAGATAGTAAGATTATTAAACTCTGTAAAGCAATCTCTCGAAATGATGAACAAGCAGTTGATGAACTTTTACAACAAGGAGTGGACATCAATGCGATCGGGAAAGAGGGAATGACACCTCTTTGGTGGGCTTTTTCTTTGAATAGTAAGAAACGATTTGAGATGGTACTCAAAAAAGGAGGAAATCCCAATATTCGTACAAAAATGCAATATGGTAAATCTGTTATGAATCTCGCAGTTCGCCATAAAGATGTTGATTATTTAAAATTGGCACTAAAGTACGGTGGAAATCCCAACTATCAAGATACGGAATTTTGTACTTTACTATATGATGCAATACCATACCATTCCTTAGAAAAAGTCAAACTTTTATATGAAGCCGGAGCTGATATCAACCATCAGGATTATATGGGGAATGGTTTATTTATGCATGCAATAGGGCATCTGTATTATGATATCGCATTTTATCTTTTAGAACATGGCTATGATTACACTGTTCCGCTACAACAATATACAGTCGCTGAAATTATTGCCGGAGAATATCAACAGAGAGATCCTAATTACTATTTATACCCATATTTATTAAAAATTATCGACTTTTTAGAATCTAAAGGAGTTAAAATTGACCTTGAGACTCCATTTAAGGTAAAACCTGTTCAACTCAAAAAAAATTCTGAAACCTATTGGAAGCCATACAAGGAAAAGAGTATGCAAAAAGTTTTTAAACACAATGGTTCAAAACCAACAATTTATAATCTTGCTTATCCAGAGTAAAACAGAGAAATTAAAAACTGTGCTAAGCTGCGGGAAAATGGTTTGATGAGTTTGTAAAACCAAGGATCCCCCCTATATTTTCCATGTCAGATTCGCATTTTCGTAACGGTCGGGAATGGCAGGAATCAAAGAATTACTCCGCTTTCACTCCACCTTCGGACAGTCCGGAGTTTTCTCCGGATCGCCTTTCCCGCAAAGATAACGTCCGGAAAATTGCGCACATTTTGAGAGAAGGCTCTTGAAAAAGGACCTGTTTTCTGATTGATTATAGTGACCAAACCTGCCGATCCCTTGTGATTGCAAGACGCGAGAAGAGCTGTAATGGCAACACCTCCTTATAATCATTTGAGTATGTCCAGCAAGAAGAAAAACTTCACAAGAGTCCGCAAGGCAAAAAGTGAAATGTTTTTAAAGAAAATTTCACAGAAAACAGGGGGCTGAATGAAAAATGGCAGCCATGTGTTCAACTGCACCCTTTTTGCCAGTTAAAATAGGACGTTTTTTGAGGCGGAAGAGGCAACGTTTTTCAAATCAGACCGAGGGTGCGGAAAAAATCTTGATAGAGAAATATTTTCAGCCCCCCGTTAAAACAGGGTGTCAGTTATAATTTTTAAACTCAAATCCGGGTCAGAAAAAAAGAGGGTGTGTTTTCATTTCGACCGAGTGCGATACCCCCCACCCATGCCAGTTACACTATAAAAATCAAAGATTGTTCATAATCAACAACTTGCTACTTTAACTGAATTTTTGACCTTTTCAACAAAACTCAGAATTCAGACGCCAGAGTCGTGATTTTTCTCTGAAAAAGACCTTTTTTCAAATTCTGAATGTGTTTCAAACACACCTCAGCAATTTGCGCAAATCCCTTTACGCCAATGACTTTTAGCGTTTTTGAATAAAAGATTTTCTTTTTGCCAGAAATCGGAAAGGAAAAAATAGATGGCGGAGAGAGCGAGATTCGAACTCGCGTTAAGATTTCTCCTAAACAGCATTTCCAATGCTGCGCCTTCAACCGCTCGGCCATCTCTCCGAATTAAATTCGATTGCGTAATATAACACAGGGGAACGGATTTGCAAATCAAAAAGACGATTTTTATGAAAAAAAGTATAACAATTCCACACAAATCAGCAATTCCGTCAACTGCTCACAGGCTCCGATCGTGTCCCCGGTCGCACCGCCGATCTGACAACGACAGATCCGGTCCCAGAGAACAACAAACAGAACCAGCGGCAGAAACAACCAGCAGTGTCCCATCAGAAACCAGCTCCCGGCAACTCCGGCAAACAGTCCCGCAAGCCCCCCCCAGTACGGACGCCGCGCATAAAGCACCAATCCAAGTCCCTGCGGGCGTACATAGTGCGAGATCAGAAGATACGAACTCACGGCAAACCGTCCGGCGAACGCACAGAAAAGAACTGATACCGCCGCCTGTTCCGGCGTCAGGCGGGAAAACACCGCATATTTTCCGAGCAGAACCAGTACGATCGCCGCAACCCCCATCGTTCCGATGTGACTGTCCCGCATGATCTCCAGCTTCCGCTCGCGACTCCGGCTGCTCAGAAACGCGTCCGCCGTATCGGCAAGTCCATCCAGATGAAACCCTTTCGACACCGCTTCCAGCATTGCAACAATCAGTACCGCCCCCGCCGCACCAAACCACATCAGAGCATAAAACGCAGGATAATACAGCACACAGCCGGCAAGCAGCCCCACAACGGGAAACCAGTTTGAACAACGCTGCAAATCCCGCTCCGACGGCAGAAAACCACCCAGCGGAACGCAGGTAATCAGAGAGACGGCGGCAAGGAATGGACGCATGTCAAAGCCCCTCCTCCGTTACCCCGGCGGATTCAAACGTGGACATTTCCGTCATCACGGCATGGGCGGCGTCCAGAAGCGGCATCGCAAGCGCGGCACCCGTTCCCTCGCCCAGCCGCAGATTCAAATCCAGAAGCGGCGATTTTCCAAGCATCTCCCGCATCCGGCGGTGTCCGCGCTCCACGCTCGAATGAGCAAGAATCATATAGTCCGCGGCATCCGGTGACAATGCCTGTGCAATCAATGCCCCGGCGGTCGAAATGAATCCGTCCACAAGCACCGGTTTGCGGCAAGCAGCCGCTCCGAGGATCACACCGGCGATCCCCCCGATCTCAAAACCGCCGACTTTTGCAAGCACATCCAGCGCATCGGAACGATCCGGCACATTCCGTTCGATCGCCTCGCGGATCACGGCGGCTTTGTGAGCCAGCAGACGCGCATCCAGTCCCGCTCCGCTGCCGACATAAGGCGTCGGATCCGGCTCTCCGGCAAACACCGTTACGATGGCGGAACTCGGCGTGGTGTTGCCGATCCCCATTTCTCCGGTGGCAAACACATCGGTCTCCGGAGCAAACTCCCCGGCAAGCCGGATCCCGGTTTCCACGGACAGCACCGCCTGTTCCCGCGTCATCGCCGGACCGTGCCGCATATTGGCAGTTCCCATCGCGATCTTGCGATGAACCACCCCCGGAATATCGCGGACATCCGCGTTGACTCCGAGGTCCACCAGACAGACCTCCGCTCCCGCCGTCGCGCCGAGAACGCGAATAGCTCCGCCGCCACGGCTGAAATTGCGCAACATCTGAACCGTCACGCATTGCGGCTGCGGCGATACACCTTCCGCAACAACGCCATGGTCTCCCGCCATCAGAATCACTCTCTTCCGGGCGGTCGGAACATCCAGACGGCGGGTCATCCCCGCAAGGTCCACCGCAAGATCCAAAAGACGCCCCAGCGCCCAACGCGGCATGGTCAGCGTATGAATATGCCGCTCCGCCGCCACGCGCCATTCCGCAGACTGCGGTTCAATCCGTTTCAAACACTCTGTCAGATTCATCATCTCAGCCTTTCAATTTCGACGGGATTCCGCAAACGACCCAGTAGACCTCGTCCGCCAGAGCCGCGATCAGCTGTCCGCAGCGTCCCGAACAATCCCGGAACCGGCGGGCCAGCGCATTTTCCGGAACGACGCCCATCCCGACTTCATTCAATACAAAAACGACCGTTCCCTCCATCAAATCAAGCTGCCGTTCCAGACGGGCGCATTCCGATGTCATCATCCGTTCCCCGAACACGCGTCCTTCCTGTTCCGCACGGAACATCAGGTTGTTGATCCAGAGAGTCAGACAATCGACCAGGACCGAACTTCCCGGCGGGCACTGCTCCAGCGCCTCCGCCAGCTCATATTCCTCCTCGATCGTCACCCAGCCGTCCGCACTCCGGCGTTCCCGGTGACGGCGCACGCGCTCAGCCATTTCCCCGTCAAACACATGACAGGTCGCAATATACCGGAGCGCTCCGGAATGCGATTTTGCCAGCTGTTCCGCAAACGCGCTCTTCCCGCTCCGGCACCCACCGGCCACTAAAATCACTTTTGCCATCCGCTCAGCTCCAACGGTTTGAGATTGAATACACCGAACCTGCCCGGCAGGGATTCCGGATCGAAATCAATCACGGAAAGACTCCCCCGCGACGGCTGCCAGCGCCACATGGCCTCATGCGGCAGCGCCATCAGACGGCGGATTATCGTCGTCAGCACTCCGCCGTGCGAGATCACCGTGATCACATCCTGCGGCAGGGAAAACAACATTTCCGTAAACGCTTCCACCCGCAAATTGAACTGCGGCACCGATTCGCCGCCGGGAAAATGAATCTCATCCGGATGATCGTACCAGTATTTGCTGTATTCGGGATCCGCTCCGGCGATCTCCTCGAAATTCAGCGTTTCCCAACGCCCGAAATCCACCTCCCGCAAACGGTCATCCGTCACGAATTCCGCGGAACCGCAAATCAGCTCCGCACTTTGCAGAGCCCGCAGTTTCGGGCTGACAAACGTGACTCCGCTGTTCAGTCCCCTCCAAATCCCGGCAAGCGCACGGCAGTCCGCCGCCCCCGCCTCCGAAAGCGGCGCATCGGTGCTCCCGACAAACCGCCCCGCAAATTCCGCCGGAAGTTCTCCGTGACGGATCAGAACCAGTTTCTTTAAAGCCATATTCCTACACTCCAGATCAAAATGACAAAAATCAGCGCGGACCGCAATGCAAGCCGTTCCGCGGCAAGCAGATCCGACGAATCCAGTTCCGTCCTGCCGTCTCCCCAGTATGGATAGCGTTCCAGGCCGTCCGGATACTCAGTCGGTCCGCCAAGACGGATCCCAAGCGCCCCCGCGAACGCCGCCATCCCCCAACAGGAATTCGGACTCGGATGATCGTTCCGGTGCCGCCATGCACAGCAAAGCACCCGCACGGGGTGCCCGGACGCCAAAGCGATCGCAACGGCCGTCAGACGCGCTGGAATCCAATGCGCCGCATCGTCAAACCGCGCGGCAAACCAGCCAAACCGCAGATAACGGTCGTTCCGGTATCCCCAACAGGCATCCAACGTATTCAAAGCACGCAGAAACACCGCACCTGCCGCCGCACCCGGAACACCGCCGATACCGTAACCGGCAGCACACCAGAAACATGCGCTGGCAACAGCATCAATCAAATTTTCGCCGAGACTCTCAATCCCGCCGCGCACGATCTCCGATTCCGGCAGACCTTCCGTTTTACGGCTCACGATCATGGAAAGCGCGCGCCTGCCCTCTTCCAGGTCTCCGGACCGCAACGGCACCCGGATCGCCGCGGAATGATCCAACAGACTCCGCAGTGCGATTGAGATATAGAGAAAAACTCCCGCCGCCGCGATGCCGCACCACACCGTAACTGTCCATGCCAACGCCGTTACGGGAATCACCGTCAGACACCATGCGCAAATTCCGGCAAACCGTCCGTTCCCGCAGAGTTTCCGAACCGCAGTTTCCACGCGCCGGGCATAGCTGCCGAACAACGCCACCGGATGAAACCGGCTGTGCGGATCTCCAAACAGAACATCCAGCAGAAACGCAATCAGAAAAATAACGATCAGATCATGAACAGACCGCATGGCTCAGCTCCTTTGCAAAAAATTCAACGGCTTCCGACGTCGTGCCGAAGTGCAGATGAACATAACTCCCGAATGTCCGCCGGATCCGGAAGCCGTCGCCGGACGGCACCCGCTTTCCGGCGGAATCAAACGCCTCCCACAAAGGCGATCCGCACGACGGAGCTTCGGAATAGTGAAATTCATGTCCCTGGAACACACTTCCCGCCGGACCGAAACAGGTCGGAGCGGCAGAGTGCACGCTCCGGTATCCAAGCGCCCGGAACCGTGCGGTCATGACCGCGCGGCAGGGAACCAGCCCGCACATTCCGTGTGCCGTCCCGTCAAATCCGGAAAGCGATTCCATCAGATACATATACCCGCCGCACTCCGCATAAATCAAACCGCCGCGCATCGAAAAATCCCGGATTGCCGCACGCATCGCAGTATTGCGTTCCAATTCTTCCGCAAACAACTCCGGAAATCCTCCGCCGATCCAAACCCCCTGAACCCGTTCCGGGAGCGCCGAATCCGCAAGCGGCGAAAACGGGACCAGTTCAATACCCGCCTCCTCCATCATTCGCAGCTGATCCGGATAATAAAAATGAAACGCACGGTCCCGCGCAACCGCAAGACGGACAAACGGCGGAACCGCACGGACTCGCGGAACTTCCGGCCTTGCAAGCCGGGTCAATTCCAGCAGACGGTCCAAATTACACCGCTCCTCCGCCGCCGCGCCGAGAGAATCCAGCCACTCATCAAAAACCGGCTGTTCCGTTTCGGGAACGAGTCCGAGATGACGTTCCGGCAGAGACCATGATTCATTACGCGGCAATGCACCGAGCAGAGGCGGCAATCCGTTCGCCTCCAGAGCATTGCGCAAAAGTTCCGCATGACGTTCCGAACCGGTGTTGTTTGCAATGACGCCCGCAATCTTCACGCCGGGCCTCCAGTTGGCAAAACCGCTGACGAGCGGCGCAATGCTTCCCGCCATCCCTTTGGCGTTGACCACAAGAATGACGGGAATCCCCAGTTCCGCCGCGACTTCGGCGGAAGACCCCTCCACCGAACCGGAAACAGCACCGTCAAAAAGTCCCATCACACCCTCGACAACCGCGACACGCGCGGACGACGCAAAACGCTCCCAGTTCCGTCGGACCGTCTCTTTTCCCATCATTCTGCAATCCAGATTGACCGACTCCGCCCCGGCAGCCCGGCGGTGAAACGACGGGTCGATATAATCGGGCCCGCATTTGAACGGTGACACGCGGAAACCGCGACGGTAAAACGCACGCATCAGTGCGAGCGAAACCGTTGTCTTGCCGCTCCCGGAATTGACTCCGGCTATCAGAAATCCGGAAAACTCAGTGCTGAAATCCGCCATACTTCTCCTGATACCCCCGTAATGTATACATCCGTCCGTTCCGGACAACAGTACGCGAACAGCCGATGATCACAATCGTTGTCATATCAATCTCCGCAAACGGAAACGCGGAGATCGGGCAAACGGAATACCGTTCTCCGGGACGCGCCACATTGTGCACAACCGCCACCGGAAGCGCGTCGCCGCCCGCTTTGCGGAACTCCGCAACGGCGAAATCCAGCAGTTCGCGCCGCTTCACGCTGCCGGGATTGTAAAGCGCAGTCACCAGATCACTCTGCGCGGCGGCGGCGATACGGCGACAGATCGTCTCACGGTCCGCCAGCAGGTCCGAAAGACTGATCACACAGAAATCGCACATCAGCGGAGCTCCGACCAGAGCCGCCGCCGCTGACGCCGCCGTGATCCCCGGAACGACCTCCACGTTGATCCCCCGGAACTCCTCCGTCTCCGTCAGCTCCATCAAAAGCCCCGCCATGCCGTAAATTCCCGCATCGCCGGAAGAGACCACGGCGACCGCCGCCCCCTCTTTCACGGCTTCCAGAGCGGCACGGCACCGGTCCAGTTCCTGACGCATCCCGCTTGCAATGATCCGTTTTTCCGGTAGCAGTTCCGGAATCTGTTCCAGATACGTCCGGTATCCGGCAACCGTATCGCAGAACGCCAGCACCTCGCGCGCCCGCGGGGTCAGCAGAGCGGACGATCCGGGACCGAGCCCGACAGCATAAACCGTTTTCATTCAGCCATCTCCTCCCATTCCGCCAATGCGGCGGTCACTCCATCGCCTTTGTGTTTCGGCACGATCAGTTTTCCGTGTCCGGAACCGAGAACCGCCGACGCTTCCGAAACGGAATTGATTCCCAGCTTCTCCCGTGCCGCCGCCGACGGATGCGGCACCTCGACAGAGTTCAAGGCCTCCGCAGAAAACCCGATCAGCTCCAGTCCGTGTTTCTCCGCAAGCGTCCGCAATGCAGGCTCTCCGAGTTTCAAATCGGCAGTCGCAATCCGGCGGACACCGTTCCAATCCGTCCCGGTCTGTTCCAAAACGGACTCTGCAAGTTGTTCCAAATCCGCAAGACGGGCATTTTTCCGGCATCCCATTCCCAAAACGAACATCCGCCGTTTCAGCCGGAGAACCGGGACCGGAGAAGAGAATTCCGGCGTTTTACCGTCTTCCAGCAGAACCACCGCAGGATTCTCTCCGATGCTCCGGACCAGATGAAAATTCGGCGTATCTCCGTAATAAAGCCGGAACAGCGGTTCGGGAATCATAAAATCAATCCGGTTCCCCTCCAAAGCGGCGGAAGAAATCCGCACGATCATCTCCGGGTTCAACACACGCATGGCATGCCGTGCGGCGAATTCATCCACAGCCATTATGCCGCGGACATCGCTTGCCGTAGTCACAACCGCCTCGCCGCCCGTAACCGACGCCACATCCGCCGCCAGACGGTTCGCACCGCCGAGATGTCCGCTGAGCAGACTCACCGCATGACATCCCCGCTCATCCACCACGACCACCGCCGGATCCGACGCCTTGTGTGTGCAAAGCCCGGCGCAGGAGCGCACCACGATTCCGCTTGCCATCACCATGACGAGCCCGTCGTACTCCGCCCACGCGGACCGCAGAGCTTCCCGGAAACCGCCGTCACGATAAGTCACGGCACGCTCCCTGCCGACGAGATGCGCATACTTTTCCGCGACAATGACTTTGCCGTCGATCCCCGCCGCAATCTCCGCCGCTTTCTGAACTCCGGCGGAGGTCAGGGCAAACACCGCAGATCGTCCGGTGAACGAATTCTTCCGCCGGTACCCGTGTGCAAAATTTCTGTCATACAACAGCGACATTCCCCCCGTCCGGTTCAGAACATCGCCGACGATCACAATCGCCTGACGCCGAATCCCCGCTTCGCGCACCCGCTCCGCAATATCGGCAACCGTTCCCCGGACGATCTGCTGATTTTCCCATCCGGCACGGTAAACCACCGCTGCCGGAGTTTCCGGCGAACGTCCCGCGGCAAGAAGTTTATCCGTCACGCTCCGCATGTTTCCCACACTCAGGAACAGACAGAGAGTCGAACCGTGGGCGGCAAGCCCCGTCAGTTCCTCGCCCTCCGGAACGGGCGTCCGACCCGCGGCACGGGTCAGAATCGCGGTCTGCGACACTCCCGGCATCGTAAATTCCGTCTTCAGCGCCGCCGCCGCGGCAAACACGCTGCTGACACCGGGAACGACCTCATACGGGATTCCCCGCTCATCCAGCGCACGGAACTGCTCGCCGACCGCACCGTACATCGCAGGATCTCCGGTATGCAGGCGCACGACCTGTTTTCCCTCGTTCCAGGCTTGTATCATCACGTCCATCACCGCGTCAAAATCCATCCCGGCACTGTTGTACTTCTCCGCGCGGGACCCGTCCAGCAGACGCTCATCGACCAGCGAGCCGGCATAAATAACAACATCGGCGGCATCCAGCACCCGTTTTCCCCGGACCGTGATCAGATCCGCCGCGCCCGGCCCCGCTCCGACAAATGTGATCGAACCGCTCATTCACTCCTCCTTTTTCCGGAATACCGCAATCGTAATCGGGTTCTCCGCCCGCCAGAACTCCCCTGCCGCCGTTTTCCCGGCACGCGACACATTCAGCGTCAACAGCTCCGTCCGGTATTCCGGCAGAGACGACGCCAGACGTGCCGCGGTTTCCACCAGAACCGCCGTTGCCACCAGCGTTCCCCCCGGACGCAAACGTGCAAACGCCGTTTCCAGTTCAGCCGATCCGCCCCCGAAAAAAATATAATCGGGATCCGGCATACCCGGCATGGCATCCGCAATCGTTCCTTCCACGACCTCCAGGGCAATCCCCTGCTCCATCGCATTGCTCCGCAAATTTCCGGCACGCTCCGGATTTTTTTCCACCGCATAAACCGTAAGCCCGAAAGCGAGTCCGGCTGCTTCCAACCCGACCGATCCGCTGCCCGCACCGAGATCCCACATCACCCCCGAAACCGCACGCAGTTTCGCAAGCACCACGGCACGAACCTCCGGGTGCGTAATCATCTGATTGGAATGACGGTACTCCGCATCCGGAAGCCCCAGCGGAAGCCCCGGACGCCGTTCCGACGGAAAAACCGCCAGTACGGAAAGAGCGGAAACTTCTTTCTCCGCCAGCTCTCCGAGCGTCCCCGGAAAAACACTCTCCTCCGGCATGCCCAGACAGCACCCGATCGCGGCGCTCCGTCCGGAAGCGGCGGGATACCGGGCGCAAAGTTCCTTTGCGATTCCGGCGGCTGTCCGGCGGTGATCCCCGTAAACGACCGCGGTTCCCGCATTCAGAATCCGCCTCCACGGAAGCGGACGTTCCGTGCCGTGAAGACTGAACAGCTCCGCACCGTTCCACGGACGTCCCAGACGGGCAAACAGCCGCTGAAACGCGGTCACTCCCGGATAAATGCAGAGATGTTCCGGCGGAACGAATTTCGCCGCCGTTCCGCCGATCCCGCAATACATCGGGTCGCCGGACGCAAGAATCACAACGGTTTCGCGTTCCGCCCGTTTTGCAAGCTCCCGCACCTGATCCGCCGCACATGCGCCAAGTACGACCCGTTCCGCCGCATAGTCGCCGGAAAGCTGATCCAGCAGCCGCTTTCCCCCGGCGATCACCCCGGCTGACTTCAGCACCTGTTCAACCGGATTCTCAATACTCATAATATGGAGCCGCCAGCATTCCCTCATATCCGCTCTCCTCTTTCGTTATAAAGCATCAGCACGACCCCGCTGCCGTCAGCCCAGCGGCGCAGATGGTCCAGCGCTTTTTCTTTCAGAGTTCCCAACAGGGACCGATAATTCTCCGGCGTCAGGTAGGACGCCAGTTCGCCCATCGTATCGAACTGTTCAAGCGGCAGGCTGTCCGGCAGTCCGATTCCCATCGTCCGCAGAAGCTCCGGACGCAGTTTCGTTTTATGAGCATGGGTATTTTCATCACCGCACGCGTATTTCATCAGTTTTCCCGGCATACAGCCAACGATGATCCGCCGGATTCCGGCACGGGATGCGGCGCGCAGGGAGTGTGCAATGAAATCCGCAATCCGTATGACCTGCATATCCTCCAGCCCCGGAAAATCCCGCAGCACCGCCTTTTCGGAACGTCCTCCGGTCACGACAGCAACAGTGTCCAGACCGCTCCGGGCGATCATTCGCATCTGCAGGGCAATGGTTGCCGCATACGCCGCGTTGGAATACGGATGAACGATTCCCCCGCCGCCGAGGATCGAAATTCCGCCGGAGATGCCGAGTGCCGGGTTCAGAGTCTTTTCCGCCATCTGCCGCCCTTCCCGGACGGCAACCCGCAGCAGCCAGACACCGGAAGCACCCGCCCGGATCAGATTATCCATCAGCAAACGGCGCGGACCGGGATTGACCGCACATTTTCCAACCGGAACCGCCAGTCCCGGCCGCGTCACCATTCCGACTCCCCCGCCGCCGCGCACGATCACACAAAGCCCGCCGCTCTCCTCGCAGTGATCCTCCGGCAGAAGCTCCATTCTATCCGCCCGGCGGAACAGCGTTTCGATATGCGCACCGTCGGTGACGTCGGGATCGTCTCCGGCATCCTTGCGGACCACGGCGGTATCCGCCGTGCAGGATTCGATAGGGATTTCAAGCTCTCCGCCCGGCAGGATCAGCGTTACGCTCCCGCGACGCTGCAAAAAGACCGCAAGCGCCCCCGCAGCCATCGCCGCCCCGGTGGTGAATCCGCATCGAAGTTCCGGAGGCATCACGCATCCTCCATGATTGCATGAAGCGACGCCACGGCAAGCGGGCTTCCGCCGCGCCGCCCCTCCAGCATCACATACGGAACATCGATGTAACGGAGCAACTCTTTGGATTCCAGAACGTTGACGAATCCGACAGGCATCCCGACGATCAGCGCGGGGCGCACACGCCCCTCCACGATCATGCGGATCACTCCCGCCAGCGCCAGCGGAGCGTTGCCGCAAAGAAAAATACAGCCGTCCAGTTCCCGCTCATGCAGTTTCACCGCCGCAAGCGCCCGTGTAATGCCTTCCCGTTTCGCAAGTGCCGCCACTTCCGGCGACGCAACTTCGCAGAGAATTGAATCGCGCGTATAAGCCGGACAGAACCGTTGCAGTTTCGGTACGGAAAGACCGGATTTGATCATATTGGAATCACTGTAAATCACGGCTCCGCGGGACAGGGCCAGCCGTCCCGCAGAAACCGGATCGCCGGAAAACCGCAGCTGACTCAGGATCGAAAAATCCGCCGTCGTATGGACCAGACGGCGCGCGATACGCCATTCCCCTGCGGAAAATCCGGCACGAACCTCAGACGGGGTCTCCGCCTCAATCCGCCGGAAACTTTCCGCTTCGACAGCCGCTCCCGGAAGTCCCCAGGAAACACGCTCGAACAATCTCTGCAAATCCGCATTCATCCCATCACCTCTTCATTCCCAGACGGGCATAAATCTGTTTCATATCAATACGCGAGCGGACATGGTCCGCCAACGCATCCAGTGCGCTCTCGATCTCGTAACGGGCGAGAATTCCCTCCGGCGGAAGACCGCGCGACTCCCGGATACGGTTCAGAAATGCGCGACGGTAACGATCATCGTCAAACACGCCGTGCAGATACGTCGTGTAAACCCTCCCGGCACCGAACCCGACCGCGGAACCGTCATCGCGAACCTGCGTCACAAACGAATCCGACGCGGCGGACGTCACCCCGTGGTGAATCTCATAGCCGGAAACCGGCATACCGTCCATCTCGCGCGCCTGCGTCCGGCGGAGCGTTTTTTCCGGCATCAGAACCGTATCAAGCGGTAGCAGTCCAAGTCCGGCGGTACAGCCGGAATGCGATTCGATCCCGCCGGGATCGGAAATACGGCGTCCCGCGATCTGCAATCCGCCGCAAATTCCCGCATACCACGCTCCGCGTTCCACCGCCTCCCGGATACGGATATCCATACCGTCCGCACGCAAACGCCGTAAATCCTCCGCAACGTTTTTCGATCCGGGCATGATGATCACATCCGGCGTTCCGAACTCTCCGGCGGAAAAGACTTTCCGCAGCCGCACATCCGGTTCCTGTTCCAACGGAGCAAAATCGGTAAAATTGGCAATATGCCCAAGTGCGATCAACGCAATATCCAGCGTCGTTTCCTGTTTCGGAAGCGGACGCGTCAATGCGAAATTGACGGAATCCTCTTCCGGCAGCGCAAGCCCCCGCAGATAGTCGATCACCCCCAGAACCGGCTTCCCGGTGCAGTTCCGCAGATACTCATGCGCAGGTCCCAGCAGGGAAGGATCGCCGCGGAACCGGTTCACAAGAAATCCCGCAAGCAGAGAACGTTCCTCCTGCGTCAGCGTCATATAAGTCCCAAGGAAAGAGGCGTAAACACCGCCGCGGTCAATATCTCCGACCAGCAGAACGGAGGCTTCGGCGTAACGCGCCATGTTCATATTGACGATGTCGCCGGACTTCAAATTCACCTCTCCCGGCGATCCGGCGCCTTCCAGAACCATCACGTCCGACTCGCCGCAGAGCTCGTCATAGGAACGGGTCACATCCTTCCACAGCTCTCTTTTGTGCGCATAATACTCCCGGACACGCATGGAACCGATCGGTTTTCCCCGCACAATCACCTGACTTCCGGTATCACTTGACGGTTTCAGCAGAACCGGATTCATGCGGACATCCGGCTCCAGACGGCACGCCTGAGCCTGCACCGCCTGGGCGCGTCCCATTTCGCCGCCGTCCGTTGTTACATACGAATTCAAAGCCATGTTCTGCGCCTTGAACGGCGCAACCCGGAATCCGTCCTGCAAAAAGATCCGGCAGAACGCCGCCGCAAGCACACTTTTTCCCGCGTTGGACGACGTTCCCTGAAGCATCAGCGCAGGACATTTCCGCGGCAGGAGGACCGCCGGTCCGGTTCCGCCGTAAAAACCGCGCAACGCCGACACCAGTCGCGCGTTCTCTTTCTCCGTCCGCACTGCGACACGGAAAAAGGAACCGGAAAGCCCCTCGTAATTGGCGCAGGAACGAACCGCAATCCGATGCTTTTTCAGCAGGAAATCCGCCGGATCCGCTCCTTTCAGCAGCAGATAACAGGCGTCCGACCGGAAAACGTGCAATCCCGGAATCCGTTCCAGCTCCGCACTTAACGCACGGCGCAGCTCCGCCGTCCGGAGACGGGAACGCTCCGCATAGTCGCTGCGATCCCGGAAAACCGCTTCCGCCACAGCCTCCGCCGGAGCGGAAAGCATCCATTCCGGCTGAAGCCTGCGAAGCGCCGGAACGATCCCGCCGACACAGTAACCAAGCCGGAGACCGGGAACCGCATAAAATTTCGTCATCGACCGGAGAACGGAAAGGTTCGGCGGCATGGAACCGGAAATCACCGAATATTCCACGCCGGCGAACTCAATAAAAGCCTCATCCACAAGGATTTGCGCTTCGGGATGCCCGGCGGCGAGCGCCCGGAGTCTTGCGGGATCATAAACCGCGCCGTTGGGATTGTTCGGATTCCCGATTATCACCAGATCCCCCGGACGTATCTGCGCGGAAAGCGATTCAAAATCCAACTCCAGTTCCGCATTCAACGCAAACGCCGCAACCGGGATCCCGGCACGTTCACAGACCGCCCGGTACTCCAGATAAGACGGAACCACGATCAGTGCACGGCGCGGTTTCAAAGCAAACGGAATCAGCGCAAGCAGCTGGTTCGATCCATTCCCGAACAGAACACGGTCGCCCGCCACACCGAAGGTCTCCGCCGCGATCCCGCAAAGCCGTTCCGAATACGGAGACGGATATTCCGCCAGACGGTCGAGAGCCCGGCAACAGGCCTCCGCCACATACTCCGGCGCTCCGCACGGATTAAGATTCACACTGAAATCCAGGATCTCTTCCGGTGCACAGTTCGCCCGTGCCGCAAGACGGATCCGGTCGCCGCCGTGTCTCATCGCCGCGCTCCTTTCCGTATCATCAGCATGGAAAGATATTCGTCCGGACATTCCCGGATCGCCTCCGGATCAGAGGAGATAAACTCATTTTCCAATCCGATATTCGCACCGTACAACAGGTCATATTCCTCCCCGGCAAGCGAATCCAGATACTCGTTCCGGGAACGGTAGGTCTTGAGCAATACGACAGCGCCCTCCGTCTCCAGCATCCGATGCAGTTCCGGAGAATCCGGTTTCAGATAACTCGGCACAATGCGCAGAACGCCGTTGTCTTCAACCAGCGGAGAGGCGGAAGCGGCGGCAAGTGCGCTCCACGAATTCACGCCCGCCACGATCTCGCATTCCAATTCCGGCAGAACACGGCGCAACGCCCGGAGCAGATAACCGCAGGTGCTGTACGTCATCGGATCGCCGATCGTGGTAAACGCGCAATCGTTTCCCATCCGCAGCTCCGCGGCGATCCGCTCCGCATGTTCGTCAATTCTTGCAAGACGCACCGGGAAATCGGTCGCCATCGTGAAACTCAACTCTTCCCGGCGGGCGGAAACGCCCGGAAGCGCTTCAATGACCGCCCCGGAAACGCTCCGTCCGCTCTGCCGCGACGCCGCGGTATAGATCACCTGCACCGAACGCAGAACCTCCAACGCCCTCAGCGTCACGAGTCCCGGATCGCCGGGCCCCAGCCCCACTCCGTAAAATCTGCCTGTTTTCATTTCAGTCCTTCTGTAAAATAATCCGCGGCGGCAGGGGATTCGCCAAGCCCCCTGAGCACCGGAACCGGTTCAAAGCCGCGGGCGGCAAGAATGGACCGCCATGAATCCGCCTCTTCTCCCGCGAGATCATTGCACGCATGATCGCCCGCCGCCAGTAAAAACGGAATCAGCCAGACGCGTCCCGGTTTCAGTTCCGGAAGAACGGCGTCCAGCGACGGCTCCCCCTCCACGCATGCGGCATGAAAGCCGGGATCGTTCCGTTTCAGCGCAGCGTCCAAAGCCATATACCGGGACACGGAACGACCGTCCGCATTCCCGTGTCCCATGAACACGACGGATTCGCCTGCGGCGCGTTCCGCCGGGACAATTTCCGACAGACAGCGCAAAAATCTCTCCAGGCTCTCATCGGAATCCAGCGGCGGACGGTTCACATGCAAAGTCAGCACGCCGTCAAACGCCGCGAGTTCTCCCAGAACTTTTTCATATTCCTCCCCGGACGTCAGAAATCCGGCAACGATCTCCGCTTCCGCATATCCCTCCGCGACAAGCCGGTTCAGCACCTCCGTCAGCGATGGAACGGTATGATTCAGCCGGGCACGCACCCGCGGCGACGTATACGCCCGGAATACCGGAAGCGGACTGCGGGAACGGATCGACTGCTCCAGTCCGTCGTATGCCGCCGATGCACGGGCGACCGTGGTACCGAACACCGCAAGCACAACCGCCCGCTTTTTCATCTGTTCCGGTTCCATCATTCCGCATCCTTTCTTGCCGAAGCTGTCGGCATACAGTAAGGCAGACCGTCCTTTCCGGTAAAGAACTCCGCCTCGATCTCAAAAATATCCCGGAGAATCTCCGGTTTCATCAATTCGGCAGGCGCTCCCGCATAACGGACGGAACGGTCGCGAAGCATGATCAGACGGTCCGAACAACGGACCGCGAGATTGAGATCGTGGAGAACCATCACCACCGTGATCCCGAACTCCCGGTTCAGCTCCCGGATCATCTCTATGATTTCAAACTGACAGCAGACGTCAAGAAACGTCGTCGGTTCGTCCAGCAGAAGCAGTTCCGGTTCCTGTGCAAGCGTCATCGCGATCCATGCCCGCTGACGTTCCCCGCCGGAAAGCGCAGAGATTCCCCGGTTGCGCAAAGATTCCATGCGCGTCATGCGCAAAGCGCGTCCAATCGCCTCGCGATCCCGTTCCCCGGACCACTGAAACCTCCGGCGGTGCGGAAACCGTCCATAGGAAACGAGCTCTTCCACGGTCAGCTCTCCCGATGCCCGGTGCAGCTGCGGCAGAATCGCCATCCGGCGCGCCAGCTCTCCGGTATCGTACTGTGAAACGGCGCGTCCGTCCAGCAGAACCTCTCCGGAGCGGGGCGAAAGAATCCGCCCGATCACTTTCAGCAGCGTCGATTTGCCGCAGCCGTTCGGCCCGAGCAAAGTCACGGCTCCATGTGCGGGAATCTCCAGAGTCACACCGTCGAGCACCAGTTTTGCACCATATCCGGCACAGAGATTCCGTACCTCAATTCTCATAGGGATGCCTCCTCAGAAGCCAAAGGAAAAACGGCGGCCCCATCAAAGCCATGATGATGCCGACCGGAAGCTCCGAAGGCTCCATCACGATCCTGCCGACTGTATCGCAGCTCACAACCATCAGCGCACCGAACAGAGCCGAGGCGGGCAGAAGAAACCGGTTGTCCGAACCGATCAGCATCCGCACGATATGCGGCGCGATCAATCCGACAAATCCCAGAAGTCCCGCCACACTGACCGCCGATGCGGCAAGCAGCGCCGCTGTTCCGATTAGCAGGAAGCGTACCCGTTCCACCCGCAAGCCAAGACCGGTTGCCACCTCGTCCCCCAACGCAAGGATATTCAGTTTGCCGCCAAGGGAAAACGCCAGCAGGAACGCAAATGCCATATAGCCGCCGACCTGCCCGATCTGCTGCCAGCTGCGGGCGGACAGCGAACCGATCGTAAAATCAAGGATTCCGCCCGCCCGTTCCGCATTGAACAAAAGGATCGCACTGCTGAACGCGCCGAGCATCGCCGAAACCGCCACCCCCGCGAGAATCAGCCGGACCGGACTCACTCCGCGCTTCCACGCCAGCAGATAGACCAGAAGCGCCGTCGCCAGCGAACCGCAGAACGCCGCCGGAACCAGAAGGAAACCGAACTGCGGCAGAGCCAGCATTACCAGAATTCCCGCGAGTCCGCCTCCTGCCGACACGCCGATGATTCCCGGCGACGCCAGCGGATTGCGCATCACCCCCTGAAGAATCGTCCCGGAAACAGCAAAACAGCCGCCGACCAGCGCGCCAAGAAGAATACGCGGCAGGCGGATATTAAACAGGATCTGATAGTTGACGCCGTCGGGACGGTTCCACAGAGTCGAAATGATCTCTCCTATCGGAAGTTTCAGCGAACCGACCGCAAGACTCAGCAGAACCGCAAGCGCAAGCAGGACCGCAAGCAGCAGGATGATCCCGATCCGCCCGGCAGAGCTTCTCAAAACAGTTCTCAGCTCCATTTGTCAGAACTCCTTTCCCGGATACAGCAGCGACGCAAGATACCGGAACGCTTCGGGATAGCGCGGCCCCGGCATATACAGAAACAGATCCGCCGGAAGAAAATGGACGCGTCCATTCTTCTCTGCGGAAAGCCTTTTCCAACTCGTCTGCGTCATTAAATCCCGCTGAAACTTCTTTTTCAGCCCTTCGGCATCGCCCATTGTTACAACAAATATGACATCGGGATCGCTCAGCAGAAACTGTTCATAGCTGAACGGCATCCGTGCAGGCGATTCCGTTTCCCGGATATTTTTCGCACCAAGCATCGCTGCCATACATCCGGTATTCGTCAGCGGCGACTCCAGGGAAAATCCGGCGGACGAAGCAAATATAACCGCACAACGCGGCGCTGTCAAGCCCCCGGTCCGGAAACAGATCTGTTCCACCTCCCGCATCACTTTCTTCGCGGCGGCAACCGTATCGGCGGAACGCCCGTTGATACGGCAGAACAGGTCCAGCAGGGCATGAAAATCCTTATAATGATTGTATTCCACGCAAATCGCCGGAATATCGGAACTGCGCAGAAGATTTGCCGTTGCACGGTGACGCGCCAGTTTTGCGGTCAGAAGCACCAGATCCGGTTTCAGCGCGACAATCTGCTCCACATTCGGAACCGTTGCCGACCCCGCCGCCGGAAGATGGCGCATGGATTCCGGCAGAACGCTCTTTTCCCGGATATCCGGAACGGCAACCGCCGTCCCGTCCGCGAGATGCCAGACTCCCGCCAGCGACGCATAGCCGACCACCACCCGCTGCGGCCGTTTCGCAACCGTCACCAGTGCGCGGTCCGGCTGACGGAATGTCACGGAATCCGCATCCTCTTTCACGATCTCCGCCGGAAGGTTCAGCAGGAAAAACAAAAAAAGTCCGGCAAACAAAAATTTTATCCCGTTCATTTCAAAAACCTCCATTCCAGACCGAAGCCAAATCTTCCATCAGTCTCCCCGCGACTTCCGGACAGCGGAAGCATCCGCGTTCCGTCAACTGGTATCCGCCATACCGTTTTTCCATCATAAGCCCTTCTGCGACAAGGGATTCCAAAGAGAGTTCCAAACGTTTCGCCGCCGGAACCGCCAGAACTTCCGGCACGCGCCCAGTCACAAATGCCGGATGAAGCATCATCCGGCAGCTGAGTTCTCCGGCGATCCGGGCGGCAGCAGGATAATCCTCCGGCATAAGCCCTGCAAATGATAGCGGTTTGACTCCATTTTCCACCGTTCTCCGGTATTCCTCCGGTGTTCCGGTCAGCTTGAAACGGTATTCGCCGAGCCGTCCGGCGGCATTGATCCCGAATGGCACACACGGCAGTTTCCAGGCGGAAATGGAATTGTAACAGTTGCGTTCCCGTGTTCCGAACGCATAATGCTTAAACGAAATACGCCGGGCTCCCGCCGCAGCCATCCGTTCTCCGCAGAGCCGGTACAATTCGAAACACTCTTCGCCGGAAGGAAGCGACAGCATCCATCTGTCCCGGATTCGCTCCGACAACGGAGACTCCGCATGTGCACGCAGACGGTAAAAGGAAAAACCGGACAGAGAAACATCCCGGCAGACTGTATCAAGATCATCAGCGAGCATCTCCGGAGTCTGCCCGGGAAGCCCGTACAGCAGATCAACCGTTACAGCCGCCTGATTGCATACGGCAAGGCGCGACAGCGTCTTCAGTACGGTTTCTTTCGCGGACGTCCGGCCGAGAGCACGCCGCAAAGCCGTATCAAAGGTCTGAACTCCGACCGAAAAACGGTTCACCCCGCCTGCAAGCACAGCCTCAAGCCGTGCATCATCCAGATCTTCAACGCGGGTTTCCCAGGTAATTTCCGCATCATTGGCAAGCGGCACGCACTCCCGCACGGCACTCAATACGCGGCGGATGGCTTCCGGCGTCAGAATTCCGGGCGAGCCCCCGCCAAAATAAACGGCGTTGACCGTTCCCCGGATCCGCGGTCCCCATTCCCGGATTTCCCGCTCAAGCAGGAGCGCATAATCCGCAATCTCCGTTTCAGAAGCCTGTCCATAATAAAAATTGCAAAAGGAACAGCGGCTGCGGCAATAGGGAATATGAAGATAGACGGCACAGGGTACCTCTATCGGCTTGTCCACAGCCTGTTTCCAAGTGATTTGCGGATCCGGCACGGGAACCGACGGAAACCCCATCAGCCTGCGCCCCGGTTTATCCGGAACTGAACGTTCTCCGGATAACGAGCTGGCGTGTTTGTTCAACATAATTGTCCTTAATCGTTGTGTTACGCGCACAATCCGGAAGAAGCGGTCTTCCGGAAAATATTCAACCGCACGAGGATCTGACTTGCCGCATGGCGGCTCACAGTTGCGCGACAGTTCCCGACTCTCACGGGATTCACTGCATTGCGGTCAACGAACATTCCGCTAATATACATCACAAGTGATGAAAATCAAGATAATGCCTGTTTTTTTCCGGAACCGATTTGAGTCCGGAACGGGCAGTTTTATCCCGTCCGCCGCGGTGTCACGATAATCCGGCGATTGATTTTTTCCAATTCCGTGGTATATTAATTGAATCGAAGATCACCTGCGAGTGAATCCTGTGCAAATCGGGAACTGTCGCGCAACTGTGAGCCGCCATACGGCAAGTCAGATCCTCCGGTGATCGTAAAGTTTCGGAAATAGCGATTTCTGAATTGTGCGCATGACACAAAAAGGAAAAAAACAATGACTCTGCACACACCCACCGTCCGCCGGCATCTTTTTGTCGGGTCCCGTATCCGGAGATTCACCCTTATAGAACTCCTTGTGGTAATCGCCATCATCGCCATCCTGGCGGGGATGCTTCTTCCGGCGCTGAACAGCGCAAGGGCGAAAGGAATTTCCATTTCCTGCCTTTCCCGGCTGAAGCAGATCGGCACCGCCGATGCGCAATACCAGAACGATTACGATTATTACTGCCCCATGAACTATGGCATGGGCAACACCGCCGTCGGAAAGCCAAGTTTTTCCGGTCTGACGGACAGTACGGATTATGAACGCATCAATTATACGGAAGACGGTTTTCTGACGCCGTATCTCAAAAAGTCGGGAGTCGGTGAATCCGTAATGGGCGCGGCGAAAACCAACATCTTCTTCTGTCCCGAACCGGAGCTGCAAGCAGCATGGGCGTCCATTTCCGACAACACAATCGAAAAAGGAACATACGGAGGCTACGGCGTCAACAGCAGCGTCCACGGAAGACCGCCTTATACATCCGGCGGGAAACTGACCGCCAATACGGTCCGGCTTGCCGGAAAACTGAAAAACCCTTCCCAAATCGCCTCGTTCGGCGACTGCGCCGGAAATGCCCGGAAAAGCTCCACAACGCAAAGTGCCGACACTCTGGCGGAACTGCTTCAAATATCGCTGAACCCTATCACTGTCCATTTCCGGCATCAGACAATGGCGAATATCGTATATGCGGATGGGCACGGAAACTCCCGGAAATCGGCATATCCGACTTTCAAATTTTCCATCGGCGGACTGGATCCGCTTGACAGCAGCAAGGAAACAGCCCTGACGGAGTCCTATGACCCCGACTATGTAAGACAATAGTTTTCCATTTCCGCATTGCCGTTTTTCCGGCAATGCGGTCTTGAAAAATCGGAAAAACATGCAATATTTCTGATGACGGGGAGGAACCTACTCCCCGTCATTCTGACTGTATTCACAATCCAAACGGAAAAGGTGTTCCGATGAAAAAACTGATCTGTTCCGCCGCCGTGCTTCTTGCACTCGGCATGACGGCATGCGCTCCGCGCCTCTACCCCGATATGCCCGATGATAAAACCTGTTACAACCGGATCCAGGAAATCACAACCCGGTTGAAAGAGAGCGACACCATCGACCTGCAAGCCTATGCCGCGCTGAACCCGGAACCGTACCTTTCGGTCCTCTGCGCCCGCGGCACTCTCCGCAAAGTCTGCATCAGTCTGGACCGGAAACAGCAGATGCGCAGCCTCGTCAAACTGATCAATCAGACCCCCGAAATCATCTACTGGCAGGAAAGCGGACGCGCCGTTGCATTCCAGAACTATGAACACCCGACGCACGAGACCGTCACGCTTTACTTCCTGAACAAGGACACCCCGCAAATCCTTGCAATGCTTCGCAGAATCTACGGGAAATAATCCCCTTCCGGCTCACCCGGCGATATTCACCCGGGTGAGCTCCGAAACCGCCGCGATCAGTTCCGGCAGATCCGTATCCTCCAGAATCCCCGGTATCAGCGACGACATCGGCAATTCCGGTACATGCACGCAAGCGGCATCTCCCCATGACTGCGGCAGTGCGGAAAGCTCCAGCTGCGGAGGCCGTTTCACCAACAGCGCCGCGATCAACGCCGGGTAGCAGGCGAGTCCGCGCGCCTCCAGAGTCACCCCGGCACCGACGAACGGCGGCAGTTCCAACGTACAGAGAATATCCTGCACTTTTCCGGCAAGCACCGGACGGTTCAGGAAAAGTCCCAGCGACGCAAAATGATAATCGAATTGGTACAGATTGAAAAAATCCCGTACTTCCGGCTGGTCGGTTCCCGACGGCGTGCACTCTCCGAGTCCGCGCATATCGAGTCCGTATAACGGTTCGCCGCCCTCCGGCATCCGCCCGGCAAGTTCGTCCTCACAGTCAAATTCCGCAAGATACAGCCGTACCGTTCCCCGCTCCTCCGGCAGATGGAAAAACGTATCATCTCCGACCCGCTTCAATACACAAAGCGGACGCCCCGGCTCCGTTTCCAGTGCAAATCGGGAAAAATGCTGTTTCTTCCCACATCTTCCGCGCAAGACCCGGTAATCCGGCACAAACGCCTCTACCGCTCCGAGACGCTTTTTCAAAGCGGCGCGCAATTCTTCCGGTGTCTTCCGGGTTCTATGTTCGTTCAGCCTGCCCGCCAGTTCCGCGGAAAACTCTCCGACATGCCGGGTTCCGGGAATCCGGAACACACTCCCGTCACAAACAAAGGTCTGCGGATCCGTCAGCAGAATCAAGCCGGACGGTTCCGCCGACAGCTGCTGATCTTCGTATGACAACCGGAAAGTCAGCGGGCGCAAGCCGGACGGTTCCTCCGGCAGTGCTTCAACGTGCATGTATGAAAGAACAAACCGGTAGAATGCTTCGCGCGACTCCAGCCGGTAACCGTGTCCGCCCGGCTCCAGCTCCATCCGCACATCCTCTTCACATCCGAGAAGGGCATAAAAACGGCGCAGTTCCTCAAACGTTTCCGTTGTTCCGCGCGGATCGAAGAAATCATTTTCCGCACCCAGAATCAACATCGGACGCGGCGCGGCGGCGATCAGGAAATCACTCATTTCCAGTCCGGCGGCAACCGCACCGGGCGGAACCTGTTCCACATCGACCGGAAGCTCGTTTTCCACATTCCGTTTCCAACTGGTGATATAGCAGCTCGGCGACATCAGAGCAGGACGGTCATCCAGCGCATTGAGCCACGTCGTCAGAGTCCCGCCGCCGGAACAGCCGGCAACCGCGACACGGGAAGTATCAACCTCCGGGCGGGAACAGAGATAATCCAGAGAACAGATCGCATCCCACACCCGCCACGTCCCGAAGAAATCCCCGCAAAGCAGCTGCTGTTTACCAAGAATATTATGTTCAAACACACAATGCCCGTCAACGCCTTCCACTCCGGCGAACTGAATGCGTTCGCCCTGCCCGATCGGATCGGGAACAAGAACCGCAAACCCTTTTTCCGCCAAAGCGAGCGGAAAGAACTTGGAAGCGGCTTTCCCGTTGCCGTTGTGTCCCATCAGGTACAGGACTGCGGGAAGCCGGGACGGATTTTTCCGCGCAGCGGCATAGTACAGATTTGCCGTAACCGGCAAGCCGGGGCGGCTGTAAAAATAGAGGTGCTCAATGGTAACACCGTGATGTTCCGTAATTTTCGTCGTCACCGGTTCGAGTGGAACCTTCTCCGACGGGAGCTTGAAAATCCCGCGGATTTTCCGCCGGACTTCATCGCGGTAAGCAAGAGCATCCTCCTTCGTCCGCAGAGCATTCAGTCTCTCTTTCCGCCTGCGGAAATTTTCCCGGAACAGCGACACGTAGTATTCGTTCAATGATTCCCCGTGAATATTCTGCATAAAAAATACTCCTATTTCAAGAATGAAACAAGATACTCTGTTTCAACCGGATTTACAAACGAATCCGCATAAAAATATTGGTATTTTCTGAAATCCGGTGTATAGTATGCGCTTCAGGGCTTTACCGGGGGTTCCGGTGTTTTCCATAGCGGATTGGAAATCGGCCCCGGCTGAAAAGGCCGCGCAACCGGCGCGGTCAAACGTTCCGTCCAATCGCCGTGCGGAACTCTGGTAAGAATGTGATTTGCAGGACTTTCCGTTTGCGCTTTGCTTCTCCTTAACAGACTTGAGATCAGCAGAGAATTACGGCAGACAATTAAGGTATACATGAACAATCTCGAAAAATTTCGCGCGCTTGGAATCTCCGAATGCGTGATCGCCGCTCTTCAGCAAAAAGGATTTGAAGAGCCCTCGCCCATTCAGGAACTGACGATCCCCCTGCTGCTCAAAGGGGAAAAAGACGTGATCGGGCAGGCCCAGACCGGAACCGGAAAAACCGCCGCGTTCGGCATTCCCATCATCGACACCATCACGCGCGGAAGCGGAAACCCGCAGGCGCTGATCCTCTCTCCGACCCGTGAACTCTCCATTCAGATCGCGGAAGAGCTCAACTCCCTCAAGGGAGCATCCCCGCTCCGCATTGCTCCGTTTTACGGCGGACAGTTCATCGGCGTTCAGCTGAAAAAACTCGAAGAGGGAATCGACATCGTCATCGGAACGCCCGGACGCATCATCGACCTCATGGAACGCGGCAAACTCGTGCTCGACGAACTCCAGTTCGCCGTTCTGGACGAAGCCGATGAAATGCTCGACATGGGATTCGTCGACGACATCAAACAAATCCTTGCCGCCACCCCCGGCGATAAACACATGCTGATGTTTTCCGCCACCATGCCGAAAGAGATCCTCGCCATCGCCGAACAGTTCATGCGTCCCGATTACGAGATCATCCGGACCAGGACCGAATCCGTCAGCACCGATCTCACGGAACAGATTTACTACGAAATCCGGCGCGAAAACAAGCTGGAAGCCATCTCCCGCATCATCGACATGGAAGACGACCTGTATGCCATGGTCTTCTGCAAGACAAGAAGCGATGTGGACGATCTCACCGAAAACCTCACCATGCGCGGTTATACGGTCGATGCCCTTCACGGGGACATTGCCCAGGCACAGCGCACACGGGTCATCAACGGATTCAAAGCCCGCCGGTTCCGTCTGCTGATCGCCACCGACGTCGCCGCCCGCGGAATCGACGTCAACGACCTGACCCATGTCATCAACTATTCCATCCCGCAAAGCACGGAAGCCTACGTTCACCGGATCGGCAGGACCGGACGCGCGGGCAAACGCGGAATCGCAATCACGTTCGTCACACCCGGCGAAATGCGCCAGCTCGGACGTATCCGGCGGGAAATCCGCGCAGAAATCCGAAAAGGCTCCATGCCGACCGTCGAACAAGTCCTTGAGTCCAAAAAACAGCGGTTCGCCGCCCAGGCCCGCAGGATGATCGACGAGCACGAGCACTGCGCCTATCTCGGATTCGCGGAAGAACTGCTGACTCTCTGCGATCATCCGGCGGAAATGCTCGCGGCGATTCTGCGTATGCGTTTCAAAAATGAACTTCTGCCCGAAAGCTATGTTGATCTTACACCGAAAAAGGAGAATGTCAATCCCGACCGCAAGGGCAATTCACGCGTCCGGTTCGGGATCGGCAAGGAGGACGGCGTTTCCGTTCCCGAAATCCTCGATTTCATTTTCGACAAGACCAAAATCAAGAGTTTCCAGCTTGGACGCATCGACTGCGGAGCGCATGAAACGTTTGTCAACGCCACTCCGGAGGACGCAAAGCGGATCGTTGACTCTTTCCGGGAAGAAACGGTTGACGTATCGTTTGCGGAACCCGATGACGGCGAAAGCCTGTTCAAGGGAAAAGACCGCCGGTTTACCAGAAAAAATAAATACCGGGAGGAAAAACGGGAATTCAAACGCGGCGGAAAACGGGAGTTCTCCGGCGGACGCGAACGCCGCGGAGAATCACACGACCGCCACCTGGAATTTCACCGGGCGGACCGGAAGAACTTCCGGAAAGGGCCTCCGGGACCGCACAAAGCGAAGAAGAAACGCGACTGACCCCGTCACCGTTTCAACAGAAAAACAAGCTGTTGCAAAACCTTCCGGGGCTGCAGCAGCTTTTTTTCATGGAGTCAAACAGGAGCTCACCCGGCAAAGGAGACGTAAATCACAATCACCACAAGGATCAGCAGACCGCCGGCATAAGGAGCATATTTCCACGATGTCATATCCACCGCTTTCACATCCTCCTGAACAAACGCGGTCGGCCGTCCCGCCACTCTGCCCCAGACGAGCATATAGAGACACAGCGCAAGGAAAACCGCACCGACGAAGTGGAACGCATTCATCGCCTCCACCCACCGGCTGAACGGCGGTACAAAGTACCCGATCGCAATCAGCACACATCCGGCGACCAGTGCGGTTTTCGCCGCAATCGCGGGAACATATTTCGACAACATTCCCATCAGCACCACGGCGAAGATCGGAATAAAATAGATACCGTTCATCTTCTGGAGATAGGCAAAAATACTGCCGGTATTCACGAGCAGCGGCGCAATCGTCATTGACGCGATTGCAAGAGCAAAACCGAAAATCTTGCCGGACCGCACCTGCTGAGCCTCGCTCGCCTGACGGTTGAACACCTCCTTGTAAATACCGAGACTGAACAGCGTGCAGGTCGCATTCAACGCGGAGTTGAAAGAACTCAGGATCGCACCGGTCATCACGGCGGCGAAAAATCCGGTCAGCGGCGCCGGAAGAACAGTGGATACCAGTTTGCCGTAAGCATTGTCGGAACGGAGACCGGTATCTTTGAACATGTAAAACGCGATGATCCCCGGAAGCACCAGATACAGCGGACCAATCAATTTCAGAAACCCGCAGAACAGGACGCCTTTCTGTCCCTCCGCCAGCGAGCTCGCGGCGAACGTGCGCTGAATGATCTGCTGATTCGTACACCAGTAAAACATGTTGATGATCAGAATCCCCGTGAACAATGCGCCGAACGGAACCTCGGATTTCGGGCCGCCGATGGAATTGAACTTATCCGGCAGCGCTTCCACAAGCGTATCCAGTCCGTGCATCCATCCCTGTCCTCCGCTGATGGCGTGAAGCCCGAAATACAGGATCATGAATCCGCCGATCAGGAGCCCGACGCCGTTCAGCGTATCGGAAACCGCCACGGAACGCAAGCCGCCGAACAGAGCGTAGACCATGCCGACAATGCCGATGAACCAGACCATCAGCCAGATATTGCCTTCGTAACTTTCAATTCCGGTAATTGCGGGAACGTTCATAATCCCGCTGAGCCCCGCGGCCCCCGTATACAGAATGATCGGCAGCAGGATCACCATGTAGGCGATCAGAAAAATGACGTTGGTGATGATTGCCGTGGTACGGTCGAACCGGATATGCAGATACTCCGGCAGAGTCGCAATGCCGCTCTTGAGAAACCGCGGCAGGAAGAACAGCGCCATCGCCACAAGCGCCAACACGGCGATCACTTCCCATGCCATCACGCAGAGCCCTTCCTTGAACGCCGACCCGTTAAGTCCGACCATCTGCTCGGTCGAAAGATTCGTCAGCAGAAGCGATCCCGCAATGAACGGCCAGGTCAGGGAACGTCCCGCCAGGAAGTACCCTTCCCTCGACTTTACGTCCGCTTTCCGCGTCATGATCCAGGTAATGAACGCGACAAGCGCCGTAAAGAAAATAAAAGATGTGATCGTTATAATCTGATGCATGATCCCCGCCCTCCTGATTTACTGAAGTTTAAAATGATACGATGATTATAAACTTACTTCCGGATCGGAAAAAATCAAACGGAGATTTTCATCAAGTTCCGATATTTTTACAAAAAATTTCCGGTCAGCCGTTATCGCCGGCGTTTCCGGAGCGCTCAAACCGCCGTTCAATCTCATAATAGAGAGACGGCAGGAAAAACAACGTCAGCAGAGTGGAGGTGCTCAGCCCGAATACCACGATCGCCGCCAGCGGACGCTGCACCTCAGCCCCGATCCCCGTGGAAAGCAGCAGCGGAAGCAGACCGAGCAGAGTGGTCAGAGTCGTCAGGATCACCGCGCGGAAACGAACCGCGCTTCCATGCAGGATCGCCTCCCGCAGCGGCAGCCCGCTCTTCCGGAGATCGCGGAAATCCGTCACCATCACAACAGCATCCTGCATCGCGATTCCGAACAGCGCAATAAAACCGACTGCGGCGGGAACCGACAGGAACTGATCCGTCACAAGGAGCCCAAGCACTCCGCCGATCAGCGCCAGAGGAACATTGATCATCACGATCAGGCTGCTCCTCAGCGATGAAAACGACATCCACAGCAGAATAAAGATCAGCACGATCACCATCGGCACCACGATCGACAGCTTCCGCATCGCCCGCTCCTGATTCTCAAACTGCCCGCCGAACTCGACCAGATAACCTGCCGGAAGTTTGACCTTTTCCGCAATCGCCTTGCGCATGTCCCGGATGATCTCGCTGGGGGCCCGGCCGGAGATATTGCCCTGAATCGTCCAGCGGCGCTGGATCTTCTCCCGGTTGATCTGTACCGGTCCCTCCGTGATCTTCAGCACGGCAACCTGCTTCAACTCCACATATTTGCCGGACGCTGTACGGATCTTCAGTTCCCCCAGCGCTTCCGGCGACGAACGGAACCGTTCCGCAAGACGCACATTGATGTCATACCGCCGGGTGTTGCGGTAAACGGTCGAGACATTCTCGCCGCCGATCGCGCTTTCCACCAGCTGCATCACCTCATTTCCGGTCACACCGAGACGCGCCATCGCCTCATGATTCAATTCGATCTGAACCTGTGGCTGCCCGTAGCTCTGTTCCACAGACAAATCCACCACACCGGGAACCGATGCGATCGCCTTGCGGATCTCCTCCGCTTTCGTCCGCAGAACGGAAAGGTCTTCACCGTACAGTTTCAATGCAAAATAGGCACGGGTCCCCGAAAGCAGTTCATCAAACGCATTCTGGATCGGTTGTGAAAAATTCAGCGTGACACCCGGATAATCCTGCAGTTCATGCCGCAGCTCCGCCACGATCCGCTGACGCTCTTTCGCTCCGATGATCGTTCCGCCCGGATGTTTCAACGAAATCTGAATTTCCGCAAAATTGACCGGATGCGGATGACTCCCCGCCTCCGGCCGTCCAATCCGGGAAACCGTTCCGGCAACCTCCGGGTGACGGCGGATCATCGTTTCCAGATTGCGCACGACGCGGTCCGCCTGCGCCAGCCCGATCGACGGCGCCATGCTGACCGTCGCAAGAATCGTCCCTTCCTCCAAAGTCGGCACGAACTCCCGTCCGATGGAACGGAACGCAAACACGCTTGCAGCCAAAGCCGCAAGCACAACCGTAAACAGAAGCCGCCGATGACGGAGCCCGCTCTCCAGCAGCGGCAGATAGAACCGCCGGACAAACTGTTCCGCCCGATCCTCCTGTTTCCGTCTCTTTTCCGGATCTTTCTCCTTTTTCAGCAGAAACGCGGCAAGGACCGGCGCATTGACAACCGCCGCAAGAATGGAGCCCGCAAGCGCCACGACTATCGAAAACGCCAACGGCTTGAACATCTTTCCCTCGACTCCTTCAAACAGGAAAATCGGCAGGAATACCGCAATGATGATAAACAGCGCAAACGTGATCGGGCGTCCGACCTCCTTTACCGCCTCCGGAATCACTGCCAGCCGGTCCCGTTCCCCATTCTCCGGGCGGTTCAGGTGACGCAGAATATTTTCAACGACCACAATCGAGCCGTCCACCAGCATACCGAGAGCGATCGCGATCCCGCCGAGCGACATCAGATTTGCCGAAAGTCCCGCCCAGTTCAAACCGAGAATCGCCAGCGAAGCACAGAACGGCATTGAAAGAGCCACGATCAGCGACGCCCGGAAATTCCAAAGAGCCACAGCAAGCACCGCGATCACCAGCAGAATTCCCTGAAACAGCGCATTTTCCACCGTCCGGCTGGCGTTGTCCACCAGATCCGCCTGATCATAATACGGAACGATCGTCACGCCATCCTGCAGAGACTTTCCGATCTCCGCGAGCTTGGCGTGCAGGCGCGCGATCACCCGCGACGTATTCTCTCCGTACAACTTCAACACGATTCCCGCCACGACTTCTTCTTCCCCGTTGCGCGTGACAATGCCGCGCCGGACATCGGGGCCGTACTCCACCGTCGCGATCGCTCCGAGTTTCAGCGGAACGCCGTTAAACTCCCGCACCGTAATATTGCGGATATCCTCCAGCGATTTCAGCATCCCGATGCCGCGCACAAGATACTCCTCCGCTCCGATCTCAATGTACTGACCGCCCACATTCCGGTTGCCGGCATTGATCGCACTGACCACATCGCCGTATGAAACGTCGAATTTCCGCATTTCCTCCGGATTCAGCTTCACCTGATATTGCAGAACATGGCCGCCCATGGAAAGAATCGCCGTCACGCCGGGAACGGTCTGAAGCTGACGTTTGACCACAAAATCATTCAGCTCGCGAAGATAAGAGTTCAGCTCCTTTCCCTCGGTCCGCACGACCTTGCGGTCCGCCTGCAGATAGTAAATGAAAATCTGGTCAAGCCCGCTGGAAATCGGTCCGAGTTCAGGTTTCGGAACATTCGCCGGGAGGGAACTTTCCGCACTCTGCAAACGCTCCGCGACCAACTGGCGGGCAAAATAAATATCGGTGGAATCCTTGAAATAAACATAGATCACCCCCATCCCGAAACCGGATGTGGACTTGACAAGCGTCACTCCGGGCAGACCGCTCATGGTGCTCTCAATCGGCTGGCAGATCATCAGTTCGACCTCCTCCGCCGCCAATCCGGGAGCCTCCGCGAAGACCGGAACCATGACGGGCGAAATATCCGGGAACGCATCGCGCGGCGTTTCAAAGTAGCTGTAAATACCGAACCCGATCACCGCGATCATGGAAATCAGAACCAGACTCCGCAACTGCAGCGCCGCCTGGATGATTCTGTCAATCATGCGCCACCTCCTCAATGCCCGTGCCCGGCATGGGGATCCATGCCGCTGGTCAGCAGAATCGACTTCAATTCAAACGCTCCGGATGATACAAACGGTTCCCCCGCTTTCAGCCCTGCAAGGATCTGTACAATGCCGCCCGAAGCGCGGCCGGGCGTGACCGGACGCGGCGCGAAACCATCGCCTTGCGGCACAAAAATCACGCTCTCACCCTCAATCAGCTGAACAGCCGCGCGCGGAACGACTACAGACTCCGCCGCGGAAACCGTGTGAATCCGTCCCGTCACGAACTGTCCGGGACGCAACCCGCCATCGCGGTTTTCCATCACGACCCGGACAAATCCCGTACGGCTCTGTTCGTCGATCAGAGGAGACACATAAACGATCCGTCCGCTGTATTCTTTGGCGGTGTCTGCCGCAGTCACAGCAACGGCCTGTCCGGTACGGACCCGCGGCAGATCGTTCGGCGGAACCCGCAGTTCCAGCCACAGACGTTCCAAGTTGCTGACCGTGAAGATCACCGTTGTATTGTCCTCGGTGAAGTTTTCTCCGGCTGTGACGTTTTTCGCAATCACGGTTCCGCTCAACGGCGAAGTGACTTCATACGTCGTGCAGATCGGCACCTGCCGGTTCTCCCGTATCTTCTCGTGCGGATGATCCGCATGGGCGGGATCCTGAAGCAGGGAACGCAGCAATTCCTCCGCCCGCTGACGGGAAATGACAGACTCGGCATATTCGCGCTTGTAACGCAGATACTCTTTCTGCGACGTCGCATTTCCGGTCCGGAGCTTTTCCGCCATCTCGAACTCGGAACGTGCCAGTTTCTCCTGTTCCAGTGCGGAATTGTAATTGGAATAATATTCTCCGAGCTTATGGCTCGTCAACGTGGCAAGGAGCTGCCCCTTGCGAACCCGCTCCCCCTCTTTTACGAAAATCCGGCTGACGAATCCCGGCATGCGCGGCATGATTCTTGCAGTTTCATCCAAATTCAGCAGAATCTCGCCATTGAGATTCAGGGTATCTTCAATATTTCCGGGCTGTGCTTTGGAGATACGGATACGGATCAGTTTCCGCTGCGCCTCCGTCAGATGAACGGGAGCCTCCTCCCCATGCTTTTTCTCTTCCGCATCAACGGCGGAAGAAACGGCTGTTTTTACGGTCTCAGCCTCATGGTCGTGTCCGTCATGATCCGTTTCCAGCGCATGGCTCAAACGTTCCCCCGCCGTTTTCAAACCGGAGAGCCCGAACATCAGAACTCCCCCGCCCAGAATCACCGCAACGATCCCCGCAATCACATATTTTCCCATAAAAGACCTTCCGTAAAGTAGAGTTATCTGCAAAACTGAATACTGTTTCGCAGACAGCGGCGGACAAGCCTTTGTTCCATTGAAAATAAAAAATTATTCTTTCATGTTTTCACTCTGCCGGGACACATTGGCGGAGTTGACAATCCAGACCGGCTTCATATTCCGGAATCCCAGATTGCTTCCGGGAATCTTTTTGCCGAATGCCGTATTGACAAGCCGGTTGCCCTGGAGTCTCACTCCATCGGCGGCGAAAATAAAGATCCCCGCGGCGGGACAGGTGTCGATCCGGTTGCCGGAAATCGTGATGTTTCTGTTCCCCTTGAATGAACCGGAATAATCTTCCAGACGGGCAAACACGCTGATCGCACCGTTGGCATAGGAATCCGGCTGAAGCATCATATTGCATCCGACATCCCGGATCCGGTTGTTGCGGATCTGAATATTCTCCACCCAGCCGGCTTCGCGCCAGTAGCCGTATTCCGCCCCGACCGTAATCGCCGCATGTTTGATACGCTCGAAACGGTTGTTTTCAATCACACCGTTGGATGCCATAATGCGCAGACTCCGTCCGCGGTGGTCGTGAAAATAGGAATCCCGGATCACATAATCATTGGCGCCGATCGCGGGAATATCAAAGAAAAGTCCCGGTTTCAAAGGGGTTCCGCCCGGTTCAAGCACAACCTCGTAAGCGGTCCACTCACGGAGTCCGTGCCCCCGGTCGAAATAAAACCGGCTGAGAGTTTCCCGGTCATAGGAACGCGGGGACGGGCGGAAACTCCGGATCACGGCTTCTCCCGCCACCGAGTAATCCGACGGGTCAAGCAGGCGCAGTTTATCGCCGGGACGGATCACCTTGCCGAATTCTTCCTGCTTGTAAGGCCGGAGCGTATCAAAAGTTGTCCCGTTCAGCACTTTGACTACGGGCAGAGCGACGGAATGCAGATTCACCGAGTCGTCCCCCATAAAAGAAAAATCGCAGTTGATCAAAGTCGGGCCGCGGCGGATATAGGCATAATTCACTCCGTCGGCACAGCTGGAAAGCAAACGGTCCGTCTCCGCGCCCGCCGGACGGGGACCGCGCATGATCTTCACATTGACAAACTCATCCCCGCCCTCGCTGAAACGGTTGCAGAAACCGAGACTCGGACAGGCATAGACCGTAATATTTTCAAAACGCACGGGACCGCAGCCGGTCAGGTAGAACGCTCCGTTCCGGCGCAGATTCAGAGCCACACGGTCACCGGGCGCGAATGCGGATTCCGGTTTGAACGAACGGAATCTGCCGCGGCGGGCATCAAGGATCTCGGTCTTTCCGTAAAGATCCGCCGCCTCGCGTTTCCAGGTCCGTCCATCCGCGGCGAAAAGATGAAGCCGTCCCACGGCATAAGGCGCCGTCAGATCGGGATATCCTTTGTCAATCGTAAATTCCACGACCTGAAAATCCTTTGAAACGGAAGTGACAACCCCCTGTGTAAACGGCAGCGGATCGTAATCCACCGACAATCCTTTCAGCGTCAGGCCGCGGCAACCGGTTATCCGGACAGCATGGACCGGACGGGTCATCACAATCCGGGCGCCATTGCCGTTGACGGTCACTCCGTTCAGCTTTTTCAGCTGCAGAGTCCGGTCAAGACGATATTCCGGACGGGAAAGCACGATTTCCTTTTTTCCGCTGCGGATCCCGGCATCAATTTCGCGTTGAAGTTCGGACGGCGCCGCCGCAAGCGTTCCGGCAAGCAGCGGAAGAATAAATGCCATGAGAGTTTTCATTGTCTGACGTCTCCTTTTCTGACGATTCCGGCCGGCGTGGCCTGATAATTTTTCAAACGGTCATAAATTTCCCATACATTTGCAGGCAGCTTTGCTCCGATCCGCAGGGAACGGCGGGAAACCGCATCCGGATTTTCGCTGGACTTGCGCCCGGTCAGCCGGAACGTCTCCGTTACAGACTCCCGGTCCAGCTTCTGCGCGGCAAGCGCCGGAGAGCGTCCCGGAATTTCCGCCTTTCCCCGGAACCAATGCCCGGTCCCCGGCATATACCGGTTCCCCGCGAGCGCGATCCGCCGGGAATTCAGCGCGTCCGGCAGTTTCACATAATAGCGGGCGAAACCGCTCAGCAGAGACTTTTCCAGACTCAGCGATCCGGTTGCGGAACGTGCGTCGAAAGAGCACAGCCCTGTGCCGCCGCGAAGCGTACAGCCGTAAAACGCCGTGCCTCCGGCTTCAAGCGACAGCAGATTGTTCCTCCCGTTGCCGATCAGAATGCAGTTGGAAAAAATCAGCTTGGAGCGTCCCCGCTGCCAAATAAGCTCCGCCGGCTCCGCTTCCGCGATCAGACACTCTTCAAAGAGTCCGACGGCATCATGATTCAAAAACACAGCGGCTTCAAACGTGCTGTCAATAAACACGCACCGCTTGTAAACCCCGGAACTCTGCCCGACGTTGCAGACGGCGGAACTCGCACAGTTCACCGCCCCGCAATCCTGATAATACAGACTGCTCGCATCGTGAATCGACATTCCCTGACCGCAATTATTGTACGCCAGACAATTCTGATACATCGAATTCTTCGGCGTTTCCGCCGCATCGAAACCGTCGTTCCAGGAAAACATCACCGTGAAATTGCGCACAATCGTATGATCGCGATGGATGTAGAAACCGTAATTGGCAGGCAGTTCGATCTTCATCTCCGCAAGCCGCTTGCCGGAAGGAAGATGATACAGCACTTTCCGTTCCTTCTTGTTCCACCAGAATCCGTTCGGCGTCCTTTCCAGTTCTTCGCGGTTCCGCAGGTTCGGAGCCGCTCCGCCGTTTACAAACCAGATCTGAGTACCGGGCAGCCAGTAGTTTTTACTCATGTCCCGACGGAAAAAGTTGCTCATCGGATCAAACGGCAAGGAATAGATTCTCTCCGCCTCGCGGGTCCATGCGTGAGCCGGAATTACGGCAAGTCCGGAAACGACGGCTCCATTCCCCTCCACGATCAGCGGAGACTCCGCCGTGCCGCCGGCGAACAGACGCAGCCCCCGCGCTTTGCCGGGGCCGCCGTAAGGAAGGGAGTAAGGAACACCGGTGTTGACGACCTCAATCCGTCCTCCGGTCTTCACCAGGGCACAGGCCCGCTCAATGGAGGAAAGCGGCTTCTCCCGGCTCCCGTCGTTCGAATCACTGCCTTTCTGATTGTCCACATACAGCGTCGGAGCGGCGATCAGCGGCAGCGCCGCCAGAAGAAAAAAAATCGTCAACATTCTCATACGGCACTTTCCTTTTTACTGATTGAACGTCGGCAGGAAGAAGCGGTCGAGCTTGGTCGTCACCTGATAATAGTAAAGGGCATTGCGGCGGGTCTCAATATGCCCGTCCACAAACGACACATTCCCGGCGCCGGAGTGACGGGAATCAATCATATAAGGGCAGTTGTCCAGCACAGTTTTCGAGCGGGAAAGCGCCGGGGTCCCGAACGGCACGCCGTAAGTTTCAATGTCCGGGATTCCCGTTTTGCCATGGGCGACCACAGAATCCGCCAGCAGGATCGTTTCCGACGCCCTGCGGGTCACCCGAAGCGGGAAGTAATGCCGGATCATGCTGAGAAGTTCCGCCTCTTCATCCGGAAGATAAAAATAACGGTTGCCTTTTCCGTAGGTCCCGAAATACTGATTCATTCCGTAATGACACCCGGCGGTCCAGTTGTTGCCGTCGTTATTGAACTTGGGACCGAGCAGTTCTTTTCCCCGGTTGTAGCCGTGTGCGGCGGGACAAACGAACATCTGCGGCTTGGAATATCCCATCTTCCAAAGCAGTCGTGCCCATGAATAATTGTAGCCGTCGAGTTTGGTGCAGATCGGCGCGTAACCGCCGTAATCATCCGCATAACTGATAATGTCAAGCGTATTCTGCCTGAGCTGATTCAGACACTGCGCAGCGCGGGCGCGGTCCCGCGCCTTGTTCAGCGCAGGAAGCAGCATCGCTGCAAGAACTGCGATTATCGCAATAACGATGAGGAGTTCTACAATGGTAAATATCCTCTTTCTCATCCCGTTCCTCTCCGAATACGGAACTGTATTCCCGTACAGAAAATCCCCGGCGGCGTTCTTCATGATGCACACTCTCCTTGATCTTGTTGTTCCGTTCTACCGTATGACGACGGGATCTTTTACAGACTCCGTCTCAATCAGTCCGGGAGCAACCAGAATATTCTCCGGTCTCCAACTCTCCGGATTCTCAATATGCGTCAGCAAACGGGTCGCCATGCGACGCCCGATTTCGCCATTGCGTTTATCCACCGTCAGAGGCGGGATATAAGGCTCCAGTCTGCTCCAGCCGTTGAACTTGATTTTATTGTCGTAACCCGCAATCGTCACATCCCTGCCGGGTTCCCGGCCGAGCAGACGCAGAGCCGCCGCAAGAACCGGCACATCCCAGTCGGTCTTTGCCAGAATCGCATCCGGGCAAAACGCTCCGGGCTTGAACCAGTCCAGCAGATACCCCGCCGCCAAACGGACCTCCTTCTGAAAACAACTTTCTTTCCAGGCGTCCGCTCCGTCATAGTCATATCCCCAGTAACAGGTTTCCGGCAGAGGTTCCGGCGTGAGACCCGCCTCCCGCATCGCCGTGCAGTAACCGCGGTAACGGGCGGTGACCCAGTATTCCGTACGCGTACGCGGCAGATAGCAGAGAATGCGCCGGCAGCCGCGCGACAGCAGTTCACGGGTCAGCAGCCGCGCGCCTTCCGCGTGATCGGGCAATACATGATCGACTCCCTCGCCGAGGCTTCCCTGAACGGAAGTGACCATCGGAATCCCGGAAACGGACAAGCGCCGCACAGCGTTTTCAAATACGGATGCCGGGCGCACTGGCGAAAACAGCAGAATACCGCCCGGACGGATCGACATGAGCTCATCAATTTCCCCGCCCTGAAGCCGGGCAACATTCAGCCAGAGAGAATGCATATCCCGCTCCATGACTTCTTCCAACGCCCCGGCGGGAATCGCATCCATGAAACCGGAATTCCGTTTACGGATCGCCTCGTCTTTATCCGCAAAACCAAGCAGGATGATCGTCCGGTTCATCAGCAGAGAACCACCGCCCGCCGCCTTTGCGGCGACATGCATACGCCGTCCGCGCTTTTCGATCACGCCGCGTGCGGCGAGCACCGCCAGTCCCGAACGGACCGTTCCGCGCGAAACTCCGAACTGCTCCGCCAGCAAAGTTTCCGCCGGAACTTCCGAATCCGGCGAAAGACTCCCCTGCCGGATCAGCTCCATCACATTCCGGATCACCTGCTCTCTTGGTGAGCAAACTGTTGATTTTGTATAAACCATGTACACCATTCGTTGTTTATTTTATACATTAATTATACAACAAAACAGAAAAAATGTCAACCCCCTGAAATAAAAATTTTTGAAAAATATTTTCCGAAACCTTAAATAAACGCTCTTCTCAACTGCGGTTCTTCATCCGGCGGTATTCCCGCGGACATGCTCCGTAAAAACGGCGGAACGCTGTGGAAAAATTCATCAGATCCTGATATCCGGTCATCTGGGCGATCTCCTTGATGGAAAACCGTTTTCCGGAAACCAGCAGCTTTGCCGCCTCTTTCATCCGCAGTTCAATCAGCATCTGATGCGGGGTTTTCCCGCAGGCCATCCGGAATTTTCTGTTCAGCGACATTCTGGAACATCCGCTTTCCCGGATCAAAGCCTCCACGGAAAGCGGCTTCTTCAAATTATTGCGCATAAAATCCAGCAGACGGATGATCTCCTGCTCCGGTTTCGCCGCTTCAGCCGGATAAGCCAGAAGTTCCAACAGTTCATACGTCAGGATACTGTTCTCCGCCGCTGTTCCGTCCGAACCATCTCCGGAAAGCTCCTCCAGACGGTCGATAATCTGTTCAAGCCGGAGCCAGTCGAAATTGCAGATGCAATCCCGGCGGTCAAGCCCCGTTGCCGCCAGAAACGGTTTCAACAACTTTCCCTGTACATGGAAGGAATCTTTGACACAGTAACCGCCCGGCGGCGTCATGACTTCATTGTTTTCTCCCGGAAGAAGAAGAAACACCTCTCCGGGCTCCAGCAGATAACAGCGGTCCTGCTGCCGGACGGCAAGCCGTCCCTCCCGGATATATTCGACTCCAAGCCCCGGATCCTTTTCCTGACGGTAATGATAACGGGTATCAACCTTTCCGCGAAAGAGAGCTACAACATAAAGCGGCTGTCCATTCCCTTGAGACGGAAGCAGGAAAACGCGCCGGATGCCGCTTTGGGACATTGTGTGGTAATGACGGAGCCCCTCTCTGTTGAAAGTCATCTTCAACGGAGAATGATCAAAAATTGACGGATCGGCAAGTTTTTCCATATTCTTCTGTTTTTCAAATATATTTATCTTTTTTCAAAAGTAAATATAATGGGGAAACCGTTGTTTTTCAAACCGTTTTATTGTATAATTAAAATAAGGAAACGGCTATCCTCACAAAAATCAACAAAACAGGACCTTATGACAAAATGAACAGAAAACTGCCACTCTTATTGGCTGCCGCATTCATGCTGAATCTTGCGGCGGACACCTCCGATTCTCCCTATGGAATATGCGCCCATATCTGCAAAGGAGAACAATGGAAACTGGCGGAACCGAAATTCACGGTTCTCAAACCGGCGGGAATCCGATGGGTGCGCAACGGATTCACCTGGGCTCAGGCGGAACCGGAACAGGGGCGCTGGGATTATTCAAAGCTGGATCTCGTGGCGGAAACGGCAAAGAAACATGACATCGACATTCTGCCGATTCTCGCCTACGATGTTCCATGGGGACATCCCGTATACCAGCATCTCGACAAATGGCGCGACTATGTCCGCCGTACCGTTTCCCGCTATGAAAAACAGTTCCGGTACTGGGAAATCTGGAACGAAGCGAATATCAATGAAAAACCGGGCTCGAAACTGGAACCGGAACAGTATCTTCAAATCCTGAAAGCCGCACATGAGGAAATCAAAAAAATTGATCCGGAAATCCGGGTGGTGTTCACGGGAACCTCCGGCGTTCCGATTCCCTACATTGAAGCATGCCTGAAAGCCGGAGCGGCAGACTGGTTCGACGTAATGAACGTTCATCCCTATCTCACCCACTCGCCCCCGGAAAAAATGAAAGAGCTGATGGATCCGCTGTTTGCGCTTCTGAAAAAATACGGTATCAGAAAACCGGTCTGGGTTACGGAATTCAGCTGGCCGACACACCGTTTTCCGCCGATTCTGCGCCCGGAAGTATTGCGGGCGGCTCTGAAAGAATTCAATCTGACTCCGGAAACCGCAGGACTTGCCATCATCCGCAACCGTGACCTGGAAGGATTCCGGGGAAAAGGAACGGAACCGCAAGACTATACGGCAGGCGTTTTTCCCAAACGGGTCGAAATCTCATACGAGGATCTGAAAACGCTGGATGTCAAACAATATCCGCTTCTCGTGCCGACGCTTACACAGGCATTTCCCCGGAAATACATCCGGGAAATCGTCGATTACGTCCGGCGGGGCGGAATTCTGATCCACAGTTTCGGTCTTCCGTTTTACTGCGATGCAAAACGCGACGGCAATGGTGTATGGAAACAAATCCCCGCCCCCGAAAAATCCATTCTTCAGGATCTCCATATCAACTATCTGACCACCTGGAACGATAAAGTTCCAGGCGGCGGAACGATCAAACCCGCCCCCGGACAAAAACTGCCGGCGGTCCGTCAGCGCGGCAGTGACCGGTATCTTTCCACCGGGAATCTGAAACCCGGCGACAGGCTGATCCCGCTCTATCTTCAGGAGAACAAAGACTTCTGCGCCCCCGTAACCGGAGTATACACGTTCAACAGCGATCTTAAAGGCGGAATGATTGCAGATGTCAATTTCTGGCAGAACGGGATTTCTCAGGAAATACAGGGCAAATTTCTGCCGCGCGCTTATCTCTGCCTTCTGGCCGCCGGCACCGAAAAAATATTCTGGTACAAATTCCGTGCAGAGGAAACCTCAGAATTCAACAGCGGCGCTCATTTCGGTATTGTTCATCGCGATTACTCGCCGCGCGATGCGTTTACCGCTTATCGTTTCCTGATCCGGATGTGCCCGGAAGGCTCAAGCCGTCCCGTCATGGTGGAGAAAAACGGCCTTTACCATGCGCACTGGAAACGTCCCGACGGAGCTGTTGTCCACGCCTATTGGACTGCCGGGAAGGAACATCCGGTCCGTCCCCCGTTTGCAGTCCGGGAAGCATTCGATTATCTCGGACGGAAACTTGCATGTCCGGATACCGTCACCGCAACCGACGGCATCACCTACCTGATCCGGAAGTAAACAGATTATTGAGGAATGAAAAATGAAACAGATATGGTCCGTTAAATCGCCGTTGCCCGGCGTCACCGCCTGCCGCCGGTTCACCCTTGTGGAACTCCTCGTAACGATTGCGATCATCGCCATCCTCGCAAGCATGCTGGCGCCTGCACTGAACAGTGCCAGGAATAAAGCCCGGACGATCCAATGCGTCAGCAATATCCGGAACGTCAACACGGCATTGATTTCTTACGCGGATTCCTATGACGGGTTTGTTCCCGGCGTCATGTCAAACGATAATTCCCCTGACGGTACAGGTAAAAAAATGGGCTGGTCTTCCCTGCTGCTCTATGAAGGCCATATCCGGAACGGCAGGGAACTGACTTGTCCGGAAGTTCTCAGCCGGGGATGTTACTGCGTCCGGGACGCCTATTCAATGACCACAGGAAAAGCAGAGTTTTTTCTGGAAAACTCCGGAAACGATCTCTGGCACATGGCATACGGCGGCTACGGAATGAACTATTTCGTACAGGGCGGGCGCAATTTGCATCCTGCCCGGACATACCCGCGGGTACGCCTTTCCGGAATCCGTCAGCCATCCCGGAAACTGGCGGTTGCGGATACCCGTGGCAATGATATTGGCGGCAAGCCATCCGGCAGTTACGTTCTGGCTCCGGCAAGCAGCAGCGGCGGCGTTGCCACGGGCGGAACGCTGTACAACTGGCATCAGAATACAGCCAACGTAATGTTTTTCGACGGCCACGTTGCAAGTTTTCAAGGACCTTCCGGATCCCCGGAACAATTCCGGCTGTGGTCCCGTTCCCAGAAAGCATTCGCTTATTCCAATACTCAGAGCGTCGATGAGTCCGGCTGGTGGATGAAGTAATCCATCACTCCAGCTCCAGAAATCTGCGGTCCAGCAGATAAGACGGGCGGACGTCGGAAAGAGAATGCAGGATATTCGGCAGCAGATTCGGAATATGCCGTTCCATCTCCCGGAGCTGGCGCTTGAAATAAGCACGGTCGCCGGATTCCTCCAGCTGCCGTTTGTAGATACACTCGCCGCGCGGCGGGATTTGAAGCATGGCGGCAGCCCGAACGGTCATCTTCTCCTCGACATACGCGAACGGACGGATCACGCGGATCGCGGCGTCATCGGAGGGAACGTTGGGGCCCATGGTTGTCAGTCCTCCGCCGCGGCAGCAGCTGATCAGAAACGAAACCGCAATATCATCCAGATGCTGCCCGAGCGCAAGTTTGTTGCAGCCGAGCCGTTTTGCCAAAGCGTAGAGATGCCCGCGCCGGAGACGCGAACAGAGAATGCAGGGACGTGCAGCCGTTCCGGTCCGTTCAATCACATTCTGCACATTCAGCCGGATGACATGGTGCGGCACCTCCAGTTCCTCGCAGAAACGTTTCGTGCCGTCTGCGTCGAATCCGGGAAAACCGGGATCGAACGTAACGGCGGTCAACGAGAAACGCACCGGGGCCCGGCGGCGCAGCCGGGCAAGAACATGGAGCAGCAGCATACTGTCCTTGCCGCCCGAAACCCCGGCAAGGATCGAATCGCCGTTCCGGATCATCGAATAGTCTCCGATCGCCGCTCCGGTCAGTTTGTAAATCTTGTTCAGCACATCCATTTCAGAAAATCCACGACTGTTTTTGAGCGGAAAGTTACACCGGAAATAAAAAAAATCAAAGGAGAAACCGCACGGAACGAAAAAAAAATTTGCGTTTCCCGGAAATGAGCAGTATATTAAAGCCATTATGAAAGTATTAGTTATCAATGGACCCAACCTGAATCTTCTCGGCCGCCGCAAGGTGGAAGTGTACGGGACCGTCACTTTGACGGAGATTGAAGCACGCCTGCGCAAAGTCGCGGAGGAGCTGGGTGTGGAAATGGACTTTTTCCAGAGCAACAGCGAAGGCGCGCTGGTGGACCGCATCGGCGAAACGCTTTTCAACGGGACCGATGGAATCGTGATCAATCCGGCGGCGTATACACACACCAGTGTCGCCGTCCGCGATGCGTTGGAAGCGGTGCAGCTCCCGGCGATCGAAGTACATATAAGCAATATACACACGCGTGAGGAGTTCCGGAATCATTCCGTTACGGCGCCTGTATGCGTGGGTCAGGTCGTGGGCCTGGGTGCGGATGGCTACGAATGGGCTTTCCGGGCCTTGGTCCGTCGTCTCGAATGCAAGAAAGAGAATCCCCGGTAAACGCAGACGAACGTTTCGTTCTGGTCCGTCGGATTCAAAAGAGAGGCTCATAAAAAGATGAAAATCGAAGAAATCAAAACCATTGTCAAGCTGATGTCGGAAAATGATTTGACGGAATTCAAGATCGAAGCGGAAGACATGCATCTCTGCATCAAGCGCGGCGGCCAGAACGCCAATCCGATCATCGCTCAGACACTTTCGCCTGTTGTCGCGGCTCCGGCCTCTCCGGTCCCGGCGGCGCCCGCCCCGGCGGCACCTGTTTCCGCACCGGCTCCGGCGGCCTCCGCTGAACAGACCATTGATTCTCCGATCGTCGGAACATTCTACCGCTCCTCCGCTCCCGGCGTCGAAGCATTCGTCAAAGTCGGATCCAAAGTCGAACCCGATACCACAGTCTGCATCATCGAAGCCATGAAAGTCATGAACGAGATCAAAGCCGAAAAATCCGGCGTCATCAAGGAGATCCTCGTAGAAAACGGACAGCCCGTCGAATACGGACAGCCGCTCTTTGTCATTGAATAATTGCGGCGTCCCGCCCAGGAGTTGTTTCTATGTTTAATAAGGTCTTGATCGCCAACCGGGGCGAAATCGCATTGCGGATCATCCGCGCATGCAAAGAGCTCGGCATTAAATCGGTCCTCGTCTATTCCAAAGCCGATGAAGACAGCCTGCCCGTCAAATTCGCCGATCAGGCAGTCTGTATCGGTCCGGCACAGTCCAATGAAAGCTATCTGCTCATCGACCGCATCATCTCCGTCGCGGAGATCTGCGACGTCGACGCCATTCATCCCGGATACGGCTTCCTCGCGGAAAACGTTCACTTCGCAGAAATCTGCAAAAGCTGCAACATCACGTTCATCGGCCCCACTCCGGAACAGATGCGTGCAATGGGCGACAAAGCCTGTGCCCGCGACACCATGCGCAAAGCAGGTGTTCCCATCACTCCCGGTTCCGGCGGCGTTATCGAAACGGAAGAAGAGGCGCTCGTCATCGCCCGCAAACTCGAATATCCCGTCATCATCAAGGCTTCGGCGGGCGGCGGCGGACGCGGCATGCGTATCGCCCACAATGACGCCAGCCTGATTCAGGGTTTCCACTCCGCCAAAACCGAAGCGGAAAAAGCATTCGGCAACGGCGATGTCTATATCGAAAAATTCATCGAAAACCCGAAACATATCGAAGTTCAGATCCTCGCGGACAATTTCGGCAACGTTCTTCAGCTCGGCGAACGCGACTGCAGCATGCAGCGCAGACACCAGAAGCTGATCGAAGAATCGCCCTCGCCCTCCATCTCTCCCGCCCTGCGGAAAAAGCTCGGCGAAGCGGCGGTCAAAGCGGCGAAAGCGGTCAAATATGTCAGCGCCGGAACGATTGAGTTCCTGCTCGGTCCCAAAGAACAGTTCTATTTCATGGAAATGAACACCCGCGTCCAGGTGGAACACCCGGTCTCCGAAATGGTCACCGGCGTGGACATCATCAAGGAACAGATCCGCATTGCCGCCGGACTCAAACTTCAGTACACGCAGAAGCAGATCGTTCCGCACGGCCACGCCATCGAATGCCGCATCAACGCGGAAGACCCGTACCGCAACTTCGCACCGAATCCGGGCAAAATCGACTTCTATTCCGCTCCCGGCGGATACGGTGTCCGTGTGGACTCCCATGCGTATTGCGGTTACCGCATCCCGCCGTATTACGACAGCATGATCGCAAAGCTGATCGTTCACGGCGAAACCCGCGCCGATGCGATCGCCAAATGCCGCCGCGCTCTTGAAGAGTACATCATTGAAGGCGTCGCCACAACGATCCCGTTTGATCTGTTCATCACCGGAACCAAGGAGTTCAACGAAGGCCGTTATGACACCGGATTCATTGAACGCGTCATGAAAAGCGGCAGTTTTGAAAAGACAAAAAACAACGGCTGATCCCGTTGCCAAGGATGGAGAACTGACATGAAAGAAGGATACAGCACCAAAGGAATGGTCCGGATCCATGAAAATGTGATCGCTACGATCGTGCGGAAAATGGCATGTTCCGTCAAAGGCGTTTCCAAAATATCCGGCAGCAGTTTTGTTGACAATATCGCGGAAATGGTCGGAAGCAAGAAGATTCATGACCGCTCAATCGTGGTGGAAATGGGGGAATCCTCCGTTTCCGTGGAAGTCTCCATCAACCTGTTCTACGGCGTTCATCTTCCCCGGGTCGCCGCCGCGGTGCAGGAGTCGATCGCAACGGAAATCACACGTCTGACCGGACTGAAAGTCGGACGCGTCAACATCGTGGTCCGCGAAATCGAAGAACAGGAAGACACGCAGGAAGAGGAGGATTGACACCATGGCAGCAGCAATCCGAAAAAAAACCAAACCGGTAAGCAGTTCGCACGCGAACTCCACTGGAGTTGTCAAAGTTCACGAAAGCGTAATCGCTTCCATCGTCCGCAAGGCGGCACTGGATGTGGAAGGCGTTCTGCGTCTCGGAACAAGCAGCCTGATGGACAACCTCGCGGAGATCGTCGGCAGCAAAAAAATTCAGGACCGTTCCATCACGGTTGAAATGAACGAGTCCTCGGTCTCCGTGGAACTCCGCGTGATCCTCCAGTACGGCGTCGAAATCCCGCAGATTGCAAATGAACTGAAAGAAACTGTCGCCGCGGAAATCACGAAACTCTCCGGAATGCGGGTGGACCACGTCAATATCGTTGTGATGGACTTGGAAGACGTTCCGCAGGACGGAGAAGACGATCTGGAGGAATAACCCCATGCGAAACGCATTTCAGGAGTTGAAGGGACAGGCAGTCCGTTTCTTTTCTCTCGACACGGGCAATGAACTCCTTGCCGGATTCATGGCAGGTTTGCTGGCATTTGCTCTTCTGCTCCTGATCGCGTTGATCCTGTACTGGATCATCTGTTCCCGCCGCCGCGCAAAGGGAATCGCTCTTCAGGCGGAACACGGAACGGTTTTCGTTTCCGCCCGCTCCATTTCGGATCTCGTCTGTTCTCTGGAAGACGATTTTCCCGGAATCGAGATTGCAAAAGTGAATCTCTACACCCGCCGTCACGACACCTATTTGGAAGCTCATCTGGAATATCAGCCGTCGGAGCATTCAAATCTTCCGTCGCTTCTCAATGAGTTCCAGCGGAAAACTCTGGCTGCCCTTGCCGCCTCTTTCGGAATCAGTTCCATCCGGGAAGTCCGGATCCGCATTGACCGCGTCTATCCTTCAAAAACGGCTGTACATTGAGTCATTCCCGCTTCCGCCTATGCGATTGCGGTAATGATCAGGCCCGTCACCACAAGAGTCACTCCCGCCAGTTTCGTGGGGAGACATTTCTCTTTCAGAAACAGAATGCCGAAAATCACTCCGATCGGCAGACTCATCTGGCGGAATGCCTGAATAAAGCTGACGTTGCTGACAAATCCCATCGCGATCAGAACCAGCAGATAAGCGACACCCGCAAAAACCCCCGCAAAATACGGATGCGGATGCAGAAACAGATCTTTCGTGATCCGCGCACGCTCGTGCGGTACACAGAGAACATAGACAAGCAGCATTGAAAGAAGACAGGTTTCACGGATACAGGAGTACGTCGCGGCGCCATGCCAGCGCGGAACCGGTTCGCATTCGTACAGAAGCCGTACCCCTTCGCTGTCGAAAATCGTATACCCGGTCGTACCGAGAGCGGCTAGAAAAATCCCGAACAGCGCCTTATTCCAGTAGTTTTTCCAATGCAGATCCGCAAAACTCTTCATCGGCATCATCACACAGCCGATCATGATGACCAGCATCCCGAACAACGCCATCGGCGCCGGAGTTTTTCCGATTCCGAACAGGATCGTCAGAAACGCCGTCATCAGCACCGGCAGGGCACGCGCAAGCGGATAGGCCAGGGAAACATCCGCCCTGCGGTATGCACAGGAGAGTCCAATGTCGCAGACGACTCCGCAGAATGCCCCGCCCGAAACCATCAGCCAGAATCTGCCCGGCAGCAGATGAAAATCTATCCCCGAAGTCAGCGCAAACGGAAGAGTGGTACAGAGGCACGCCCCCGAAACAACCAGAAAAAACGCGGGAACCGGTTTCCGGCTCTTGCTGATGAAATGCCAAAGCGCGTGAAGAACCACCGATGCCAGAACCAGGACAAACGCAATCAGACTCATTTTTCCCTCCCCGGCGCAGACCGCACCCGTTCAGCGACATAATCGGCAACCGATCTTTTCCTCATAAATTCTCCCTTACGTTGGTATTGCTGTTTGCCGCAATGTACCATTCGGAACAGCGAAAACAACCGGGAAACGGGAAAAAATCCGATTTTCGTTCACAACAGTCATTTTTTATGACCGAACGGTCATTTTCCCGCTTGAAACCGACTCTTTTTCATGCTATTGTTCCATAACCACGGAGCACAGATCATGAAAAAAGGTTACGAACAACAGATTCTCTCTTATCTTGCCGAACACGAAATGCTGAGTACAGCCGAAGCGATGCGCTTTCTTCCGATCAGCGAAGTTTCCGTCCGCCGGATCTTCAACAGACTGGCGGAAAGCAATCTGGTGCGGCGGGTACGGGGCGGAGTCCGTCCGCCTGTCCGGGAACAGAATAACCGGATTCCGCTCTTTCTGCGCGGACAATGGTTCGCCGCTGAAAAGCAGCATCTGGCGAAGCGGGCGGCGGAATTCATCACCCCGGAAATGGCGGTTGCAATTCATGGAGGCTCCACAACCGCGTTTCTCGGACCATATCTGAATCACGGAACAGTGATCGTCAACTCTCTGACGATTTGCCGGATTCTGGCGGACCGCTTTCCATCCGGCGGCGGCCCCCGCGTGATCCTTGCCGGCGGAGAAGTCGATTTGCGGACCGACATCATTTCCGGTCCCGAAGCGGAACAGAGTTTCGCCCGTTATCACACCGATCTGGCGTTCTTTTCATGCCGGGCGCTTGACGAGCACGGAATCCTTGACACCGACAGCAATTCAACGGCGATGATCTGCCGGATCCTTGCCAATACGGACAAAAACATCCTGATCGCCGATCACAGCAAATTTCAGCAGAAAGCGCTGGTGCGCGGCCCCTCCTGGGACGCGGTCGACATCCTGATCACGGATTTTGATCCCGCCAATCATGAAATTTTGAAAGGAGTCCGGGCACACGGCGTGCAGGTCATCCTTGTCAACAACGATGATACCGGAAACATCCTGTAAGGGAAAATGAATTACCCGTCAATGTTAGAACGGAACGGATGTTTCCTGTAACATGTTGCTCAATGCTGTATTCTGCAGGAACGGAACATAAAAACACCTACCGCAGCAGCCACGTCTCGTTCAGTTTAACACAGCCGCCGGGCGCTGTCACGGCAGTGCCGCCGAGAATCTCCAGCTCCGTAAAACGAGGTGACCGGAAGAGTTTTACAGTCCCCCGGTCCGCACGGATTTCCAACCGTTCACCATCCCGGAACCATGCCGTCAGAACGACCTTCTCCGGAAAATGAAATTCCCGCTCCGGGTTCAGAGACTCCGGTCGGACCGCAGTACCGGATACCGAAAGACGGCAGAGCCTGCGCGTATCAGCACGGGTCAGACTCCAGACACCAAGAGATCGCGGAAAAGAACTTTCATTCCGGACCGAACCGGTCACTTCGACCATATCCGGCAAAATACGGTAACGGTATTCTGCGCGAATCCCATGTACCCGGCTCCGCCGGGAACGCATGACGATCACTCCGTTCTCCGGAAACGAAACGGTATACGGCGCAGTTTCCAGAACGGGATCGTCCGGCAGAAGAAGTTCCTCCGGAAGAAGCCGCAGAAAATGTCCCGACGCACAATCCGGGAAACCGCCCCATATCAGCATCTTTTCCCGCGGATACGGCTGTTCCGGAGCAAACAGATTCTCACCGTTCAGGCGCGACAGCCGCAGCGCTCTTCCTCCGCATTCCGGAACAACAACCAGTTCGTAGGATGCTGTCCGGATGCGGTACGCCCCGGAGTAATTCCCGTACCGGATCTTCTCAATTCTGATATTCTTCCACTCCGGCGCAGCCGGATAGCTCACCGGTTCCATGCGCCAGCCTGCCTGTTCCCGGAGAACCTGTTTCAACCGTTGCGGAGCAGCCGTATGAAACACGGGATTTCCGATTGCGGTCCGACAGCGATGACTTGTTCTTCCGCCCGATGCTTTCGCCCGGATTTCAAAATGGCGGATTCCGGTCAGATCAAACCGGACTGGAAAGGGAGAATCGCCAAGCGCACAGCGTTTCCGGAATATCTCTCTGAAATCCGCAAAAAACTGAAATGTCACCTGCGGAAGAGGATCGCCCGGCTGTATCGGATCTTTCGGATGATCGGTCGCTTCCACACCAATTTCCGCGGAAAAGGAATCGGCGCTTCCGTTCAGCTCATAAATATTGCTGAACGGCGTATGCCCGCAAATTCCGTGCGGAAATCTGGTTCCGCCGATAAGGATCGTCCCTCCGGAAAGATTACGGTTTACGAGCGGCAGCCCTGTTCCGTTCCAGGTCCAGAATGCGCGGAAAACTGTCGCGGGAAGTTCCGTCAGGGAGACTTCCGCCGCGGAAAGCAGACAGCCACCCGCGACACTCAGAGCAAGCAGAACAGATTTCATTGTTCCGCCAGTTTGAAATCCCGGAGCTCAAACCACCCTTTCTGTTTCCAGTTCAGAAAGGAAATAAACGTACCGGGACGGAGAACGACGTCCATCGAAACGGTCCGCCATTCCGGTTTCAGCTGCATCGCCATGAAATCGCGGCGCTTCGGATCCGTGAAATATCCGATCAGCTTCACGGTTCCGCGGACCTGAAACGAAAGGCGGTATTTCCTGCCGTCCTTTACCGGAAGCGACGGCATGGAGATCGTCGCATAGTGTTCCGCATCGGCGCACTCAACCCTCAGAACAGCGGAATCGGGAATCGAAAACAACGCGGTGTGCTCTCCGTTTTCCGCTTCAAATTTCACATCGCCGGGCTTGACCAGCAGACTCCCCCAACCGAACAGACTGCGGAACTGTGATGTGCGGAACAGCTGTTTCTCCCGTTTTCTGCGGACAAATCCCTTCGGCGAACCATCCGCATTCCGCTTGAGGCGATGATAAAAAACGCCGCTCTCCTGCGTACAGAGCAGAAGTGTATCTCCCGCGACAGCCGCCACAGAATTGAGTCCGCGTCCGGGCTGTTTGCGGTCAAAATCGTAGAACCACCATGTCGTTCCGCCGTCCTCGGTCAGATACAGTCCGTCGTTGGACGCGACCGTGAACCGTCCCGCTTTTTCCCGGTCGAAAAAGAGCCGTCCGGCGGAACCGGGAAATGTTTCCAGAGTCTTCCAGCTCCGTCCGTCGTCATCACTGTAAAGCAATCCGGATTGTCTCGCGGCAAGCCAGAGCCGTCCGGAATATGGATCCGACTGCAAATCAATAAGTCCCCACGGACGCGACGGATCGCGGCGTACCGCTTTCCAGCTTCCGGCTGTTTTGTCATAACGGTAGACAAGATTGTAGACAATGCTCATCGCCACCGGCGTACCGTTTTTGGAAACTGCAAGCTCGTATCCGCAGACATTGGTGTTTTCAAAAAATCCCTTGCCTTTATGATTCACCGGTTTTGGAAATCCGTTGTTCAAAGGAGCCCAGTTTTCTCCCGCATCGCGGCTGACATATACGCCTTCCCCCGCAAGATCCCCCCTGCGTCCCGGAACGGGAGCGATTCCGATGTACACCGTTTCCGCATTGACCGGATCAACTGCCACGGAGGCTCTGATGTAAGACTCCCTCGGCGGCAGGCCCTTCATCGCGGGAATCTTCCAGGTCTTTCCCCCGTCACGGGAAACCGTCACCACGGAGGCTCGCGGCCCGCTTGTATAAATCGTCATCGGATCGGACGGCGCGATCTGATAATACATCCGCTCATGTCCGAAACCGGAATATGGCTGAAACGTTTTTCCGCCATCTTTGGAAATGTACCAGGAATGATCCATCAGCGATACGACAAAATGGTGAGTTCCGGGCAGAACAAACGCCCCTTTCATCACGACCTGGGAAAGCCCGGTGCTGGTACAAGCCCAGTTTTTTCCGCCGTCAAAACTCTGCATGACATTGTAATAATCCGTTGCATACCAGTGATCCTGATTCGCAGGATCGACCGTAATGCTTCCGGTTGCTTTGAACGCCTGCTTGTCAATCTGATGTGCGCCGAGATAATCGCGGGGATCGACGGATTTGATGTCGACCGGTTTCCAGGTGTCACAGCCCCGGTCCAGACGGTAAAAGTCTTTCAGCGTGCTCGCAACGATCAGAAAATCATTGCCGGCGCCAAGTGCGGTGTAAATGTTTTTGTTGCAGTAATTGTCATGATAAGGTACTGCTTTTTTATTCAGACCTTTGGACCACTCCACCCAGGTCTGCCCGTTATCCGTACTGCGCTTGACCGTTTCATAATTGAACAATCCGTAAAGTTCGCCGGGATCGGAATTACTCTGCACGATCTCCGTCGGCGAATCGGAGGAAAGTTTCACCCAGGTCTGCCCGCCGTCGTCGGAACGGTAAAAGCCGGCATCGAACTCCTTATGCCACGACCCGTTGCGGAAATCCCAGCGGGGAAGCGCCGGAGAAGAAAGCCACAAACGCTTCGGATTCCGCCTGTCGTAGCGCAAATCGGTCGGATTGACGGAATGCTTCCAAACCGTTTTCCATGTTTTTCCGTTATCCGCACTTTTCATAACCCCGTCATAACAGCCCACCACAATCTCATCCGGATTTTCCGGATTGCGGTCAATAATAAATCCGGTCGCCTTGCGGATACCGTTATCGGTACTGATCCGCTCAACGATTTGAAATGTTTTTCCTCCATCAGCGCTGGACAGCAGATAGCCTTTCCCGAATTGCCGTCTGCTGACCACGATCAGAATATGATCCGCATTCCGCGGGTCGACGGAGAGTCCGCGGATATGAAATCCGATTCCGTCCGGAAACGCTCCGTGAAGCATACGCCACGTTTTGCCTTTGTCGTCACTGCGGTAAACGCCCGCCATGTCGATGTAGGCATAACAGCGGTCCGGATCCGAGGAACACAGCACCACATTCTGCACATAACCGCCACCCCAGAATGCCCCGGAAATCCAGCCGTTATACGAAATTTCTTTGGCTTCCGCCGCAATTCCGGCGCACAGACAGACTCCGGCAAGCAGCCATGTTTTCATAGAAAAACGCATCTTAATTCTCCCTTGCATTTTTGATATTTGCTTCAAATGAACTTCCGCTGTCCAGATACGGCGCATGATTGCCGTAGCGCAGACAGCCTTTCCATGATGATTTCAAACCGACATGTCCATCGGCAAACAGGATTCCCGCACTCGCGACGTGATTGGGGGCGATCTGTCTTCCGCTGATCATGCGGCAGCGCCCGTCGGAATTGTTTGTAACACCAACTGCACTCTGACGGAAATGTCCCCCCGACGATCCCTGAAAGATGTTACGGTAATCAATTTCCGCAATCAGGTATGTGGAAGACGTATTTTTACAGGATGTGACTTTCGGAATAACATAGGATCCGTTCGGCTTCAACATCCATGTGCTGACCATCGCATAGGAAAGCGGAGCCCAGTTCGGTTGCGGGCTTCCGTTGTTGCGAATCGTGTTGTCATTCGGACACTTGAATACTTTGGAGGAACTCACCTTTCCGAGCGCCCATTTCTGGGATTCTTCAAACTTCGTTCCGGAATACATCGTCAGATAGAAATAATCCCATGTCGCCTGATGTCCCACGCTGCTCCCGTCAACGTTCTTGAAATCAGTCCCTCCAAGGGAAGATAAAAACTGCGGAGAAAAGAATTCGAAATCATTGCTGTACTGAATTGCCATATTCCCGATCTGTTTCAAATTCCCGGCACAGTTCACTCCCCGCGCTCTCTCCCGCGCAGAATTCAGGGCAGGCAGAAGCATACCGGCAAGGATTGCAATAATCGCAATTACCACCAGAAGCTCTATGAGAGTAAATTTATTTCTCCCTGTCCGACTTGTTTTTCTCTCTTTGCTCATCGTTTTTCTCCTTTTGTTATATTGTACATTTTTTATAATGAAAATCAAAAACCGTACGCTCCGGAGGAAGCGAGGGATCCGCAAGACGCTTCACCACCTGCGCCGCAACCTGTCTGCCGAATTCCTCAAACGGAAAGTCGAACAGCATCACCGGCTCCGGCATATTTTCCGGCTTGTACATAAATGTCACCATCCGGCACTCTTCGTTCAGATCAATCCCGTATTTCCGCAGAAGAGCGACAACCGCATCAAAATTTTCCAATCCCGGAGCAACGGCCTGCGGACGGAATCCGCTGCTCAGGAACTCCTCCAGTCTCTCCATTTCGTTTTCGAAAAACCACTTTTCGGGAATCACGAATCCCGCTTCGGCAAAAACCTCGCGACACCCGCGGAACGTTGTTGCACGATACCGGTCGTTCTGCGCGAACAGCACCCGCTTCCGCCCTTCCGCAAGCAACGCCTCGCCGAGGACGCGTCCTTTCCGGACCCGCTCCAGCTCCACGCCGGGAATTCCGTCCAGCGAACAATCCACCGTGATCACCGGACGGTATTTCTGCAATCTGCGCAGATACGCCGTCTGATTTTCCGACGGAGCAATACAGACCAGCGCATCACAGCGAATGCTCCGAAGCTCCTCGAACAGATCGTTCTCCCGTTCCGAAAACAAGCGTATCTCCTGAATCACCATCGGAAGCCTCGCCAATGCCATGGAAACGTGCGCTTTAAGCGCCACCCGGTAAAACGGTTCATAAATGATCTTGCCGTCTCCGTCAAGAATTCCGATCAGCGGAACCTGAAACGTGTTTCCGTAAATCCGCGGCACCGTGAACGTTCCGACGCCGCGCCGCGTCTCCAGAAAACCTTCTTTCAGCAACAGCTTCAATTCCAGCTGAGCGGTACTGCGCGCGATTCCAAGCTCGTCCGCAAGATCCTTGTTCGACGGCAGACGCACCGCTTCTCCGGCGTACTGATAGATCAGATCCATCACATACCGCCGGACCTGCATCCGTGCACTGTCCCGCTTTTTACTTCTCGCTGAAACCATTCCATTCTCCTTAAAATCAGGCTTCTAATCAGGCTTCTTTTTTAATTATACAACAAAATCCGAAAAATGTCAATAGGATAAACAAAAATAATTGAAAAATAAATATTTTTGATGATTGTCATGGTAAATGCACGCCTTTTTAATCCCGCGGGCGTTTACTATGACAGATTTCAAGGAGGTAAGCAGGACATTTGCCCAAAACAAAGCGACATCGTATTGAGCAACTGCTCAGGCTGAAGAGAACCTTTCTGGAGATTGCGGCAGCATGATCCCGTCCGCGTTCAACACAGGAAAAACCTCCTTATGTCTGCAACGGCTGCCCTGATGATTGTCGCTGCACCCGGAAGAAATATTTTTATGTTTTTGATGCAGCGGATACAGAATATCGCAGAACCTTGGTAAAGGCTCGCCGTTGTGTTGTGATGGCAGCAGGGTCAGTTCCCGAAGCCGGGAACCGTGCGGACGAAAAATTCTTTCATATTTCGGAGAAAAACCGGTATGCTGAATGATTCCGCACGGCAAAACGCACTGTCCGCCTTTCTGTCAGAAAAATCCGGCGGGAGGCGCCCGGACCGCTTCGGGAGAGCGCGGCACGCAGAGCATCGGCGTTCCGAAAGGAAGAGCTCCCGCATCGGAAGAACCGTCTTTCCGGAGAAAGGTATCCAGTCCGGGCAGACCGTACATGGAAATATCCGCGCCGGCATTTCTCGCCGGAGAATCCGCGGTGATGGAGAAATCCTGCAGAGCTTCATTCCGGAATCCCGGGGAAACATCTGTCAGATAACGGCTGTTTTTTCCGAAATTTCTTTTCGCCGCTTCCTGCCGGTTCCGTTCCCAAAGAGGGTTTTTCCCCCGGCGGATGAACAAATTGCCTTTTTCCTGCCAGTCCGGCGCCGCCAGATCCGGTCTTTCCGGAACAAATAAATGCTCGCAGTAGAAAATATTGTTGAAATAATGGTAGTTGGGTGTCCCGATATGAGGCGGGACCGCGTTGTTTTTGACCGCCGCCCGGCTGGTACTCGTATTGAAATAGACATAGACAATGGCTTTCGCCAGATTTTTCGTACCAAAATTCCGGAAATCCTCCTTGTTCTGGAAAAAGAGATTTCCATAAGCGTAAAGGGGACCCTTTCGGACGCACTTGATCCGGAATCCGCAGAGACTCCGACTTACGACGTTGCTGTACCAACGACAGTTTTCCTCCGCCCCGTCCGGCTCAAGCCCGTCGTCGCTGATGTTGTGAATGCGGTTGTGATGCACTTCGAGTCCGCCGTTCTGCCCGGCTTCCCCGGTATCCTGAATTCCGCCCCAGTGATCGTGAATATAATTGTCGTGAATCCGATGCCCGCCGGAAGTCCGGAGCATGTTTACGCCGATCCGGTCATAAAAACCCCCGGTTTTATGCGCCTGCCAGATATCCCATGAACCCTTTTCATGCGGATCTGCGGAAGCGAGCGGATCGTAGGAGATGTCACAAAAACGAACGGTGCACTGTCTGGCGCCTTCGATCATCTGGACCCCGAAATCGGTCCGTTCAATCCGGCAGTTTTCGACCGTGCTTCCGAAAGTGTCCGACAGAAGCACTCCATACCATGCATTGCGGATCGTGATCCCGGAAACGACGCACCAGTCAGCTCCGTCAATGGTGACGGCGGCTTCCTTCGGAGACACGGTGACTGCGATCTTCCGGGGATCGCGTCCGTTTCCGAACGCAAGATAAAGCTCTCCGCTTTTCCGGCGGTACATCGCCAAGGCTTTGACCGCCTCCCATCCGTAGCGTCCGACGCCGCAGCGCAGGTTGTGTTTCCAATCCCAGATCCATTTCGTCCCTTGGCGGTCCGTTTTCGTTCCGACCGTTTCCGGCAAACCGGGCGTCACACGCCGTTCGTTCAGGATGATGACGGTTCCCTCCGGACAGGTCACGCTATAGACCGGGCGCGACACTGCGGCGCGGTATGCGAGAGGTCCGGCTTCCGGGGCCGGGAGCCAATTCAACGGAATATCCTCCGACGCGTCAATAACAGCTTCCCGCGGACCGTTCAGGCGGATCGGTTTTTGAAATTTTCCACCGGACCGGAAACGGACCCGTTCCCGATAGATTCCCGGAGCCAGCTCCACGGTATCACCGGGTCGAGCTTTGTCGAGTGCCGACTGGATCGACCGGAAAGGCTGCTCTCTCGTGCCGTTCCCGTCGTTTTCCGCTGCGGTTGAAACGTACAGCACCGCCGCCTGTGCCGCGGCACAGAGAAACAGCGATGCTATGAGGCAAATTGATGTTTTCAACATTGGCCGATCTCCTCAGTTTTAGTAATTGATACCATCTGCCGTGTCTGGATTCAGCCACAGGACGTATTTATGAGCCGTGTTCACCGTATTCCTCATGGGACCGCGAACCGCCTGCACCCGTCCATCGCAGTAAAGCGTGTTTGCGAAACGCTCCTTGTGCACCAGCGAGATGAAACCCGGTGAGGTATACGGATTGAACCAGTTCGCTTCCACCGAAGCGCTGCTTCCCCCCGATGGACGCAGGAGGAGATATTTTTTGCTATCCAAGTCCGTTCCGCGTTCCCGTCCCCAGCTGTCGGAAACCAGTGGAGTATTGCTCGCCTTCTTGACGCTTCCAATCAGTGCCCCGAATCGCCTCCAACGGTCGCGGCAGTCGATGCCGGGCGGGTCGTCAACGATTTTCCCGTACATCCCCTGCGCGATGGTCGTATTAATCCCGTAGGAACAGCGGATGCTGGATACGAGGGCCGGATTGTAGGCCGGATACTGATCTTCCGGGCAGAGAAACAGTCCGCCGCGTATTTTTTTATCGGCACCTTCCGGCTGATAATTCAGCTTGGTCATCAACTCCAACCACAATCCGGTGGTGGTTCCCGCCGAGGAAAGTGTGCGTCCGCGGATGATCCAGTCGTCGAAATCGGATGCGTACATATGAAATATACTGCCGATCTGCCTGAGATTGCCAATGCAGGTGATGCTTCTCGCACTCGACCGGGCTTTCATGAGAGAGGGAAGAAGCATACCGGAAAGAAGAGCAATAATTGATATGGTTATAAGCAATTCTATCAAAGTGAAAAATTTCCTGCAACGCAATGGCGCCCGGAAGAAAATAAAATCAAGCCTTCTGTTTTTTTCCATTCTCATTTCATAGCCTCCTTGTTTATTGAGAAGTTGCGGTATTTCACCATCGTGCGCAAAGCCGATGCAATATCGCCGACGGTTGTCTCCGGATCAGCGCCGTTCAGCCATATCTCATGCAGTCCATTGAAGACCAGTTGAAGCATCTCCGTCGATTCAAAATTGAATTCCGCAGATATTTTAGGCATTTCAGAAAGAAACACCGCATCGCGGGAATCCTCGGGGGAGAAGCTGTTCATCGCGGAACTTTTGCGTATCGGAATACCGTATTTGAGCGTTCCGAGCTGGTCCTGCACGGCGGTGGAAAGCAACAGGCGGACGACCTCTCTGACAGTTTCCAGATCGGCTCCCTGCCTGCGCACGCACAGAAGGTCGGTCGATTGCAGGGAAACATCGGTGCCTCCGGGAATCAGCGGAAGGGGAACGCATTTCCAAAGATATTCCGCATCAAAACGGACATCCTGGCGCGGAGCCATGAAAAATGCGCATTTCCCTGCGTAAAAATCCTGCCGGCAGAACTTTTCTGCAGGCCATTGCCCATGAATATCCAGCGCCTCGTATATTTGCCGGACCTTTGCAATTCCATTCATGGTCTCCGGAGAATCCAAACGGACCGTTTTTCCGTCAGCGTCGAAGAAGCCGCCTCCGGCGCGGAAAATGAAATTCGCGCCGGAAAAATCGAAACCCAGATTAAAAATCCGCTCCGCGGGATGAAGCCGCCGCAGTTTGATAAGATCCTCAATGAATTCGTCCCATCCCCATCCGGAGCGAGGTTCGGGGCACCCCGCATCGGCGAGCATTTCCGGGTTGTAGCACATCACGCGCGGGGAGAAGATCAGCGGAATGGCGAACAATCCGTTTGAAACCGTGCGGAAACTGGCAAACGGACGGACAAAAAAATCGTCGGGATCCGGATAGATCTCCTGAAAAATTCCGGAGAGGTCCATATATTCGTTCCGGCGCTGAAGTGCCTGGGCGGTCGTTTTGATCTCGAACACGCCGCTGTTGAAACTGTTGTGGATGTTGAGACCACCCGGAAGCCGTCCCTCCAACAGCTCCGCCCAAAAAGGGCGGAAAGTGAAAAAACTGTCGGGGATCAACTGCATCTTCCAGTCATTCCGGATAAAAGAACCGCTCCGCGGGATGCTATTCAGGATACCATCGCGCGCTAGCGATTGAAACGCCATTTGAGTCACCGCATGGGAGACTCCGATCCGTCTGGAAAACTCCCGCGCTCCGGGAAGCTTGTCGCCGCCCTTGAGTCTTCCCGCGCTTAATTCGCCGAAAATGTATTCTCTGACCATGTTTAGCTTATCCGCCATGACATCTCCGTTATTCGATTCCGGTCCTTGTTCTAAGATATATTATAGCAGACAAATCTGTCAATGTCAAGATATGCAACTAAAAAAAACAGATTTTTTTGATATTTTATTTTATAACTTAAACTGTCCATGTCAAAAAGAAAACTTTCCGATCCGGCGAAACAGAAACGGAAGCGGTTGGAAAGGCTGTTTCTCCGACGGGCGGTTCCGTGAAAGACATGCAGCAAAATAAAACAGGAAGCGTTGTGATGGCAACAGGGTCAGTTCCCGAAGCCGGGAACCGTGCGGACGAAAAATTCTTTCATATTCCGGTGAAAAACCGGTATGCTGAACGATTCCGCATGGTGTTTCAAAACAGCAGAGTCAAACGTGCGAGCGTTGAACTCCTCCAACGCGGAACACAGGGAATCCACTTCCGGTTCCGGGAAAAAGACACCCGTATCCGGAGTAACGGTCTCCAACGCCCCGCCTTTGGCAAGCGCAATGACCGGAGTCCCCGCCGCCTGCGCCTCCACCGGAACAATCCCGAAATCCTCAATTCCCGGAAAAATCAGAGCATCCGCCTCTGCATAAAGACGGCGCAGATTCTCCCCCACGACGCGGCCGGCAAACGATACCCCGTCGCCGCCGAGTTCCGCCAGACGCTCCTTCATAGGGCCGTCTCCGGCGATTACAAGACGGCGGTTCATTTTCCGGCACGCTTTCAGCGCAAGTTCGGGATGTTTGTAATCAATAAGCTGTCCGACAAACAGGAAATATCCCTTTTTCTCAAACTGTCCGGCCTGAAAAAAACCGACATCGGCGGGCGGATGAATTACAACGGACTCCCGTCCGTAAATCCGGCGGATCCGTTCCGCGACGAAACGGCTGTTGGCAATGAAATGATCCACCGTCTCCGCAGAACGCAAATCGTAACGCCGCAGACTGTTTTTGAACAGCGTCATTGCGAGCTTTCCGGCGAAACCGGCAGCCCGGTAATAGTCGTCGTACATATCCCAGAGATAACGCATCGGGGTATGGCAATAACAGACATGAACTGCTCCGGATGGTTTCCGGATCCCTTTTGCCGGACCGGATTCACTGGAAACGATCAGATCATAGCCGCCGAGATCCAACCGGCTCAACGCAGACGGCATCAGCGGCAGATACTTCTGGCAGTTGTTCCGCGCTCCGGGAAGCCGTGCAATTCCCGTTTCAACGACCCGGTGCGATGAAAAAGGAGCACCGGTGCGTTTCCGGTTGTAAGCATGCGTGAAAATATCCGCGCCGGGAAACATCCGGCAGAGTTCGGCGAGGACTTTTTCCCCGCCGCGGATATTCGTGAGCCAGTAATGAAGAAGCGCCGTCCGCATGTTCGCCCCGTCACTTCGCCCCGCGGCCGGTTATAACCTCGATCACGGTGCGCAAAAGAATATAATAGTCCAACCAGATGGACCAGTTGACCACATAGTTGACGTCAAGACGGACCCGTGCCTCATAGTCCAGATTACTGCGGCCGGACACCTGCCAGAGCCCCGTCACTCCGGGCTTGACCCGGCTGAGGATCTCGATGTTCTCCGCATAATAGCGCATCTCCTTGCGGACGATCGGCCGGGGACCGATCAGCGACATTTCCCCTCTCAGGACGTTGATCAGCTGCGGCAGTTCATCCAGACTGCTCTTGCGCAGAAAGCGTCCGAACGGCGTCACGCGCGGATCATTCTCCAGCTTGAATTTCTCCTCCCACTGCTTTTTCAGCGCAGGGTTGGCTTCCAGAAGATCCGCAAGCCGTTTATCCGCGTTCACATACATGGTGCGGAACTTCATGACCCGGAACTGTTTGCCGCCGATGCCCATCCGTTTGGCGTAATAGAAAACAGGTCCGCGGCTGGTCAGTTTCACAAGGACTCCGAGAAACAGAAGCAGCGGGCTGGACACAACGATCACAAAAAAGGAAATCACCGCTTCAAACACGATTTTCCAGATGCGCGGCAGTTTCAGAAGCAGCTGATTGCAGACCTCCACGCTCGCGTAGCCGTTCAGAAGGTTGACCGGATAGGACCAGGAGATCGGCAGCACATGATAGTCGGGAATGATCGTGATATGACGGAAGCTGTGACAGAGATCATTCAGTACATCGCGGACGATTCCAATCGGCAGAGAACAGATGGCGTACTGGACATTATACTCTTTTGCGATCCGGTCCCCTTCTTTCAGAGTTCCGAGAATGGAAATTCCGAGCTCCGGCGGAAGCGGACGCGGATTGTCATCCAGGAACCCGATTACTTTGAATCCGAAATGGGAATCTTTCGCCAGTTCCCGTACGATCCGCTGTGCGATCTGACTGGCTCCGGCAATCACGACCGGGATCTGCCCGATGCCGAGCACTTTCATGATACGGCGCAGAACAATCCGGCAAAGCGGCATAAAAAAAATCGTCAGGAACCAACTGGAAATCAGAATCCAGCGGGAATACTCCACGACCTGCCGGCTCAGAAACAGCCAGACCAGAATCACGGCAAACGTCAGGGAAACCGAATAAAACGTGTTCCTCATCTCCCCGACCGGGTCAATCGCCGCGCCCGGATAAATAATATTGCCGTGATAAAGGTGAAACAGCGTATTGAATCCGATCAGAATAAACACGCAGGGCCACAGCTGCGTATAGAGCGAGAAATCGCGAACATGAATCCTGATGACATCGCGAAAAAGCAGCGCGGTTCCCAACAGAACAATAAAGAAACACGCGGAATCGCAGAGCATCAGCAGGAATACCCGCAGTCTGCCTTGGATCATTGTATGACACCCCTATTCAAAACAACAAGCAGTTTCCGGCACATGCCGGATTGCATAAACACCCGAAAAACAGACTCGGAAGTCTGTACATCCAAGTTTATAATATAGTCGGGATGATGAAGAATGCAAATAACTTTACCGTTTTTTCATGATCCGGCAGCTGCGACTCAAACGGAGAGCCAGGTGGAAATCTCCAGTCCAAGCCCCATGAAGACCATTCCGGAAAGCACTCCGGCAAGCGCGATATGGTGCTTGCCGTAAGTCTCCGCCATCGGAAGAAGCTCGTCAAACGAAATATATACCATAATCCCGGAAACCAGCGCAAACAGGGCGGCGAGGATAAACGGAGTGAGAAACGGCATCAGGATCAGAAAGCCGACCAGAGCGCCCGCCGGTTCCGCGAGTCCGGAAAGCAGAGAATAGGTAAACGCTTTCTTCCGGCTTCCGGTCGCATAAAGAATCGGGACACCGATCGCGATCCCTTCCGGAATATTATGAAGGGCGATCGCCACAGCGATCGGAATGCCGATACCCGCTCCGGAAAGTCCCCCCGCAAATGTAGCGAGCCCCTCCGGGAAATTATGAATGCCGATTGCAAGAGCAAACAGGATTCCGGCGCGTCCGAGCTTCGCCCGGTCCTCACTGGAAGCATGTTCCGCAAGATCGACTTCTCCGGTCGCCCGGACATGGTGCGGATTCTCCACTTCAGGAATCAGGCGGTCAATACCGAACGTGACAAGCAATCCGAGCGTAAACATCGCCACGGCACAGATACCGCCGGCAAACGTTCCGCACTCCGCCCTCATCCCCTCCGAAGCGTGCGACATCAGTTCCACGAGCGAAATGTAGACCATCACCCCCGCGGAGAAACCAAGCGATGCGGAAAGAAACGTTCCGGAATCTTTCCCAGCCTTATGAAAAAATGCAATCGCACCACCAATCGCTGTGGAAAGCCCTGCAAACAGAGTCAGCCCGAAAATCCACAGAAATTCACGAAATGTAACCGTCACCATAAAATCCCCCGCAGCAGCGGTCCGTTATTTTTTACCGTCCGTCTTTACCGGAGCGTTTTTAGCGTCCTGCATCAGTTTGGAATACGCCGTCGGCGGAACGGGTGCCGCATCAAGGGCGCGCAGCTTCCGTTTCAGTTCTTCGAACTCCCGTTTGCTGAGGTCTCCGTGCAGCAAACCCGCAAGACTCAAGTATTTGCGTTCTTTCGTCTCAAACGATTTCACGGAACCGTCGGCGAACAGAACATTGACAAATCCCGGATGATTGTCGATCCGTTCGATCGCAATCGGCATTTTTCCGCTGACAGGCTCCCGGTATCCGCCGAGCATGATATACGGATAACGCTGCTTGGTCTTGCTTTTGCAGATCAGATAATTGATATGGTTATTGCCTTTGGCGACCGCCTGGAAATCTTCCGGTTTCTCCAGATTCGGGTAACGCCCGGCATTTTGAAGAGCATACATCTGATAGGTCGATCCCAGTTCCGAAAGGTTGCCGATGCAGTTGATCCGTTCCGTCTTTTCCTGCGAATCGGAAAGCGCGGGAATCAGCACCAGCCCGGCATAGCAGAGGATCGCGATCACCGGCAGAGCAACGTATCCTGCAATACAGATTCCAAGCCGCAGAGACGGTTGAGCATCCAGCATCGGAATCTTTTCCGAATCCGTCTCCCGCGTAAACGCATCCACCGCCGACCAGAGAAAGAGAACGAAATAGCAGAAGATCCCAAGGAACAGACTGCCGAACACCGCCAGCAGAACCGTGAATACTCCGAGGATGAACAGGATCAACGCCTTGATCTTGTTGCCGGCATAATAGCAGTGCACACCCAGAAAGCCGAACAGCAATGCCAGCAGCACATAAACGAGTCGATTTTTTTGTTTCATAGTTATGATTGCCCTTTGTGAATGTTGTCTTACATTATAGCACAGAATCAGGGAAAAATCAACTTGTGAATCCGCAGAAAACATGGAGAAAACCGTCTTGACCGGAAAAACACGCACATTTTACGGCAAAGACACTGTTCCTTGATTTTTTGGAATATTTTCCGGAAAAACTTGCAAAAAAGGAAAAAACGGGGTATCTTACCGAATGAATATTTGTCAATCAGAAACCAAATCAATACCGAAGGAGATTTTTATGAACGGAACCGTTTCCCCCCTGCAGCAGGCAAGATTCAGCTACCAGCCCAAGCTCCCGGCAGCTCTCCGCTCCGGCGCGGCTGTCAAATGCGTCGAAGGAGAAAAACTCCAGGCGTTCGCCGATGCAGAGAAAATCAACGCTCTCTTCCCGACCACCAGCAACATGCCGGTGCTCAAGTTTGAAAAAGCCGATGCCAAAGCGGAAATGAAACCGGTCAACGTCGGCGTCATCCTCTCCGGCGGACAGGCTCCCGGCGGACACAACGTCATCGCCGGACTGTATGACGGCATCAAGAGCCTCAACGCCGGCAGCAAACTCTATGGCTTCAAAGGCGGTCCGGGCGGACTCGTCGACAACAGCTATGTCGAAATCACCGATGATTTCATGAACGCATACCGCAACACCGGCGGATTCGACATGATCGGTTCCGGCAGAACCAAACTCGAATTGGAAGAGCAGTTCGATAAAGGCGCGGAAAACTGCAAGGCTCTTGGAATCTCCGCCCTCGTCATCATCGGCGGCGACGACTCCAACACCAACGCCTGCCTCCTTGCCGAATACTACAAGAAGAAAAACATTCCCATTCAGGTCATCGGCTGCCCGAAAACCATCGACGGCGACCTCAAGAACAAATTCATCGAAACATCGTTCGGTTTCGACACCGCTTCCAAAGTCTACAGCGAACTGATCGGCAACATTGAGCGCGATGCGAATTCCGCTAAAAAATACTGGCACTTCATCAAGCTGATGGGGCGTTCCGCTTCCCACATCACGCTCGAATGCGCTCTCAAAACTCATCCGAACATCACCATCATCTCCGAAGAAGTCGCGGAAAAGAAGCAGACCCTCGACGAAATCGTCACCTACATCGCCGACACCGTCGCGATCCGTGCCAAAAACAAAGAGAACTTCGGTGTCGTTCTGATCCCGGAAGGTCTGATCGAATTCATTCCCGAAATGAACAAACTGATCGGCGAGCTCAACGAACTCCTCGCAAAGGAAGGCGACGCTTTCGCCGCGATTGAAAACAAGGATGAAAAGATGGCGTTTGTCATCGGCAAACTCCCGCAGGAACTTGCCGCCGTCTTCGCCTCCCTCCCGCAGACCATTCAGCTCCAGCTGACGAATGACCGCGACCCGCACGGCAACGTTCAGGTCTCCCTGATCGAAACAGAAAAACTGCTCGTCGAACTCGTCAAAGCCAAACTGAAAAAGTCCGCCGAAAAGGTCAAATTCTCGGCTCAGACCCACTTTTTCGGCTATGAAGGCCGTTGCTCCGTTCCCTCCAATTTTGATGCGGACTACTGCTACAGTCTCGGCTACAATGCCGCCGCCATCATCGGCGCGGGCAAAACCGCTTACATGTCCTACATCAGCAACCTCGTCGCTCCCGCTGACCAGTGGAATGCCGGCGCGGTGCCGCTGACCGCCATGATGAACGTGGAACGCCGCCACGGCGCCGACAAGCCGGTCATCAGAAAAGCGCTCGTCGAACTTGATGGCAAGCCGTTCCGGGAATTCGCCAAAAACCGTACCGCATGGGCAGTCACGACCTCGTTCATCTTCCCCGGACCGATTCAGTACTACGGACCCGCGGAAGTCTGCGATGCAACCACGGAAACCCTGAAACTCGAACAGGCGGGAAAATAATGAGCAGGGGCGGAGGAGACAATTCATTTGACGCGGCGAAAGTCGCCATGCTTGCACGGCTCGACCTTTCGCCGGACGACCTGAACAGGTTTCAGGGCGAAATGGAAGCGATCGTCGGCTACGTCGATCAGCTCGCGGAGCTGAACGTGGATGGAATCGAACCTACCGCCCATGCCGCACCGAGAACCAACGTTCTGCGCGATGACGTCGCCGGAATCGACTTCAGCCGGGAGACGATGCTCTCCAATGCGCCGGAAGTCATTGACGGCGAACTCATCCGGATGCCGCAGGTTCTGCCGGGAGAAGGAATGTCATGAGTGATCTTGTAAAACTCTCTGTTGCACAGTGTGCCGAATTGCTGAATTCCGGAAAAGTCAGTTCCGTGGAGCTCTGCGATGCGTTCATCCGGCAGGTCAGGACTGCGGACCCGGTCATTCAGGCGTTTCTTGCGCTTGACGAAGAACACGTCCGCACCGCCGCTGCGGAAGCGGACAAACGCCGTGCAGACGGCGCTCCGCTCAGCAAATACGACGGGATCCCTGTCGGGATCAAAGACTGTATTTCCGTGAAAGACGAGCGCTGTTCCTGCGCATCGAAAATCCTTGAAAACTTCAAGGCGGTCTACGATGCGACCGTCATCAAAAATCTGAAACGCTCCGGGTTCATCCCGTTCGGACGGACCAACATGGACGAATTCGCCATGGGGTCCTCCTGCGAAAATTCCGCATTTCAGAAAACCCGCAATCCTCGCAATACCGACTGTGTTCCGGGCGGGTCCAGCGGCGGGTCCGCGGCGGCAGTCGCCGCCGATGAAGTCCCGGCGGCGCTTGCCTCCGATACGGGCGGATCAATCCGTCAGCCGGCGGCGTTCTGCGGAGTCGTCGGACTCAAGCCGACTTACGGCAGAGTGTCGCGGTTCGGCCTCGTTGCTTTCGCCTCGTCGCTGGATCAGATCGGGCCGATCACAAAGACCGTTGAGGACTCCGCGATCATGCTGGATACCATCGGCGGACATGATCCTGCCGATACGACCAGTCTGGAAGCTCCCTGCAGCGGATTCGCCGACGGTCTCCGCAATGCCTCGCTCAAAGGTCTGAAAGTCGGTCTGCCGAAAGAGTACTATGAACTCGACGGCATGACGGACTCCGTTAAAAAGACCGCCCGGGAAACGATCGAAACATTCCGCAAAGCCGGAGCGGAACTGGTGGACGTATCGCTGCCGCATACCAGATACTCCATGGCATGTTATTACATCGTGGCGACAGCGGAAGCCAGTGCCAACCTTGCCCGGTTCGACGGCGTCCGCTATGGCTACCGCAGTCCGGCAGCACATGATGTGCTGGAAAATTACATGAAGTCACGCGGTGAAGCGTTCGGCAACGAAGTCAAACGCCGCATCATGCTGGGCACCTATGTGCTTTCCAGCGGCTATTACGACGCTTATTATCTCAAAGCGCAGAAGGTCAGAACCCTGATCCGCCGCGACTTTGAAGAAGCATACCGCAAATGTGACATTCTGCTGACGCCGGTCACTCCGGCTCCGGCATTCCGGTTCGGCGAAAAGTCGGATCCGCTGCAGATGTATCTGAGCGATGTCTTTACAACGTCGCTGAATCTTTCCGGCAACTGCGGAATCAGCATCCCCGCCGGAAAAGACGAGGCAACGGGACTCCCGATCGGAATGCAGCTGATGGCGCCCGCACTCGCGGAACAACTGCTGTTCAATACGGCTTACGCATTCGAAAAACGATAAAACGAACGAGGTGTTTTCATGAGAACTCTGCTTCTGTTACTTTTGGTCTTTGCAACAGCGGTTCAGGCGCAGATTTCTCTTGCACCCGGCGCAAAAATGCCGGGCGTCAGCGCGGAATGGATTCGGAAAGCGCCTTCCGCCGGACAGCAGCCGCTCCTGCCGCCCAAGGATTTCAAAAACTTTCTGATTCTCACATTTGTGGATGCCTATTCCCCGGATTTCGCGCCGACTCTCCGGCTGATGGAAAGTCTCGAACGCAAATTCGCAGTTCCCGGCAAAAACTTCCACGTTACAGTTCAGACGGTTGCCAAAAACAGCAAAGCGGACCTGGACAAAGTCATGCAGAGTCTTTCCCTCCCGTTCCAGCTGAATCTCGGCGCGGATGTGGACGGCAAGACGTTCCGTACCTTCGCCGTCGGAGTCGCAACACTTCCCTACACGTTTATCTCCATGAACGGAGCGATCGCATGGAGCGGGCACCCCGTTGAAATCGAGTCCATCATGGATGCGCTGATCGCCGGAAAATTCTCCATGGAGACACAGCGGAAAATTGCCATTCACCGTTCGGAACTGCAATCGGCATTGCGTTCCGGTCTGCCCGATGTCGTGGCGCAAACCGCAGACAAGATACTGGCGCTTTCCCCCCGCGACTCCATCGCCATGCAGGCGCGTCTCTACTCGTTCCAACTCAAAGGCCAGCCGGCGGAAGCCACCCGCTTTCTTGCCGGTTATATCCGGAAGAATCCGGAGAACTCCATGCAGAACCGCATCATTCTGCTGAATCTGCTTCTGCAGGCCAATCAGGAAGCGGCATGGAACACGGCGATCGCGGAAACAACCGCCTATGCTCTCCGCAAACCGGAAGACGCGTTGAGTTTCGCGACCTATCTGCTGCAGAACACCGCACCGGTCCGGCTTCCGGTCAAAAATGCGCTTCAGGCGGCGGAATATGCGGAAAAGCAATTCCGGACAGCCCGGAACCTGCCGTTTCTGGCGGACGCTCTGGAAACTCTCGCACGGGCAAACTATGCGGCATGCAGGCTGGATCAGGCGATCCGGTATCAGCAGGAAGCAGTCTCTCTGCGGGAAACGCAGAAAAGCCCTTACCTGCCGAACGCCCGGAGTATGCTGAATTATTATGAAAATCTGAAAAAACTCTGATTTTTTGCATAAAATCCATTTGCATTTTCCTTTTCCCCGTACAATAGTACGGAAAACCACTCAAACATTCCAAAATTTCAAGGGAAGGGAAAAAAATGGCTGAAACAGCAACTGTTGCAATGCTGGTCGAACCCGGCAAATTTGAATTCCGGGAGTATCCGATCCCCGCGATCGGTGATGATGAAATGCTGATCAAGGTTGAAGGATGCGGCGTCTGCGGAACCGATGGACACGAATACAAGCGCGATCCGTTCGGGCTCTGCGCAAAAGGCGTCGTTCTCGGTCACGAAGGTTCCGGTGAAATCGTCAAGATCGGCAAAAACGTAAAAACCGACTCTCAGGGACGTGAAGTGAAGCTCGGCGACAAAATTGTCACCTGCATCATTCCCTGCGGCGAATGCCCCGCCTGCAAGAACACGCCGGCACGCACGAGTCTCTGCGAAAACTGCGGAGTTTACGGGTTGTTCCCGGATGACGATGTGCATCTCAACGGCTATTTCGGCACCTACATGGTGATCCGCAAAGGTTCCACGTTCTTCAACGTCACCGGCATGACTCTTGATCAGCGCATGCTGATCGAACCGGCTGCCGTTGCAGTACACTGCGTCGAACGGGCGAAAACGACCGGACTCCTCCGCTTCAACACCACGGTCCTGATTCAGGGCTGCGGTCCGATCGGTCTGATGGTCATGGCGGTTGTGAGAACGCTCGGTGTGGAAAACATCATCGCTGTCGACGGCAACGACGCCCGCCTTGAAAAAGCCAGGGAATTCGGCGCCACCAAAACATTCAACTTCACCAAATACGCGAATTTCGACGACATGCTCAAGGAAATCAAGGAAGCGACCGACGGTCTCGGTGCGGAATTCGTTTTCCAGTGCACCGGCGTCCCGGCGGCACATGCCAACGCACTGAAAATGGTCCGGCGCGGCGGCGGATTCTGTGAAGTCGGCTTCTTCCTTGACGGCGGCAATGCCTCTGTCAATCCGCACTTCGACTTCTGCAACAAAGAAATCTCCCTGGTCGGAAGCTGGGTCTACACTCCGCAGGATTATCCGAACACATTTGACTTCCTCCGCAGAGCCAAAGGTATCGGACTCCCGGTTGAACAGCTCGTCACCCACCACTTCCTGCTCAAGGATATTGACGCCGCACTCAAGGCGAATGTCAACATGGCAGGAATCAAAATCGCGGTCGTGACCGATCCGAAAGACGCCGATCAGTAAAACCCTCTGAAAAACAGAACATCCGGGACCGACGGTTAAACATGCCGCCGGTCCTTTTTATCGTCCGGAAAGCACGGAAATATCACGCAGAATGCTTTCCATCAAGCTCTTCCGCGCAGGATCCAGCTGATACGCCCGGACATTTGCGATTGCATTCGGCGTATCGTAAAAAATGGAATTCAGGCACAGAACATACAGAAAACCGGGTTTCAGCTTCTTCCGCAGAACGGGATCGCGATACGCATCCAGAAGCGACGAACGGAGACGGGCGATATTCTCCGGCATCAGACTGACCCGGCGGCGCAGTTTGATACGCCCACCGTCGAATGTAACGCGGATACTGCCCCGGTCAATCCCGGTCAGACTTGCATTTTCCCCGAAACGTGAAAGCGGAAAATCATGCAGTTCATCAAGCGCTCCACGAACCTGTTTCATGAACGCCGCATCTCCCAGATTTTCCGCAATGGCACGCGCTTTCCGAACCGCCAGACTGTCATGATCCGCATAACGGCGCGCAAATCCCGCCATCTGCGACAAAAGCTCTTCCGGAGAAAAATGGCGCACATGCGGACGGAGAACTGCCCGGAACTCCTGTTCCAGCACCGCTTCACTCTTACGGGGATCCGGTACCGGACGGGGCGGCGGCTCCACCGGCTCCGGCGGCGGAGACTCTTTTTTCTCCATAGCGCAGGGCAGACCGCCGAGTTCATCAAGTTTCCGCAGGCGCATCCGGATCAATTGAGCTCCCGCATCCATCGCCGCACGGTTCCGCCGGAACTCCGCAGACAAATGCGGCAGTCTTCCCTGACGCTTCAGCAGACAGTACAGACGGAAACGCTTGGTCAACTCCGCCCGCCCCTCAACGGGGACAGTAAACAGGGAGCCCAGAAAAACGCCGACAGCCCGGCGGTACTCCATGCCCAGACGTTTTTTCTCTTCCCGCTTCACCCGCTCCAGCTCTGCTAAAACCTCCATCCGGAGCGCTCCGTCCGGATGATAAGTCTGGAGGAAAAATATACATGTTTTCGCCTGATCCGGCAACGAAGCATCCCGTACTTCCCGCTTCCAGCGAAGCCATTGCGAATGAAGATCCGGAACATCAGACGCGGGTTTCCGTTCCGGCGAAGAAGGCACTGCTGCCGGCACGGACTCCGGTTTTACGGCAGGAGATGGAACAGACACAGGCTCTGCTTTCTTTTTCTCGCCAGCAAACCAGAACAGCGAAACAACCGCCAGAATCAGGACGGCTGCCGCACCGCAAAATAACGGGACCAATGGAACCGGACGCGTCCGCTCCGGAACACCGCCGGACAGCTCTTCCGGATCGGATCCGTCAAGTATCTGCGAGAGAGCGGCCACAACCTCCGTCCAGTCCGCCGGACGTTTTTCCGGATCTTTCTCCAACAGGCGCATGATCAGCCGGGAAAGTCCGGCAGGGATCGCCCCGTTGACATCGGCAGGAACAACCGGCGTTTCCGTCAGATGCCGACGGTAAATCTCCTCCACTTTTCCGCTTTCAAACGGCGGATGCCCAACCGTGATATGATACAAAGCGGCGCCGAATGAATACATGTCGGACCGCAGCCCCGCCGACGTCTGTTTCCCGGAGATCAGTTCCGGCGCGGCATAAAGAGGCGTCACCATGACATCCCGTTTGGCGCTCTCTTCGTACATTGACCGTGCAAGACCGAGATCCGCCAGCTTAACCGTGCCGTCATGCGTAACAAGAATATTATCCGGCTTGATGTCGCCGTGACACATCCTTCTTGTATTCCACGCGTATTCCAGCGCCCCCGCAAGCTGAAGGGCAACCTCCACCGCCGGAACAGGCGCCAACGGACCGGTCCGCCGGAGTTTCGCGTCGAGCGATTCGCCTTCGACCAGCTCCATCGCGAAATAGTTGATTCCATCTTCCGTTGTCCCGGCAGCATACGCCTGAACAATATTCGGATGCGTCAGATTGGCGGCAACATGCGCTTCATGGAAAAAACTTTCCACAAAACCGGGTTCATCGGCGAGTTCATCGGACAGAATTTTCAATGCGGCGGGACGCTGTAAATTAATTTGCACAGCCCGGTACACGACCCCCATCCCGCCCTGCCCGACAGGGTCTTCGATCCGGTAACCGGCAATCACGGTTCCGCGCGGCAGAGCGGAAGCGGAGTAGCCGAGCACCGCCCCGCATTCCGAACACAAAAGGCGTCCGGATTCCCGGTCGGTCCCCGTCTCCACGCTTTTTCCGCACTGACCGCAGAACTTCGCCATAAGATCCCGGCCGTCAGCCCTGGATGGAACCGGCGCGGCGGCGACCGGTCAGATACGCCCAACAGCCCGCCAGAACAGCGGCAACCGTTCCGAGAAGATAGGAAAGATTCAGTTCCAGTCCGAATCCATACGGGCCTTTATGCGCCGGAGAGGTCCAGAGAATGTAGGTCACCACGATAAACGTCATGAACATTCCGGGCAGCAGAGTAACAAACCCCTGCTTTTTCAGACCGAACAGCCAAACAGAAACCGCAATCAGCGTGCAGGATGCCAGAACCTGATTTCCCCATGCAAAGTAGTTCCACAGATGCTGGAACGACTGCGCATCCATGTTCGACCACCAAAGCAGGGCGGAAATGATCACGATCAGCGGAAGGCAGAGCAGAACGCGATTGCGGATCTGCGTCTGTCCGATCCCCAGTATCTCCGCCAGACTCAGCCGCAGACTGCGCATCGCGGTGTCTCCGGAAGTCACGGCAAGAATCACGACCGCAAGGATCGTCAGGACACCCATCCAGCCGCCGAGGAAGTATTTCGTAATCTCCACCAGCACTTGCGTCGGATTGTTCTTGAACATGGCGGGGAAAAGATTATAGATCGCAAATCCGGCGGCAGCCCAGATCATGGCAATAACGCCTTCCACGATCATCATGCCGTAAAAAGAGGAACGAGCCTGCCGTTCCGAAGCCATTGTACGGGCAATGATCGGAGACTGCGTGGCGTGAAATCCCGAAAGGATCCCGCAGGCGATCGTCACAAACAGAACGGGCAGAACCGGATTCGTTTCCCGGAACCCGAATATCAGTTTTTTCAGTTCCGGAGTCTCAAGCATCATGGTCGGCGTACTGAACGAATACTGCCAGAGCAATGAAATAAAGACCGCAAACGTACCGATCAGCAGCATTGCGCCAAACAGCGGATAGATTGCTCCGATAATCTTGTCCACAGGAAAAATCGTCGCAACGATGTAATAGACGAAAATCGTCGCCACCGCGTACCAGAAAACCGACACCGAGGGAAACAGATGGTCGATCAGCCCCGCCGGAATATTGATGAACACCGCCACCACCAGCAGAAGAAGTCCGCACATGAACACGGAAAACAGCCCGTAGAACGGCTTGCCCATCGTCTGCCGGATCAGCGCCGGAAGATTGGCTCCGTTATTTCTCAACGACATCATCCCGGCGACGAAATCGTGCACCGCCCCGCCGAGAATATTGCCGACAGGAATAATCAGAAACACAATCGCGCCGAACTTGATGCCGAGAATCACTCCGATCACCGGTCCCACTCCGGCGATGTTCAAAAGCTGGATCAGCATGTTTTTCCAATGCGGCAGCACCACATAATCCACGCCGTCGCAGCTGGTGACCGCCGGGGTGTCACGATCGTCTGGTCCCAGGATCTTCTCCACGAATTTACCGTAATAGTTGTACCCGAGTCCAAGCATTACGATACCGATCAGAAACATTAACATCGTATCCTCCTTCTTGTGTTAAGTATCAGATGTCAAGCCAATGAAAACGTTTGACGAGCCCGATGATCCAGATCAGCAGGATCACCGCCGGCAGAATCCACGTAATATAAAATTCCAGCATTTTCGGAAAATTGAATCCGGATCCGGCATTCGCCTCCGCAAGAAAATTCCGGTATCCCCATCCCCGGCGGCGCGTACAAAACAGCGTAATCAGAAAAGCTCCGAGCGGCAGGAAATTATCGCTGACAATGAAATCCTCAAGGTCCAGGATCGAACTTCCCCTGCCGAACGGCTGAAACGATTTCCAGAGATTGAATCCGAAAATGCAGGGAAGCGAAAGAACGAACAGAAGCACACTCGTGATCAGTGTCGATTTCCGACGGGAAAAACGGAGCTCGTCAATCCCGAATGCGATCACATTCTCCGCAACGGCAATCAGCGTTGTAACCGCCGCGATGCTCAGGAACAGGAAGAAGACGGTTCCACGAACCATGCCGAATTCCATATCGAGAAAAATACGGGGCAGAGTGACAAAGATCAGCGACGGCCCCTGATCCGGAGAAACGCCGTAGGCGAAACAACTTGGAAAAATGATGAGTCCCGAACAGATCGCAACAAAGGTATCAAGCCCGATAATGATCGCCGCCTCCTGCGGAAGCGACTGCTCTCTGGAAATATAACTGCCGCAGATCGCAATACTGCCGATACCGAGGCTCAGCGTAAAAAACGCCTGCGTCATAGCGGCATGGACAGCCGGCCAGAGACCGCCATGCGCAAGCGGCCCGAAATCCGGTTTGAGGAAAAATTTCACCCCTTCCATGCCGTTCGGCAAACGGCATGCCTGAACCGCCAATCCGATCATCAGGATGAAAAGACCCGCCATCATAAATTTGGTAACCCGTTCCACTCCGGATTTGAGTCCGGCAATGCAGACTGCCACCGTAATGGCGATCGCGATATAGGTAAACAGGATCTGCTTCCCCGGACTGGCAAGAAAAGAGTTGAAAAACTCCGGAACATCCGCCGGGCGGATCGCGGAAAAAGTCCCCGTCAGAAAATACCAGGTATAAGCAAGCAGCCATCCGGTGATCGCGGTATAGAACATCAGCAGAATCATGTTGCCGCTGAAAAACAGCATCCCCGGTTTCTCCCACGGTAGGGGGCGCTCCGGCGATTTCAGTTTTTTATAACAACCGACAATATCAAGCCGTCCCGCCCGGCCGATCGAAAGCTCCATCACCATGACCGGGAAGCCGAGAACCACCAGGAAGAACAGGTACATCAGGACAAAGAACGCTCCGCCGTACTGCCCGGTGATATAGGGGAAACGCCAGATATTGCCGAGCCCGATCGCACATCCCGCCGCCAGCAGAATGAATCCGAGTCTTGACGCCAACATCTCCCTGGCGCCCGAAGTATGTTCACTCACAGTAATGCTCTCCTTTGAAAAATAAGAATACAGGACGGTTAAAATGTATATGTTTCCCGGAAAAAGTCAAGCAGATTTTGCAGATTTCATCCGGAAAACAGATTTTAGCGGGAACAGCTTGACAAGCATGGTTCCCGGCGGTATATTCATCCATATTTAAAAATGGGGCTGTTCATGCTTGATAAAATAAAAAATAAAAATTTGAAAATCGGCCTGATCGGGCTCGGCTACGTCGGACTCCCGCTTGCCGCCGAATTCGGGAAATATTATGATACGATCGGATTTGACGTAAAAAAAACACGGCTGGAACAACTGCGGAACGGAACGGATGTCACTCTGGAAACCTCCGGTGAAGCGCTCCGGGAGGCGGTCCGCCTCCGCTATACCGACGATCCGGAGGAGATGCGCGACCGGGATATTTTCATCGTCACGGTCCCGACACCCGTGGACCGGTACAACCGCCCGGATCTTCTGCCGCTTCAACGGGCAAGCGAAACCGTCGGGCGCGTCATGCGCCCCGGTTCCATCGTAATCTACGAAAGCACCGTCTTCCCCGGCTGCACCGAAGAGGAGTGCGTCCCGATCCTGGAACGGTTCAGCGGGCTTGCATTCAACCGGGAATTCTTCTGCGGCTACAGCCCCGAACGCATCAATCCCGGCGACAAGGAACATACCCTGACCAGAATTCTTAAAATCACCTCCGGCTCGACTCCGGAGACCGCGGAGATCGTGGACGCCCTTTACAACAGCATTCTCGGTTCCGGGACGCACCGCGCCAGCAGCATCAAAGTGGCGGAAGCGGCAAAAGTGATCGAAAACTCCCAGCGGGACATCAACATTGCGTTCGTCAACGAACTTTCCAAAATCTTCCACCTGATGGGCATTGACACCACGGAAGTCCTTGCCGCGGCAGGAACGAAATGGAACTTCCTGAAGTTCCGTCCTGGACTGGTCGGCGGCCACTGCATCGGAGTCGATCCCTACTACCTGACCCACAAAGCGCAGTCGCTCGGCTACTCGCCGGAAATCATTCTCGCCGGACGCCGCATCAACGACAGCATGGGAAAATACGTCGCCGAAGAAACCATCAAGCTGATGATCCGCAAAGAAAAAAAGATTTTCGGCTCCCGTGTGCTCCAGCTCGGCATCACGTTCAAGGAAAACTGCCCGGATATCCGCAATTCCCATGCCTCGGACATTGCAAAAACGCTGATCGAATTCGGTTGCCGGGTAGACATCTACGATCCCTACGCCAGTGCCGGAGAAGTCAAACGCGAATACGGTCTGGACTCCGTCAAACACAGTTTCGACGAAATTGATCCGGCGGACTACGATGCGGTCATCCTCGCCGTCGCACACCGGCAGTTTGAAGCTCTTGATCTTTCCCTGTTCAGCCGGGAAAGCTGCGTGATCTACGATGTCAAATCCGTTCTTCCGCGCGAAAAGGTGGATGGCAGATTATGACCCGCACAATGACACATGCCCGGATCCTCGTAACCGGCGGAGCCGGATTCATCGGCTCCAATCTGACGGAAACCCTTCTTGCTCAGGGAAACGAGGTCGTCTGCCTGGACAACTTCCTGACGGGGAAGCGGGAAAATATCGCGCCGTTCCTGGACGATCCGGCGTTCCGCCTGATCGAAGGCGACATCCGCTCCCTTGAAACCTGCCGGAAAGCCGTGGACGGCGTGGACTATGTTCTCCACGAAGCCGCACTTGGTTCCGTTCCGCGTTCCATCGCGGACCCGGCGACGAGCACCGACATCAATATTTCCGGCTTTGTCAACATGCTCTGCGCTGCAAAGGACGCCGGAGTGAAACGGTTTGTCTATGCCGCCAGCTCGTCCGTCTACGGTGACAGCCGGGAACTCCCGAAAGTCGAGGACCGCATCGGAAAACCGCTGTCCCCGTACGCGATCACCAAATATGTGAATGAACTTTACGCCGCCAACTTTTCCGCGTTGTACGGAATGGAAACGATCGGGCTCCGGTACTTCAATGTTTACGGCAGACGGCAGGACCCGGCGGGAGCCTACGCCGCGGTAATCCCGAAATTCGCAGCCTCCCTGATCCGCCGTCAGCCCCCGCGGATCAACGGCGATGGATCCTACTCCCGCGATTTCACCTATGTGGATGACGTCGTTCAAGCCAACCTGCTCGCTCTGCTGACGCAGTCGCCGGATGCTCTGAACACGGTTTACAATGTCGCCTGCGGAGGACGCACGACGCTGAATGAACTCGCCGGAGCGCTCCGGGACGCGCTGTCCGCCTACGACCCGGCGATTGCAGAAATCCGCCCGGAATACGGACCCGTCCGTAAAGGGGATATTCCGCATTCGCTGGCGGATATTTCCAAAGCGGTCCGTCTGCTTGGTTACTCCCCGCGCTTCCCCGTCCGCGACGGGATCCGCGCCGCCGCGGAGTGGTACTGGAAAAACAGGGAACTTACTCCCCGATGATTTTGACAAGGACGCGTTTTCTGCGCATTCCGTCAAATTCCCCGTAATAGATCCGCTCCCAGGGACCGAAATCAAGCTTTCCGTCCGTCACCGCCACAACGACCTCGCGTCCCATGACCTGCCGCTTAAGGTGCGCGTCTCCGTTATCCTCGCCGGTGCGGTTATGACGGTAACGGGAAAGCGGTTCATGCGGAGCAAGCTGCTCCAGCCAGTCGTCATAATCTTTGAGCAGCCCGGATTCATGATCGTTGATATAGACCGATGCCGTGATATGCATGGCATTGCAGAGCAGCAGCCCCTCCCGGATACCGGATTCCCGCAGCGCACTCTCGACCTGATCCGTTAGATCAAGATACGCACGCCGGGACTCAACATCAAATACAAGTTCTTTACGGTAGGATTTCATGGCAGTTTCCTTTCAAAAGCAGATAGTTTCAAAAAAATTAGAATAATCTAATTTCTGGACTTGCTATTTCAAATTCCGGGTGTATACTATGGTCTTTGTAAACCAAAGTTCCTCCTGGCGGGGAACCGGATCAATTCGGGGGTCCGGTTCTCCGCTTTTTTTGTCAACGCCGTTTAAACCAGGCAAACGATCCGGGTTCCGGCAGAACCGCTCTGACACCGTCAAACAAGCCGTTTCCGGCGATCAGTTCCCATCCGCCCGGAATATCCAGCTCCGCCGACTCCGGAGCGTTCCGCTCCCGGTAAAGGATCAGGAATCCCGACGTCGCATGGAATCCGGTGATCGACTTGCCGTCCGGTTCGGAACCGACCGGGACAATGTCGCCGGAAAAGATCTCATCACGGTACCGGCGGTGCAGCTCCATCATTGAACGCAGTTCCGCACGTTCTTCCGGACGGATTCGCGACGGAGTGAACCACAGCAGCGGATTGGCGAACATCGCAACCGCCATCCAGTACCGCCACGGATAAGCGTCCGGCGAACCGAACGGTTTATCCGCATAGAACTCCGGATTGATATCCCCGATATACGGAATCTCGATCTGAAGCATCTGCGACCGCATATAATGCGAAAGTTTCCAAAGACTGCGAAGCGTCTTTTCCGGGTGATAACCGCACCCCCACATGTGGCAGACATAACGGTTCTGGAGAAAAATATTTCCGTATTCCAACATCCGGAAATAACCGGGACGCTGGCCGGATGTTGTATCCAGATTGAAAAAAATCTTTCCGTTCGACTGCTTCCGCGCCTCTTTCAGAAGGTTTTCCAGATTCTCTTCCGACTCATACGACCGGATGCGGACACCGTCAATTTTGAAAATATTGAATCCGTAAGTCCGGTGCAGACGCATCAGGACCGCAAGGAATGCACGCCAGTCGCGGTATTCCGCATTCGAGCTCGGCGCGACCCAGAGCGACGGTTCGATCCCCACCTCTTTCGCACACTCAATCAACGGTGCGAACGTACCGTTCAGCCGCTCCTGTGAAACATCCCAGAATGCGGGCTCCATGTGGCGGTTCTTCACAATCATTTCCCCCAGGCTTCCGCCCTCCTGCCAGGAATCGTCGATCTGATAATGCGTGGCTCCGCATTCGGCGGCGGCGCGCAGTTCCTCTTTCAGGAACGATTCGGAAACCAGTTTCGGGAACTGTCCGCAACCCCACGGATTCACCGTCACGGAACAGTGCAAGAGCTCCAGCGGAAACCGGAAACGCAGATATTCCCGGAGAACCGCAGTCCGCTCCTCCGTCCGGCAGACCGCAATCACATTCCGGACAGACTGATACGTTTTATCCGGCGTGATCTCCGAGGGATGCACGCCCCAGCAGCAGGAATAGACCGTACCGTCGGCAATCCGGAAATCATGTTTTTCCATATCGCGCCGCTCCTCCGACGGCGGAGCCTCCTGAAGATAAAACACACAGTTTCCATCCGCGGACGATGCAAACAGCAGATTGCCGTCGGCAAATCCGTTCTCCGGCTTGAGATGAAACACCAGATCATCGTGCAAATCGGTACGGGCGCGGAATTTCACCGATTCAAATTCCGTAAATGCAGACGTAAGCCGGATGCTGTCCACATGGCTCTCGCGCGTATCGTCCGTCCAGTTCCAATCGCGCTCCAAAGCACGATGGCTCCAGTAAACCTGCGGCATAACCGCGCTGCGGAGAGTATTCCACACCGCCATTACGGGAAATCCGGGATAAACCGCAAAAAAACGGGTCAGGACAATATCCTGCACCGGTTCGCGCATGACAAGAGCAACCCGCATCTGCGGCGCATCGAATACGGGATCTTCCAACGCTTCGGCGGAAACCGATTCGACTTCCCAGCGGATTCCGTCGCAACCGTAGCCGTTCAGCCCCATAAACGAAAGATCTTCCTCCGCCTTGTCCGCCGAAGCGTAATCGGTACCGGCGGCATCCCGGAGTGAAACGGTTTTCGGCATCCCGGCGGTCAGATCCAGCGTGCGGCGGATTCGACTGTTGCCGAGAATCAGGCGCGACTCATCCGCCTCCATGAAACAATCCTGAAACTGAAAATTCTTCATCCTTTATTTCTCCATCACAAATTGGTAATCGACTGCGGCGGTCACGGATTTTCCGTTTACGTCCCGGAACGTAACCGTGCGGTCGCCGAATTCAACATCCGCCACTTTTCCGAAATCCGCGGGAACCTGCGCCACGCCCTGAATGTGCCGGATCACGGTCGGTTTTTCCGGATCGAACCGGATCGCGGTCGGAAAACCGAGCCCGTTCAGCTTGTTGGGCTCCACGGAATGTTTGAGCCCGTCGGCAAAATAGGAGCAGGTATCCTCCACGCCGAGACAGAACGTCCGCCCGCTCCACGGAGCGAAGAACCGCCCCGAATTGGAGACCCAGAGCGTTGTGGAGGGAAGCACGGCGGCGTCTTTCAGCGCATACCAGAGATACCCTTTATCCGGGTAAACCGCCGCCACCCACGCGGGCTTGTCCGACGGCTTTTTGAACACGGAAAAAAGATCGCAGAAACCGTAAGGCGACGGAAAAACAGAATAATCGACCGTGTCCATATCTTTCGGCAGGACCGGAACGGCTTCAATTTCAGTGAACTCCTCCCCGCGTGCCAGAAGCTGGTACGCCTCCTTTTCCGGATTGGAAAACACGCCGGGACAGGTCGAACCGTAATCGAATCGGCCGACGGAAAGCAGCATCGTTTCGCCTTTCGCCGGCATTTTGATGATCGGATGATGACCAAGCGGCATACTGCCGTGCGAACCGGAAACCGTATGCGTAAAATACAGCACCGATTCCCCCCGGTTCACCGTAACCGTCTTGACAAGTTCGGATTTCCGGATCTCTGACGAAAAACTGAACCGGACCGTAGACGACACCCCGTTGTTTTCCGCAGACATGAGTTCCCATTTTCCGCCGGAACATTCTCCGTGAGCCGGATGCTTCTCCCCGTCCACCGGATCGGCGTTTCCGCCGAACGGCATACAGAAAATCTCGCCGCGCAGATTCTTCAGCGCTCCGGAAAGCCCGGTTTTATTCTCATCCTGCCACGGAGTCAGATGATAGGGTTCAACGGAACTTCCATCCGCCATCCGGAATGTGACCGGAGCGATCTGACCGCCCTCCTCCGTAACAAAATACTTGATTCCGGGAGTGGTTACAAGCCATCCCTCCGCATTGTGGGAATTGGTCCTGGCAACAAAATCCGACATAATAAACATCTCCTGTTTCAGTTTTTCATAGTTTATCTCAAACAGGAGAAATAGTCAAATGGTTTTCCGATAAAATCACGCTGAAAATCAGTGTTTTATCAGAAAATCCCGGTACCGGTCGAATGTTTCAGGGTTCATCAGCTCCTCAATCGGCAGAAATTTCATATAATCCAGAAACTCTCTGCTGAACGAAGACGGCACCGGCAGGATCTCCGGTTCCCGGAACCGTTCGTCGCGGAAATAAACCGGAGACGCCGCGGACCGGATCCGGTCCGGTTTCCCCGCCTCCCGCAGTTCCGCCAGATACCAGCAGTTTTCCCGCTCCGCGATTTCCGTCTCGAACGTCAGTTTTCCTCCGGACGGCACGGTCTCCCGGAACATCCCGACACACGCACCGTTCCGGATCAGCTTGAGCTCGATCTCTTTTCCGGGCCGCTCATATACGGTCAGCATAACCGGAAGCGCAGTCCCGTCGGGCGGGATAAGCTCGCCGCTGCTCCGTCCGCCGATCTCAAGCAGAACCACGGCGCCATCCCACGAAACCACGGTCCGGCGCTCACGCAACCCCTGCAGAAGAGCGGGTTCCGTCAGCGACTCCATGCGGACAAAGGTCGCTCCGCGGCCGCTTCCGGGAGTGCGTCCGACATCGAACGCGGCGTCGCTGGTCGCCGTACAGCCGATCCGGTAACCGCGGTTCAGCAGCATATACCAAAATTCCGCGGCTCCCGGCGTATCATCATTGTAAAACAGATCCAGACACGGCATCATTTCCGGCGCACAGAGCAGCCAGAGGAACACCTCTTTTCCGGTCATCCACGAAAACGGGCGTCCGTTCTCCTCCCGGATCACGTCATTGTAAAGCGGATGCACAGGGATCGCTACTCCGCCGCGCGATGCGATATAATGCCGGACCAGTTCGAAATTCGTGACCTGCTCCGTATCGGTCCCGACCGTGATCGGTTCCACTCCCAGATTGCCGACATGACCGCGCCAGTTTTTCGGGAATTCCGCATTGAGACGCAGCAGAAAACATTCGTCCGACAGCCGTTCCGCAAGACGCCTGTAATCGGTCACATCCCCGTCGTTTGCAAAACGCGAGGAACACCACAGCCAATCGTAATGCTCCGCACGCGCGGCAAATGCGAACAACGGCAGATTTCCCCGGTAAATATTTTCCCCGTGGATCAGATGCGCATGAAAATCCCCCTTGAACCATCCCCGCTCCCGCAATTCCGGGTAAAAGGGTTCCACCTGCACAGACGGAGTTCCGGCGGCGGAAAACGCATACGGACCGCGCGTCCAGAAATTCGTACTGTTCTCATGCCAGCACGGTTTATTGATCTCTGCTCCGCCGAACGGCGTCCCCGCGAGATCAAACCACCGGACCGGGTTCCCGTCATCCGCAACCCGGAGCGTGGCGAATCCGCCGCAATCCCCCCGGACAAGATGCCGTTCCGGCGCCTCATCCATCGCGATGACAATCCCCGAAACAGGTACACGAAGCTCCGGAACGAACGCATCCGCCTTCCCCTCGGCAACCGCTTTCAGGGAATAAATCCCCGGAGCACCGACCGTCAGCGAAAATGTGCCGTCCGCCTGTGTCTCCGTCAGTTCTCCGGTATCCGCCATAACGATGCTCCCGGCAGGAGCGGTTCCGGAAATCCGGGCGGGAACAAACTCGAACGGGAATACAAAATCCTGCTCTTCGCCGATTCCCTCCAGTTCGATCCGGTCCGCATAGATCCGCGCAACGGAAGCCGTGGGAACCGCGGAATTGCAGATTGCGCGGACGGTCTTGTGCAGCACGCCGTTGCGAAGCGCGATCCCGCCCGGATGATAATGCCCCGCGAACCAGCCGCGCACATGGTCATAGGAATCCAGCAGCTCCAGAAGCTCCGCATGATCCCACATCCGGGCATCCTCGCCGGTCGCTTCATGCCAGACCGGAACATGACAGAGGATCACCGCAAGCTCTCCTGCCGAGCGACTCTCGTCCAGCTTCCGCTTCAGCCACTCTTTGGAAATCTGCGACAGCATCCCGTCCCATTCCCGGAGCTCAAGCCACGGATGCGACGCCCGGAATTCGGCGGCATGTCTGCGCCGTTCCGATCCCGCCGGAGAAAAGCGGCTTTCATCAAGACCGTTCAGCACGATGAAACGGACGGTTCCGACCGTAAAATCATAGAACATGCTGTTCAAGCTGAACAAATTCAGCAGCTCCGCTTCCGTGTACTGCACATAGTCATGATTTCCGACCACATGCCGGATGGGCACCGCTGTCTCCCGGAAATTCCCAAGCATCAGCGGAATCTCCTCGCGGGAAGAGCCATCGCCGAGATCGCCGAGACTGACGATGAAATCAAGTCCCTCCACCCGGTTCAGAGAACGGATCGTCTCCCGGTGCAGACGGTATCCATATTGATAGTGCCGTTTCCCACTGGGTTCCCGGTCCGCATACTGCGGGTCTCCGATCAAAGCGAACGTCGCCAAAGCCTGTTCTGTTCCATTACTCATCAGTATTCAATCTCCAAATTCCGTATTTGCAGTCCGGCGGAAGGCTCCCCGACGAACTGAATATAAAAATCCTGTATTTCCTCCCAGCGCCCGCGGTCCGGCAGGATTTCCGCAAGCGGGATCGTCACTTCCTGCCACGAAGCGGGATCTCCGTCAATTTTTGCTTTCCGGAGAGGATAGTATTTCGCAATGGAATTGCCGGTTTTGCATTTCTGCGCAAAGACTCTTTTATTACTCGCAACCGGGGATTGTCAGAACTCCGTTTAAATTTGCGGGGCGCCCATCCCTGATGTTCCAAACTCCATGTGGGAGCCTCCCGAAACGCATGATAAGTCCAATCCCAGCCATATTCTTCAAACAGTTCAATTGCATCCGCAAGCCACCGTTCCCCGTTCGCCGCCCAGTTGACAACACTGAACTCTCCGATATAAATAGGCACCCCGTACTTCCGCTGAAACTCTATCACGTTTTTCAAAGCAGCCCGCATCTGTTCCTTATTCCAATACACACCGTCAATCCATCCGGGATAATCCCACTTCATGGAATCCAGAACCCCGTAATGCGTATAGGCAAGAGGTGAATAGAAATGAGGCGAATAGATCACATTCCCGTCATCCAACGGAATATAACACCCGCTGTGCAGTGAACAGATCACCGGAGTCGTCCGGTCAACCTCGCGGATCGCTTTTACCACCCGGTTCGCAATAATCAACCACGGATTTTCCCGATTCGTCCGGATCAGCTTGTCAACTTTCGGCTCATTGAGCAGATCATAGCCATAAATCAGCGGTTCATTCCGGTAGTGTTGCGCAATCCTGCGCCACGCTTTTTCCAGAGTCTCCACATTCGTATCACCTCCCAGCGTATTGGAGGCGAGATGGTCTATTTTAGTTCCCGGTCCGACATGAACATCAATGGCGATCCGGATACCGTATTTCCTGCAAAGGGGAAGAACCGCATCCAGCCCCCGGATCTGATCGTCTATCCATTTCAAATACAGTTCCTGCGTAGAAACATCCCATTGCCGGATCAACCGCCCATTGCGATAGCGTTTTGTCAGGAATTGGTAACGAATCAAATTGACATTCCACTCGGTAAGCTGCCGGAAAGCCTCTTCACTCATATCCTCTCCGCTCATAAAACCACGATACCGCGTCCCTCCTTTTCCGCGTGGAAGCGCATCCGCAACCGGATTGCTTTCCGGAGGAGGCGTTGAATCCACCCCCTCCTCCACCCGGTAAATCCGTACGCTCTGCACCCAGAATTCACCCGTTCCTTTCTGCATCCCAAGAGACAGCTTAATCGACTCCGGATTCCCGACATCGGTAAAAACGACGGCCTTGTACCAGTCATACGTTCCGAACCGCCGCTGCGGCTCCGGATTCGCAATGTCTCCACGAATTCCCCGGAAAGACAACATGATCTTCGAGCCCCAGTAACGCCTGTCGGCAGGCTTCAAATTTTTTCCCCGGACTGTCGCTTCAAGACAAATCCGTCCGTTTACGACTTTCGGATCCAGGGATTTCCGGATCACGATTCCTCCCGGCCGGTCTTCCGGACTGGAAAAATAAAGCGCCCCCTTTCCCTCTTTTCCTCCGCCGGGATCATACACTCGCCCTATCGGCACATTCCATCCCTTGATCATCTCCGCCGGAACGTTAAAATTCTCCTCATACAGCAACTCCGCTTTCCGATAGCCGGCCTGAACCGAAAGAAAAACTCCCAGAACCACCGCCCCGACAAGGAAACAAACTCTTCTCATATTCCATATCCCTTTCCGTTTTCTGCAACCGCAAGTTAATTCATTTCCAATCGGACAAGCAACCTTACTCCGTCAGATTCTCCACTTTTCTCCACCACAAAAATGACCCGGTCCGCATCGCATGCCCCTTGTGATATTTCAAAGGAGAAACATGCAGATCCAAATAAAGAAACGGAGCCGTATCAAGATGGTAAGCACCGACAAGCCACGAACGCTCCACATCACAGCGGGAGCGCGTTCCGGCATTCCAAATGGAAACCTCACTCCAAAGCGAATTACTTTCTCCCGCAGAAACATAAGACAGTTTTTTTCTATAGTTCTCCGTAATGAAATATTTTCTGGACGGAACAGGTTCCCTGGAGCATTTTCCCGCAAAAAACCAGTAAGCCAAAGCCACATAACTTAATCTTCCGTTTTCATCAGGAGCCGGAATATCATGCGGGCACATCAAAGATTTGAACCGCTTGAATTTAGGATGAATCCCATCCATTGGAGCACCCATGTAAAGCGACGCAAAATGACCCGGCCAATGATAACCGTTTTTTGCATGCAGATGTCCCGGTACATTCGGTTCGGCGCCGTCAATCACCGGCGGAATCACATAATCATCATAATCTCCCCGATACATCCCGCTTGCAGTCCCGATCGTTTTCAGATTGCTTATACACTCCATTCTCAATGCGTTCTCTCTCGCTTTTCCAAGAGCCGGAAGCAGCAGAGACATCAGGATAGAGACCACAGACAAAACAACCAGAAGCTCTATTATAGTAAACCATTTGTTCCGTGACATTTTTATTTCTCCTTTCCGGTATGTTTTCTTTTGGAGCAGACTCCAATATACGGAATCAGATACTCTTCATTCACTGCGGATGACGCTTTCTGAACCAGTTCCACCAGTTTGCGGCTCCACAGCGGAATATTTTCCGAAAAAACTTTCAGACAGACAGGAGGGACCGGACGGAATGGATTGCCCTGAAGCAGAACGATCCGTTTTTCCATTGCCGAAACCACTCCTTCCTGCGCAAGGAATTCATTCAGCCGGTCGCTGTTGCCCAAAATCCAGCCGTCATACAGCCCGGACGCCAGCATTCTCTTGAACTCCGTCAAATCTCCGTAACAATCGCTGACGGCGTCTTTGGTATAATCGAAGTCGGGATAAACCTCCTGAATGCCGCGTATTATCTTTGCGGAACGTGAATAAATTTTCTCCAGCTCCGCCGGGTGCGGCTGCGCTCCCATCGCGGCGAACAACGCAATCTTCCGTGCTCCGTTTTTCCAAAGCACTTCCGCTGCTTCACATGCGGCGGTGCGGTGATCGCTCATCACAAGCGGACACGGATGCCGATGAGCCTCTCCGATTCCGATGATGCGGATCCCCGCCTCCATAAGCCGCTTTATATCTTCATACAACCGGTCGCTGACGCCATATAATACGACAAGAGCCGGACGCTCTTTCAAACACTTCTGCAAAGACTCCGAACGATGTCCGAGACGCACCGTCGGATTGAATCCGGCATGATAAAGTTCCTCCAGCAGCAATTTCAACTCCAACGCGCGTTCTTCCCGGTCCAGCAGATTGAGACTGGCAACAACGACAATATCAGAATTCATTTCAGTCTGAATCTTTTCAGAGAGAGTATTGGCTTTCCATCCAATATCTTCGATGTATTCGCGGATTTTTTTCCGCAGCTCCGCACTGACGTAAGAATTCCCGTTGATCGTCCGGGAAACCGTTGCCATGCTGACCCCGCAATGTTCCGCAATCTCTTTGATTGTAATTTTCCTGTTCATCGCCTCTCCTGAATTTGCGCTCTTCCATAATTATAGACTGAAACATCGAAAAAGTCAATAGGCAAAATGAAAAAAATTCCATAAATAATTCAAAAACAGCTATTACAAGAAAAATATTTCATAATGTTTTTTCATTTTTCTGCTTGACATTTTTATGAATCGCAATATATTAATGACATACTCAAACGGAGGCGTAGCTCAATTGGTTAGAGTGCCACCCTGTCACGGTGGATGTTGCGGG
>URKJ01000016.1 GCA_900548385.1 uncultured bacterium | reverse complement strand
ATATAGCATAAAAGAAATATTTCAAGAGATAAAAACAGAAATTAATGAAAAATCAGCGGGAGGGGACGGGGTCAGCTGTTCTGTTTCCGGTATTCCCGCGGCGAAACTCCGAAAACCCGTTTGAACGCATGGGAAAATGCAAGCGGGTCTTCATATCCCACGCGTTCCGCGATCCGCCCGATCCGCATATTGCCGGAGCGCAGCAGCTCGGCGGCTGTCTGCATCCGGAGCTGTGACAGATAGTCGCGGGGTGTTGTGCCGAGCTGTTTCCGGAACAGGTGCTCCAGCGTGCTGACGTTGGTATTGAGTTTGTGGGCGATATTGCGGATTTCCTCTTTTACCGGAACGCTCAGGGTCAGCAGGCGTTTTGCCCGTTCGATCAGATGGGAACTGCCGTGAGGAACCGAAGCGGAAGCCAACTGCAGAAGCTGATAACCGGTTCCGCAGATTTCCGGTTCCGTTCCGGGGATGCGGGCGTGAAGCAGTTCCGCCAGCCGTTTGATGAGCTGCTGGGCCTGTTCCGGAGTTTCAAGCGTGATTTTGTCCGTGTCGGTCAGATGGAATGCCGAAAAAATCACATGTACCAGTTCTCCGGTGAATGTACAGCTTGTTTTCCGGCAGAACCCGCATGGTCCGGCCTTCAGCGTGGAGTCTTCTCCGGCGATCAGAATTGCCGCTTCGCCTGACTTCAGAAGTTCCGTTTTGCCGTTTTTACCGACCTCCAGTTCGCCTTCGCAGACAAGTTCAAACGCATAGTGCGGGTATTGGCGATGACTGCAGAAGTACTCTTTGCTGAAGAAATTTTCGTATGCCATCACAGGCCAGAACGGGATTGTATTGTGATACGGCTCCAGCCAGGTGTTTGCCCCTTTCGGTGCGGCGACGACTTCCGTGACGCCCGAATCGTGATGAAAGCGGCTGAAGTATCTGGTTTCCATTCAAGACTCCCTGTGTATTCTGTAACGGCGGAACAAAAAAAGCCGCAGGGGAAATTCCCGGCGGCTTTTGGAAAACGGGTTGGAAAAGGCGGTTATTTGCAGCCGCACTCTTCGTTGTGTTCATGATCGTGGTCATGGCAGCCGCATCCGCAATCGTCTTCGATCGGGGTGTACCATGCATCGAAAAACTCTCCGGCTTCGACTTTTTCCACACCCGGAAGAGCCCGGAAGAATTCGACGAGTTTTTCTTTGCGTTCGGTTTCATTCGTGTTGATCCGGCCGGTGACGATATAGAGATCGCAGTGGTCGAGTTCGAACGTTCCGCCGCAGGACATGTTGAGTTCCCCGGCTTTATCAAGGATCTTGTCGACGAAGTCGTCGGCATTTTCCTCGCTGAGTTTTGCATAGGAGGCGGCGAGAGAGAAAGCGAGTTCCTTGAATTCGCCGCGGCATTTTTTCTTGCGGATCCGTTTATTCATTTTTCTTTACTCCGGTTGGTTGTTCTCACACTCCGGCGAGCGTGGATTTGTAGTTTGCGACCATCTCTTCCACGGGGATTCCGACTTTTCCCGCTGCGGAACTGAATTCCAGATCGCCGCTTGTATTGGTTTCACCGATTTCCGCGAACGGGATTCCGGCAAAGATTTCTTTCAGTTTTGCGACATCCGCTTTCGCACAGGTCACGAGGAACCGGCTGTTCGACTCGGAGAACAGGGTTTCCAGATCGCTGAGAGCTTCCGTTTTCGGGACAGCATCAAGATGGATGCTCATTCCGAGACGTCCGCCCATTGCGGAGCGCGCCGCGGCAACGGCGAGTCCGCCGATTGCGGGGGAGATGGAAGAATGGAACAATCCGGCATTCAGCGCCTTGTGATACGCCGCATAGGTTTTGTTCGCCATTTCCGCATCCACTTTCGGCACGTCGTTTCCGATTTTGCCGAGCATTGCGAAATATTCGCTTCCGCCGAGTTCCCGCTTCGTCGCACCGATCATGCAGACCGCATCCCCGGCGAGTTTCGCGTCAATGGAGACCGCGTTGGAAATATCGCTGATCTTGCCCATGACGCTGAACAGAACGGTCGGCGGAATGGAGATTTTACGTCCGCCGCGGGTGCTGTCGTTCTTCATGCTGTCTTTTCCGGAGACGCAGGGAACGGTGAACGCGAGCGCATAGTCGTAAAGCGCCTTGTTCGCACGGACAAGCTGTGCTAGTTTGTATTCGCCGTCGGGCGTCTTTTCGCTCTGGACGGGGTCCGGCCAGCAGAAATTGTCGAGTCCGGCGAGATGGGACGGGTCGGCTCCGACTGCCACAGCCTGACGGATCGCAACGTCCATCGTGGACGCCATCATGTGATAGGTGTCGATGTCGCTGTAACGCGGCATGATTCCGGCGGAGAGCACGACGCCTTCGGTGGTCAGCGGTTCAACCATGTAAACCGTCGCATCGGAAGCCACGTCGCGTTTGACGCCGGTGTACGGCTTGATGACGCTGAGCCCTTTCACTTCATGGTCGTATTGACGCGCTTTGTATTCGCAGGAACAGACGTTGAGGCGGCCGAGCATGGCAAGAACGTCTGTTTTGACGGAGCGGTTTGCAAATTCCGGTTCCTCAAAGTGTTTCGGTTCCCAGACCGCTTTCAGGTGCAGACGGGGCAGTCCGTCGTGCATGAAGCTGATGTCGAGACAGGCAACGACTTTGTCGCCGTAAGTCATGCAGAATTTTCCGTCGTCGGTGAATTCTCCGAGAACGGTCGCTTCCACATCGCGTTCTTTCGCCATGCGGAGGAATTCGTCGATATTTTCCGGCGGAACCGCAAAGCTCATCCGTTCCTGTGCTTCGGAAACGAGGATTTCCCACGGTTTGAGTCCGGCGTATTTCAGCGGCGCCTTGGCGAGATCCATGCGGCATCCGTTGGAGATTTCCGCCATTTCGCCGACGCTGGAGGAGAGACCGCCCGCGCCGTTGTCGGTGACAAAACGGTACAGGTTGCGTTCGCGGATCTCATAGATGAAATCGGACATTTTTTTCTGGGTGATCGGGTCGCCGATCTGCACCGCCTGCACGGGGCTGTCCTTGTGCAGTTCTTCGCTGGAGAACGTCGCTCCGTGAATGCCGTCTTTGCCGATGCGTCCGCCGGTCATGACGATGAGATCGCCCGGCTTGATGGTTTTGGATGCTCCGGGGACCTTGCCGACTGTTTTCGGCAGGGTTCCGAGCGTACCGCAGTAGACGAGCGGTTTTCCGATGTAACGGTCGTCAAACCGTTCCCAACCGATGCCGTAGGGAATGCCGCTCTGATTGCCGCCGTCGATCACACCTTTGTGGACGCCGTCGCGGAGACGGCGCGGATGAAGGAGTCCTTCCGGAACGTCCTTCGGATCGGTGAACGGCGAGCCGAGGCAATAGCCCCAGACGTTGACGAGCAGATCCGCGCCCTGACCGGTTCCCAGCGGGTCGCGGTTGACGCCGACGATTCCGGTCATTGCGCCGCCGTAGGGATCGAGTGCGGAGGGGCTGTTGTGGGTTTCGACCTTATAGACAAGATCGAGTTTGTCGTTGAATTTGATCACGCCGGCATTGTCCGTGAAGACGGAAACAAGCCAGTCGACTTTCTTTGCGATCTCTTTCGTCCCTTTCTGAACGAATGTCTTGTAAAGGGAAACATAGGTGTCATGCTCGCCGGTGGTTTTGTCGGTGTAATCGACTTCCGCGCTGAAAATCTTATGTTTGCAATGTTCGGACCACGTCTGGGCAAGCACTTCCAGTTCGACATCGGTGGGCTTGTCGAGTCCGTACGCCGCACGGTCCGACGCATTGCGAAAATAGTTCTGAATGGATTTCATCTCCTCCAGGGTCAGCGCGAGCGTTCCCTTGCGGCTGATTTCAACAAGTTCTTCGTCGGGGACTTCAAGGTCGATCAGACGGACTTCTCCGCCGCCGACACCGTTGACGACCGGTTTGTTGAGCGGCATTCCGCTTTTTGCAACTTCGTTGCGGGAAAGGACTTTCACCGTTTCGATGAGTTCATTGGCTAGGATTCCGCGTGCGATAGCCGCAACCTGTTCGCGGTTGAGTTCTTTCGCCTGGAACATGTACTCGATGGAGCTGTAAACATCTTCATCGCGGGTGAGTTTGCGGCCGATGATGTCGCCGACAGCTTCCCGTGCGGTGCGTCCGACGTTGTCGGTGACGCCGGGGCGGAAACCGACTGCGACGATCCAGTCGAATTCAAATGTTTCTCCGGGAGCGGTTTCTCCGACCCGATGATTCTGGAGGACGGGATTCGAGAGTTCAGCGGCGATCTTTTCCGCCTGTTCCTTTGTGATGTCCGCGGAAACGGTGAAAACGTCTCTTGTGCGGATGGAGTCAACATTTCCGTGGAGGAAATCGTTGATTTTCTTGAGGGCGGCTTCGCCTCTGGCGTCATGCCATTCCGGCTTTACCGCGATTTCGATTCTGTAATCCATGTGTCCACCTTTTGTTCTATGTTGAAAATCATGCGGTAAAATACATCTGAATTGCGCGTTTTTCAATCGCATTCGTAAGGAAAAATGAAAAAGCCGGGCGGTTCGCCCGGCTCTGATATGCCGTCGTGAGACGTTTTTATTTGGATTCCACCGTGAAGGTCTGAGGCTGCGGGGGATTGAATCCATGATCTCCGCCCTGAACATATTTGATCTTTTTGGGAGCGGTGATGTTGTTGTAAAGGATCGTCACGCCGGAGGGCGGGCACACATAATCGCCGAGTCCCGCCTTGGTGATGTTGACCTGACAGGTTTTCGGAATGCGTTTTGCATGGTTGACGATGTCGTAGTAGTTCAGGCCGGGAACATAGGAAGGTCTCCAGCCGTTGAGCCGTTTGATGGTGGTTGCACCGAAGTCTGCGCACCACGGAACGTTCGGAGTGGCAAGGTTGACCTGCGGATCAAGCGCCGCCGCCCAGACGGTCTGCAGGCCGCCCTGGCTTCCGCCGTTCGCCTGGAGATTCTTGCCATCCCACTGCGGGAGGGATTTGACGAACTGGAGCGAACGCATCACGCGCAGCGCCATGCCGTTGAAATAGGCCTGTTCCGGATCCGCATTCTGCTTGGGATCGAATGCGTAAATCTGGTTGTTGGACTTGATCTTTGCAAAGAAATCCTTGTAATATGCGGCATCTTTGCCGAGGTCATAACCGTGCGCGTTGACATGGAAATTGATCTGGTTGCCCGGAAGATGACCGCCGGGTTTCTGAACTCCGGTTCCGTACCCCTGATAATTGACGACGGCTTTCAGGGATTTCGGTTTGGCATCGACGGGGAGAGTCAGGTAGCCGGTAACGGGACGCGGTCCGGCGCAGTCGATGGAAACCGCGTACTGTTTGACTTTGGCATTGGACGGTTTGACTTCGGTCATGGTGTATTTCAGCGGGACCTTGTCGAGTTTCGCTTTCTGCTTTGCCCAGAATGCATCAAAATCAGCCGGTTCGGCGACCGCCTGTTTCAGAGTGTCGATCTGTACTCCGGCTCCGCCGTCGAATGCTTTGCTGCGGGCAATTTTTGCTTTTTTGTTCCAGGGATGCGGATAGCTGACGGTGACATTGCGTCCTCTGTGGTCGCGCAGCCAGGCTTCAACGCGGACAAATCCGGGTTTGTCGGAGCTGACAGTCACTTCGACGGGCTGATTGGGAACGACGTTCACCGTTCCGCTTTTGGTTATGCCGTCGTCCCCGGTCCGTTTCCAGAAGAGCGTATAGGGCTTTTCCGGGAGCTGCTGACCGGCAAAATCCACAAGGAATGTGAATTTCATCGGTTCGCCGGGTTTGTAGTTCGGATTGTCGCGGTCGAGTTTCGCGGAAAACTTGATCTTGCTGTGATCGACCTTGAGCGGAGTGACTTTTTTCAGATTGTCAAATTTGCCGACAACGTACATTTCCGTTGTCTTGTACTGCTTTCCGGTCTGCTGGAATGTCCAGTCGGGATTTCCTTTCGGATTATTGCCGATTCCGAGCTCGCAGTTGGGATCACCGTGCCGGTTGTAGGCGAAAACGGTCTGTTTTTTCAGGAAGTTGTGAACCTGCATGGAGCCGTGTCCGGTGGCATTGTTCGCCTGTGCTGAATCGCCGAAGTCATACCGACCGGTTGCTCCGGGGATCTTTTTCGCGTTGTTGCCGCCGTAATTGGTCTGCCAGAATTCGACATTTCCTTTTTCAAAGGTTCCGGTTTCGACGCCGGGAACATTGGAGGCGACTTTCAGATTGTTGACATAGTCCTGAATGATGCCGCTTGCGCTGTCGGGCCGCCCGACTTTGACAAGGTCCTGAGTGAACGGATCCATTTCCGCATACACCCATGTTTCTTTTCCCTGCTTGTCGGTGAGTTTCAGCAGATAACCGAGCCGTTTCAGCGTTCCGGAAAGTGCTTCGCTGTTGTCCACTTCATATTGTTTGTTGCGGGTCTGTATGGGACTGAACTTATAGATCAGTTCATACCCTTTGGCTTCGGGGACCAGTTTCTCCAGTTCGGGAACGTCCGCCGCAAGCGGCAGTGCCGCGAGAGCCAGTGCCGGAAATGCAAGACGTGAAAACTTCATCATTTTTCACCTTCTTTTTGTTATATGGTTTGTAAACATTTTATGAAGAAATGAACAATCTCTTCATTCCTATTGTATAATGATAACACAAGGTTAGTGGAATGTCAAGTGCTGCAGGAGAAAAATTAAGAAAGTATGGAATATTTTTATCGGGAAGAACGACAGGAATATGTCCATATCTGATTGCCGGAACACGAGTTTTATTTCCTTCATCGGTTTGATTCATAATCCGGCAGTGATGAACTTTGCCATGAATTGCAGCCGTTATGGATGATAAATCCGGATTATCATCCATAACGGGGATCTCAATAAAAGCGTGTGTTATCTGCTTTCTTCTTTCAGCTCAATGCCCTGCCATCGGTTGGCGAGCTTCGCCGTGCCGAGGATAAGTTTGAGTACGCGCCAGGAGGTATTGGAGACCTGGTACTCCGGGCAGATCCGGTCGTATCTGCCGCCGTTTTCTTCAAACTCCTGAATCACCAGAGCAATGGCATCCAGTACTGTTTCCGGGTCGAGCCCGGTCATGATGATCGTGCCGGCATCAAGAGCTTCGGGTCGCTCCAGAGCCTGACGGATTGTCACCGCGGGGAAGTTCAGCATGCTGGATTCTTCGCTGATCGTGCCGGAATCGGAGATCGTGCATTTCGCGTGAAGCTGCAGGGCATTGTAATCAAAGAAGCCGAAGGGTTTCAGCCACTGAATCCGGGAATCAATGTGAATGTCGCCCAAAGCCTTGATGCGTTTGCGGGTGCGCGGATGGGTTGAGACCACCACCGGCATATTGTATTTTTCCGCCACAGAATTGAGAAAGAAGATGATTTTACGCAGATTGCCGGGATAATCCACGTTTTCTTCGCGGTGACAGCTTACCAGAAAATATTCCTTTTCCTTGAGGTTCAGCTTGTTGAGGACGTCGGACTGTCTGATTTTGTCCATGTAGCCGGTCAGCACCTCGTACATCGGAGAACCGGTGACGTAGACATGGCGGTGTTTCAAGCCTTCTGCAAGCAGATGACGGCGGGAGTTTTCCGTGTAGACCAGATTGAAATCGGCAATATGGTCGATGATCCGGCGGTTGATTTCTTCCGGGACATTGAGGTCAAACGAACGGTTGCCCGCTTCCATGTGGTAAATCGGAATCTTCATGCGTTTCGCCATAATTCCGGCAATGGCGGCATTGGTGTCGCCGAGAATTAACACGGCATCCGGTTTCTCCGCCCGGAAAATCTCTTCAACCTTGATCAGTGTCTCTCCCAGTACATGGCCCAGACTGGAGGTATCGACTCCCAGATAGTAGTCCGGTTTTCTCAGCCCCAGATCGTCAAAGAATACCTGATTGAGTTCGTAGTCATAGTTCTGTCCGGTATGAATCATCTTGTGATCAAGATGCTGTTCCAGACGCTTGATCACGGCGGCGAGCCGGATAATCTCCGGACGCGTCCCGACAATCGACATTACTTTCAGTTTCGACTTTTCCATTGCTTATACCTCTTCAAAAAATGTATCCGGGTCGGCCGGGTTGTAAAATTCGTTGATCCAGAAAATCGTGTAAAGATCTTCATCGCCGATATTGGTGATATTGTGGGTGTGCCAGACCGGCATGTCCACGAAAGAGGGCTGTTCACCGTCCAGTTCAAAGCTCATCTTTTTGTCGCTTCCGATCTTGCGCAGTTCGATGCGGGCTTTGCCCTTGATCACTGCGAACCGTTCGATTTTGCGGGTGTGATAGTGGTTGCCCCGCGTGATGCCCGGATGAGTGGTCGAAAACGAGACCAGTCCGCCGAGGTCGTGCAGTTTGACGGTTTCCACAAACGTTCCGCGGCTGTCGGTGTGCTTTACCAGATGAAACGGATAAAACTTCTCCGTGTCGATATAGCCGCAGAACGTATTGAACAACTGAATTTCAAAGGGCGTTTCGAGTTTGGGAAATTCGCCTTTCCCGAAATACTGTTCCTTGAAACGCATGAAATACGCCAGCAGTTCGGAGACTTTCCTTTCCGCTCCCCACGGAATCGGAGAGGGATCTTCGCTTTTTCCCGAACGGATACGGCTGACAAACTCTTTGCAGAGATCGCCCACATAGATGAGTTTGATTGAGCCGTCGGTCTGAATTTCCGGCGTTTCGCCGTGAGTCAGGCGGTGGCAGAACGTGGCGACTACCGAATTGTAGTTGGGACGTCCGAAAGGACCGAATACATTGGGGATAATGCAGCCGGTAAACTTGCCGTGACAGCGTTCCGCCCATTCGCGCAGCAGACGGCGTCCTTCTTTCTTGCTGTCACCGTAAGGATTGTTGCGTTCTTCCTGCGTGGAGCTGGAAAAGAGAATGTGCGGGGAAACCTGTTCCGCTTCAAGTGCGGCGATCAGCTGTTTGACCAGTTGAATATTGGTGTTGTAGATCACCTGCGGATCCGGGTGACGGTTCATCGCCGCCAGATGTACGATTGCATCGCACTGCCGCACAAAGGCGCGGAGCTTGGCTTCATCCTGAAAGAAACTGTCCTCGAACGGAATCCGTTCGAACTCTTCACTCAGTGTGTCGAGATAGTTGTAAAGATGGGTGCCGACAAAGCCGGCCTGTCCGGTAATTCCGACTCGAATCATTTTATATCATCCCAGTTGAACCAGTAATTTTTGTCATAGCGGTAACTGTCGGAGAGCGCCATTGCCTCGTCGAGCGTCTTGCCGGAGAACACCATCAGCACCGAACCGGGGATTTCCGCCCGCATACAGCTGGCGTAACCTTCCGGAACACAGACAATCCGGCTGTCGTTTTCGGTCAGGTTGAAGAGCTGCGGCTGAAGGGTTCTGGAGGGACTTTCCCAGTTGTCGATCTCAACCAGACCGAGCGTGAATGCTCCGTGGACACAGTAAAACCATTTTTTTTCCAGACGGTGTCCGTTCCAGCCGCGCACCACGGAGGTATCCGGATGATGGAGAAAATAAACACGCGAGACGCCCGGAAAACGGAATGAATTGAGCGAGGAGATTTTGCCGCGGGCATCCTGAAAGATCTCCCCCTGGATCACTTCAACAGCCGCCATTGCCGAGCCCCAGATCCTGACGGATCAGTTTAAGTTTCTTGAGCAGTTCTTTCATCTCCGCCACATCCAGACGCCTGGTATTGTGGGAGTGATAGGTGTCAACCTCGTTTATTTTTTCGGAACCTTCGATGAAATATTTGTCGTAATTGAGGTCGCGGGTGTCGCATGGGACGCGATAGTAGCCCCCCATGTCGATTGCTTTCGCCATCTCTTCGCGGGTGACCAGTGTCTCGTAGAGTTTTTCGCCGTGACGCGTTCCAATGACTTTGATTTCCGCATCGGAGTTGTAAAGTTCCTTGAGTGCCTGCGCCAGTACGACCAGTGTAGCTGCCGGGGCTTTTTGTACGAAGAGATCGCCGTTTTCACCATGCTGCCAGGCATAAATCACCAGGTCAACCGCATCATCGAGAGTCATCATGAAACGGGTCATTTCCGGATTGGTGATCGTGATCGGCTTGCCGGATTTGATCTGATCGACCCATAGCGGAATAACCGACCCGCGGGACCCCATCACATTGCCGTAACGGGTACAGCAGATGGTTGTGCCGGCATCCAGACCGAGGGCGCGTCCGCGGGCAATGGCAACTTTTTCCATCATCGCTTTGGAAATTCCCATGGCATTGATCGGATACGCCGCTTTGTCGGTAGAAAGGACGACCACATTTTTCACCTTGTGCGCGATGGCGGCTTCCAGTACATTATTGGTACCGATCACGTTGGTCTGCACCGCCTGCAGAGGAAAGAATTCGCAACTGGGAACCTGTTTGAGCGCGGCGGCGGAGAAGACATAATCGACTCCTTCCATTGCCATATCAATACTCTGACGGTCGCGGATGTTGCCGATATAGAATTTCACTTTAGGATTCTGCAGTTCGTGCCGCATATCGTCCTGTTTTTTTTCATCGCGCGAGAAGATGCGGATTTCACGGATATCGGAATCCAGAAAGCGGCGAAGCACCGCATTTCCGAATGAGCCCGTTCCTCCCGTAATCAATAATGTTTTGTCCTTGAAAAGCGACATGGAAAAGTTATCCTTTCGTAAATATTTATATTTTTAAGCCTGAATTTTTTTTGAAGTATTCGCGAAGTTGTTCTTTTTCAGGATTCTTGCCGAGAACTGTTTCGAGCTCGTACATCTTGGCATCAATAAGAAAACGATACCAGTATGCCTGAAGAGTGGCCCAGATCAGCCCCGGTTTGCCATCCAGGAAACCGCCCAGAAGAATGTAGCGGACAAAGAAATAGGCGAAAGCACGCAGAAACGGGGGCAGTTTATAATAACGTTTTTTCTGATTGTTTCTCTGCTGCAAATGATTCGAGCCATTGTCCTCGAATAATCCGTAGCGGCTGCCGATTTCCACCGCCAGTTCACGGCTGGCATAATTGTTATGCTTTTGTGTCCACCAGGTCAAACCATTCAGATTGTGATCGACAAAACGATTTGTCAGAGTGACTGCTTTGCCGTACTTCAAAACACAGCGTTCATCCATCCAGCGCTGTTCCATATAAACAGCACCATTTCTCCACAGACGCAAAATTGCGGGAGGGCGTCTGCGTCCGTAGCGAAGTTTCCGTCCGAGAAAGACTACATCCAATGGAAGATTACAGCCGGTAACATCTTCGGGAAAATCCGGAAGTTTCGCTTGGATTTCTGTGACGAGCTCATCGGACAGATATTCATCCCCATCCAGTCTCATGACCCAGTCTCCCTTGCAGGGAAGAGTGTCCAGTGCCCATTGAAACTGTTGTGCCTGATTAATGTATTCATGCTGAACCACATGAGCACCCAGAGATTTGGCTGTTTCGCAGGTTTTATCCGTGGAGAAACTGTCGACAATGAAAATTTCACTGCAAACACGCTGTAAACTCTTGATACAGCGTGCAATGTGAAGTTCCTCCTGAAAGGTCAGTACAATTGCTGAAATCTGGTTTTTCATTGTTTCGTGCTCAGACTCAATATTTTTTGGGCAATGATTTCCGGTTTCATTCTTAAGGGAATTTTTAGTTTGAAGACAGGAAGAATATCCAACGCTTTTTTTATCCCCTTACGAATGCTTTCGACGGTATTTTCGCAGATAATATATCGGTCTTCAAATCCGCTGAGATAATCTTCAAAATATTTTTTATGTTGACCGTCTCCAATATAGACAATCGGTTTATCGTAGTTTGCATAGTAAAACGTTTTTCCTGCAGGAGTAATTCCAGACAAGTTACCCAATGACAAGAGAATATCGCATTTATTTTCAAGAATTTCTATTTCTTCTGCCGGGCGTCTTCCTGTTTCTATATCTAAATTTGGATAGTTCACCGGGTCTATAGATATATCAGAATCTCCTCTAAAAATGAATCTAATTTCTGGGAAATAATGTAATGTATTTAATAAAGGGATAATATTTCTGACTCTTTTTTGATATGCTCCAAATAATCCCACTATAATTTGGTTATTTTGTGCATGAGGAATAAGTATCCGTTCTACATAGCTAACATCACTCCAAGTCATTTTGGAGGCAAATGCCGGATGCAATTTTTGTTCCATTTCAGACAATAAAGGATACCAAAAAACAATCTTATCTGCAAATCCTAATATTTTGTGTTCAAGTTTTTATGAAAATAACGCCATGGTGGAATATCTGTTATATCATTGCAACGGCCTAAAGATAATGGGTCCGTCCAATATTGAATCAGTGGGGTATTTTGCATATTGTAGATCGCCTGAATGTCATGGGCCAACAATCCGGATATCGGCGGTGGAACAAAAGACAGTATATACTGATATTGTTCTAATTTTAATGATTTTAGCTGTCGCTTGCTGTATGGCCTGATGAGATTGTCGGTAATAAAATGTTGCAGAAAAGAATGAATTGTTTTTTGAAAATCGTTTTTTAAATATCTTTTTATCCTTGACGAAGATAATTCAATATCGTACACCTTATTAAAGTAATGGCTGTATTTTTTATGGAATATGCTCAAAACATCTTTGGTTCCTGCAAAAATAATATCCGGTTGAAATCCGCCTTTCTTCAGCCCATTGAAAATAGTTGAACTCATAAATAAATTGCTGTCTATCTGCCTGGTCGCATAGATACACAGAACTCTTGATCTGGAGTGAGATGTTGGTGTGTTCATTAGATTAATCCTCAATAATATAGTCTGGTTTATCTGCTTGTCCTAAGAGCCATTTATAGGAATTAAGCATCATTATTCCGACATTGTCCCAGGAAAAGTTTCTTTTCATCCAAACTTGTCCATTTTTCCCCATTTTATTTAACTCTTCTCTGGAAAGATTCATTGAATGCTGCAACTGGTGCGCTAATTCTTCAGGAGTATTTTTTACGCACCATCCACAATTTCTTGAATTTACTTCTTGCCAAGGTATGGTATTACTTACAATAACAGGAGTTCCAGAGGCCAATGCTTCTGCAACAGTTATTCCGAAATTTTCAGTATAGGATGGCAAGACATATAAATCAGCTGAACGATAAAAGCTTAATTTTTTATTACCATTTTGTTCATCTCTGAATTCTACTCTGGGAATTTTATGTGTTTGTACAATATCTTGCAATTTTTGTTTTAAGCCAAAATCGGGTCCTACTATTTGAAAATCCCAATCGGGGAAATCTGAAGCTACAGATGCCCATGCTTGTAGTAGGTTATCTACAGCTTTCACCGGATGAAGACGACCAAGGAAAAGAAGTTTTCTTCTGTTTCCCTGATTCTTTTCCCCATGCGGAATATCTATTCCAATAGGGATAACTGCAACAGGCTGGGTATAACCCGCGGCTCGAATCTCCTGATATTCTTTATAGCAAGTAGCATGGAACATATGTGCATCTTTTAAGACTTTATACTGTCCAAACATATATCCTATAATCTTCTTAAGATATTTTCTTCTTGCCAACGCCCAAGCGGCCAATGTCCCATGTGGAGAGACAACCAACTTGCAATTTGTTCTCGCAATCGCTTTTCCTGGATAGATATTCGGCATCATCCATAAACTGTTATCATGAATTATATCTGCATGTCTACACGCAAATCGCAAACCACGAAGCATTTCTGGAGAAGCCCCTAACATGGGATGTGGAAAATAGTGTTTCGGGTATCCTTTAATGATTAGTCCATTTTTTTCTTCGTTATCAGCATTAAGTACATGTAATTCCACCATCTGATGCTGCTTCAGCAGGCTGTTACAAAGATTCCAAATATAGTATGTAGTTCCTGCTGCTTCGGAGCTAATACCTGGTACAACTTGAATAATTTTCATCAAATTCCCTGTTTATTTATGAAAATGCATGTTGAAATAACGTTTGGCAAAGGGGGTCAATGCACCATGCAAAACCCAGCTGACTTCTTTTGCAGAATAGAACTGCACTAGATTTCTTCTGACCACCTGCGGAAATACCGGATGATCATAGTTGCCCGGAATGGAAGAATACAGCTTCCTGTATCCGGCTGCAGAGCAACACTTTAAAATTTCTTCTGAAAAGAATCCGACGGGGAAACAAAGCTCATCCACTTCTTTATTAAGAAGTTCGGATAAATATTGTTTGGAACCGGCGATCTCATGAATCAAATCCTGTCCATGAAAATCAGTCAGCACTTGATGTTTCCAGCCATGGGATTGGAAGATGAAACCTTGTTCCTGCAGTTCCAGAATTTCATTCCTGGAGAGATAGCCATCTTGCCCGATCAGGTCAACGGCAATGAAAACGGTCGGTTTCCAATTTTGCTGATAGAAGAACTTACGGCATTCCCATAATCCCCGGAAGCCATCGTCGAAGGTAATCTGAATTTGTTTTTGTGCCTGAGAGACTTGGGATACAATTTCAAATCCGGATTTTTCTACTGTTGCCAAATGCTGTTTGAACAGTTCCAGCGGAGTTCCCATGTCCGTATTCTGTTTCTGATCAAAAACATCATGATAGAAAATGATTTTACTGTCTTTTGAATGGAGCAGAAGGCTGCCCAGAAATAATAAATTTTTCTTGAGTGCGTTCATTGCGATTTTCCTGTTTCATGGAGGAATTCTTCCAGACATTTTTTATAAAATGTAAAATTCCAATGGTTATGCATTAAATCGGCAGCATTTTTCGAGCATGATTGATAAAAATCAGAATCCGAGATCATTTTTTCCATAGCCTTGCCGAGTTCTTCCGCATTTCCCGTGGGGAAAACGATGCCTGTATTTGGGTTTTCCACCAAATCCCACCGGGCTCCGACTGAATCTGAGACAATTACAGGCAGACCGGCAGCAAGAGCTTCATTGACAACCAATCCCCATGGTTCTGATTTTGATGGAAGAATCAAGCAGTCGCTTTTTCTGTAGAAATCTAATAAGCATTCTCCATATTGCACGCCGGCAAAAGTAATGCCTTTATAATTATTCCATTGACCTTTCAACTGAGATTCCAATTCTCCATTGCCAACAAGAACCAACTCCGTGTTATTATGCTTTTTGTTCAGCGTAGAAAATGCTTGAAGCAGTACTGGTAAATCTTTACATTCGACAAGTCTGCCGACATAGAGAAAGCGGAATATTGAACTGGAGTTTTTATTGAGATCTTTTTTTAGTTTGATAAATTTGTTTGTGTCGATTACCATCGGCATAAGATATATTCGATTTGTCGGCATCCCATAATGAGAGAACAACTGAACATGAGAGACACTTCCGCCTGCTAGTCCATAGATCCATTTCGGGGAGAATATAAGGTGTAGATAAAGAAATTTCAGAAGACGCTTAAGACATGTTTGAGGAATTCTCAGAGGTGTATCCGATTCAATCGCTATAACTTTCTTATACCACAGGTTCAGCATCCAGAAGAGAATAAACTCAAGGCTGTTATAACCGTTGATAATGACTGTATCATAATTTCTCAGATAGGAGCGTGCTGATCTGAACCGGGACAGAATTCCTTTTTCCAATCGATCCTCAGCCGAAACTTGAACATTACTGGCAACCGATTCCCCGCGGAGATAGATGTAGTCTATCCCCATTGGATCATAAATTGCGGAGTTCCGGTCTAACGTGTACTGTGCCGGCTCCATTAAGATTGCAAGAACTTTATTCATGATACTTGTTGTATGTCTTTCGCAGGTGGGCAATCATAACCCTGTAAAGGATATATAGATTTCCCCGTAAGTTTTTTGAGAGCAGCAACCTGTATAACGGCTTGATTTCCGGCTTGAAGTTATGTACTTTGTAAAAGTAGCCGCCTCTGCCGAAATCCAGAATGCCTTCATTGACTTTACTGAATTCGTTGCAGCAAAGAATATCCAATGGCAGATTTAAGCGCTTGTCTGCGCATAGAATAACCCACTGCATCCAGAAATTCTGTTCAGAAGATACATAGAAGTATGCCGCAGCAGCAGGATTATCGGTTTCCGGGTCATGGAGCAATATAATTTCCAGTAACCCGTTTTGATACATGTCGCGGGTGAAATTAAAAAAGTCCGGATTCAAATAGCTTCGGGAACGTAGCCCTCTGTCTGTAATCTCTTTCCACAGCTGCTGCAGGACTTCTTCCGGAAAGACCTGTTCTGAGCTCTTGAAATGTTTCAAGTTCATAGGAGGGGCATCCCGCAATATTTTTTTCAATTTTGCCCGTTCTTTACTCTTCAGATGAGAGAAACTTTCCGGATATGATTTTTCTTTTTGCAAATGCAGCGAGGTATGCTCTGTCTGAGAGAAAATCATCGTATTATTGCCGAAAACTTTGAAATAAGGAATAAGCGGTGAGCCTCCTCTCAGATTGTCGAAATAGAGAAAAGTGATTTCACTTTCTTTTTGGATCAGTTCAAAAAGATCTTCCATAAGATGATGTATGCTTGTACTGTTATCCGAAATGAGACAATCACAGAAATCCGTATGCAGGTCGTTGATAAAACGGAGATAGCCTCTTTCATCAATATAGCAAGGTAAAATAAGGTTTAAGGCTCCGGATTGATCTTTGTCAATGACAATATATAGATTTTCTGCTTTATCATGAATCTTAATAAAATTCCATGCGGATAAATTATATTCATAAGACTGAAAAACGGTAGCTGAGGAAGATTTTTTATATAAATCTCCCCAACTGTCTCTCAGCTGAATAAGCTCTTCTGTTGATCTTATAACATGCAGACTCATATAATATCCTTAATTTATGATCTTGCTTTTCGCTAACCGGTCCTGTATGCACAATGCTGCATCAAAGCATCCCCATAACAGCCAGAGGAAGAAGCATTCAAAACTGCCTGCAGCAAACCAGAATCCTTCTGCACACATTTCTCCATACCAGAAAAATAAGAGGCCAAGCAGCAGAATCATTGATTTCCTGTCAGTGAGGCGCATGAAACGGAAGATCGTGTTATACTGCAGTAGCAGGAAAGCGAATATCCCAACGAGACCTGTCATCGACAGAATTGACAACCATGAACTTCCTGTTTCCACTTGTCCTGATTGCTCGTTAAAAAGACTCGCTTCCGCTTCAATATCGACAGTTCCGAATCCAGTTCCGAAAACGGGGTGGGATCTGAACTCATTAATTCTTTGCTGCCAAATAACTTCGCGGGAAGAAAGGGAGAGCGTTTCGGAATTTTGATTTTTTGCCATGACAGTATCCCATAAAGGAGACCATAATGGAGTACTCAACACTAATGCAATGGTAATTAATGTACCCCATTTAAATATTTGATTTGCCTTGAAATGTGCTCCGGTAACAATGATTGTTCCCATTACAGTAGCAAGAATCGCAGCTCTGGAGCTGGCACCAAATAAACAGGCAAGGGTTGCAATTATGGTTATTATCAAGCAGAATTTCTTAGCAGTCGTATAATTTTTCCCGGCAACTATCCAGTCACTTAAAACTGTAATAAAGGCTATGCCGCAAACTGGTCCTAAAGTCATGGAGTGATTGACAATTCCGCACCAATACGCGCCCTGGCTCTTTGAAAGCCCCACAAAACGGGATGCGAATGATAACAGGACCAGTAGCACAATGCCTATCAGCATGTTGCGAAACAGTTTAATTCTGAATACTGCCAGAAAGTTTGAGCTGATTGCCGGGGATACAAGCAGTGTAATCGCGATAAATGAGATCAGCCGGTATTCCGATTTAAAAAATGATGGAATATCATTAAAATAGATGCTGCAAAAACAAGCGAGATAAATCAGCAGCATCTCAATGTTCAGTCTGATTTTCCCTGCTGACAGCATTACGATTGCCAAAATCCCGATTAATACGGCATAATAGGCTCCACCCAATGTCGGGGTAAACCATACAATGTTATTCAAAACAATAAATGCGGTTAAAAGAGCCCAAAATGAAGCCAATTTTAGTCTGGTTGGTTCCAGTACTCCTTCCTGTGGGATTTTCAGTATGGCGAGTTCCGGAAAAAATGATGAGAATACATTCATGTCAGAATCTCTTCCAGTTCTTTTATAAAATTGCTGACCAAGATGTTAATATCAACAGGTCCGCTTAAATGCATTATTGGACGATGTATAAAATAATAGCGTATTTTTTCAGCCAATATATCCGGATTCATAGGCGGACACAGCCAAAGGCCGCGTTCTTCCTGTGGAATCAGATCATCCATTCCCTGACCTTCGCAAGTAATAAATGGAACTCCGCAGGAATATGCTTCGGTAAACACACACCCGAATCCTTCGAAATAAGACGGCAGAACAAACAGATCAATCGAATAATAAAATGACGGCAAATCGTGATGATCACATTCTGATTCAAACGAAACGATGGATTCCAATAGATTCTCTTTGACAAAGTTTCTGCATTGATCCAAATATTCGCCACTGCCGACAAAGCGGACCGATAAATCCGGAAAAAACTGTTTTAATGACTTTATCGCCTGCAACAGGGTAATCTGTGATTTCCAGTCGCCAAAATTACCGATACACCCAATGCGAAATCCATGATCCGTTTTATTCGCTGATGCGGGGCTGAATATTGAAGAGTCTACTCCATTATGCAGAATAAGACTGTTCCGGATATGAGTCTGACAGGCAAACTGCAGTCCTTTCATTTGCCGTTGATATTCAGAGTAACAGCTCCATGCCGCATCGGGAACCGACGAAAAGCTGTTTTTTACCATCTTGCTGATAAATACATGGCAGTCAATTTGTTCGTGCATTTTCTTCAGCAAGACAAAATTGATCAGCTTGTGTGGATAGAAATGTCTTAATTTGCCGAGATTCAGTCCAAACGATGCCGGATCATGATGATGTAAAAGAGTTTTGCATTTTGGATTCTGTTTTTTTACTGCTAAAGCGTAAATTCCAAAAAAAGCCGTGTGTGCATGACAAACTTTGATCTGAGAAAAAGGAATATTCTCTTGCCGGATTTTTCTGAGAAATGCTTTTTGATTGCTGCAGGAGAAAAGAAACGGAAAAACTGCACTCGGCAACATTCTATCCAGGAAGCGGCAGACCCGGACTCCATGATATTCGTAGTCATCACCTTTCCCGGGAACAAACACCCGGACATCATATTTCTCCGTTCGCATCAATGCTTTGACAAAATCATAGCAGTACGCGCCGCGCCAGTTATCCGGTGAGGGGAAAAATGGAGTTATGACTATATATACAGGTAAACTCATTACATGAATCTGCGAAGATAAGTCTTCAGCCATACCGGTAGAAGTCTTGCCGGTCCCCACGGCTTTAATTCTTCCGGATAGCGATAATCGTCAAATGTGCATTTCGGTTTGATTATCTGATAACGATCGGATTTAGAAACCTGTTCGATCAGATGGGCATACTTTTCTCCATGACTTTTGAAGGACGCAAGTTCTTTTATTCTTTTGCGCGCGGCTTCACCGATTTTTTGGGCGAGTCCGGGTGTTCTGTATAATTTCTCAATGGCATCTGCAAATTCCTGAATATTTGTTTTTGAGGCCAGCAGTGCAGAATTCCCATTTTCGGAAATCCAGTCAGTTACCCCTTCGATCCGGGATATCACGCATGGCAAGCCCATCATCATCGCTTCAGAGATTGAGAGCGGGAAACCCTCAAAATTGGAAGGTGCAATGAATATGTCATATTCACGCATAATATCATAGATTTCTTCATGTTTAACTTCACCATGATATTCAACCATATTCCGGACATTACACCGGTCAACAGCTTTCCACCATTGATCTTCCCAGTTATGAAAATATCCATAAAGGTTCAATCTTGCCGGAATATTGCGTTTTCTCAGTTCCATCAGGATTTTTGGAAGTTTTCCGCACCCTTTACTGGTATCTTCTATTCTGCCGATGAATAAAATTTGAATCGGATTTTTGAGGTCGTATTGTGTTTTAGGGGAGTCTGCATCATCAACGGCATTCGCGATGAGATGAACCTTTTGAATATCGTTTTTTTTCAGCTTGCGGACAAAACGCTGGCGAACCCCTTCTGAAATACAGACAAAGGCTGAGACTCTTTCTGCAAATGCTCTTCCCAGTTTTAAGGTCGACGGATTGATACTATGTACTGCTGTAATAATACGGATTCCCGGTTTGAAATATGGAATGCATGCACCCCAGTTCGGCGATCCGAAATGCAGAAATACATCACCATCATTTGCCAGATTATTGATATGATCTGTCATACGTTTCAAGGTCTGCCCATCTATACCGTATTCAAAGTTGCCGTCAACAAACTGCGGATCGTAAGATTCTTCATATCCGGGCAGATCAATTTCATGCCATGCATGTACCGGAATAACGGTCAAGCCCTGCGTCCGCAGAGCTTTGATTAAAGTGATTGCCGCACTTCCCATACCGTCATTTTTCAGTTCATTAAATCCAAGAATAACTTTCATATCAGATGTTCCCTTTTGACAGTGGCTAAGTTTTATTTTTGAAAGATTATATCCATATATTTGCCATATAGCTTTGTCAGCCAATCCGCTACTTGACTAATTTATAGATGCCGATACGGTCAAATATACTGTGTCTCACAGCATCAACTAAGAGTGGTATCAGAAAAATGCAAAGCCTATTTCCAAAACAAGGAGAGCCCCTGTAAAAGAATTTTGATCACTGCTTTTTGCGCGAGAACGTATTATGGATAAATTTATTTTTCTCAGGAAACAGTTGCAGAATTTCTGACAATTATTTTCCTCTGTAGTATTTTGCTATATTTATGTGCTATTTCATTCCTCTCATTTTCAGATATACGCGATAGCAACAGTACAAGGCGGGACTATAAACGGAAAGCATTATCGCAATTCTTTCTTTTTGTGGCAAGAGTTTTACCAAATCCTTGTTTCGGTAGTATAGATCTTTGATCTTTTTTTGAGATTCCGCATATTTGATTTTATCAAATCTGAAGTCATAGCAGATATGGATAGCCTGTCGTAATGTTCTTCTCAGAAGAAGAGGCTTTTCAGCAGGATTGGGAGGAAGATTTCGTACTAGCTGTTCAAAATCCTCAATGAAAGTCCAATAATCTTCAAAACTGGTGGAACATATGGCGGAATTTCCCGTGAAGACATATTTGTAAAGCGGTAGATCGGAGATCCCGACTTTCCTGTTTTTCCTATACATATATTCTACTATAAATAGACAATCTTCACCCCATTTTAAGCCATGCTGAAAGAAAAGGCCTTTCAAATCTTCAATCAGAAAAACAGATCCCCAAATCCTGCTGAAAGAATAGGTCGCGTGGGATATGGAAAAGGACTTGATAACCTCACTATCTTTGTAATGAACTACATTCTTGGATTGAGATTTATAAATTCGTTCATAGGAACAAATGCAACAATCAAGTTTATTTTTTTTGATAAGATCAATTAAAATAGAAAGGTATTGAGGATGCACATAATCATCCGAGTCGGTAAATGTGACGAAAGCATTCCGGCATTCCGGAGAATCATATAATAGTTCCAGAGCTGCGTTGCGTGCCGCGGAAACACCTGTGTTTTTCTGATGAATAACCGTCATTCTGGAATCCTGTGAGGCAAGTTCATCCAACAATTTTCCGCTGCCGTCCGTACTGCCGTCATCTACACAGATCAGGTGATGGTTTTGAAAATCACTGTTGCGGAAAGAATCAATGCAACGATGTAAATACGCCTTTGAATTATAAACTGGTATGACGACATAGATGGCCGCCAATTTGTCCCGCAACGACAGATGTTCGTTTCCGGTAATCATAAGTTTTCTCCAGTTTCTTTTTTCCGTTTCCACGGAGCATTTACAGAACCTCTGACAATTAATTTGATTCTCTTTTTCAGCATAGCAACGCTTTCCTGAGGACTGAGCAATATCATCCTCAGCCAATAATACCACCAAATCCAAAGACGGCAATCAATTGCTTTTGCATCGATTTCCATCTTTTTACGCTCATGTAGAATTCTTTTTTTCAATCCAGGAGGAACTGTGTGATCCGGGCGAATATAAGCAATATCACTTAACAGTAGATCCCAACGATTAATTCTGTCAAGAATCCAATTTTTGCCATTGCACCCGCTACCACTTGTTGAAGATGGTGAATATCTATAGTAAAAAACAGGTTGAGACATGAAATACATGCCATTTGCTAAAATAGCTCTTCTTCCTAAAACACTGTCATCGGCAATGATTCTTGTCGTTGGGAGATTCTCTTTGAAAAGATCAAAGAATTGACGTGAAAGCACAAAACCTGCGGTATAACAAATAAATGGCGTGTTTACTGGGTCTCCGGGAGAAAACATTTTATCTGATCCAGGAATAGATATTTCATTACTGATAATTTCATTTCGTACGATAATAGAATTTGTTGCGATGATAGATGGTTTGTTTTCTAATTTATTCCAACATTCTACAACTTTTTCCAGCCGGTCTGGAAATGAGTAGTCATCGCCATCTGCCAAGACAAATAATTGGCCTTTTCCAAAATATAAACAGGGAAAACGATTCCATAAGGTACCTTGATTCTTGATAGACTTAAATAACTTGATTGGAATGTTTCCTGTATATGATTTCAGGAATGCCAGTAATACTGAAACAGAACAATCTGTAGAACAATCATCAGAAATAATGATTTCATAATCCCTATATGTTTGTTGTAATAAACTTTCTAATGCTTGAATAATTGTTTTTTCACAACAGTAGCATGATAAGCATACTGTAACAAATGTTTTTTGGGTTTCTGATTGGTTGCAAGATGTATCATATATAAGTTCTGTAGACAATTTGTTTAGTAGTATATTAGACATTAAGCACGGTCCTTTCATAATGTATCAATAATTTTTTCCCAGTCTTTGATCCGGACTTTCCAGTCAAAAGATTTTGCCAATTCTCTGGCATTGTCCGCCAAAGGCTGTAACTTTTCCGGATGATCCAGCAAATCCTGAATTACGGTAATCATATCATCTACGGATTTTACCACAAAACCATTCTTGCCGGAAGTAATCCATTCGTTCGCGCCGTAATCGTCATAAACCACGGACGGTACGCCCGCCGCCGCAGTTTCAAGCGTGACTTTTGGAAAACCTTCCGCTCGTGATGGAAATACATGCAATTGAATGTTTCCCAATGATTTTTTCAGTTGTTCGTGGGATTCCGGGCCATGCCACTTCAAGTTCTTCAGATTTCGTTTTTCGATTTCCTGCGGGAAATCAATTTTGCCCATTCCGGAACCGATAACATGAAAATTGAGATTGGGGAAAACAGAGACAATACGGAAAAAATCCTCAATCCCTTTATAAAACAGATTACTGCCGATGATGGCGATGTCCGTCAGTGCTTTCCGGGGGATGTCGTTATAAAATTTTTGATATTCCGTCCCCAAGTATAGAATATGATCTTCTGACTTTAAACCGATTCTTTGTTCGTTGACGTCTCTCATGGCTCGCGTGATGGAATAGGTATGCCCGGTGTAACTTAATTCTTTGCGAATATCTTCTATGGTAAGCTCTATTTCTGTTGATTTTGTGATGCGAGTGACACTTGCTTCTGTCATCATAATTTCTACTGTTTTAAAGGCTTTTTTATGAAGCAGTTTTATTAGAATGTTACACATTTTCCAGTGCATAGGAGTCGGGAGATAGACGATATCACACCATAAAATTCCGTATACAAGACATAGTGGTCTCCATATTCGTGCGGGATAGCGCATTTTCAGATACTTCACTCCGGGAATCGTTTCTGTTGGTAGATTCCCGCTGTATCCGATGCCAGTCATTACATCATATTTTGATTTGTCCAGATACCGCGCCAGTGCAAGACAATTCAGATTTTGTGCATTGGTATAATTTACAAAGGCACCGAGAAAAACTTTAATTCTGCTCATTTTTCAAATACCGTATTATTTTACCGGGAGTCCCTCCAAGCAAGAGAAAGTCTCCGAAAGTTTGAGTGATCACAGTGTTTGCCGCAACTACACATTTTTGACCGATTTCAGTTCCCGCAACAATAATGGAGCCTACACACAACCAACAGCCATCTCCGATTCTGATGTCTTTGCCAATTCCCGGACCGGCAATGCGTTTGTCTGCGTTGATGGACAATATGGAATGAGTTGCTGACCACAAGCAGGAATTGACCGCAATATCGCAATAATTACCGATATGAATAGAAGAGCCTTCGGCTGCCCGGATTACGACTTTGGAACCGATGTAAACTTCATCTCCGATCGTTAAATTTCCGGAACCGGAAATCAATGCCGAAGAGCAAATGCGGCAGTTTTTTCCGACAGTTGCACCACACCACCGTAACATTTCCCGTTTTATGCTGTTGCATGACATTTCCGGCAATAAGATACTTAACAGCCTATATAAATGCAATCTGTACTCTTTCATCGCCCGTGTTCTGCTTATTCAAAAATGTTGTTGTGTTCCAGCCACTGTTCGCATTTTGCGATATCTTCTGCAGTATGAACATCAAAGCCTTCCTCAATTATCAGCGGGCGGACTTTTTTCCCCATAAAAGTCCATGGTTGATGTCCCTCTGAAGGCAGGTGCCCATTTTCTAAACGAAGAGCCCAAAAATTATGGCTGAAGAAATAATTATCAGGAAGGTCTTGTCTGTTCGTTGAAATTGTTGCGTCTGCAAAATCAAAATAAGGGATAAGACAGCCCGATTTGTCCATTTTTCTTGCTCGGAAAGGGTGGTTGTCCTGTTCTTTGTAGGCAGGCGTAACCGCTGTAATATCCGGGTACTGCTGTAGGATTTCAATTGCTTCAGAGAGCCATTTCGTTTTTAAAAAAACCGTATTTCCCAACAGAACAATGAGAAGATCCGGATACCCTCCGGTTTTTTCTTTTATTATTCCAAGAGCATGATTAATTGCATCTGCATGCAGAGAAGTCGGCAATGCCAGATAATCCGGTCTGTGAATCGGTTCATATCCAAGATCTTGACAGAGATTCAATATCTCATCAGAATCACTGCTGGCATAGAACTCTGTAATAGACTTGCAATGCCGCGCCGCGGAGGCCGGGTACCACATTAACGGATGACCTGATACCGGCAATAGATTTTTTCGGGAAAGTGTATTATTGCCTTTTGCTGTCATTAAAGCTGCAATTCTCATTATTTCAGGAGTCCTTTTCTGATGTGTAGGTTAAAATTTTTAGTATATTAAGCTCATCGAATGACGAATAGAAGCGGGTGTACCATTCCGTAAGTTTTGCTGCATGTTCCGCATATTGTTCATCGTTGAAGTCTAAAACGTCTGCGACACTGAGATTGGGGGCAGGATATTTATAGTATTTCCCAAAAATACCATTGTCATATAACGATTCCTCAGACAGGAATACCGTTGGGATGCCTGCTTTTGTGTATTCAAATACCGTTGTTGAGGTCCATGCAACATGACAAAATACATGTCCGACATTGTAGATTTCTGTTCTGTCCAGTTCCGTGAGAAATGGGTAATCCTTGTAAATATCTTCCAGATTTACGACATTATTAAATCTTGGATGGTGTCTGAGGAAGACTTTAATATTATTTTTGATAAAAAGTTCTTTATGCTTGGCAAGAAAAATATTCAGACTGCATTTCAGCTTCTGATTGACATAAGGACTCATGTCAGGTTTGAATTGCAGGGAAATAATTAATTCATTACACCGGGAAGAAAATCTATGATTTTGCGGTTTTAATGTCTCCCGCTGCAACAGTGCTCCCACGATGTGCAATTTCCCATTCAAAAACCTTGCGTTTTCCGGATTACTGAAAAATATGTTCTTGAATCCTGGTCCGTAAAGCCAGTATTCTCTTTGCGGGCTCTTCTGCAATAGGGGCTGAAGTATGCCCTTTGAGTCAAAATATCCTGTATGATGTGGAAATATCACTCCATGCTGCAGATCGACCAGACGCGCTTTCGGCGCAATGCCCTGTAGAATTTCCAAATGAATTCCCGCTACTGTAATACAAATATCTGCACGATATTTTCCCAAAGTCAGGATGTTCATAATAAATCCTGCAATATACCAAACGAGTCGAGAAGGCAACTGAAACCACTTAATTAAGCGAAATCCCAATATTTCCGGTAAAACAAGATTCCATGAATTTCCTGCCTTGTTTCCATACCCGTTCCGGGTCTGTTGCTTTTCCGCGATAAAAACTTTATACGGGATATTATTGTGCTGACAAACCTCAATCAACGGATCGAAGAACGGATTTGTTTTATTCTCCGTTCGGTTGAATTGTTCCGGTTGGAAGAAATGGATTCGCATAAAAGATTTTATTTTGAAGAATTATAGAAAAATTTACAGCCAGCAATCCACATCCAAACCCAGTTTTTCCAGGAGAAATTCCAATAAATTTTTTGACAGTCCAGCGAGAAGACGAAATGGCGGATATACATTTCCAGTAATAGCTTTCTGTTTTGGGAAAATATTTCACTGGAGCTGAACTTGTTGAAAATAGAATCTGCAACAATCATCTGCAATGGCGAGAGGTCCTCTTCTCTTCTCTATAAAAGAGTCCAGACCGATGATGTAATGTAAATAAGATTCGGCCTTTTTCAAAGGTTCCTTTTCCATTTTGTGCGTGACGGAAGTATTCTGCATGCGGTAAAAATATACGATATCCGGAATAAGTACAACTTTATTCGTTTTCAGCAGCAAGTCAAACAGAGTCAGGCTGTCTTCTCCCACCTTTATTTGCGGTTTGGGCCAGGATATATTCGCAAAAAGACTCTTCTGAAAGAGACTCCTAACTAAAAATCCGAATCAATTGACGTGCTTCAATGCTTGAACACCGGTAGCTTTCAGGGGAATTGCCGGTAAATCTCCTGTGGCAAGAATTTCCTGCGTATCCGTAGTTGTCATCCAGTTGCCGATTACAATGTCCGCATCATATTCCACTCTTCGGCGTATTAAAATTTCCAGAGCATCCGGAGGCAGGACATCGTCGCAATCTGCAAAACTGATATATTCACCTGTTGCATGTTCAACGCCATTTCGTCTGGCGGAGGTGACTCCACCGTTTGGTTGGGATATGACTCTGAACCGGGCATCTTTTTGAGCAACGCCTTGAAGGATGCCTAAAGATTTATCTTTGCTGCCGTCATCAACACAGATACATTCCCAATCAGAGAATGTTTGCTTTTGAATTGACTGCAAGCATTCAAGGAGATATTTCTCCCCATTATAAACCGGGACTATGACAGAGATCTTGGTCATTTCTTATTGTTCAGTCCTTGTAACGCTTCCAACAACCAGTTTTTAGATTGCTCGCGTTTCTTTCTTATCTTTTCTGCATCAAAAATAATCACAGGGTCTTTACGGATGGATTCCAATGCATCATGTAGATTATTTACAATCAATGTTCCCTTGGATACGCATTCTGTAAACTCTTCAATTCTGGAAAACATAAATTGTCTGATGGCTTTTTGGGGACGTAAAATTCTGATATTGAGATCGAAGATAGTGGAAAACATTAGTGCATGAAATGAATCACTGATTGCATCTGTTGCAAGCGAGGCATAATAAACAAACTCAGCGGGACCTGCTCCGGAGTGAATTCTAATATTACTGTTTCTAAAGAATTTTATCCATTGAAAATTCCCCCATTTTTTCAGTTTGTACCAAGTTACGGGGAAAGCTACCTGATACGGAACTTTTAAGAAAATATCAATCTTACTGCTCGTTTTTTTTGCATACTCTTCTAACTCCGGATATATATCAAGTAAATCATCTTCCAAAAAATAGCAGAATAACCGTTTTTCCCGTTTAATGCCGGATAATGAATCCCACGCTTTCGGCGATACCAATAATGTTGGATCAACGACATGTTCAGCTTGGAATCCCAGCGCTTCAACTTGTTCTTTTGCTGCTTTCTCTCGAACACTTATGTTGGAAAAATTGACTAATCCTTTTTGAATGCATTTAATAAATTGATCCGGGATATTCTTCATTCCAATACTGGCTGCATACGATATCGCCGGGATATTTTTTTCTCCTTCTAACAAATATGGCGCGAGAGAGTTTTCACTACAAGCATGCCACACCTGATCACTGCCAACGATAATACAATCCAGATCTTGATAAATTTCCGGTTTGATGTCTGACCAGTTGTAAAAATGAAATTTTGACAGCTTTAGTCTGGTTTGAATAAAGTGAATCGTTTTGTGATGTCTTCGAAAACAGGAAAACGTTCCAATTCCTAAAAAAGCATAGATGACATATTTTATCTTTTGCAGAAACGGTTTTCCGATAGGACCTTTCAATGGCTCATTATCCGGCGTTAACCAATGATCTATTATGACTGCGTCATGTCCCATATCTTTTAAGGTTTTCTGCATGGCATAAGCTTGTAGGACTCCTCCATAGTTGATTTGGGAATGTAACGTTAATATTCCAATTTTCATTGAGTGCTCCAAATTTTTTTGCATATGATCTAATGGATATTGTCTAGCTTGAGTTTTCTGACAACTCTTTGGTTGGATTCATATCTTTTTTGACTGGATGCCGTATATTGCATATATTATTCTGTCGATGAGGCGATACTTCGAGGTTCCGTTCGAAGCTCACTGGCTCTGAAACAAAATTTTCTTCAGCCAGTTATGCAGAAGCCGATTCTTTATTTAGGCAAGGTGTTCAAGCCGACAAGCTATAAATGGAAAAGCTGCTGGAAATTTTATCCTTATTCTTTGATTGTTCCCGGCATTTCGCCGGGAACAATCAAGTCATCACTCAGAACCCGGTAATTTCGAGAATTAATTTTTGATGCTTTGTACTCCCTTGCGGCTGTTGAGTATACATTGATTCTGTTTCCTGAAATCCATCGCCCGGCAGGAAGGGCATAAGGATCTGGAATGAACTTTTTACAAGGACAAATATTAAATAATAGATTAAAATATTGTATCCCTGACGATCGTACATCATGTCAGGGTAAATCTCAAATTGAAGTGCACTTCTTTCATATGGATTCTCTTTTACTGATGAGACACAGCAATAACTGTCTTACCCTGATTAACTTTGGTCTGATCCATTTTAACAGCCATAATCGACGAGAAGATTCTTGAACCAGCTCTGAAAAATTTTTATAAGAGTGATAGTTTCTCATAAAGAATTTTCTGCTTCCCGGCTTTACAACAGAATGAGCATAGCAACTATTACCTGCAAGGATATCCGAATGGAAAACTTGGTGAATTTTTAGTTTTTCCTGGCAACTTTCCCAAAGCAATTTTCCATTTTCTGAATGGATTAGAACAGCGGAAACTCCTTTATTGTCGCCAAATTCGGCAAGAATTTTTTCAATTCCCCAAAAATCGCCTGCAGTGATGTCTGCGTGAGAACATCCTTGTCGCGCGCAGCAATGATAACAGCTGGGACGCAGGGAGAGATCATGAAGAAATGCCTGCATGAATGGATTCTCTGCAGCATTTTCATAAAACTCAGTGGGGGGATCTTCCTGCTTTGCTGTATGATCATATGCACTTATGAGCAGATGATAGTTGTTCCAGCCAAAACTTTTATTGCGAAAACAGACATTCAAGATTTTTTTAAGATTCTTTTCTTCTTTTAGTCTGGTCAGGTATGTACGCCAAACTTCAGGAGCAGGAACGCCGTGACAAATTACTTCCATCGTGATTAAATTCTCATGATTCCCCAGGAAATGTTTCAAGCCGGCAATTTGACATGGACATCCGGAAAAAAGGACCTTTCTGCCGCTGCTGACTTCTTTTTGTACAGAGTAAAAAGTATCCTGCAAGTCACTTTGTAAATACTTGGAGCCCTGCATCGGAAGTAACTCATCTATTGTTTCTGCTTTCCGATGAATTACATGTTCGGGTCCGTCAAAAGTACAACCGAATACACATCCATTTTCAGCGAGAATCTGTTCTGCCAAGGTGTAAAAAACTCCTCCGGAAGAACTTTTGCTGCGGATTTTCTCGTCAGAATTGTACGCTGCAAAGCAGATAAGAGTTTCCGGTGCGGAATAGGGGTGAAACACTGGGCAGACTTTTTCGCAGCGATGGCATGATTTACATTTGTTTCTATTAATTGACGGATAATAGAATCCATCATTGTCCATGTGCTTTTCAATGGCATCATGTGGACAAACTGCCTTACAGGCGAAACAGCCGGTACAAGTATCGTATGGAGCAAGTTGTACCATAAGTCAAAGTTTGTGTTTATAGTAGTAAATTTATCTGGAAGAAAAGTCTTTTATCGGGACATCATTTCATTTTAAGAAATTCAGATATCCAACATATTTGCCGATCATATTGATATTTTTAATTTGGCTCAATTTTTTGCCCGCAGCTTCTGTTTCGATAGCGCATTCGTATTTTTCCATGTAGCTATGCTGGAGCTCCTGCCAGTTTTCCCCTGATTTTATTGATTTGACGCAAAATAAATGCTCGTTCATCCTGATTCAGCAGGACGAACCATGTCAACGGCCAAAATGCGATTTCCGTAAAGATAAGCGTTACGCCAATACGACTGATACCGGTTGCCATAAATAAATGGGGTATATAGCCGACCGCACATGTAATAACGGTTACAATACTCAACGGAATTAAGCAGAATTTAATCCAGTATGCGGCAGACATTCCTGCATGAATTCTTGCAAAAAATACTCTGACAATAGTATCTAGCCCTATCATAAACAGTAAAATACTCTGCATTCCATAAACATTGCCGCCCAGTGCAACCCAACCCCAGGCAAGCGGCAAGGTGAAAATTGAGATCGCACTTGAAAAAATATAGCATGCCTTGATTTTTCCGGATGCATCAATTGCAATTATTTGTCCGCGGGTGACACTGTCCACACAAGTGCAGGCAAGAGCCAACATGCATAAGCCATAGGTGTATTCCGGCGGATTTTTCAGCCACAGCTTTAAGATCTCCGGTAGCTCCAGCATGATCGGTAGCGCAAAAAATAAGATTTGCATAGTACCAATCTTGCTCAGTCCCAAAGCCATTTTGCGCATCAAACCATAATCCTTTGCTCCGTATGCATTGGTAATCGCCGGGATAAACACTCCGGTCATGCTGCCTGCTAAACTTTGGGTACGTCCTATTATGGAACTACTGATGCCCATCGCCGAATTCATCGCCGGACCGAAATAAATATTGGTGAGAATAGGCATTCCCTGTGTTTTGAGCACTCCGCAGAATACGCCGATTCCCTGATAGGTGGAAAAACTGAAAACTTGTTTCAAGTGTTCTTTACTGAACATGTGCTGTGTTATGAATCTGCATTCAGGGAAGATCATATAGGCTCTGACTGAAATAATTACTTGCGGTAAAACGCCCAGCAGGCACTGGAACAAGGCGAAAGTAACAAACCAGTTGCCCGGATGATAATGCATGTAGGCTACAAAGATCAGATTGACAAGTGTAGTGCAGAAACTGTAAATCGTCAGTTCGGCAATGTACTGTTTTGCATTATACATCGCATTGAACGGTACACTGATCATTCCCACAAAACAGGTGATGCAGGCAAAACGCCAAATCCAGATACATGCCTGAATCCGATCCGGAGGAATGGTCAGCCAATGCTCAACTGCATATACTCCAATCGGATAGCCGATAATTAATAAGATTACCGGAACAACGGTGTGAATCGTAACCGCTGTATTAAACCAAATCTGACATTTTTTCAACCCGTCATCGACACTCGTCTGCGCTTCTCCTACAGAATAAGCATAAAAACGGGATATGCTGCCGGCAAGAATGCCGTTGAAGAATCCGACAAACGAGGTCAGTCCTCCGACAACTCCGTACAGTCCGAAATCAACTTCGCCGAGTGCAATATAAGTCCAACCTCCGGTAATCAGTGCACAGACAATTCCGAACAGTGAACGTCCGTAAGTTGCCGCGATATTCAAAAAGATCCGTTTGTTTCTGGATAATTCCATGTATTACTTGTATGGCCAGACGTTTTAGGGAAATACCCTGTTTACAGGGAATCCGGTTAAAGGCTTTTACAGTTACTGTCCCGTTGATAATTCCGGTAACAGCAATTCTTTGCATATAAATAAAGATTTACTAAAGAATCGTGGATTTCAGATTCAAACCGGCCGGGGAGACGGTACAACTGATTCTTATTCATCTTTTTTCCGCCTTATACATCTCAATTTCTTCTCGAATACCGATCGCGAACGGGGCAGGGGCGTAACCGAAATCTTTCGCCGCAGCTTCATGACCGTAGGCCCGCGGTTCAACCAGACGTTGAACTTTCTCCCGGAAATCAATCTTTCCCAGCGTCGCCAGATAAATACACCACGCACCAAAACTGGCAAACCAAAACGGACAACTGATAAAGGTATTTTTCACTCCCAACTGTTTCGCGATCTCAAGAAATATTTCCCGTAACTGAATTGGTGCTCCCCCGGAAAGAATATACTCTTTGTTCCGAGTCACTTGCCACTTCGTCATGACCTCGTAAAAAGCATAACCGAGATCTTTACACCAAACCGGCTGCAGATCATAGCGTGCACCATTTACCGTTGGAAAAATCCGTAATTTATCAACCATCCGGATAAAAACAGAGATATTTTTATCCGCCAGATCACCATAGATCATCGTCGGACGCAGAATTGTCATCGCAATCCTGCGTCCTTGTTTTTTATATTCGGCAACCAGCTGACGAATCTTTGCTTCGATCTGACGGTATTCTTCTCCGGCTGCTTTGTATTTGGAATAGATTCCTGTTGTATGAACCAGAATCAAATTGTCTACTCCGTGCTTCAATGCCGCAGGAACGATGTTCCAGGAGAGCTTTACACTTGCAATATGCAACAGCATGTCGGCATGGCAGCTCTGAAAAAATGCGTCGAGTGCTTTCGGACAAGTTAAATCGGCTTCTTCAATCCGAATATTCAATTCTTTGCAGGCCATTGCATCTTTGAGCAGCTGATAGCCCGCCGGATTTTTGCTTTTCACATTCTGCGGCCTGCACAGAAGAATAAACTGATAATCCTTCAGGTTTGCTTTTTCCGCGATCAGACGTTTCAGCAGAAACTGTCCGGATTTACCTGTAATTCCGGTAATGACCACGCACGGCATCAGTTTATCCCTTTCCGCGCATATTCGTTCAGCGTTTCTTCCAGTTTATCCATGAACAAATCCTTGCGGAAATGACGCTCGTAATAGCTGCGGGCATTTTTGCCCATCTGTGCCTGATCTGATATTACAAATTTCCGAACATTTTCCGCAAGGGTCCGTGCATCTTCCGCCGGGCTGCACAAGCCGCACTGTGCGTCTTTCAGAACCAGCGGAGTTTCACCGTCGATTGCTCCGATTACGGGTTTGCCCGCCGCCATACAGGTTTGTACTTTGCCCGGCAGAGTCAAACTTAATACAGGATCTTTCTGCATCGTGACCAGCATTGCATCTGCCATCGCATAGAAAGCGGGCATTTCACTTAACGGCTTGCGTCCGTGGAAGATGATCTGCGGTAAATCTTTTGCCATTATTTTCAGATTTCCAAGTTCCGAACCGTCCCCGACAATGTGCCAGCGCAGATTTTTCACATCACCGGTCAATTTTGCCGCTTCAATAACAGTATTTACGCTTTGCGCTGCACCCACGTTGCCTGCAAACATCAGATCCATATTGCCGTCCGGTTTTTTTGTACATTGATCCGGACAGAAAATCGCCTCCGCATACTGCGGCAGATGTTCTGTGGTTTCGATTCCGAATTCCTGCTTGAAATAGTCCGAGAATGAACGGCTGGTCACCAGAATCTTATCAACTTGCCGATAGATTTTTTCCGAGACTTTATGGAAATAATTATAAATTCCGCCGCCTCTGCGGATTCCTCCGGCAACCAGACTTTCCGGCCATAAGTCCAGGCAATACAACACAATCGGTGTACCGTGCATCTGTTTATACGCGACTGCTGCATTTGCCATCATGACCGGCGATAACTGATTGACAAATATCACATCGAATTTGTCCTGCATGGACTTCACAAATGCCGCCGAAGAGAGCGCATAACTGTAATAATTCAGTATCCGGAAGAGCGGGCCGCGTCTGCGTCCGATCGTAAAGGTCCGATGAATCTGCACACCGTTGAGGGCTTCCTGCCGTTTTTTCCTGCCTTGATAGCCTTCATAAATAACACCCATCGGATAGTTCGGCTGACCCGTAATCACGGTGACTTCATGCCCGCGCCGGGCCAGTTCCTCGCAGATATCCGGATGCCGGAACGGCTCAGGTGCATAATGCTGGCAGACAACCAGAATTTTCATATCAGAACTTATTTCGTATCAGCGTTTTTCAGTTTCTTGAGTTCACCGGTTCCGCCTTCTACGACTCCGTCACCGCGCAGCGCATGGAATGCGGTTCCGAAGAAACAGCGACAGTCAAAGAGAAAACCCATCTTCTGAACATACTCGCCGTCGAGACGCGCTTTCTGGGAGATTTCCAGTTCATCGCGTCCGCAGATCTGTGCCCAGCCGGAAAGGCCCGGGCGAATATCATTGGCTCCGTATTTGTCACGTTCCGCTACCAGATCATCCTGATTCCACAATGCGGGGCGAGGACCGATCACACTCATCTCGCCGATCAGAATATTCCACAGCTGGGGAATTTCATCCAGCGAAGTGGTTCGCAGAAACTTCCCTACGCGGGTAATATAAGACTCCGGATCCTGCAGAAGATGAGTCGGCACATCGTGCGGAGTGGACATCTTCATGGTACGGAATTTGATCAGCTGGAAGAATTTCTTTTTTGCGCCGACCCGTTTCTGCAGAAAGAATACCGGTCCGGGGTCGTCGATTTTAATGGCGATAATGATCAGCAGATAGAGCCACGCCGCGCAGATCAATCCTGCGGCGGAAAGCAGGATATCCAACAGACGTTTGATGCAGTTGTTATACATGGCGGATCCTGTTTTTATATTGTATTCACTTTTTTCTGTGATAAGTGGGAACAAGTTGTTCAATACGGGTGAAGATGTCCTCTTTGCGTTCGTAAACGGATCGTGAAAGATTGGCAAGGTCGTCCATGAATTTCCTGATGTCAAATTCCATGGGACGGGCGATGTGAATCAGATTGTTCGCTGTCCGTTCCAAGCCTTCTTCCGCCATCAGTTTTTCTTCAAAGAATTTTTCGCCCGGACGCAAGCCCGTATATTCAATCTTGATGTCTACATCCGGTCTTAATCCGCTCAGGATGATCATATTGCGTGCCAAATCGTCAATCTTGACCGGATCTCCCATATCCAAGACAAAAATTTCACCGCCTCTTGCCAGGGTTCCCGCCTGAATTACCAGACTGACAGCTTCGGGAATCGTCATGAAATAACGGATAATGTCTTTATGCGTCACCCGTACCGGACCGCCTTCGGCAATCTGCCGCTTGAAGAGCGGGACTACTGAACCGTTACTGCCCAGAACATTTCCAAAGCGAACCGCTACGAATTCCGTATGAACTCCATTTGCCGGACCGGAGAATTCCGGCGGTGTCTCCCCTGCCGAATGACTGGAATAGATACTGGGCAGCAGATCGTAGGCTTGCGTTTGGCTGATCGTATTCATGGACTGAATCACCATCTCGCACAACCGCTTTGATGCCCCCATAATATTGGTCGGATTCACCGCCTTGTCCGTACTGATCAGGAGAAAACGGCGACAACCGTTCTGCAATGCGGCGTTCGCCGCTTTGCAGGTGCCGATCACATTGTTTTTTATCGCCTCAAACGGGGAATTCTCCATTAACGGAACGTGTTTATGCGCCGCCGCATGATAGACAAATTCAGGATGATACGTTTCAAAGACAGCGTTGATCCGGCGCGTATCGCGGACGGAACCAATCAGTGCCACTAAATTCAATTCCGGATAATGGCGGCGCAGTTCCTGTTCAATTTCATAAACATTGTTTTCATAAATGTCGAAGATAATCAGCTGCTTCGGAGAGTGTCCGGCGATTTGGCGGCACAACTCACTGCCGATACTCCCTCCGCCTCCTGTGACGAGCACGATCTTATCGCGGAGCTGTTCCAAAACTTTTGTGTTATCCAAAACAATCGGTTTGCGTTCCAGCAGGTCGTTAATCGTGACTTCCCGCATTTGGGCAAGAGTAACTTCCCCGGTGACCAACTGATTGATTCCCGGCAGAATTTTAACTGCACAACCGGTTTCTTTGCAGAGACTGATGAGTTTCTGCCGTTCCGAAAAGGTTGCAGTGGAAATCGCAATCAGGATTTCATCAATTCCATACTCTTTTGCACAGGACTGAATTTTATCACGTCCCCCGGCAATGGGGACATTTTCCAGTTCGCGCCCCCATTTGTTGTCATCATCATCAATAATGCAGCAGACCCGTGTTGACGGTATTGATGAGACGATATCACGCAGGATCATTACTCCCGCCGGCCCGCCGCCGACAATCATAACCCGTTTCAAAATACCTTCATCTTCCTCTCTTTTGCGGCGGAATCGATCGCGGCAGCAGAGCAGAAAACGAAAGGAGAAGCGACTGCAGACCAGAGCGAGAAACTGTAAAATGCCACCGAAGATAAAATAGGAAAAAGGCATTCTTGTAAAGAAAAGTGAGGTAACTCCATAAATGAGCAATGCGGAAACGCCGCCTGCCACACCGCAGCGGATCAGAACGCTTACACTGGCAAAACGCCAGACATAATGGTACAGCTTGAAGCTGAAATAAACCGGAATCACCAACAGCAAGTACCACAGTACCGCCTTCTGGTAAGCGATTGTAAGCTCAGCCGGGATGTTTTTTATGAGGCAGTCAAACCGGAAGAGCAGAGCCAGAAAATAAGCAATGATCACCGATGCCGCATCTGCACACAGCAGAAGAAATGCAAACAGCTGCCAACGCTTAAATTGGAATTTTTTTTTCATCTTTACTATACGGTCCGTTATCTCTATATTAAATTATTCTGTGTTCCTCAAAACATCTTGTCTCCATTTGATCCCGGTATTCAACCCCGGAGAATATGAACATCCGATCACTCCACTTTATAGATTCAACTTTCCCGCTGAGACTTTTCCTTTCAGGAACAGCTGCAGTCGCTTTATGAACCACGAATGACAAAGTCAACGGGCAGCTCAACGGAGATCGTCATGGGAAGCTGAGTCAACTGAACGATAACCGTTTCGTGATCCTTGAAACGGAGAACCTGAGCCATTTCACCTTTGAAGTAACCGTGAGTAATCTGTACCGGATCATTCACTTTCAGATCTGTCATAACCTCGACTTTGTGAGTCCTGGCGAGAATCTCATATTTCCGGACGGTCAGGAGATCCTTCAGAAGTCTTTTTGCATCATAGTCATCCAGATAATATGCTTTGAACAGATAACGGTTGAGAGGGATCAGGTTATAACCCCGTGGAACCGTAGAGGCAAACACATATCCGCCCCCCAGCATTGGAACCGTTCTCGTATAGATTCTGCGCGAGTATTCAGTGGTCTTTTGAATCAACGGCAAGTAACACGGAATATTCTGGACCTGCAGCGCTTCATAAAGTTTGAGCTCACAACGGACTTTGGATTTAAAAAACATCCAGCGAGTTCCCTCGTGAACTTTTAACATTCCATTGCAGTCATCAGCGCAATCAATATCCATGTATCGACTCCTAAAACTCCGGAATCCCGGCAGCGCGAAGCGATATTTTTAGCAAGCTAAAAATATCACAGTGTCTTTAACGACAGAAACCGGAGAGCAGTTTTCACTGAACTCCAATATTTTTTATCTTCATTTCCATCCCGGATTCAACACCCGTTTTAGAAATCCATTCCACAACAAGCCGGTTGTCGGCTGAACCCGGAAACAGACAAAATGCTTTATGCTGCTTCCGGGAATGTGTCATGTCTCTTTCTTCCTCTGCTTCCTGTTTTGCCGCAACCATAGAGCCGATATGGCATAACGCTTTGCAAAGGACTGGAAAAAAGAGAATCTCCATGCAAATTGCCAGATGGGCACAAAAGGAGAACGTAACCGGTTGGAACCGGAAAAAGCAGGAACGCTGATCGTTTATTGCAGAGAAAATTCATCAAAAGCCCCGTCTCAGAATTTGGAGTCAACATAATGTTGCGTTGCCAAGCTGGAAAGAAAAGGGGCTGGTTGATTGCAGAAAGTGATTCTGCGGAAAGAGCAACGGCAAGAGATTTCCGGTAAACGGGACATACCTGCATTGCATACACAATGCACGGTTTCACTTGCCTCTGTCCGATAACACATAATTAAATCCCTTTATTCTGCTAAAAACTGACTATCTCAATAGAGAGTAATCAACGAAATAAATCTTTTAATTCATATATTAATATAATTCGTTTCTTTCAGAATACAAGCAACAGGGAAACAAAAAATTCAGGTTGCTTCAGCTTACAGGAGCGGGAAATAAGAGTCGCGGCCGGAGATGTAAAACAGGCTGGTGTATATTTCAGCGGAACGCGTAAGGATCGGTGGAAAAATGCCTTCATCCGGGCTCATCGCTTTTTCCTTTGCGCGATTGCGAAGTCCGGTCGTTTCCGGTCCGGTATTTGAATTCGTATGTTCGTATTGCGGCAGTTCATTTCTTTGAAAAAAAATCCGTCCCGTTTTCTTCCGGATATTTTCCGGTGTGAAAACGGGACGGTGGATGTGCGGGATGCCGGTGAATTATTTCAGGCTGATGCGTACCCCGGTCAGGGAGTGGGGCGGCAGTCTCAGCCGGATTTTGCTGCCGGAATGGGTCGTTTTGACCGGAACGATGGCGACATTGTCCGGTTTGGTTTCGTTGTCGGCATAGGCGTCCGGTCCGGTCAGTGCTTGGGCGGAGACCTCCGAAACGGCGGCGTTGCGGAATGCTGTCCCCGTTGCCGGATCGAACGTGACAGTTTCCGGGGAGAACGAGCGGTTGGTCAGAAGCAGGGCAAGTGTTTTACCGTCTTTCGAGGCGGTGAGCATTCCTGCGACAACCTTATCCGAGTCAGAGGCACGCGGTTCCTGGGTTACCTTCAGGTTGCGGATATAGATTGCTCCCTTTCCGCCGCCGGTGATTCTGCGGACTTTGATTTCCAGCGTTTTGATGTCGCTTAACGGGTTTTTATAATATGCGGTTACCGGTGTCCAGCTATTGGAGAGTACCGGAGTGGTGTTGGTGATGGACTGAGTCCGGTCCCAGCCGCGTCCGTCTCCGAACTGGAGCTGTGCGCCGGAGGTCGTTTCCATGCCTTCCGTGCGGATTTCCGCGGTCAGACGGTATGCGCAGGAGTCGCCTTTCGGCGCTTTGCCGCGGATTCCGATGTGGAAAAAGTTCATCGGATAGTCATTCAGAAACTCCACTTTCAGAACGTTTCCGGGGAGTATCTGCATTTTGGCGTTTTCAGTTTTATTGCTCCAATACCACTTTGAATTCTGGAACAGATTGACCGTTTTTTCTGCTTCAGTCAGCTTGTGCTGTACAGTTCTTACCGGGGTCATTCTGCCCTCAATCTGGATCGGGACCAGACGGTCCAGCAGATTTGCGGAGAACAGTTCGTACATCAGAGCGTTCGGGCGTTTGACGATTTCACCGGGTTTGCGCCCGCGCACCATGCCGAACCCTTCGTTGCAGAACTGCCAGTAGTGCGCCGCGAAGATACCGGGAGTTTCCAGATATGCCTGCAGCAGGGACGCATTGAAGAGGGCGGCGGTCAGGGTGTGGTGCCGGGTTCGGGTCGAATTGAATTCCGTTATGGCGATTTTCAAATCCGGTCTGGGGATATTCCGGCGGATTGTGTCCACTTCTTTGCGGAAGCGTTCCGCGCCGGAAAAGTTCTCAATGTACTCCGTTTCTGCGAACGGCTGGACTCCGTGGTAAAAGTGATGGATCACGAAATCGAATTCATTGCCGACGATCCGGAAAATCGGGGTGTCCCAGTATTTGCCGCCGAGAACCAGCCCGAGCTGTATTTTGGGATCGACCGCTTTCATCGCCTTGCGGAATGCCAGATAGTTGCGGGCGTATTCTTCCGGCAGCACCCGCTGCTGAGGCTTGACATAATGGTTGCCGTGATAGGTTTCGTTGCCGTATTCAATATAATGGATGTTGTACGGTTCGGGATGTCCCAGTTTTGCGCGTGCCGCAGCCCATTTGCTTTTGCCGTCGTCAGGAGCGTTGAGGAATTCGACGAACTCCGCCGCTTCTTCCGGAGTTCCGCGGAATGCGGAGATACCGAGCATGGGCTCCGCTCCGGTTTCTTCGCAGACTTTCAGAAACTGGAGCAGCCCCAGTCCCTGATAGCCGCCTTTCATTCCGGCGCTTTTTTTCCAGTCATACATGTGGGTTCCGCCGCATCCGCCGGGGTAACGCATGGAGCGCACGCCGATCTCTTTCAGAATTTGGGCCATCTCCGGCTGTACTGTTTTTTTACCCGGCAGAAGGAAACCGTAACTGTCCCGTCCGTAGGCAAGCTGATTTACGCCCAGGACCTCCGGGGTGACCGGTTTTTCCGTTCCGTTTTCGATCCGGATAGATGTTTCCGCGTGAAGCGTCATCCCGACTGCCGCGGCGGCTCCCGCCGCAAGATTGAGCATTTTGTTCATTGCATGTCCTTTTGATTTATTGATGAGGCTCTATATTTGGTTTTAATACCATAATGAACCGTCATCGGTGTTGGGAAGAGAGTCTTTTTTGAATTTGAAGTTGATGATCAGGCCGGAGTAATTCCGGGTTTCGACATGTCCGTCCAAAGTCAGCATATTGCTTCTCCGGGTATGACGCATGTGTACTTTTCTGATTTTTTTTGAGCTTGACGGGTTGGGGAAATAAAAGTAGTGAGGCTGTGCAGTCGCGGTATTGTTTGCATCAAAATCCGCGGTATCGGTAAGAAAAGGAAAGTTGGATGGTGTGAACGAGTCCTGAAATGTGACAGCGTTCCATTTGAAAAACTTCCCCGGACGGTTCATCGACAGATACGGGGACCAGTTGGGTCCTTTCGGATCGTCTTTGATGTAACAGTTTCTTCCATATCCTTCCTCTTTCCAGTTCTTAACGAGTTTCGGTCCGGCGGGACAGAAAAAGACCTTCCGGTCGCTGATATATTTCTGTTCTGTGCATATCTGCGCCAGAGTCGGTTCGGTTTTTGAGTTGTAGCCTCCTCCGATGGGCAGGGCATAGTTGTTGAAATCGTTTGCATACGATGCATTGGCGATGCCGATCTGTTTCTGATTGGAGATGCAGGAGGCAGACAACGATTTCTGTCGTGCCGAGTTCAGAGCCGGAAGCAGAAGAGAAGCGATAATTGCTATGATTGATATGACGACCAGGAGTTCTATAAGAGTGAAACCTGTTCTGACCCGCCGGAACTGTTTCAGGTCGGGATGAATTCGTAATGAGCCGTTTGGAAACATATTGACGTTCTCCTTTTGTTTTTGATTGATATTTAATCGGTCTTCTATAATTATACAATATTTTCCGGAAAAAACAACCCCTGAAAACGTAAAATTACTGTATTTTTTTATTTTTTTATTGCAAATATCCTTTACATGGATTATAGTAAGTTGAAATAATAAGACCGATAAATGGAGTTTTATCAATGAAAAAAGTATATCAGAACGGTATTTCAGAGAATGTCCGCCTCCGCCATTATGTGATGAGCCTCCTGTATCAGGGCGGATCGGAATCCGTGCGTCTGCCGACCGCGACACAGTTGGCGGAAGAGTTCGGCATTGCACGGAGTACGGTTCTCCTTGCGTTGAAACAGCTGCGGGAAGAGGGATATGTTGTCGGAAAGCGCGGTTCCGGGGTTTTTACCAATCCGCTTGCCGGTTGTTTGCCGCTTCATAACCGGAAACTGATCGGTCTTCTTCTGAATGGCGGAGATAATTTTTATTACGGGAAAGGCAAATGGCAGGGGATTGCGGAGCTTGGAAGCGCAATTACGGAAGCCGGATGGAATTTGCGTCCGCTGTTCAATATCAATCTGGAGCGCACGGAAAATCTGGGAGAATGCCTGAAACGGGAGGCGCTTTCCGCGGTTGTCATGCTGCATACGGATGCCCGGTGCGCATTGCGGGCGGCGGAGGCGGTCCCGGTGATCCTGATCGGCCATCAGCGCGGTTATTCCGCGCCCTCCATCCGTTTTTCGTATGATGCCGCGCTGATTCAGCTGCGGAAGGAACTGCGTTTTCAGCGTCCGGCGTTTCTTGGCAAACAGCGGTGGGTGGTGGAAAACAATTTTGTCCCGTTCTGGAACGGTCCGCGGATTCCGCTGTCGCGGAAAGCGGGCGGACCTGCGCCGGGTGAGATTGATTTCAAGCAGAAATTGGAACGTTATCTGCAGGAGGAACGTCCGGATGTGCTGTTTTCCGAAACGGATCTTGCGGATGAACTGTGGCAGACTCTTCGGGTGTTGAAACAGGATATTCCGGTTGTCTGCTGGGGACCGCTTCCGGATGGCGTGGAATTTCATGGTTATTATTTTCAGGAACCGTATCAGGCTGCGGGACGGAGCGTCGTGGAAATGCTGGGCGGGCTGTTTGCGGATGGGGTGATTCGCACCGGAAATCCGGAATTGCCGGTTGCGCTGGTACGGCGCTGAACGGCTTCTCCCGGCGTGATCCGGGAGAAGCCGGAGGGGCGTTTATTGTTATGCGCCGATGCCTTTCAGCAGAAGCGGAGCGATCATCACACCGAATTTCCGCACCCGGTAGTCGCGCGTAAAGCGGTCGCCTTCGGTTCGCCATGCCTCCGGTCCGATCCATGGTTCCGGCCATGAAAGATGGAGTGCTCCAAAACTGTTGACGCGACTGCCGTAAACGGTAATCGCCAGCGTATGTTCCCCGGCGGCCAAAGTGCCCAGTTCACACTGGAATGGGGCAAATGCCACGGGGAGTTCCGGTCCGCCGTCCACCGATACGCCGATCAGCGTCGCCCGGAAACCGGCAAAATCACATTCGCGTGCGACGTCGTTGTTGCGGAATCCCTCCGCAAGCCGGGAGCCGCGCGACGGAAAGCGCAGAGCCGTTTCTCCGGATTCCGCAAGCGTGAACTTGCAGTGATAAGTCAAGTTTCCGGAATAGAACGGCAATCCCTGCGGAGCGGTGTCTCCCCAGTTCAGGGTGCGTACCGGGGCGATGATCCGCAGCCGGCTGCCGCCGAGTTCCACGCCGAAGTCTCCGAGCAGATAAATCCGTTCGAGATCGGTATCAGAACGGTAATCGCGGCGTAGAATCAGAATGTGGGTTCCCGCTGTCAGCGACGGCAATGCGCTTTTCCGCACCGAGCGGTCCGTCCAGAATCCGGCGTCCGCAAAACTCAGCGGCTGACCGTCGAGCTCCAGTTCCGTGGTTTCCGGCTGTTCAAGTGCGAGCATTGCTCCGGTAACCGGAACCGTACATTCAATGGTGTAACACAATTCCAGACGGCCGTATACTCTGCTGTCCGGTAGATTGACCCACGGCTGGACGATGTGCCCGCTCTTCGGCGGAAGACCGAATCTGCTCCGCACGAGGTTGTCAAGCCGCAGAATCTCTTCCGACGGTTCCCAGCTGCCGTCATTGATGCGCCATTGCGCCTGGTCGAGCACCAATACGTTCGGTTCATCCAGCGTAACCGGCAGGGCAAATCCGTTCAGACGGCTGAGAATCCGCGCTTCCACTCCCGCATCGGAATAAGGAGGCTGCCGCAGCTCTTTTCCCACGCTTGCCGCCGCCGGAGTCAGACGCAGCAGCAAATGCCCGTGCGCATAGAAATCGTACTTCAAAACCGTCCAACCGTGCTCATGAACGGCTGCCAGAGGGGTCTGTTCACCGGTGGCGGTATCAAGAAATGCCAACTGCCAGTTGCCGCGAATGCGCACCTGTCCGGTAAACGTTTCTCCGCAACGTTCGGAATTGACCAGAAAAAGGAAACGTTCTTTTCCGGCGTCACGCAGCTGATAGAGCAGGGAGGTGGCGGGGAAGCCGTCGTCGCAGCGTACGACTTCGACGTCGCGGTGTTTCCGGAGAGTGTCGAGCAGCACCGCTTCTGAAAAATCAATCCGGCGGCATCGGGCGGCAAGCCGGGCGGCGCGGTCACTGGGCATTGCGTCTTCGCAGACCGGAATTCTGCCCGCGAAGATCAGTTCGCCCCCTGCGTTGACGAATGCCTCAAGCCTGTCGAGCGTCGAGCTTCTCAGTGTGATCGTCGGCGGAACGATAACGGTTTCGTAACTCATTTGCCCGACCTTGAAGCATGTTCCGGCTTCCATGAGGTTCTGCGACGGCAGCAGCGATTCCGCAATGAAATCGAAATCAATCAGTCCGTAGAGCAGCCAGCGGCACAGCGAATTGAAATCCTGTTCCGCCTGACGGCGGGCGCCGGCGGTCTGATCCCGTGGGCCGCAGACCAGCCAGAAGGATTCGATCGGGTGAATCACTCCGATTCGGCAGAGGGCGCGGCCGCGGCTCATCGCGGTGTTGACGCGTGCGAAGTGATCGGCAATCACCGGATATTTCCGCCACCACGGGGACTGTTCGCTGATGGAGGCGGGATAATCGCGCTTGGCTTCGCCTGCCATCGACATCCATGCCAGATGTGGAACCCGGACGGTGACTCCGAGCGCGGCCTGCCAGTCGCCGTGTCCCTTGTGTCCGGAGAAGTTGAAATCCCAGTCGGTCACGCCGTCCAGTTCGCAGAGAACCCCGCCGCATCCGTATTGACGGGAGGCGCTTGCCGCCTGTTTGACGGTGGAAAGTTCGACCCAGTCGCAGAGCATATCGATTCCGGGCAGCTGGAAAGAACGGTAACTGCGCATCGCATCGCCGAGAACGGCGGTCTGCGATTCCAGCCGCGGTTCCTCCAGCAGGTGACCGGTGAAACGGATTCCGTGGCGTTCGCACCATCCTCCGACCGTATCGGCAAACGCCGAGGCGAACCGTTCCGCAATGTGATTGTGGAACCGGTAGCGGGCGGTGGACCAGGCTCCGTCCGCCCGTTCCCAGACGAGTTCCGGCAGAGTGTCGAAGAACTCCGCGCCGTATTCATGGCGGTAGGTTTCGGGCAGATCGTCCGTATACGGGAGCCGAATGTCGCATCGTCCGGCGGCAAACCGCAGGACGGTTTCGTGGGTGAAATGCGGTTCATCGGTAAAGATTGCGGGAATGGCTTTGCCGAATTCTCCGCCGACCTCCCGGAAATAAGCCTCGTAGGTGAGCTCGACAAAGCGCCGGACCGCGTGCGGATTGAGGGCATCGACGTAAGCCTGACCGTTGAACCAGGGATTGTGCGATTCGACGATCCGGTAGACATACAACAGTTCGGATCCGGGGGCGGCAGCGTCGTTGGCAAGCCGCTGCCAGTCCAGCAGCCGGTGTTCCTGATCGAAACGGATCGCATAGACGGCGAGGAGTTTTCCGGAAAGATCGTTGGCGGGGTCGGGCGTTTCGGGCCGTCGGGTGGAGGTCAGCAGAAGGTGACGGGCGCGGAACGCCGGATCGCGGGTGACGAGCCCGCCCGCGGCACCGGAGGGAAAACGGTCTTCATCGTAAAGCCAGGCAAGCATTGATTGCGATTTGGCGTCGTCGACACACTGCCGTACCAGTTTCATGAATTCGGGTCCCAGGTACGGAGTCGCCAGACCGGTACGGGCGTGCATGTGAAATCCGCCCATGCCCATAGCCTTGAAGATTCCGATCTGACGATGGAGTTCTTCTCCGTCAAGACGGCAGTTCCATGCCCAGAAAGGAGTGTCGCGGTAGAGCGCTCCGGGGTTGGCGAAAAGTTGGGGAAAAGGAACGTCCTGATCGTCAGCGTATAAAGGTTTCATCATACCTCCCATGTATGGCTGTCGGTTATATATATTATCACTGTTTTGATTGCCGAAGCAATAACGAAAAAAAGACTGCCGCAGCCTTGACGGGTTCTGCGGCAGTCCTGTTGAACATTACGGTCAGCGGGTCAGCAGATAAACCATCACTCCGCCGGGACGCGAAGCGGTGTCCGCAGTGAAACGCAGCTTGCCGTTTTCATAAGTGGACGGGACAACGCCGTTCGGTGTGCCGTCGAGCTTCAGCGCTTCGACTGTCATCTCCGGCAGCGCGAGTTCGACGTCCGCCCGGCACTTTTCAAGCAGGATCGGCAGCTGTCCCCAACTTTCGAGCAGACTGCGGTGTTCGTTTGCGAACTTCTGCCTGGTCGCGCCGAGGTTCGGCATCTGAATGAACAGGAGCTTTTCGCTTTCCGTCAGCTTTTTGCCGTCGAGCGACAGCAGCGCCAGCGTCTGGTAGCGGTCGGCTCCGGAAAGCTTCATCACCTTGCCGGACATATCGCCGGAGAAGGTCATCACTTCACACTGCGGAGCGATGACTTTCAGCGTTTTCTTCTTCGAATCCAGCGTGATTTCGCCGTTGGCGCTGACGATCTTTCCGCTTTTCCGCAGATTATTGAGTGCCGAACGTGCGCCGCGTGGAAGTTCCGCCTCCCAGCCTTTTTCGAGCGGGAAGAGTTTCTGTACGCCGGGGAACGAGGCGTCGGCTCCGAGCATGCCGATTCTGCCGTAGAGACCGAGTTCGGTAAATGCGTCCGGATAATCACCCTCCGCTTCCGGGGTGCCTGTCAGCGCGCGGAACTGTTTCTGCGTATAGCTGAACGCGAAAGCCGGTTTGGCGGGACGGATGTAGTTCTGCGTGAACATCAGATTGATGATGCGTTCCGCCAGCTGCGCCTGCGGGTCGTTGACGAGGTCGAAACCGCGCGGCACATCGAGCGCTTTCATGAAGTCCCGATGGTGCGACCAGGCGAACCGGTAGAGACCGTCCCAATCCTGCAGTCCGGCGTAGCCGCCGACCAGCGGAGCCGTTTCGTGCCGGTTCGGATTCGGGCTGCAGTAATTGAATTCGGTAATCGTGTACGGCTTTCCGAAAATCCGCACAGGCATCAGATAGCGCGGAAGTCCCGCACGGTTCACAATGGCCGAACTGTTGAAGAACTTATACGGCATTTTCCAAGGTTCCACCGGGAACATCGGATGGTCCCAGTACTGGTGGTTGTCCACAAAGTCCAGGTGTTCGCGGGCGTTGTTCAGGGTGAACTTGCTGGTCATATTGATGTCGGTGATCAGCGCAGTCAGTTTCAGCTCCTCTTTCAGAAAGCGTCTCTGCTCTTCGATGCTCCTGATGTGAAGATCATTCAGGAACTCAATGAAGAGACCGCTGCGGGAGGCGCGGTTTGCGGGGGTGTCGAGTCCCTTTTTCTTCAGGTATTCAAAGTATTTCGCCTCGAAAATCGGAACGAGCGACGAATTGAGATTCCAGAGAATGACGAGCGGATTCTCATTGACGAGATTCAGCGAATAGAGCGCCGGATCCTCCGCATAGGTCAATCCCGTATACGGATTCCGGTGTGTCAGCAGCCGTCGGGCAAATTCTTTCCAGTTGTCCATCGCCGATTCGCTGATCGGAACCAGCCACTTCATCACGAAAGGCCGTTCGAATCTGCGCCCCGGGATTTCCTTTATATTGTCTCCCGAACGCGTTGCGCGGCTTGCGTAAAGATCAAGGCAGAGGTAAATGCCGTGTTTTTTGAGTTCCGCGAACAGGTAGTCGAATTCGTCGAGAGCCTTCGGATCGAACGTCAGAGAATCGGCAGCGCCGGGAGCGAGCAGGGCGTTTTCAAAGTGGTGAAAACGAACCGTATTGTAACCGAGCCGGGTTGCCTTGGTCACGAAGTCGTCGGCAAGCGCCTTGTCAATGTAAACTGCGGAGTCGATCAGATTGGGACCGAAGAACCGGATTCGTTTCTCCGGCGCGTCGCGGAAAGCGAAGTGTCCGTCTTTTGTGACGATGACCGGACCGTATTTTCCCGCCGGCGCGTCGAGATAGGTTGAGAAATCAAGCGCCGAACCTGCGACGGTATTGCCGTTGAATTCCAGCGGCAGCCAGTCTTTGCCTGCGACGATGTACGACGGAGTCACGATTTGCCGGAGATTCAGTTTGCGGTCGCCAAGTGCGGCGCCGACGATCATCCAGATCGCTTTGCTGTCACCATCCGCCGCTTTGAAGGTCAGTTTGGAAGGCGTTCCCTCGATCGGGAACTGCGACAGATGGAGTCCGACGAACGCTTCCCGGTTTTCTCCGGTCCAGGCGAGGGCTCCGTTCGGCACTGCGTCCGGCTGGTGCCAGTTGCTGACGTCGCGGCCGACAAGCACCGGAATTTCCTTTTCGGTTCCGTCTGCGTACTCCGCAATGATCGTGCCGAGCGGCATCCGTCCCGCTGTCCATGCCGAACTGTGCAGCAGGTACAGATACCGGAATCCTTTGCCGGATTCTTTGAGCGTGACGCTTTTTTCCGCCGGGAATTTTTCCTGTCCGGAGGAGAGCACGAGGCAGGCGAGTCCTTCGTTGCGTTCCGGATCGGCGATGTTGAAATCGACTCCGAGAACGGAAAGTTTTCCGGGCTTCAGCATGCGCAGATCGTTGTCCGGTCCCTGATCGGTCCAGCCACCGATTCCGTCGTCGGCTTCCTCATCCGCAAATCCCATGTTGAACGCCTCTTTCAGATTGATCGGCACGGCCCGCGGCGAATCAACCCGGATGCGCAGATCGACGGCGGTGCTGCTGATCTTGCCGGAGGACGGGATCGGGCAGAGGCGGAACACATAAATCTGGTTGTCCCATTGACGGTCGTCCTGAATCAGCAGCGTGAAATCGCCTTTGACGGTGACGGTATTGCCGTCGCTGCCGAACTGGAGCGAATGGATTCTGTCGTTGAAAACATGGAGTTTTTCGAACTTCTCCGGCAGCACGACTTTTTTCCCGTCGACCAGAACATACGGTTCGCCGACCGGCATGATCATGACCAGTGCGAGCGTTGCGGTTTCCACCGGGTTTGCCGCTTTGAAACGGGCGGAATAGGCAATTCCGCCGTTTCCGTCTGCGGTTGCCGAAATCGTCGTGTGAAAATCCCTCCATTTACCGGAGTTTTCGAGCCGGCTGGAACTGCGTTTCGGAAATCCGGCGTCCGCTATGAAACTTCCCGGCTGGAGAGTGTTGCCGCTCCAGTTCGGCGCATACCAGGTCCAGTGCAGAGCGAGCTTCCCGAAGCTCAGATTCCCGAGAGAGTCGATCGCCGGGCTGGCGGGCAGCCGGTTTTCCGCCATTACCGCTGTCATCGTCAGCAGGATCAGCAGACAGGTTGTTAATTTTTTCATCCTTATCATCCAATTTTTCCTTTTGTTCAGTCCGTTCACAAATTGCCGTTAGAGTAATAGATCGTTGTCTGATATTTGTCCCGCAGAACGCCGTCGCCGGCGGCACTGGCGTGTCCGTCTCCCCAGATGACGTTGATATAATCGCCGTGAACCCTGCCGAACAGCCCTTCGCCCCAGTCGAACGCCGCCGAAATCGAACTGGCCATCAATGTCGGTGTATTCTTATTCCGCGTATCTGCAAGGAAGACGAAGCTGGAGGGGCTCGTGAGTTTCTTCATATACAGAACGTTCCAGTCATTGACCAGAGCGTAACCCGGCGAACCGTTGAAGCCGTGGAGATTTTGACCTTCAAGCCGCCGGACGGCGAGCTGGTTGATGCCGTACATATTGCTGGGCATCCGGAAGTGATAGCGGGCTTCGTCGGGAGTCGGAGTTACCGACGGACAGTGCATTGCTTTCGGCCAGTTCGAGTCGATATAGCCGACATTCTGCAGAGCGTTCACCCACCAGAAACCCAAACCATCGTGTTTGGTCACGACTACATCGTCGAAATCATTGCGGTACTGCTGGACATACAGCATTCCCTGTTTGAGATTGCTGAGACAGGCGATTCCGTGCGCCTTCTGCCGTGCGCTGTTCAATGCCGGCAGAAGCATGCCTGCAAGGATCGCGATGATCGCAATTACCACAAGGAGTTCTATGAGGGTGAAGTTCCTTGTTCTCATTTCCGGAAGAAAATCCGATAAATTAGCATAAATCCGCTTTTCTTCCGGTCCCATCCGGCGGTCGATTCCCGCAATTCGCTTGAAACTGAACCATTCTTTTTTCCGACGTTCCATGACGGCCTCCTGTAATTTTTGTTTTTCAGAAGTAATCCCCGGATTTCCGTACGATTCAGGCGACTGCAACAGCAATCCGCCATCCGGAACCATTACTCCTTTGACATTTTCAATGAAAGGTGTTACATTACTTCCATTCTTTATCTTTTATTATACAACAAAAACAAAAAATTGCGCGGACAATTTGTTTTAATTATAGCACAATCTGTCCGAAAAAGAACAGGGGACCGGAGGAATGGAGCAAAAAAGCAGTCCTGTACAGGAGCTTTACGGCCGGGATCAATTCCGGTATACGACGCTTCCGCTGAATATTGAAATGTTCGACTATAAGACCACAACGGACAAGTGGCACCGTCATGTGGATTTCTACGAGCTGGTGATCGTATGCAGCGGGAAGGCGAGGAATGAAAACGGCAGGCGTTCGGAACAGATCCATGCAGGGCATGTTTATCTGCTGCCGTCCGGTTCCGTTCACCGCTACGTCAAACTGGAGAATTTCCGTCATTACAACATTCTGTTCCAGCCGCAGATTCTCAATGCCGGTCCGGTCGGTATTACGGCACTGCCGGGCTATTCCCGTCTTTTTCATTTTCTGTTTGACGGCGAGGACCGTTGTTCTCCTCTGCTTTCCATTGACGAACCCGTGCTTGCGCAGTTGATTTCCATGATCGAAAGTATCCGCAACGAAATAGCGCTTCGGCAGCCCGGCTGGCAGGAAACCGCGTATTTTGAATTCATGCGGATGCTGGTCTACCTGCTCCGTCGCTGTGCTCCGCAGGATACGGGGATTGGACAGAGTGCGTTTCAGATCGGTCATGCGATCCGGGTGATGGAGGAAGATTGTGCCCGGCAGTACATGCTGAAAGACCTTGCCGAACTGGTTCACATGTCTCAAAGCAGTTTCCGTCATCACTTCACGGAAATTACGGGAGTCCCGCCGGGAGAATACCTGTTGAAACTCCGTCTGAAAAAGGCTCTGCTGATGCTGATGTCTCCCGATCAGATTTCCAATATTGCGGTACGGTGCGGTTTCAGCGACAACAATTATTTCGCCCGGCAGTTCCGCAAGCGGCTGGGGATGTCACCCAGCAATTTCCACCGGGAATATATGTATCACCGGATCAGCGTCAGCGACATGCTGAAAAAACTTTATCCGGATCAGTATTGAACGGCTTCTCCCGGCGTGATCCGGGAGAAGCGGACTGGAGTTATCCGTTCAGCGGAATCGCGATATTCCAGGTGTTGAACGCATTGCGGAAACCGCCGGGTCCGTCGGCTGCCGCGGCAAAGAGATATTCCGGCTTTCCATTGCCGTCAAAGGTCAGCTGCGGACGTTCGAGGCAGCCGAGGTTGACCGTTTTTCCGTTCATGTCCTGAATGGTGCGCGAGTAGGCTTTTTCGAGATATTCCCAGTTGACGCCGTCATCGGAGACGAAGTGAGCTCCGGCGTGGACCTCTCCGGTGATGCTTCCGTTCATGTCCTTCGCCCAGATATGGAAACGGGAACCGTCGTGCCATGCGAACGGGTCTTCCACATTGAACCCGGTCAGGACGGGCTCGGAGGAGAGACGGCGGTAGGGACCTTCCGGCCGGTCCGCGACAGCCAGACCGAGCCGCAGGCCGTCCGGAGTGTTGCTGCGGTAGTAGAGATAGATGCGTCCGTCGGGCAGAACGCAGGGCGCGGGATTGGTGACGATCATGGAATCCCAGGAGCCGGGGACGGGTTCCAGCACGGGAGCGGGGAGGTGCCTCCACGGGCCGAGGGGGGAATCCGCGATTGCAAGCCCGATACGGATTTTGCGGTAGACTTTGTTCTGCAGGTCGGAATAATCGGGAAGGGTGAACGGGTCTGTTTCTTCATAGGAGCTTGCAATATAATAAAGCAGAAAGCGGTCGCCGTATTTCCGGATTGCTGGGTTGTGCGCCATGCGCCCGTTCCAGTCCGCCGGGTTCCCGGTCGGGAGAACGGTTTCCTGAAACAGATACGGCCCGAGCGGGTCCGGTGAGTATGCCCGGACGATTTCCGACGTGAAGATATAGCCTTCGAACATCGGGTGTTTCTTGGACCAGCGGGAGGCGAACATGTGGTATCCGTCCGAATGTTTCAGTACGCTTCCGCACCAGACCCAGAAGCCGTCCATGTGAAATCCCAGGGAGGGATCGGTTTTCAGAATGCTCATCTCTATTCTCCTGAATTTTTTGCAGATTCCATTCTTCATATTATAGCATAGGAGCGTCGTTCTGCAACTGGACTTTTTGTAAATATTTTTAGACTTTTTATCGCTGCCGGAACGCTTACGGAATTTACGGTCTGCCGCTTGAAAAGTGGCGGTTTCTCTGTTACAGTTACCGGAGAAGCAAAAAAAGGAGAACGTATGAGCGAACAGATGGACTGTGAGAAGATCGGTTCCCTGCTGAACCGGTTGTACCGGGTGACGGGAGCGGAATGTTTTTTTGAGGAGCCGTTTTCCGGCGTGGCATCCGCTTCGGACGCATGGTTTGAACGGTTTAAAAGCGTGATCGGCGAATTTCACTGGACTCCGCAGGAAGCGTTGGAACAGGTCGATCCCGGTGCCGTCGCCAAAAGCGTGATCGTCTGGATTCTTCCGGTGAAGCGTTCAATCCGTGCCGCGAATGCGGAAGAGAAGGTCCGGCCGGCGGTTCCGTGGGCGGCGATGCGCTCGTTCGGAGAACTCGCCAACGACAATATGCGCCGTCAGTTCTGCCGTCTTCTGGAACAAGCCGGTTACCGTGCCGTCGCGCCGCATCTGGAGCAGGTGCGGCAGGGATTCGACATCGTGAAAATGAACTTTACGTCGCACTGGTCCGAGCGCCACGCGGCTTTTGTCGCCGGACTCGGCACGTTCGGGCTTTCCGCCGGCTTGATCACGGAACGCGGAATCGCCATGCGCATCGGTTCGGTGGTGACCGATCTGGAGCTTCCGCCGACGCCGCGTTCCTACGGCGACGATCCGTTCGCCTGGTGTACGCGCTGCGGCGCGTGCGCAAAACGCTGTCCCGCACATGCGATCGGAAAGACGAATGCGGAGCGGGACAAACCGCGCTGCGGCGCTTATGTCGTCAATCACGTCAATCCCGGACGCGGGGAGCGTTACGGTTGGCTGGATCTTGCGCTCGGCTGCGGACTCTGCCAGACTGCCGTTCCCTGTGAATTTCGCCGTCCGCAGTGAGATAAACAGGAAAATTTTTCTTTCCGCTATTGACAAATCCGTTCGTATGGTTTATAATATATCATACGATTGATGAATGGTGGAGAAAGAAGCGTGGTTACACAGAAAGACATTGCCCGGATCGTGGGAGTGGATGCGTCCGTCGTTTCGGTTGTGCTGAACAACCGGGAGGGGCATATCGGCGTTTCGGAAGCCCGGCGGAACCTGATTCTGAAAACCGCGCGCGAATTGGGCTATATGCCGAATGCCGCCGCGCGTCAGCTGAAAGGCGAGGCGTCCAGAATCATCGGGCTTGTCATGCCGAACTGGACTCATGAGACGCCGGGCGATCTGCGGCGCTATATTTCCGAGACTCTTTATGCAAACGGTTATCAGACATTTCTTGCAACATTGCTGGATGATGAAAGCAACCGGGAGCGCATCCGGCGGGATCTGCTGAGCCGCAACGTGGACGGTATTATTTTTGCAAACTCCCATGTCCTGCCCGCAACGGAGGATTACGATATTCCGATCGTTGCGGGGTATGACAATGTTCCGCTCGGCGATCTCGGATTCGATCTAGCGTACGGGACCCGTCTGGCGGCGGAGCATCTCATCTCGCACGGACACCGGAAGATCGCTTATCTGACCGGGTCCGACAAACCGATGAAGCGTTCCGGCTGGGAAGCCGCGCTGCAGGAGGCGGGAACCGGCTGCCGTCCGGAATGGTGTCTTGAATTGACGCACAACCGGGATTTCCGCAGGGAATTGGATGTTCTGATTAAGCAGGAGGGGATTACTGCGATAGTCTGCGCCAATGATTTTTTTGCCGGGCGCCTGATTCTGTATCTGTCCCGTCACGGCTACCGTGTTCCCGATGATATTGCGGTGACAGGGTACGATGGAACCGGTTTTTCGCAATGCCTGAATCCGCCGTTGACGACGGTTGTGCTTCCTGTCCGGGAGCTTGCGGAGGCGTATGTCGAACTGATGCTGGAGCGTTTGAACGGCAAACCGTCCGTCTTCCCGGAAGTTCCGCGGATGATCCGTCCGTATCTTCATGTTGCGGCAAGCTGCGGGTGCCAATGCAATGTTCCTGATATTATTTACTGGCAGGAGCAGAGCGTGACTCTGGAATCCCAGAAACCGCTGGAAGAGGGGATGCCGGAGTCGTTCCGGGAATTTGAACACCGTGCGGATAAGGGGTACCGGGAGGAATGGTGATTTTTATGACAGATTATATCATACGATTGATGAAAAAGGAGGAATGTGTTGAAATGAAGAAAATGATGACAATGCTGGGGCTTTGTTTCCTCAGTTCTGTGTGGGCGGACGGGACGGACCGTGCGGCTTTCTGGTATCTTTCCGGGAAAGATGCGGAGGTTTGCAGACTGGAAAATGGAACGGATCCCGATGATGCTTCCGGGGCGGTGCTGAAGCTGTCGTTCCGGTTCCGGAAAGGCGGAAAAGGTGTCAGAGCTCTGATGCTCAATTTGAGAAAACCGCTTGTTCTGGGCTCGGAGCATGAACAGCTTTCTCTTTTCGCACACAGCAGTGCTTCCGGGCACCGGATCTATTTTGAATGCCTGGACCGTGACAGTGAAACGCTGCTTTACAGTTACACGGCAAGGTCAAAATTGCGGACTCTTGACCGGAAAGGGTGGCAGGAATTCCGGTTGACGCCGTCGCAGGATTACGCGGATTGCTGGGGCGGCGGAGCAAAAGCCAACAAAAGAGCGGATTTCCCGTTGAAAGTGGTCCGCATCTGGCTTGATCCCGCCGGAGCGGAGGAGTACAGCGGAACACTGCTGCTGAAAGAGATGAAGGTGATCCGCCGCGGGACGGACAGAGCGTTTCGGGTGGAACAGGCGGAGATCAGTGTCCTGCATGGCCGGGCGGAGATTCAGCGGGAACGGGATTCCGGGGGAGCGGCTTTTGTGTTGAAGATTTCCGGCGACGGCTTTCCGGGAATCTCTTTTCATCCGCGGAACGGATTCTGGGATCTTTCCGCGTACCGGGCGCTCAATGTCGATGTGGAAAATCTCAGCGGAACGGAACAGGTCGACTGTCACTTGAGGATCCACTCCGCAGGACCGGACGGAGTACGCGACGTTCGTTCCGTATACAGCACGATCGCGCTTAATCCGCGGGAGAAGCGGACCGCGGTTCTCTTTCTTCCCCATGCGGAACCGGGTTGCCGTATCACTTTTTCCGTTCCGCTGAAAGGGGCTCCGGACGGACTCGACAAAGCTCCGAATCTGTTTGCGGACCGTATTACGCGTCTTTCAGTTTATACGCAGTATCCGCACAGGAATACCGGGAGTGGAACGGTGCATCTGAGAATCGGCAATATCCGTCCGGCAATTCCGTACCGGAAGAATCTGCCGGAGCGTTTTTTCCCGTTTGTCGATGAGTTCGGACAGTATATTCATGATGAATGGAACGGCAAAGTCCGTTCGGTTTCTCAGTTGATCGCACGTCTGGAAGAGGAGGGACGGCAGCTTGCAGACTCAAAGCGCATCGCTTCCTGGAACCGGTTCGGCGGATGGGCTGCCGGGCCGCGACTGGAAAAAAGCGGATTTTTCCGGACGGCGAAATACCGGGGCAAATGGTGGCTGGTGGATCCGGAGGGCTGTCTGTTTCTTTCCAACGGCATCAATGCGGTACAGTTTTTCGATGACTTTGCGGTCAAAGCTCCCGAATGGTACCGGACTCCGGTGAAGAAGGGGGAGCGCATGGATTTTGTCCGTGCCAATCTGCTGAAAAAGTATCGCGGCAAACTGTTTCCCGCGGTTTATGAACGGACGCACAGGCGGTTGGAGAACTGGGGGTTGAATACCATTGGCGGCTGGTCTGATCCGGGCTTGTGCAAACAGAGGAAAACACCTTATACGGTCGTTCTTTTTGATAACGGAAAAGCGCCGAAATTCGGCGGGCTCTATGATCCGTTTGATCCCGCGTTTGAAAACGCTCTGGCGGAGAATCTGAACTCGGAAAAATTCAAATGGAGCATCAACGATCCGTGGTGTATCGGATATTTTGTCAACAACGAACTGCATTTTGAGCGGCATACGGCATTTGCACAGGCGGTTGCGGTTTCCGCTCCGGAGACGCCGGCGAAAAAAGCGATGGAAACGTTCCTGAAAACGAAATATAAAACAGCGGAGCGTTTGAATGACGTGTGGGGAACCGCATTCCGTTCCTGGGAGGATTTCCGCAGAAATGCCGCGGCTCCGGACCGGAAACGCGCCGGAAGAGATTACCGGGCGTTTGAGAATCATGCCGCAGAGGAGTATTTCAGAGTCTGCCGGAAAACCGTAAAGAAATATGCGCCGGATCAGCTTTACCTCGGAGTGCGGTTCAATGGAAACTGTCATCCCGATGAGCCGGAGCTTTTCCGGATCGCCGCCCGTTACTGCGATGTGGTCAGTTTTAACAACTATTCCAATACCGTGGCGCAGTATATGCTTGCGGATTTGCCGGATGTGCCTCTGCTGATCGGGGAATTTGCCCTGAATGTCAGAGATCGGGGGATGTTCAATGATTCACTGCGGACTTGCGGCATGACCCAGCAGGACCGAGCCGATGGTTTTCTGCATTACTGGCAGGGTGTGCTGGTTCATCCGAATCTGGTCGGCGCTCATTGGTTCACCTGGTGTGATCAGCCCGTAACCGGGCGCTTCGATGGAGAAAACTACCAGTTCGGGCTTGTGGACTGCACGGATACGCCGTATGAAGAGCTGACCGGTGCGATGCGCCGGGTCGGGGAGGCGATGTACGGGTACCGTTTGACCGGAACGTTGACACAACCGTTGAAATAGCAAGATAAAAAAGGAGAACTGCTATGAAAAAACACTCTGAATCCCGGTTTTCGCTTGTGGAGCTGCTCGTGGTAATTGCCGTGATCGCCATCCTTGCGGGGATGCTGCTTCCGGCGCTGAATGCCGCGAAATCCAAAGCTCAGTCCATCACCTGCATCAACAATCTCGGTCAGGTCATGAAAGCACAGATGAATTATGCGTCCGATTATGGAGACTGTATGGTGAGCCATCTCATTTTCGGGAGCACATGGGTTCCGTATTCAGTGGTGCTCGGCAAATATGTTCCTGTGGATCCGCCACTGGACCGGACGGTCTATCTTTCTCCGAAACTGCTGCAATGCCCGTCCAATCCGGAAAACCGTCCTCCCGTTTCTTCCTGGGGATGGAACGATGTGTACGGTTTTCTCTATGTGAGTTGGACCGGACGGCGGGAATATGATGCTTTCCGGCTCAGGAATGACGGCGGGATCTTCTATCCGGTACACAGAATTTCAGCTCCGTCCAAAACGGTCATGGCGGCGGATACCGCAACGAAGAGCGGGCGCGGTTTTCACGGTTTTTTCCCGGAGGAGACGGTGGATGCCGCCCAGCAGGGGGCGATTTATATGCAGCACAGCAACCGCGCCAATTCCGCATTTGCCGATGGACATGTTTCCGCAATGAGCTGGTTTCAACTGAAAAAGAATACAATCCGTCCGTTCAAAGCCGGTTACGATTCCAATTTGAATCTTCTGCCGTGACCGGGGCTGAAACGGAGATTAAGAGCTGATTCCGATTTTGCGGTCAAAGCAGACTTTGACCGCAGTCGACAAACAGGGTCGCTCCGGTGATCGAGGAGTTGGCGGCAAGCATGACGCAGGCGTCCGCAAGATCGTGCGGATTCACCGGACGGCCGAGCGGAAGAGTTTTGAGCGTCTTTTCCATGCGCAGGTGTTCCAGACCGTGCGGAGGGAACACCGGACCCGGAGCAAGGCCGTTGACGCGCATCCGGGGGGCATAATGGAGCGCCGCGGTGCGTGTCGCTTCCGCAAGCGCTTTTTTGGAGAGAGAGTAGCTGAACGAATCGTGTGCCGTCTTGATGATCGCCTGATCCAGCAGATTGACCACAGCCAGTTCGGAGGGGGTGGAGTGGCGGTAGAAGTGACGGATCATTTCCACCGGACTCCAGAAGTTCAGATCGAACTGTTCTTTGGCGCAGGAGAGCGTTTCGTGTTCCATATCCTGACGGTTGAAAACCGAGGCGTTGTTGACAAGGATCGAGAGATCGCGCGGGAGTTCGCTGAACAGCGCCGGGATGTTTTCCGGATTCGAGAGGTCGCAGCAGACGACGGTATGTCCCGCCGCTTCTCCGCCGAGTTCCTCCGTCAGCTGTTCCGCTTCCGTGCGTGAGGTATTGCAGTGGACGATCACTTTCGCTCCGGCGGCGGCAAAGGCCCGCGCGATTTCCGCACCGACCCGTTTTGCCGCGCCCGTGATCAGAACCGTCGCATCCGTTATCTTCATGCTTCGTCTCCGTTATTCGACCGCGACGGCCGGAGTGTCCGGACATTTGGCGAGGAGATCGCGCATGACATCCTTGATTTCGTTGAAGTCGGGATCAAGGACGGCGCTCATGGGGAAGACGGGGATTGTTTTGTTGAGATCCTTCAACAGAGCTTCGAGGTTCTTTTCGCTCTCTTCCATATCCATTTTATTGGCGATGATGAGTTTTGCCCGTTTGGAAAGTCCTTCGGAGTAAAGTTCCAGTTCCCGCTGAAGCGCGTGGAGATCGTCGATCGGATTCCGTCCATCGGTTCCCCCCATGTCGAGTACATAGACCAGCATCCGTGTGCGTTCGATGTGGCGCAGGAACTCGTGGCCGAGCCCGACGTTGCGGTGTGCACCGTCCACCAGACCGGGAATATCGGCGACGGTGAGTTTTTTGAAGTCTTCGTATTCCATGATTCCGACGACCGGGTGCCGGGTCGTGAACGGGTAAGAGCCGATTTTGGGATTGGCGTTGGTGAGATCGGAAAGCAGAGTCGATTTCCCCGCGTTCGGGTATCCGACCAAACCGATGTCGGCAACGATCTTCAATTCGAGTTCCACATCGACGGGTTCGACTTTCTGTCCGGGTTCGTGTTCGCGCGGAGCCTGATTGACACTGGTTGCGAAACGGGCGTTTCCGCGTCCTCCCGCGCCGCCCTTGGCGACGACGATTTCCTTGCCGGGTTCGTCAATGTCCGCGAGCAGGTCGCCGGATTCCGCCAGACGGACGATCGTGCCGACGGGGACGCGGATCCGCAGGTCTTTTCCGCGGCGTCCGTGCATGTCCTTGCCTTTGCCGTGTCCTCCGTCCTGAGCGGCGAACCTGGTATTGTAAATAAAATCGAGGAGAGTGAGCTGGCCGGGATCGCCGACGAAGATCACATCGCCGCCGGGAGCACCGTCACCGCCGTTCGGTCCGCCTTTCGGGATATAGGCTTCCCGCCGGAAACTGCAGCATCCGTTGCCGCCGTTGCCGGCTTTGATCGTAATAACAGCTTTGTCGATAAACATGATTGCGGATCCTTTCGCGGAGGTGGAGATGGTGATCGGTTACAAAAAAACCCGACCGGAAAGGGTCGGGCTTTTTCAGACTGTTCGGATCAGGAGTCCCGATTATTCCGCGACGACGGGAACAACGGAGACGTCTTTTCTCGTGAAGTTTCCGAACTGGACAGTTCCGTCCGTGAGCGCAAAGAGCGTATGATCTCTGCCGCATCCGACGTTCTTGCCGGGGCGGATCCGGGTGCCGCGCTGGCGGACGATGATGCTGCCGGCTGTGACGAACTGACCGCCGAACGCTTTGATACCGAGCATTTTCGGCTTACTGTCGCGGCCGTTTCTGCTGCTTGACTGACCTTTCTTATGTGCCATTTCCGATACTCCTTCAATATGTGTAATGGTTTTATAATATGCAGAATGGAAATATGCCACATTTTTCCGAAAAGTCAAGTCGGCTTTCCGATTTTCTTCCAAAAATGCGGCGTGCCGGGCAGGGCGGGGCGTTCAGCACGGCTCACAGAATGCCAGCAGGTCGCCGACGTCGGCGGTGGCGAGACATTCCACGGTGTCCGCCGCTCCGTAATAGATTTTCACTTCGCCGGAATCCTCCAGAATCATGCCGCCGGGGAAGATCACGCTGCCGCGGAATCCCTTGCGTTCGTAATCGGTTTCAGGGAAGATGAGCGGCGTTCTGCCCATGCCGATCACTTTCGACGGATCGTTCAGGTCCAGCAGCATCAGTCCCGCCGTGTAGACCTTGTGCCAGTCCGGATGCCAGGCATAGAGCTCCTCTTCCACAAAGCTCACGGCGTGGAATGTGGTCAGCCAGCCGCGCGGAGTTTTGACAGGAGGAGCCGCCGGGCCGATCTTCGCGTTGGCAAACGGCACGCGTTCGCCGCCGAGGACCAGCCGTGTGCCGCCCCAGTAACGAAGGTCGGGAGAATCGGAAAACCAGATGTCGAATTTTTCGCCGCCGCCCCGGCTGTAGACCGGAAACGGACGCTCCAGACGCATGTATCTGCCGTTGTGTTTTTCCGGAAACAGCACCATGTTGCGGTTGTCCGGTGCGGAGAGCGACATAATCTCGAACCGGCTGAAATCTTCCGTCACTGCGATTCCGCCGCGCAGTCCGTGTCTCGTATCGACGGCAAAACACATGACAACGTGTCCGTCGATGACGGTCAGACGCGGATCGTATGCCCGGATGATTTCTTCGTCTTCCAGCGTGAAGACCGGTTCCGGGCCCGGCGTCCAGTGAATGCCGTCATCGCTGAATGCAACGCCGATTGAAGTCTGCAGGCGTGTGCTGCCGCCGTTTCCGGAATGAAAGTTCCGCCAGTCCTGTTCTCCGGTTCCGTAGTCGTTGCGGAACGCCATCACATATTTGCCCTGATATTTCGTTACGCCCGCATTGAAAATCAGCGAGGCGTCATACGGAATATCGTCGGCGGAAAGAACGGGGTTTTCCGTGCAGCGTTTCAAAAACAGAGGGGATTTTGTCATTTGCAGACTCCTTATATATTTTTGGATTACCATTTTGGCTGTCTGCATAATTTATCCGTCAAACGGAGTCGGTAACATGGATAAAAATACCAAATAATATCTGTTTTTCTCAGAAAGAGTTTGTATTCCGGAAAAATGCGCATATATTTTTCCGGAAAACAGGGAGCGGAAATGCCGGGAATCACGGACTTTGTACGGATGGAGGAGAGCGCGAGCTACCGGGGACCGGAAACGGGAGACGGCGGTTATCAGCCGTTTTATGTCAACTACCAGCAGGTCCAGCCGATCCGTAACGCGTTTTACCGGGTTCACGCGTCGCCGGATTATGAGATGATCATCCCGCGGGAGAAGACCTACCGCTGTCTGCTTGACGACCGCCCGGTCAAGGTGAAAAAGGGGGAATTTCTGATTGTCCATGCGCACCAGCGGCATCAGGATCTGTTTTCGACGGACGCTCCGTATCACACGTTTCATTTCCGCATGTGCGGTTCCGGAGTATCCGCTCCATTGGAGAACCTGTTTGCCGGAGGGCTCCTGCCGCAGTGTCAGGCGGCGGAACTGCCCGATCCCCGTCAGCTGAATGTGATCGTTCAGCTGCTGCGGCGGGAGTTGAAAGGAGTTCCGCAGCCGGAGACGTTCCATATCTGCAATTCCCTGTTCCGCTCGATTTTCTGGAAATGCATTTCCGGTTATCCGCCGGAGCATCTTTCGGGATTGTTCCGCGCCGGATTTCAGAACAGGCGGATGACAGCGCATCTGATCCGCATTTTCGAGCGAAATCTGACGGAAATGCCCGATCTGGACGCGCTCTGCCGGGAGGCGGGGATGAGCCGGAGCAGTCTGAACCGGCTGACGAACGAACTGTTTGCCCTGCCGCCCCGGAAAGCGTTCCTGAAATACAAGATACACCGGGCACAGCAGCTTCTTGCCTCGGATCCGACCCGGAAACTCAAGGAGTTAAGTGACTATCTGCACTTTGAAAACCAGTTTCATTTTTCCCGGATCTTCAAGCGCTACGCGCTGTATCCTCCATCGAAATTCCGAATGCCGTAACGGTACGGATTATTTCCGGATGACTTCCCGGAACGCCAGAGTCCGGATAAGCCAGCGCCCATTTTTCTTGACGAGTTCCGCGTCCATTTCCCGCGGTTCTTCCAGAGAACGTCCGGCTCCGCTTCCTTTGAATACCGCGGTGAACGTGACTTGCGCTTCTTTTCCGCCGGGATCCACAAGAACCGCCATGTCATAAAACGAGATCCGCATGGTGTTGAAGTATTTGCGGAGCAGGGCGGTGTTGGAGGCAACGTTGTCCCGCGACATTACGCCCACGCCCTGCGGGATTTGATCGAGCCGGAGCGTACAGTAATCGTCAAAGAATTTCGAGGCGGTTTTTGCCTTTTCGAGCGCAACGAGCATTCCCTCGTTTCCGTTTTTGCGGACAGTCTCCGAGAGCTCGTTGAATCCGCGCCGGATTCTTGCATCCTCCTTTTCCGCGAAGAAGAGAAAGTACGCTCCGGCGGCGAGCGCCGCAAGAAGCAGGACGGCGGAGCCGGTCAGCAGAAGTTTCCTTTTCATAACAGCAGAGTCCCCTGAATCCGGGATTTGCGGATCTGCCCGAACTTGTGCTGTTCCATGGGCATTCCACGATTGTCGCCGACCACATAGACGTATCCCGGCGAAACTTTGCGCGGGGGCAGGTTCCACATCCCTTTGTTGAATTTCACATACGGTTCCGCGACCGGTTCGCCGTTGACATACAGCGTGCCGCTGCGGAATTCCACGAGGTCGCCTTCTCCGGCGACGATCCGTTTGAGCAGCATGACTTTATCGCCTTCATACCGGAGCGCCACCACATCGCCCTGTCGCGGCTGACGGAACCAGTAGGTCGGCGTCCAGCAGAAGTTCAGGGTTCCGGTGTGATAGTTCGGCTCCATGCTTCCGCCGTTCAGCCAGACCGGTTTGCAGACGAATTTAAAGAACAGAAAACAGAACAGCACGACAACGATCAGCCGCACCGCGAATTTGCGGTTCAGTTTCGGAAACAGAAAGTTATCCACAGCTTTGTTCAGTTTCTCGTTCATGATCAGACAGCCTCCAACGATCGTTAGACACTTTTCCGCGGCCAAGGTTCGCTTTTTCCGTTGATTTTTTGACCGGATAAAAATATCACATTTTCCGCGGTTTTCAACCGTGCGGGGCTCTCTTCCCGGAAAAATTGCGGAACGGGATTGAATTTCCGCCGAATCCGGGTATATTAACTGACATCATACCCGATGAAAGGAGGCGGATTATGGCAACGAAAATTCAGAAGGCGGTTTCCGTTCTTCTGTTCATGCTGCTTCTGCTGATTTTCGGCTTCTCCCTGACGCTTGTATGGCCAGCCTACAACCGTTACAACAACCTGCGGAACGATCTTGCCGAACTCAACCGGGAATTGCAGATGAAGATCAACGAAAGCGTGATTCTCAACCGCGAAGTTCATGATCTGGAACACAAACCCGCGGCGGCGGAAAAAGTCGCCCGCGAAAAATACAATCTCTGCAAGGAAGGCGAGATCATCCTGAAATACGAGGACTGAGTCTTCCGCAGATCATTTTATTAAGGAAGCAACATGAAAATCCAGGCCGGTTCCAAACTTCTCTTTCAAGGCGATTCCGTAACCGATGCAGGCAGAAACCGTCCCGTTGCGGAGGGGCTTCACAATCCGCTCGGCGGAGGCTACCCGAATATCGTCAACGGACTTCTTACCGCGGTTTATCCGGAACGCATGATCCGCGTTGTCAATATGGGATGCAGCGGCGACAACACCCGTTCGCTTCTTGCCCGCTGGCAGACCGATACCCTGGATCTGAAACCCGACTGGCTTTCCATTATGATCGGCGTCAACGACGTCTGGCGCCAGTTCGACGTTCCGTATATGAAAGAGCGTCTCGTTCTGATCGACGAATATGAAGCGAATCTGCGCAAGCTCATCGAGCTTTCCAAACCGGTGATTCCGAATATCGTTCTTATGACACCGTATTACATGGAGCCGATGCGGCAGGACGCCATGCGCGCGATGGTGGACCGCTACGGAGAGGTCTGCCGCAGGCTCGCACAGGAATACGGGTTGATCTTTGTGGATACGCAGGCGGCATTCGACAAGGCTTTGGAACATTGCCATTCCTCGTATCTTTCGTGGGACCGTGTTCATCCCGCCGCCGCACCCGGACACTCCATCATCGCCCGCGCGTTTCTGAAAGCGGTCGATTTTGACTTTTATGCGTAAATGAAGCGGTCGCACCGGCATTATCTGTCGCATGATTCTTTCGTTCAGACGGATGTCTATACGATCCGGGATACATGGCTGCTTCCGGAGGCGGAAGCGCTTTCCCTGCCGCTTTTTCCGTTGGTGGTGATGCATTCGCGGATCCGCGGAACAACGGTCATACGGCATGGAAATTACCATTTGTTCGCTCTGGAGATTCCGTTGGAAGGTGAGCTCGTGATCCGCGGACGCGATCAGTCGATCCGGGTGGAAAAAGGAACGGTCGGTGTGATCCATCCCGGTGAGGATTCGGAGATTCTGTGTCATCCGCCGCCGGTCTGCCGCAAACTTTCCATTCTGTTTACGGGGACTCAGCTGCCGGGGCTGCTGATTGCAACAGGGATTGCTGCAAAAATGAAGCTGATTCCGTCGGATTTTGAATCTCTGCTGGAACTGAGCCGCCGGATCGAGAATCTGCTTCAAACGAAAGACCGCGCCAATATCCCGGAGCTTTCCGGTCTTGCGCTTCAGTTGCTGATGCTGTTTCATGATCCGCATCCGCAGAGTGCGCAGGAACTGCTTTTGAACCGGGCGATGGATCTGCTGCGCAACAATATTGCACAGTCGGTCCGGATTTCCGCTGTTGCCGGGTCGCTGAATATTTCCACGGTGACGCTCTGCCGTCTGTTTCAGGAACGGTTCCGGAAGAGTCCGAAAGAATATTTGCAGGAGATCCGCATGGAGCGTGCCCGGAAGCTGTTGTGTTCCACGGATGAGCCGATTAAGCAGATCGCGCAGGAGACCGGATTCCGCAGTGCAAGTTTCTTCACGAAAAGTTTCCGGGAGCTGACAGGTCTTTCGCCCTCTGATTGGCGGAAACGGCAGAAAATGCCGTAAAAGACAGATTTCTTATATTAAATCTTATTTTTCTTATAGTTTTTTGCAGTTTCCCCCTCTTGTTTTCTTTTTGGTTTTCGTTTATAATTAACACAGAGGAGTTAATTTTAAAAGTATTTAATTCGGAGGAAGTAATTCCCGTGGTAACGGGAAAGGGGTGCGCACAAAAACTTGATTTTTTGCGGTTTTTTGGGGAAAAGTCGTGTGGGATGTGTCAAGACGGGCTTGACGCACGGGAAAACGAGTTATTAACAGAAAAAGCCAATCTTTTTGAAATTGGTTCCCCCAAAAAGATAATTGATCAGGAGGTTCGATGATGAGAAAGACCGTTTTTGCTTTTGTCCTGTTTACCGCATGGAGCGCAATGGGCGCGATTCAAACGGGGCACACTTTGTATGAAAATAAATTTACGGAGCGGGAGATGGATCCCGTCCAGCTTTCCCGCGCGAAAGTTCATCTTCCCCGCGGAGGGGAATCGGGCGATGGCGCAGTCTGGATCCGGGACCCGGAAGAGAAATACAATAATCTTTACCGGATCCAACTGGATCCCGCGATGTTTTCCGCGGGCGGATACTATGTCCTGGAGGCCAAATACCGTGGAGAAGATCTAAAGAAAGGCGAACGGCATTATTTCGGTCCCGCAATCACACTCTGCTACAAAACCCGCTCGTTGAAAAACCGGACCCGCTGGAAAGGTGCAGAGATCCAGTTGGGCACGCCGAACTGGACACACTATTACTATGTGGAGAAATTCCAGCCGGACGATGTAACGGAAATCGCGATCCACGTCAACAATCATAGGGGACGCGGAGAATTTTATGTGGACTGGGTCAGGATCAGTCGAGGCCGCGAGATTCCGGATAAAGCAGTCGTTCCACCGAAGAACAGAGAGGCTGCCGCCATCCGTCGCGGACGCGATATTTTCAAGGCGGATTCCCGGAACAATTACTCCGGTTCGATAACCCGGTTCCGGGGATTTCAGGTTAATTCCAACCGTTTGACCGTAAAGGATATTGAGGATCTCGGCAAATGGGGCGCCAATCTGATCCGTTTTGCGTTCTCCGGAAGAGAATCGGTCAAAACAGAAGCAGAGTATTCGCGCTGGGTAGATTCCCGGATTGCGCGTCTAGATTCTCTGATGCCCCATCTGAAAAGAAACGGAATCAAGGTCGTAATCGCATTTGCAAAGATTCCCGGCGCAAAGCAGACAAATTATGCCAGTGTAAATCTAAAAAACAGTTCCGACTTCGGTGCACTGGAAAAGGCTTGGAAGAAGGTTGCCAGTCACTACCGGAAGAATCCCAATGTCTACGGATATGATCTGCTCAATGAACCGGCCGGAATCAATGCCGACGATTGGAGCCGTGTTGCCGGAGAACTGGTAAAGGCGATTCGAACGGTGGATCCGGAGACACTTGTCATCAACCCTTTTGCCACCCGCTTTTTCCCGGGTGAGAACATGGCTTACTCTCCTCATATTTACCAGCCGCATACGCTGACCCATCAGGGCGTGGCCGAGCAGGGAGTCGCTTGGAAGTATCCCGGTTATATCAATGGTGTCTACTGGGACAAAGAACAGCTACGGGTCTGTCTGAAACCGTTCATTGACTTCCAGCAGAAATACAATGCCCGGATCTACATCGGCGAATTCTCCTGCATTGCCTGGGCGGAAGGACGCGATCGCTACATTCAGGACTGCATTGAACTTTTTGAGGAATACGGTTGGGACTGGACCTATCATGCATTTCGCGAATGGGCGCCATGGTCGGTGGAATATGAACGCGCGGCACCATACAGGATCCGGAAAGCCGATCAGGATACGCCTGCAAAGAAAACGCTTCTGAAGTATTTCAGGCAGAATCGGTGATCTGAAGAAAATGTTTGAAATTACCTCCTTCGGTTGAAAATTGAAAATTAGTAATTCCCCTGGTAATGGAAAGGAGAGGTGCGCACAAAAACTTGATTTTTTGCCTCTTCACCAGAATTTGTAGGAGAACTCCGGCTCAGGAAGTTCTCCCGTCTGGTGACATAGGCAGATTTTTTGGGAAAAAGTCGTGTGGGATGTGTCAAGATGGGCTTGACGCACGGGAAAACGAGTTATTAACAGAAAAAGCCAATCTTTTTGAAATTGGTTCAGAGAACAAAGAAAACGGGAGAATGCAATGAAAACACATCAAATTCGTCGGGCGGGGTTCACCCTTCTGGAGCTCCTCGTGGTAATTGCCGTGATCGCCATCCTTGCCGGCCTGCTTCTGCCGGCACTGAACAAGGCGCGGATGGCGGGACAGAAAGCCGGATGCGGCAGCGGTTTGAAGCAGATCGGAAATGCCATGATCATGTACCGGAATGATTATGACGATTACATCGCGCCGCGGTTTGCCGGTATTAAGCACATGTACTACTGGGATTTCGTGTACGGGCACTTGTATCTGAACGGCGCTTACAGCGACGGCTGGGTAAAAAATTCCAATTCCTGGAAAATCTTCCGCTGTCCCGAAGATAAGACGGAAAAGACTTACCGCAGAACTTATGCCATGGTTCAGAATCTGTTCAACCCCATTTCCACCGGAGCGTTGCTGAAGGGCGCCGCCTATAAACAGAGTTCCAGCACCTACGCGATCGCGGATACGGATTATCATGGCTACCTCAGTACAGAGGGAAAGTACAAAGAGTCTCAGATCGGTGTGGCGAATGACAATGGACGCTGGCATCTGAGCACGTCGTTCTCCATCGGACCGAATCACAACAACGCCGCCAATATTCTGTTTCTGGATGGTCATGTCGCTTCCCGGACTCATTGGAAAGGGCGGGATGTGAAACTTTACTATGATTATGTCGCGGACGGTGCGGAGCTGAGAAGCCGCGCTTTCGTGGAATAACAAGCGGAAAGGAAAGAAAAATGCGTAAACTTGCAGCAATTCTTGGTATCCTGGGCGGAGCGTTTTTGGCATGCTCCGTTCAGGCGGCGTATGTGAACGACCGTCTTCTCTTTGAAGAAAAGTTTGACTCAAAGGAGGCATTGGCAGGCTGGAAAGCGGCAGGCAGGGTGTCCCTGCTTGAAAAACAGGGACCCGATGGCGGGAATGCGGTCCGGTTTCAGGCGAAAAACGGCAATGCGACCATTTCAAGGCCGATGGATCCCGGAACGATCCGCGGAATGATTGCGTTTGAGGCGGATGTCCGGGGCAGGGGCCTTGTCCGCGGCGCCAAGCCGTATTTCGGCCCGAAATTCATGTTGTTCAATACCAACGGAAAACGGGCATCGCATCCGGAGCCGATGACTCCGGTCGGGACCTATGAGTGGCGGAAAATCCGCAAGTACTTTCTGCTTCCGCCGGATACGGAACGGATCGGTTTCATGGTCGGAATTCAGGAGGCGTCCGGCACGTTCGAGGTAGCCAATATCCGCATCTGGTCGGTGAAAGAGGTCCCCGACAGCGAGGTGAAGGCCGTCCGGCGTGAGAACCGGGAAGCCGCCTCCATTCCGCGCGGTCCCGGGAAAGGGACGAAATACCGCGGTTTCATGAGCGGACACGATCTCTCTCCCGCCGCGTTTGAGACGCTTAAAAGCTGGAATGTCAATCTGCTGCGGTTTCAGATGAATCCGCGGAAATACGCCGGGAAAGGCAAGCCGTTTACGCCGGAAGAATATTTGCGGGGACTCGACCGGGAGATCGCGCGTCTCGATTCGATTCTGCCTTTGGCGAAACGCGCGGGGATCCGGATTGCCATTGACCTGCACACCGGACCCGGTACAACGATGTCGAAAGTCGCCAGCAATATTCTGACGAAAGAAACCAGCCTTGATACGCTGGATGAAGCATGGCGGCGTCTTGCAAACCATTACAAAGGCAATCCTCAGATTTACGGTTATGATCTGCTGAACGAACCGGTGACGGAACAGTTCGGATTCACACGGACCGATAAAAGCCCGTGGAAGCAGATGGCGCAGCGTCTTGTGAACGTCATCCGCAGGATTGATCCCGATACTCCGATCATCGTAGCCTGGGAAATGAAACTCACTCCGGTTGAGGGGACGAACATCATCTATACGCCGCATTACTATTCTCCGCATTCTTATTCCCATCAGGGAGTTCTCGGCAAACTCAAATGGGGGTATCCCGGCGAGATCGACGGGATTTACTGGGATAAAGAGCAGCTGCGGGTCGCCATGAAAGAGATTATTGAGTTCCAGCGCAAATACCGGGTTCCGATCTTTATCGGCGAGTTCAGTGCGGTCAACACCGCCAAAGGTGCGGACCAATACCTGAAAGACTGCATCGAACTGTTTGAGGAGTACGGCTGGGACTGGGCGTATCATGCGTTCCGCGAGTGGCCGCCGTGGAGCATTGAGCATGAGGACTGGGCGAAACCCTCCAAAAGCAATCCCCGTAAAACCGTTCTGCTCAACGCGTTGAAGAAGAACGTCAGGCAGAATTAAAAGTCCCGGTTTTCCGTGTATGATTCCGGCAGATTCCGGGCGCAGCGCTCCGGAATCTGCCGGAAATTTATCATTTTTTTGTTTTTCCCGTCTTGCATTTTGAAAAAACAAGACTATAGTAATTTTTAGAGTACTATAGATCAGGAGATCGGGGACGGGATCCATACGGTCCGGTTTCCTTCCGAAGCGGATTTGGCAAAACGGTTCGCCACCACCGGGATGACCGTGCGGAAAGCGCTGGAGGTGCTCGCGGCAAAATCGCTGATTTACAAGGTTCCGTATGTGGGAACGTTTGTCGGACAGAAACAGGAACGGGATCTGCGCATTCACTGGCCGATTCCTCATAACAGCGGATTTTTCCGGTAACTGGGACGGTGCGTGCAAAGCCGCTTCCCGTCGCTCCGGATCCGGTTTGAACACGATCCGGCAACGGCTCCGGAATGCGATCTGATCTGCTCCAGAGCGACGTTTGCCGGAGCGTATACCGATTCCGTGATGCCGTATCCGGCGGAACTGGTCGAACGGTTCCTGTCCGCCCCGGATTATTTTCAGGAGCCGTTTGAGACGCACCGGATCGGCAGGCATACCTATGCGCTTCCGGTTCTGTTTTCTCCGATGGTGCTGAATCTGAATTCCTGCGCGGCGGCGTGGAATATTCCGCTTCCGGAGCCCTCTTCGCTGGATTATGATTCGCTGTCGGCGATCGGGGCGGAGGCGCGGAAACATGGCGGCGCTCTCTGGGATTTGAGAACCGCCGGATTTGTTCTGCTGTGTCAGCTGTTTTCCTGCGGCAACGGTTCCGGTCGGCTGGCGAGTCTCCCCGCCGATGCGGTGCGGGACGTTTTTTCCAAATTCCGGAAATTGTGGTGTTTCTGTGCTTTTCACGATGATACCCCGTGCGTGTTTTCTGCCGGAGTACGGCAGAACGGCAGTTTTCCGGGGATGCTTTTTCTGTTTCCGCTTCCATGGAACGGATTGCGTCGTTATTCTCTGATGTCCGGAGACTTCCTGCTGCTTTCCAACAGCTGCCGTCAGGTGAGGGAAGCGCTCGACGTGGCATCCGCGTTTCTTTCCCCGGATGCGCAGAATGTGGTTGCATCGTGGGGAATGGGGCTCCCGGTCCTGAAATACGCCGCCGTGGATTCCCTGACGGCGGGCGGTGAGAGCGATGCGGTTTATTTGCAGGCATGCGGACATCTGCTGACCAACAATGCATCGGAACAGACGATGCGTCTGCGCTTTTTTGCTCAGTTCGGAGCGCTGCAGCCGGACGGGACGGGGCTTGACGAGCTGGAGCGGTATGTACTGTCGGCGATCGGTTTCGCCCGCTCCGCAGTGGAGGTCCGTTCTCCGAATGTTCAGAAGAAGCTGATGGCTTTTCTTGATTTATAACAGTAAACAATCAAAAAGGAGACGGAGCTATGACGGTTGGACGGTTCGGAAAACAGAGCGGCATGAAATTTTCTCTTATAGAATTGCTTGTCGTAATTGCGGTTATTGCAATTCTTGTATCAATCCTGCTGCCCGCATTGGGGAAAGCGAAAGGGATGGCGTATCAGATTTCCTGTACCAATAATCTGAAAACGATCGGATCGGCGTGTGCGCTTTATTCCGCGGAAAACGAGGATTATCTGGTACCGGGGAGTTACGACAATACGATCTTCGTGCAATATCTTTCCGGCTACCGGAATACGGATATTTCCGGAGGGAAGCTGACAAAGCCGTCCTGTCCGGCATACGGGGTGAAGTTCTACGGTAAAAATGTCACAAAAGGCACATTCGTGTGCCCGTCGGAGACGCGTCCGTTCAAAACGTCTGCGGCGGACGAGACCGCCGGCTTTCAAAATGCGAACCATTACGGTGTCAATCTGTATCTGCATCTGGCGCGGACGTACGGTTATTTTCTGAAACTTGCCGCTCTGCGCCGTCCGTCGCTTGTGCTTTCCATGGCGGACAACGGCAGATGGAATGCGATCGGGTTCAATTATTTGCAGTTCATCGGCTTCCGTCACGGGAGCGGGGATCGCCGGAAAATAACGGAAATGAGTGCGAATATCTGGCCGGATAACGCCGCGAGAAGCAATGTGCTGTACGGTGACGGTCATGTGACCGGAACCGCTGTCAGTTCTTTGCTTGCCCAGCCGGCGGACCCGTCGATGAATATTTTCAATAATACCGGAACGCTGACCGGGCGGACCGTCAACGCGCTTGGCGCCGGGTTCGATGCGACGAGAGGGACTGCGTTATGAAACGGCTGTGCCTGATTCTTCTGTTCGCCGCCGGTATGGCGGGAGCGTGCGCGGAACCGGAATTCAGAGAGCTGAAGTCGCGGATCCGGACGGAGCATCCGCGGATGTTTCTGACGGGGTCCGCTCTGCCGGAGTTCCGCCGCCTTGCCGTGAGCCGTTGGAAAAAAGAGCTTGACTGTTACCGCCGGGAAGTGGACGCTCTGTCTCTGAATCCGGTCTTGGAACTGAAAGAGGAATACGCGGGTATCGAAAACGGACGTCTGGTTTTCCGGAAACCGGTTCCGGGGCTGATGCAGAACGATGCCGCCGCGCTGATCCGTGATCCGGGCGGTTTTTCCGCGCTGAAAGCCGCGATTCTTTACCTCGCGACAGGAGAAGCGGTTTATTTGCGGAAAGCGAAAGCATATTTGAATCTGACCGTGGAGTTCATCCGCTGGAGCGACCGCTACCGGATCATGCCGGAGTGGTGGCACACGCAGCGGCTTTCCGCATTGATCGCTTACGACTGGCTCCACGGGGAGTTGTCGCCGGAGGAGCGCCGCGCGTTTATTCTCCCTGTGATGAAGCATGTGGAGCATGTTCAGAATCCCGGCTATCAGGTCTGCCGCGGAGCTCCGCATGCGGGAAATTACGGCGAACCCGGACTGCTCTGGTACGCCGGACTCGCCGGGTTCCGGGACGGAGTGGACGATGCGCTGGCGGAGAGACTGCTGGAAAAAGGATACCGCATCAACTGCCGGACGATGGAATACCGGGAACGGATTTCCGCCGGATCGGGTTTGCTCGGAACGACTGCGACCGGGTACAGCTTCGGGTTTTATCCTCATGCCAGTTTCAATTTCATCCGCACGCTCCGCAGTGCGGCGGGAATCGACGCTTCTGCATTCTGGCCGCAGATGGAGCGGTTCGCCGCCGCGTTTCTGTATCAGACGATCCCGACTGCACCGTCCGGTTACCTCTGCTACGGGCTGGGGGATGAGTTCCACCGCACGAACCGGCTTGCGAACGGACAGCTTTATCTGCACATGGCTTCCATGATCGACCTTTACCGGAAAACGAATCCCCGCAGCGCGGCGGAGGCAGCAATGGTGATTGCATCGCTTCCGGAGCGGCAGCGCTCGTTTCTGAATCTGCGGCATTATCCGTTCCTGCCGTTCATTCTGTTTCAGTTTGATCCGGCGGAACCGGGGCCATCGAACGTGCAGTTGGAAAAAACGGTTCAGTTTCCCGCGTTCGGGCTGACCTTCTTCCGGTCAGGAAATTCTCCGGCGGACACGTTTGCCGTATTCAAGGGCGGTGCATTCGCCGATAATCACCAACATTACGACGAGAATCATTTCATTCTGTATAAAAACGGCTTTCAGGCGTTGGATTCCGGCGAGCGCGGACCGCACCGCCATCATCAGGTTTATTATCCGCAGACGGTTGCGCATAATTCGATCCTGATCCGTCAGCCGGGGGAACCGCTTCCGTCTGCGCATCTGCCCGCCAATGCGCGGTCCGATGATCAGACGGTGTTCAACGACGGCGGGCAACGGTACAAAAAGAGAGCGGTTCCCGTTCCTCTGTTCCGCGGACCGGGGATCGCCGCGGCCGGAGCCGACGCAACCGGCTGTTACGGCAAAAACGTCTGCCGGGAAGTGGTCCGCCAGTTCGTATGGATCGAACCGGACCTTTTTATCGTATACGACCGTGTGGAATCCGCGAATTCCGGACAGGAAAAAGTGTTTCTGCTCCATACCCAGAACCGTCCGGAGCGGAAGAGCGGTTTCTGGCTGAGCCGGGCGGGAAAAGGAACTCTGCTGCTGAAAACCGTTTTGCCCCGTAATGCTGCGGTTGAAGTGATCGGCGGAGCGGGAAGCGAGTTCCGGACCAACGGGCGGAACTGGGAGTTGACGAATCACCGCAAGGTGCTGGAGCGTCCGAACTGGTTCGGACGGTTCCGGTTTGAAATCCGTGAGGCTTCCGGCACGAAGCGGACCGTTTTCCTGCATGTTCTGCAGGTCGGAACGGAGAATTTGAGCACGATGGTTCCGGTCCGGAAAATATCGGAGCCGGAATGCGACGGGGTGGAGATTCCGTATTGCGGACGTATTTACCGCGTTCTGTTCCGCCGTTCCGGTGCGGTCGGCGGCAGAGTGACGGTTTTGGAACAGGGAAAACAAGTGTATGACAGACCGCTTCCGGGTCTTGCAGAAAGGAACCAGAAATGAAGTTTGGACGGTTGAATTATCCGCATTTGGAACCGGCGCCGCAGTGGTGGCGCGTCTCTCCGGAGGCGATCGGGGAGGAGATGGCGGGAATCCGCCGGGGGCGGGTCGATGTGATCGCCCGGACTCCGTTGAATCATCCCGTGTACCGGGTCGTTTATCACGATGAACCGGCGGAGGAAAAGCGTCAAAGCAACTGGTCGAGCGCTTCCTATTCCACGAACTGCCGGGCATATCAAACCCGTTGCGGGATGAAACAGACGGTTTGTCTGCTTGCGGGGATCCACGGTGCGGAACCGGAAGGGGTGGCGGGATGTCTGAACGTGATTTCCCTGTTGGAACGCGGCTGCGATCTGCGCGGACAGGAGAACCCGGAATTGCTGAACCTGCTCCGTGCGTACCGTCTGGTGATCCTGCCCTGTGTGAATATGGACGGACGTGCGGTTTCGCCGGATCATCTGCGCGGATGCTCCTTTGAGGAATTCCGCAATGCGTCACAGGGAAGCTGGGCGGATGGTTCGCTGATCGGCTGGCTCGGATCGAAAGAGTATTTCCCTCTGCCGCTTGAACGGGTCCGTTTTCCCGGCGGCTATCCGAATTCCGAAGGATACAATATCATGCATGACGCTTCGCCGGGAAATCTGCGCACCGCCGAGGCGAAAGGCGTTCTGGAGACCGTGGAAGCGTATGAGGTCGATTTCCTGCTGAATCTTCATTCCGGAAGTGAAATTCCGATGGTGTGTGCGCCGGGAAATCTGAATTATCCGGAGAACATCCGCCGGGGCCGCCGGATTTGCCGGGAGTGTCATACCGCTCTGATGACCGCCGGATTGCGTCCATCCGTTTCCGAACTTCCGGCGGAGGCGTCCAATGCGCTGACGTTGAATACGCTGATCACGCTTGCGTCCGGAGCTTTGGCGCTGACGGTGGAGCTTCCCGCCCGCGGTCCGGCGACGTTTGACGAGCGGTTGGAAGCGCAGTATGTGATTTTGAAAACAGCGCTTGCCGATGGTTTGCGGACACCGTTTGCGGATCGGGAACGGCTGATTCACTGCTGCAGCCGTGAACTGGACTGACCGGGCGCCGCATTCGTCAATGCGGTTGAAGTCTGCATAATAAAAAGTCCTCAAGACTTGCAGAAATCTTGAGGACTTTATCCACTGTTTGACGGCTGTTCCGTACCGGGACAGCCGTTTTTGCGTTTTCGCGATACGGGATTATTCCGCGTCGATCAGGATCAGGAGATCCGCCACGGTATAACCGCGTGTGGAGTTGGTGAACGTGTAGTCGGGATGTCCGTTTTTGTTCGTCCCGATTCCGACGTCCGGCGTGCCGGAGCGGAAGTTATTCATCGCAAACACCGTCTGTTTCAGCTTGTAGTTGTGCAGCTGGAAAGAGCCGTATTCATCGCGGTTGCTGGTCTTGGAGTCACCGAAATCATAATTGTTGTCGGTCGCTCCGGGGACCTTGGCGGAGTTCTGGGTTCCGTAATTGCCGCACCACATTTCCACGTTTCCATCCTCGAATTTGCCTGAGGAGAGCCCGGCAACGTTGGTTTTGACCGTCAGGTTTTTGACGATCTGCTGGAAGCTGTTGTTGTCGGCAGCGGTCGGAAGACCGAGCTTTGCAACATCCTGCGTGAACGGATCAACGGTTGCGAATACATAGCTTTCCTTGCCGTCGTTGCTGATCAGGTGCATGAAGTAACCGATGGTCTTGATTTTTTTGCCTGCCAGCGCTTTGCTGTTGTTCTGTTTGTAGAGCGGGGAGCCGCTTTCCCAGATCTTTTTAGCGGAGAGCGCGTAGGCGACTTTCATATTTTTGGCTTCGGGAACCAGACGGTCAAGGGCGTCGCGGACCGGCACCGGGATGGACGCGCGGAACGCGCCTGCGGGGAGATTGTTTTCATTCACGAGATTGGTTGTGATGTTGTGATTCCACGCGTAACGGACCAGGTAGGGCTTGGCGACTTTGGCGCTGGAGAGAGTCGCTTTATTGCCGTTGAGGGTGACGGTCGCGGGATGGAATTTATTGTCTGCTCCGGCGATCTCAAAATATTTGGCGGGCTTGCCGTCTTTGGTTTTGAGTTCTTTGGCGTTGCGGAACGTTACGACGGCTTTTCCGTTTTCGATCTTGAGGGAGTCAAAGAACGGAGAGTCGGCGACAAGGTCCTTTTTGCCGTAGGTGTACTTGAGCGCGAGCAGAGCGAGACGTGCGCCGACGTCCTGTTTGTTGCGCGGGTGAATGTCGCGGAAATTGCCGATGTCGTTTGTGACGGCCATTGCGGCGTTTTTGTCCTCATCCGCGAATTTCTGCTGGGCTTCCCAGAGGATCGGGAGGCGGTACGGGTTGCCGTAGTTGAACGGGGCAAGCTGTACGAAGTAGAACGGCATATCGGGTTTGTTGAACTCTTTGCGCCAGGATGCGACAAGAGCTTTCATCTTTTCGTTGTAAAGTGCGCCGTCACCCATATTGGAGCAGCCCTGATACCAGATTGCGCCTTTGAATGCGAATTTGAGCAGCGGGTTGATCATTGTGTTGAACAGCACGGTCGGCTGCTGGTGATTGTCAAAACGCAGGCCGTTCGGGAAGCGGGGCAGATCGGGAAGAGCTTCCTTGTTCGCGGTGGCGACTTTGGCTTCCGCAACCCATTTTTCCATATCGGCAATGGCTTTTTTGTAGGCGGCGTCGCTCTGTTTCGTTCCGGGAACGTTGGCGAGGAGCGTATTGTAGATGCCGCGCAGTTTCGGCTGGGTGGCGAAACCGCTGGTGCTGGTCCACGGTTCAATGCGTGTTCCGCCCCAGTTGACGGAGATCAGACCGACCGGGATGTTGAGCGCCTTGTTGAGATCGCGGCCGAAGAAGTATGCGACAGCCGAGAAGTTGCCGATGCTGCCCGGCGAGCAGACCTGCCAGCTTCTGCCGGGGATATTGTCCTGCGGCTTCATGGAGGCGCGGTAGAGATTGCCGTTGAAAATACGGATCGCGGGCAGATTGGCTTTCTGGATTTCCTGACGGGCGTTGTTGGTGTTGTTCAGTCTCCATTCCATATTGGACTGGCCGGAACAGATCCAGATGTCGCCGACGACAACGTTTTTAAGCCGGATCTGATTTTTCCCTTTGATGACCAGGTCGGCACCTTTGAGGTCCGCTGCCATGGGGTTCAGAGTGACTTGCCATTTTCCGTTTGCGGCAGTGGTTTTCTGAGACTGCCCCTTGAATGTCACTGTGACTTCTTCCCCGTTGTCCGCCCATCCCCAGACATTGGCCTTGGAGTCCCGTTGGAGGACCATGTTGTTGCTGAAAATGCTCGGCATTTTCACGTTTGCACCCGCCTGAAAGCCGAACATTGCGGCTGTCGAGGCGAGCAGAAGTGTTGACAGTTTCATAAAAATTGCTCTCCTGTTTGGTTGAAGTTTTGAAACAACGAACTATAACACTTGTAACATTATAACACAAAAGCCGCTTTTTGTCCAGTGGTGTACGGAGAAAAATCTGATTTTTTTCACTGGAACAATGTGGAAAAAACGTTTTTTAACAAAAAAATGTATCAATTTTTATTCGTATGTTTTCTGTTCGGCAACTTTGAGCATGATATTTTTCTTCCGTTTCGTTTCTTGACTTTCCGGTTTTCCGCGGCATAGTAATTACAACCGAATAACTAATTCATAAGGGGGAAAAATTATGAAAATCAAATCACTTCTCAGCATCGCGATGTGCATCTGCGCCGCGTGGATCGTCAACGCCCAGAATCCGGGAGTTGTTACAACGGGAAATCCGGGAGTCGTTGAGCAGAATCTGAATCAGCCGGATGCCGACACCATTTATGTCGGCCGCTATGGTTACTGGCGCAACATGCCGGTGAAAGTGGCATACTTCGGCTATGTCAGCGGGAAAAAACTGCCGGACAGTTTCCAGTTGAGAGACGAGAAAGGCAAAACCGTTTTCACCAATAAACTGGAGCTGATGCGGACTCCCGGTGAAGTGCTGGCGCCGGTCGGGCAGAACTTCCCCGGCGAGAAGATCTACGCGCTGAACTTTTCCAAGTTCGACGTGAGCGGAAATTACTACATCGTTGTGCCGGGATTCGGCAGAAGCGATCTGTTCAAGATCGGCGGCAATATGCCGGTTGACATTTTTCCGCTTCCATCGCTGAAAACGTTTGAAGAGCAGTCGCATATCATAAACAATAACGGCAAGCCGATCATTCAGGACAGCTTCCTGAAAACACCGCTCCGTTATCCGATTGATACGACACCGTGACGGTAAAGCTCCGCGATTCCGCGCAGGGTGAACAGTTCATCCGCCAGCTCGAAATCCGGCAGTTCCCGCAGAAAGAACGGCGCATCGCCTCCGCAGGCGACGCGCCGGATTTTTTGTCCCGGAAATTCTGTTTCCATGCGGCGGACCAGTTCCCGCACCGCTCCGATCGCGGCGCAGTCCGTGCCGAGGTCGATGGCATCAACCGTATTGTTGCCGGGAAAGGACGGAACCGCTGCGGTCAGGTCGGTGAGCGGCAGTTTTGCCGTGTAATCATTCAGAGATTTGCGCAGAATGCGCCGTCCGGGGAGGATTGCGCCGCCGCGCATCCGCCGTTCCGCATCGACGAATTCCAGATTGATCGCCGTTCCGAAGTCCACGCAAAGTGCGGGCAGGGGACCGGAGAAGATCAGGGCAGCGGCGTTTGCCAACCGGTCTGCCCCCAACGTTTCGGGATGTTTCATCCGCGAGAGATCGACGGGACAGCCCCGCATCCGGGAGCTGATGATGAATGCGCCCGCCTCCCGGAACTGCTGTTCGAGGGCAGGGACGACGGACGCCGCCGCCATTGTTCCGGTGGCGAAACCGTCAATCCGGAATTCCGGGGTGGGAACCGTTTCAAGCAGACGCAGAGAAACGCCGGAGAACTCCGCGATTTGAACGTGCGTGTTTCCGGCGTTGAACAGACGGCAGGGATACATCCGGGTCAGCCGCCGAGTTTTTCGATGATGCTGATCAGCGGCATGAACAGAGCCATAACGATACCGCCGACGACCACCGCGAGGAATACGATCATCAACGGTTCGATCATCGACGTGAGCGCGCCTACGGCGTTGTCGACTTCTTCGTCGTAAGTATCCGCGATTTTGTCGAGCATTTCCGGCAGCTTACCGGTCTCTTCGCCCACCTCAATCATACTGATCACCATGTCGGGGAAGATTTTTGTGGTGTTGAGCGGTCCGGCGATCGTTTCACCTTCTTTCACGGCGTCGTGCACTTTCTGGATACCGTCGCAGACGATTTCATTTCCTGCGGTCTCCTTCACGATGCTGAGCGCATTCAGCACCGGTACGCCGGAACCCATCAGAGTACCGAGCGTCCGGGAGAATTTCGAGATGGAGGATTTGGAAATGATCGGCCCGAACAGCGGCATGTTGTACTTGATGTAGTCCAGCCAGTAGTGACCGAATTTTGTTTTTGCGAACAGTTTGAACAGGATGACGAATCCGATGATGCCGCCGATCATGACAAGGATCTGTTCCTGCATGAACCGGCTGATCGCCATAACGAGCTGGGTGAGTCCCGGAAGCGGAGCGCCTTCCAGCAGTTCGGCGAAGATTTTTTCAAATTTCGGCACGATGAAGATCATCAGACCCGCGGTAATGGCGCCGGCGATACAGAGAACGATAGTCGGGTAGACCATTGCCGATTTGACCTTTCCGGCGATTCGCGCGGCTTTTTCCATGAAGGACGCCAGACGGTCGAGGATCAGTTCGAGTTTACCGGCGGCTTCTCCGGCGCGAACCATGTTGAGGTAGAGTTTGTCAAACGATTTCGGGTGCTGTGCAAGGGATTCGGAGAATGTGGAACCGGCTTCGACGCCGTTTGCGACTTCGCCGAGGATTTTTTTGATGACCGGGTCCTTTGACTGTTTTTCCAAAGTGCGCAGGGAGCGGATGAGCGGCAGACCGGCGTTCAGCAGAATGGAAAGCTGACGCGTGAAGATGGTCAGCTGCTTGGTTTTGATGACCGCAGGACCGAGCGAGATGTTGATGTTCATCGCGCTCTTTTTCTTTTCGCCGGGTTTTTTCGGCTGTTTGACGGCTTTTTTGACTTCCACTTTCCGGACCTGCTTGATGGAGGTCGGGAACATGCCCTGCTCTTTCAGAAACGCGGTTACCGCTTCTTCATTTGCAGCCTCTTTCTGACCTTTGCGTTCTCTTCCCGTGGCGTCCATCGCCGCGTATTGATACAGAGGCATACACTATCTCCTTTCCGCTGCGCAAAACTTGCTGTTTATAATTCGGGTTTCATACATTCTCCCGTATAATAGCATGAAAGAAATCATATTTCCAGTGTTTTTTCAGATATTTCCGGATAAAATTCAAAAAAAAATTAGAAAAGTAACTTGACAATTTCACTTTTTCGTGTATTTTATGGGACACTCAAGCGATATGCCCCTATCGTCTAGAGGCCTAGGACACCAGGTTTTCATCCTGGCGACACGGGTTCGAATCCCGTTGGGGGTGCCATGTTTTTCCTTTTCTTTTCATGTCATGCAATAATTTGTCCGCATGTAATCCTGATTTTCTGAAAACCGGCAGGGAAAGAACCGCAGACAGCCGTTTCGTGGTACAAAATGAAGACAACGGCACCATAGCGGGAAATTTTATTGATAACGGGCGGTTGCGTAACTTGTTGATTCCGGATGAGAAAAGAATGGTGCACTCGGCGAGGTTCGAACTCACGACCTATTGCTCCGGAGGCAATCGCTCTATCCAACTGAGCTACGAGTGCGGAAAGATACAGTACTATACAGCGCTTTTGACGTTTCGCAATCCCGTTTTCTGCTTTTTTCTGAATTTTTTTTGCTTTTGAACGGGAAGAACGGGACGGGACCGCCGGTTTTCAGCGGTCCCGTCACAGGAAAACAGATTATTTCCGTTTATCCATTGCATCGTCAAATTTGATTTTGGACGGAACGAAGTCGATCCGTTTGACGAATTCGCAGGCGTCCTGAGCGCCGTATTCGCGATCCATGCCGGAATCTTCCCACTCAACGGAGAGCGGACCCTGATAGTTGATCCGGTTGAGTTCGCGAATGATGTCTTCAAAATCGACGTCGCCGTGTCCGGGGCTGCGGAAATCCCAGCCGCGGTTCGGTTTCCCGAAGTCGAGGTGCGAGGACAGAATGCCGGTTTTGCCGTCGAGCGTGACCGCCGCGTCTTTGACATGGACATGGTAAATGCGGTTCGGGAATTCTTTGATGAAACAGGCGGGATCCATCATCTGCCACTGAAGATGACTCGGATCGAAGTTGAAGCCGAATTCCGGACGGTTGCCGATGGCTTCCAGCGTGCGTTTCGCCGTGTAAATGTCGAATGCGATTTCCGTCGGATGAACTTCAAGGGCAAAACGGACTCCGCAGTTTTTGAATTCGTCCATGATGGGATTCCAGGTTTTGGCGAAGAATTCATAACCGGCGTCGATCATGTCTTCCGTAACCGGGGGGAAGCTGTACAGCATGTGCCAGATCGGGGAACCGGTGAATCCGGTCACGATTTCCACGCCGAGGTTGGCGGCGGCGCGTGCGCTGAGCTTCATCTGCTCAATCGCCCACTTACGCTTGGCGTTCTTTTTCCCGGCGAGAGCGGCAGGCGCGAAACGGTCGGTGCGGCTGTCGTCGTCGGGATCGCAGGTGAGCTGCCCGGCAAGATGATTGCTGATCGCCCAGACTTTGAGATTGTTCTTTTTCAGGGTATCCAGCAGCTTTTTACAGTATTTTTTATCGGTTGCGGCTTTGTCGATATCCAGATGGTCGCCGCTGGCGGCGAGTTCGAGTCCCTGATAGCCCCAGGATGCGGCTTTTTCCGCCATTGTCTTGAGCGGCAGATCCGCCCATTGTCCGGTGAACAGAGTGATTGGTCTCATAGCTTCAGTCTCCTTTTGTTGGGTTTGAATGGAATTTAGCTTGGAATGGAGTGGATTTCAAGGTTTTTTCAAAAAAAATACCGGAAAATGATTTGCTATCCGCACCGGAACGGGGTATTTTTCTCCGGGCAGGGGGCTGCCCGGCAACTTGAGGAGAAAAACGGCAATGTTCCGGTTTCAATTTCATAACGGCGGACGTTTTATTTCCCGCGGACACGGCAGGCATCCGGTGCGGGTGATTGATTCGTATGAACTGATTCATGTGGTGACGGGACAGCTTGAGCTGTTCGAAGAGGAGCGTACATTCCGTATCACGGCAGGCGAACGGGTGATTCTGTTTCCCGGCAGACGGCACGGCGGCGCTTCGGCGTATCCGCCGGAACTGTCGTTTTTCTGGATTCATTTCCAGCCGGTGGAGGAGTCGGCGGCGGAAGAGCTTGCCGCAATGGAGCAGTATGCGAAAGTCCGGGAGCCGGAACGGTTTCAGGCGTATCTGCAAATGCTGCTTGCCGAACAGAAAAACGGGGACGCCGCTGCCTGTGACTGTCTGCTGAACCTGCTGCTGGTGAAAGCTGCGAGAACGGTTCCTGCGGATTCCGGTCCGCAGATTCATCTGGCGGACGCGGCGGAGCAGTATATCCGGATCCATTTTGAGGAAGATATTTCGGCGGCTTCCCTGGCGGAGCTGCTGCATTGCCATCCGGATTATCTCGGACGCATTTTCCGCCGGAAATTCGGGTGTACGATCGGCGACGCGATCCGCCGCCGCAGGATCGCCCATGCCTGCAAACTGCTGGAAAACTCCATGCTCAGCATCAAAGAGGTCTGTTTTGAATCGGGATTCAATGATCCCTCCGGGTTCCGCCGTCAGTTTTTCCGCGAATGTGCTTTGACTCCCCGGGAGTACCGCGCTTTGCGGTCCGGGGAGCATGTGAATACGGAATGAGCCGCCGGATCAGCGTGCGTTTTCAATGAGTTTCCGCAGAACCGGAGCGATTACGGACGCCATCCGGTAGAACCCGAGGTCGTTCGGGTGACAGCGGTCCACGGTGCAGTCCCAGCGGCGGTCTCCGGCGAACAGCGTTTCTCCATCAATATACGCAACGTTGCGGTCGCCGGAAGCAAGCGCGTTTTCATACGTCCTGCGGATAATGGCGCGACGCTTGAAATCGTCCGCGTATTCCGGTTTGAAATCGCACTTGGAAAGAAAGAGGACGGGCAGTCCGGGATGCGCTTCCCGGATAATGCGGAAAAACGGTTCGTGCGTCTGTTCCAGATGTTCCGGAGTGGGAGCGTTGTGGTCGTAATCATAGACGAATGCCGCGAGATCAAGGGAGGCGATGGCGTGCGCCATCGCCGGTTCGCCGCGTCCGTTGCCGGAAAATCCCAGATTGATCTGCGGAGCGTCCAGTTCCCGGCAGAGAGCGGTGGTATATGCGTTGCCCGGACGGGATGCGCATCCGCCCTGCGTGATCGAGGAGCCGTAAAACAGGATCGGCTTCGTGATTTTGTGCGGATCCGGCGGCAGAAGCCGGGCATCGGGATCAAGCCCGATCCAGATATGTTCCGCACCGCCGTAAAGCGGCATGTTGATCTGGAACAGACACAGCTCTTCTGCCGGATTCTCTCCGGTCATCGTTTCCAGATGACAGTTTGCCAGTTGAGGGGCGCGGGAGATGCCGACGACATGCGGATCCCTGCCGGTCAGGCGGTAGCAGTCGAATCCGTTCTGCCCGATTTTCGGCATGTGCGGCATATCGCAGGAGTTGATCAGATCGGCTTTGAGCGCGATATGTGCGGAGTCCGTCCGGAACCGGATGGCTCCGCCGCTGGTGTGGTTGGCAAGACTCAAAGCGCCCTCGCTGACATCGCTGACGGTCATTCCCGCAGGAAGACGGTAATATTCCTTTTCCGGATGCTTCCATGGAAAGCCTTCGACGACGAACGGCGCGGCGTTGACGGGGTAAAACCGGAGTGGAATCCCGTTGAGTTCCATCGCTTTGAAATTCCGGTCAATTTCTTCCAATGTTTTCATGACAATGCCTTTTGTTGATTTCATGTGCCGGATAAATATACCGTTTCAAACCGGAAAATGCAACAGGACCGGCGCGGGAAATTTCATTTGCAGTAATTTGCGGAAGATTTCTTGTTTCCCCTCTTGTCAATTTTTATGAAATGTTGTATAATTAAAACAGCAGACAAAGATCCGTCTGCACAAACAGGGATAAAAACGAGGAGGAAAAGGATGACAGAAAAAAGGATGGCAAAGAAACAAAGATTCTCTCTTATAGAGCTTCTTGTAACGGTCGCGATTATTGCGATTCTTGCAGGATTGCTTCTTCCCGCATTGAATTCTGCGAGAGAAAAAGCCCGTGCGATCACCTGCTTCAATACCATGAAACAGCTTTCGCTCGGCGTGACCGGATACCTGAACAACAATGACGACACGATCTCTCTGATGACCGTTGACTGGAAAATGTATCCCTACGGCTTCATTGACCGTGACGGACATGAATCCTATGTTTTCGATTCCCTCGGAATGAAAACAGGGGTTTGCCCGTTGCTGGCTTCGGTTCCGGTCTCCAAAGTATGCCAGTCGGCATTTGACAAGGCTTTTCCGTTTGCTTCGCAGACCCATGTGAAATACTGCAGCTCCTATTCCGAGTGTTCCAAAAAGGTAAAACATTTCACGTTTTTCGGTTTGTATGGAATGCGGGTCGACAACAATATCTATGCCGCCATTTCCGATGGCAGCCATTGGTTTCATAAAATGAACCGTTTGAAAATGCCGTCTTCCTCCGGATTCTGGACGGAGGGAGTGATGCAGTTCCAAAAAACCTCCGCGTTAGGTGACCTTTCCAAAACGGAAAACGGCGTCTGGAGCCACCAGAACAGAAATACCGTTCTTTATTTTGACGGTCATGTCGGCAGTGTGGGATATGGAACCGTTTCCTGTTCCCATAATACCCCGCAGGCGGGATGTACGAGCTGCCGGTTCTGGTTTCCCTACAGGTAATGAGAAATATGGAGAAAAAGAGTATGAAGAAAATTTTGTTCAGTGTGTTTCTGGCGGGCATTTCGCTTGTTCTGGCGGGAGATGAAATTCTGTGGCAGTGGCGTTTCACGGAAGGAAAAGTGCCGGACATGCAGTATCCGTCCGGGAATGTGAAGTTCCGGATTTCGGAACATAAAACCCCGGATGGCGATCCCTGCGGAGAATTTACGATTCTGAAAGCGGTTCAGAAGAGCGTTCCATGGAGCATTCAGATCAACTTTTCCTCGAAACAGAAAATCGTTCCCGGAACACGTTACCGCTATTCCTTCTTCATCTGCGGGACTCCGGGCGGAAAGATGAGTGCAAGCTGCACGCAGAACCGGAAACCGTGGAAAGCGATCGGAAATTCCGGAACCGCCTTTTTCCTGGCTTCCGAATGGAGAAAAATTGAAAAGGAATTCGTTGCGGGTATGGACTATGACGGTTCTGTCCGCTCGCCGATGCTGATGGCGGGATCCCTTCCGGAGGGGAGCGTGTTCCGGATCGGCGGCGTAAAGTTGGAAAAGGTCATGAATTTTCTGCCTCTTGCGCTGAATCCGGAATGGACGCTGTTTCTGCCGGCGGACGGAGTGAAGCTCCGTCCGGAGATGCTGAATACGGTTCCTCAGACCTTCGGCGGCGCCGCGGGGAGAACCGTTGTTTTGAAAGACGGCGTTCTGAATCTGGCGGAGTCCGGCAAAGCGTTCCGGGAGAAGACTCCGGCCGTGCTTTTCAACGAGTTTGAAGCGGAGGCGGACGGCTGGATGCAGGTCGGATGTGCCGCCGATTACTGGTTTGAATTTTATGTCAACGGGAAACCGGTTTATGATACGCTGGCCACCGGCAACAGGGAAACCGCGTTTCTGCCGACGGACCACATATTCAATTTCCCCGTGAAAAAAGGGACGAACAGGATTGCGGTTCGTGTTCTGAGCGGGTCCACCGGTTGGAAATTCGTCTGCGGAAAGGTTCCGTTCCGGGAAAAGATCAACCGGATCACCGAAATCAAACGCGGGAAAGAGTGGCGTCCCGTGAAGATGGACCCCGTCCGCTGGAAACACATTACGCCGCAGAGAATCAATCAGTGGAAGCGGATTCCCGGTTCGGCGCTCGATCTTTCGCAGTATGTGACGCACTATGACATCGACCGCTGCGGCCGCCTCAAAGCCGATGCGGACGGGCGTCTCTTCTTTGAATCGGATCCGGGCGTTCCGGTGCGTCTGCGCGGATTCAACTTCGTACCGAGAGGGTGGACGCACAATTTTTACAAGTTTTCAAAAGCGGAAATTGAAGAGTTCGCCGATCAGATTTATCTGGCGGGAATGAATATCCTGCGCTTCCATTTTCTGGATGACGCCCTCGCGGGGAATGCCGGCCTGCCGAAACCGGCGAAATACCGCAAGTCCCTTGCGGAAGTTCCGATGGCGCAGAGCGTGGACGAGCTGAAGATTGATCCGGCGTTTGCCGACCGCTACTATTATTTTCTGAAATGTCTGCGCGACCGCGGAATTTATGTGATGCTCGATATTTCCACTGCGCGGGGCATGTTCACCGGAGCCGTTTATTCCGATGATTCCACTTATGTCCGGTACCGTCTCTTTTCCGATCCCCGCTACCGGAAACACTGGAAAGCCGCATTCGACTTTCTTCTGAAGCGTCCGAATCCGTATACGGGAAAGGCTCTGATCAACGATCCGCAGCTGATCGGCATCACATTTTTCAACGAACAGGAACATCTGTTCAATTTTTCCAACAAGAACGATAAAAGTGTTCTGTTCACTCCGGAGTGGCGGAAGTTCCGGAATCCCTCCGATCCGGCTTCGGTTCCCGCGTTCAATGGAGCGCTGCTGCGCTCATCCTCGGCGGACGGTGTTGCGGCACGGAAATTTCTCCGTCAGCAGATTGCATCCCTGAACGCATTCTATCTGAAGACCGTGGAGGAGTCCGGGTTCCGGGGCTTCGTCACGAACTGGGATATGTTCATGCGGAATCTGGAGGGGGATGCCCGCAAGGAGTTCAATGCGGTGGCAATGCATACTTATTTTGCGCATCCGAACGACGCTCCGCTCTATCCTCCGAATTATCGTCAGCGTCTGAGCTTCGGGAAATGGCTGAGGGGGAAAATGGTCACAGTCTCCCAGTCCAGTTCTCTTGTGCTGCATAACAACTATATCGGGCGGGCGGCGGCAACGCGCGTGCTCGGGAAACCGTTCTTCATGACGGAGTTCTCCCACTGCGGTTATAACCGCTTCGCGCATGAGGAAGCGCCGATGTGGGCCGCCTATGCAAGTCTCCAGGACTGGCAGGTGCTCACCCCGCACGCCGATTTGGTCAAGCTGTATTATCGGCCGTTTCAGCCGGGAGTGTTTGATGCAGGAGAGAATCTTTCCGGAGTGATGGCTTCTCTGTTCTGCGCGTTCGGATGGCAGAGAGGAGACATTCAGAGCGCAAAGCATGCCGTTTCCTTCCATGTTCCGGAGCGCGTTCTGGATTCTCCCGAATATGTCGGAGCGATCGGAAGCGCCTATAACGCCCTGTTCATGCTTTCCCGGATCGGATCCGATTACCGGAACGCGGAGAATCCTGCCGCCACACTGAACGTTGTTCCGAAACAGTTCACCGGAGCAACCGGCATGGGAATGTGGGTGGCTCTGAACGAGGAGAAAGAAAAAAATCTTGCTCTGCTCCGCGAACAGGTGGCAGCTCTCCGGCAGAAAGGAATTCTCCCCGCCGGAAACCGGACCAGCGTGGATCGCGGAATTTTCGAAAGTGAAACGGGAGAGATCCGTATGGATGTGCAGAAACACACGTTGACCATTGATGCTCCGAAATTTCAGGCGGCGGTCCTGAAAAAAAGCGAGCCGGTAAACTTGTCTGCCCTCGCCGTGAAATCGGTCAGCACACCGTGCACCATCGCGGCGATCTCTCTGGAAAACAAAAAAACGGTCAGGGAGTCCGGACGCCTGCTTGTGGTGATCGGAACCATGTTCGCGGCGGAAAACGCGGTATTTTCCACGGAGAATTTCGATGCGGAGCTGGATGTCGGCGACATGCAGCAGGTCATCCGGTCCGGAACGTTCGAGTTCTCCCTGAAAACCAGCCGGAAGAACACCCCTCAAGTCTATGCTTTGAATCTGAACGGCTCCCGGGAACGAAAGATTCCGGTCTCCCGGAAAAACGGTGAACTCATTTTTTCGCTCGATACCTCTTCCCTGGAATACGGAACTCCCTATTTTGAAGTCGTATTCTGAAAAGGAATCATATCGTGTTTGCGGTAATTTGCGGAAGATTTCCGTTTTTCCTCCTTGCGGAAAAACGGGAGAAGCTGTATTTTAGAGATAATGACAGACGCTGAAACAAAATAACGAAAGGAAGAATTGCGATGTTTCATACCGACAAACCGGGAAACAGTTTCATCAACCGCGGGGAGTACCGCGACAAGGTGCTCGGCTGCTGGACCGGGAAGAACATCGGCGGAACGCTTGGCGCGCCGATGGAGGGAAAACGGGAGATTTTCGACGTGACGTTCTACACGCAGGACCTCAAAGGGAACCCTGCGCCGAACGATGATCTTGATCTTCAGCTTGTCTGGCTCAAGGCGATTGAGGATCACGGCATTTACAACGTGAACGAGCGGCTGCTCGGCGAGTACTGGATGGCGCATATCACGGGACCGTGGAATGAGTATGGCGTTGCCAAATTCAACCTTGCAAACGGACTTTTCCCGCCGCTTTCCGGGTTCTGCAACAATGATGTCTGGAAAAACAGCAACGGGGCGTGGATCCGTTCGGAGATCTGGGCGTGTCTGTTTCCCGGAGAGCCGGATGAAGCGGCGCCGTTCGCATGGTGCGATTCCTGTGTGGATCATGCGGATGACGGCATTTATGCGGAAATCTTCACTGCCGTTCTGGAATCCGCCGCGTTTGTGGAAAACGATCTGCGCAAGCTGATCGACTGCGCATTTGCCCGTATTCCCGCCGACTGCCGCGTCGCCCGGAGCGTGAAGATCGTGCTTGACGCATTCGACGCGGGGGAGGACTGGAAGACTGCCCGCAACAGAGTCGTGGCGGACAGCGCCGATCTCGGCTGGTTTCAGGCTCCTGCGAATGTGGCGTTTACGATTCTCGGTCTTCTTTACGGTGGCGGCGATTTCGGGCGGTCGGTATGTCTTGCGGTCAACTGCGGCGACGATACCGACTGTACCGGCGCCACCTGCGGCGCTGTGCTCGGCATCATGAAAGGACGGTCCGGGATTCCGGAAGAGTGGTGCGAACCGATCGGTGAAACGATTAAAACGGTTGCCATTGCTCCGTTCCATGCGGATGCTCCGGCAACGCTCGGAGAGCTTACGGACCGCGTGATCGCCTGCAAGAAGATCGCGGATCTGGAAAATCCGACGCTGATCCGGCTGACCGACGGCGCAACGGCGATCGGCGACGACGTGCGGAACCGTCTTTATGATGGCTCCGAGTGCGCAAAGCGCGTTTTGTCGAAATCATCGAAATGTCTGGAAATTCCGTTGCCGTTCGGGATCTTTTCGGTTGAATTTGAGAAGAGTCCGGTTATAGTACCGGGAGAGACGCAGAAATTGACGCTTGCGTTCGCCGGGTGTCCGCATGACAATCAGGTGCTTTCGGCGGAATGGCTTCTTCCGGACGGCTGGAGTTTTGCCGGGGGAAATCTTCAGCAGTTTATGACGTATACGGGCGGATGCCGCGAACAGAACATTGAGCTGACAGCCGGAGAGTTTACCGGGGTGGTGCACATTCCCGTGATTTTCCGCCTGAGCGGACGGAATTATCCCGTTTACGGCGTGGTGACGATGCAGCGGGAAGGGGTTGCCGCTGTCAACGGGAGAAAAGTCTGTCAGGAGTTCTGGGACCGCCGCAACCGGAGAATCGCGCGGATGTGAACGGGCTGGATTCGTTGCCGACGGCGGTTCCCGGGAAGGACCGCCGTTTTTGCGTTTAAAAGAAAACAGAGGCAGGGGGAACAATACCGCTCCAACTAGATAAGGTACTGTAAAGCCTTGGCGGCTTTGATGTATTTTAACGTTCAGAGGATGTTTCCCTGCCTCATGGAGAATAGTATATCATAAAAACAGAAAAAAGCAACCCGGATTCATAAGGAAAAAAGAAAATGTCGAAGAAAAAAGTTTGTGCCGCCGTGATCCGCCGCAACGGATATACCCTGATCTGCAGCCGTCCGAAAGCGACGGTCCTTTGTGATAAAATGGAATTCCCCGGCGGAAAAGTGGAACCCGGCGAGAGTATTCATGAGTGTATTGTCCGGGAATTGCGCGAAGAGCTGAATGCGGAGATCCTGCCGCTGGATGTGATCCATGAAGTCGAACATGAATATCCGAACGGGCTTCTCAATATCATCTTTATCCGCTGTGTGCTGAAAGAGGGATCCGTGCCGGAACCCTGCGAAGGGCAGGAAATCCGATGGGTCCCGACCGGAGAACTGGCATCGGTCGATTTTCTGGAAGCGGACCAGCCGTTTGCCAGACTGATCGCCGCCGCGGACCGTTGACGTTCCGTGTCATTCCTGAGGCGGGGGAGGGGGAAGGTCGATCGGCCGGCGTTCGACTCGCGGAAAGACTTCCGGAGCACTGTTCCGGGGCGGAACCGGTTTGGTGTCCGTTCCGCTTTCCGGCGGTTCCGGCGTCCGCTCCGGTTTGGCCGGATTGCCCTCAATCGCATTCAGTACCGAGCCGAGGTAGTGCTTGAACATGACCCGCGTGTTGGAATTGTCCACATGCTGTCTCTTATACACATCTCCGAGCCCACGAGACGGAGCTACATCTC
>URKJ01000015.1 GCA_900548385.1 uncultured bacterium | reverse complement strand
GAGATGTAGCTCCGTCTCGTGGGCTCGGAGATGTGTATAAGAGACAGGAACAAAAAGAATCAACCATGTTCATGTCCGCCGCCGAACTGAACAGTGTCCTTCCATGGAGTAAAAACATCGTTGCCGCGATGATCCGTGCCGGAGTATTCAAACCGGTCCGGAATCCGGTTGCCAAAGGGCGCGCCAAAATGTTTTTCTGGCGTCCGCAGGTGGAGGAGGCCATCAGCAGTATGGTCCAGAACTCTTTCCGTATTGAAAAAAAGGAGGCACGCGTATGAACAGGCCCGTCAGACAATGCCGCTCCGGAATCGGCGGGAGCGACATCGCCGCCGTATTCGGGCTCTCGCCGTGGAAGAGCCGTTATGCGCTCTATCTGGAAAAGACCTCGGCACCGGAACCGTCCGCACCGCCGCAGCCGACCGGAACGTCCGCACCACTCTACTGGGCGGGTAAACAGAAACGCTCCATCGCCGACGCGTATATCAAAGAGACGAAAAAGAATTTAACCCGGTCGACATCCATGATACGGGACCCGGAAAAACGGTTTTTCCATGGACACCCCGACTACTTCGTATCCGGCAGCCTACTGCTGTTATGCGTCTCCGCAGCGTTTCCCGGCGATCAGTGGGGACCCGCTCCGGACGGCATGATCCCGCCTGCCTGCGCGATGAAGGCACAATGGTACATGGGGCTGCTCCCCGCCGTGGAAACGGTCGATCTTGCCGTTCTGTTCAGCGGACGCGACTTCCGCATCTACCATATCCGGCGGGATGATACACTCATCGCCCATCTGCGCCGCTATGCGGAACTCTTCTGGCTGGAGCATGTGGAAAAACGTCTGCCTCCCGCTCCTCTGACCGAAGAGGAAGTACGGGAAATCTATCCGCAGCCGGTCCGCAAAACCGTTCAGGCTACCCGGAGCATGGAAACGATGATCCGCCACTACCGCCGTCTCAGCGACATTCAGGCGCAAACGGAAAAAATCCGCCGGGTCCTGCGCGACGGGCTCCTGCGCGGCATGGGCGATTCCGCCGTTCTCACCGATTCCAAAGGCGCACCGCTCGCGACCTTCCGCGCCAACGCCGCCGGAATCCGCAGTTTCCGGCTCAGCACACAGGGAGAAGAATAATGAGCAGACACAGCGACAATCCCGAATGTTTCGGAAAAATCACCAATACGGGACGCTGCCCGCACTGTCCCTATATGGAAGCGTGCCGGTTCGCTTCCGACGACCGCAAACGCGTTGAAGCCCAGAACGCACGCTGGGCAAACGCATATGAATACGACGACGGTCTCAATTCCGCTCCGGAACTGCCCGTAGACGTCACGCCGGGACGCAGTTTCTCGCATGACGAAGTCGTCGCACTTTCCGCTTTTCTGCTGCGGATCGGCTCCAATAAAAAGCTCGGCCGCATTCTGGAAGCAAAGCTGATGGGTGCCAAATCCTTTACACAGATCGCCCGGCAGGAAGGAGTGACCCGGCAGGCGATCCACAAGCGGATCGGCAAGGAACTCGCCACGATCTTCGGCTTCAAAAGCCGGCAGCTGACGGATTCCCGCCTGCTGAGTCTGAGCCCGCAGGAATTCACGCTTCTCAAGCTCTCGCGGGAAGGATTCTGCGATGAGGAAATCCGACAGGAAATGCGGTTCAACGCGGCGACTCTGAAAGAGGTCCGCAGCCGTCTGGAGTGGAAACTGTCGCATCCGACCTGACGATCCACATCGCGGCAGGGCGGTTGGCGGAGTACTTGCGGTTGAACGCAAAATAATGCACCGTCCGCTCCCCGCAGACACGCAGAAACTTCGTTTCGCGTTCTCCGGCGGACCGGGAATCACCTTCCAGCAGAACAGCCGTTCCGGGAACCGCCGGACAACGTTCCGCACGGTCTCCCGGTCCCTCGCCCGCCGGATAACCGGATGCGATCCATTGAACGGCAAGGAGTTCCAATGCCTCTTCCAAACCGTTTTCCGTCAGGAATCCCATCAGGATCAGAAACCGTTTTTTCAGATCGTACAGGCGTTTCAAAGAAAAACCGTCTGCCAGAAACACGGTCAACAGCTTCCGGATCAGCTCCGGCTCCCGCCGATGTGCCGCACGGATAACCGGATGCAATGCGGGATGATTGTAGGTCAGGTCCAGCAGACGCGATATGCGGCGCGCCTGCAAAAGCTCACCGGCGGACATCCAGTCCGTCTGCATGACATCGTACGGAGTCTCCGGGCTGAACACCAGGCCGAGTTCGCGGGAACGGGCGCGGAGCGGTGTGCCGGGAAGCACTTTCAGCACTTCAAGCTGAATTTCCGCAGGGCCGACCGCCATCAAACCGGAAACATCCTCATACAGCATGTCGAGCGTCTGCTCCGGCAACCCCGCCAGCAGATCCGCATGCGTCTCAAATACTGCGGACGAACAGAGGAAACGCAGACCGGACAGCGCGTCCTCCGCACGGCAGCGCCGTCCGATCGCACACTGTACGGATTCATTCAAAGTCTGAATCCCCGCCTCAATATGAAGCTGTCCCGGAAGTGCGGCGGAAAGCTCCCTGCACAATTCCCCGGTCAGGAACTGCGGATGAATCTCCAGATGAAACCGGATCGACGGGAAACGGGTCCGGAACAGACGCAGCAGCGCCGCTCCGCGCTCCGCCGGAAAATTGAATGTACGATCCAGCAGCCGGATCTCGCGGACTCCGCGCTCCCGCAGAAGCTCCAGCTCCTCTTCTACGGCATCCAGACTCCGGAACCGCAGTTCCGTCCGGCAGCTTGTGCAGTACAGACATCCCATCGGACAGCCCCGCGACGTCTCCATCTGGACAAACGGCTTGTCGGTCCGGAAAAACCTGTCGCGGACCGGCGCGGGAAACGATGCCCAGTCCCGGAAAACCCCGTTGCCGCACTCCGGCACGATCTGCCGTTTTTCATCCGTGGAAAAGCGGTTCAGGAAGCGCGGGAACTCCTCTTCCCCCTCCCCGCGGAACACCGTGCGGATAAACGGATATTGCGCCAGCAGCGTTTCCGCCCCCTCGCCGAGACATTCCGGACCGCCGACAGCGATCGGGACCGCAGGCGAAAGTGCATGGAAGCGTCCGAGTATCTCCAGCACGGCTCGGCGGTTGAACAGATACAGCGTCGCGCAGACCAGGCAGCCATCCCGCGCGGCGAGGTCCGCGGCGACCGAGGCGGGATCGTCCTCGACCGTCGTCTCCAGCGCCTCCCAGCTCCAACCGGAAACCTCCCGGCAGGCGGAATGGAGCAGCGGCAGTGCAAGCGAGGAATGGGAATAGGAACAATTCACCGAAAGCCAGACGAGACGCTTTTCTTTCATCAGCAGAACAGTTCCACTTCTTTGCGCACTCCGGCAAGCCCGCGCAGTTTCTCCTGAAATCCGGCGAACACGGGGTGCTCCACCCTCCGGCAATACGCCGGACAGCTCTGTACACACGCCATGCAGCGGATACACGCGGCGGAATCGGTCACACCGTCTTTCAGCGCGGCAGTCGGGCAGACCGCCTCACAACGGCGGCAGCGGGTGCATCCGTCCCCCGTTTCCGGCAGAAACGGCAGTTCGGGAAACGGTTTGTACGGAAAGTTTCCCGGCGGGACAAATCCGGTTTCCGCCGTCCAGTCCAGATTCCGCAGAAACACGGCCAGACGATCGCGATCCGCGGCATCGGGACGGTCCGGGCAGACTTCGCGCGGGACATAGCAATGCGGTGCCAGCATCGCCGCGGCTCCGACCGGACGGAAACCGCGTTCCCGCAAACGGTCCGACAATTCCCGCAGAGCATCTTCATACGCACGGTTCCCATATACGGCGATCAACAGAACACCCGCTCCGTTTCCCCGGAGTGAATCGAACAACCCGGACAGCTGCGGGATACGCCCGCAGTAAACGGGCACCCCGATCACCACACGGTCTCCGGGCGCAAACTCATGCGGCACACTCCTGCCATGCGGCAAAGTCAAGTTGATTTCCTGAACGGCGGAATCCAGCAGTTCCGCCGCCATTCTCACACAGGCGCGAGTCCCGTGCGTCGGGCTGAAATAGATTGCGTAAACCATAAAATAATCCTCCTGCACGTTATCCGCACATACTATAGCCGCCGAACCGGAAAAATGAAAGCGGAAAATCCTCGATTCTCCGGAAAAGCGGAAAAGACGGTCCGCCGATCCTGCTTTCCACGGCGTCGTCAAAGCGGACGACTTTTCACAGCGGATCAACTCCGCCGTATTTTGCCGCTGGCGGTACGGGGAAGCGACGGAACGATTGTGAACTGTTTCGGGACCTTGTAGACCGCAAGACGGGCGAAACAGTATTTCCGGAATTCCGTCTGCCAGTCGGCGGGAAGCTCTCCTTCCGCAACGATTTCCGCAACCGGAAGTTCGCCGAATCCCGGCGTCTTCATACCGCTGACCCGCGATTCCCGGATCAGCGGGTGTTCGTTCAGCACAGCTTCCACTTCATACGGGAAAATCTTCATTCCCGCAAAGATGATCACATTTTTTGAACGCCCGACAATAAACAGACGGTCGGCGGCATCCGTATAACCGACGTCGCCCGTGCGGAACCAGCCGTCTTTGCAGAGCTCCGCACGCAGACAGAACGGACTCAGATACGCATCGAACATGCCGGGGCCGCGGATCAGAATATCCCCTTTCCCCTCCGCATCGGGATTCTCAATCCGAACCTCGTAAGCAGGCTGGAGACGTCCCACCGACGCGGCATCGGCGGAATCATTGATGCAGGGAAGCCCGATCTCGATGATCCCGTATGCCTGAGACAGCGGACGGCGGAATTTCTGCCGGAACGCCTCCGCATCGGCGGCATCCAGCGTCATCGCCGTGGACACCGCAAGCCGAATCCCGTTCAGGGCATCCGGCTGAAAATCGGCGGAATGGATCATCAGGCGGTAATGATACGGCGTCGCGTACAGCAGGGAAACGGGATGATCCCGGAGCGCATCCCGCATCCTGCTTTCCACGGGACGCCCGCAAATCACGATCGCCGCGCCTTTCCGCAGAAACAGCAGAATCGTCACCACGAAATGAAACGCCATGTCAAGCACCCACAAGACGTGCTCGCCGCGCGTCACACCGAGCCCGACGCATGCCGAAGTGCGCTCCAGAACGGCATGATGGGAAAGCACAACGCCCTTGCTTCCGCCGGTCGTCCCCGATGAAAAACGAATGAATGCGGGAATCCGTCCGTCCGGCAGTTCCACCGGGCGGATCTCCGGATCCCGGACAGAAAGCCAGAGCGCATTCCGGAAGTTTCCGGGAAGCGGAAGCGAAATGTCGTCTTTTCCCCGGTGAGCGGCGTCACGCAGCAGAACATTAATCCCGACCTTCTGCGGCATACTGTGCAATTCATCCGCCGACGCCCGCGTGGAAAGCGGCACGATCGACGCCTCCAGAGCCAGCACGGCAAGGCTTGCGGCGATATATTCGCAGGAGTCTTCCGCCACGATCCCCACGCGCGCACCGGGACGCACGCCCGATGCGGAGAGAGTCGCGGCAAATTCCCGCACATCCCGCAAAAGAGCCTGATAAGAAACGGTGCGTCCGGAGTCGATCACGGCGGGCCCGTCATAATCCCCGGTCTCTTTTACGATCTGCGCAAAAATATTCATTGCCCTCTCAACTCCTGTTCCAGGCTTCCGGCAAACCGCTCCACGTCGGCTTCGGGAAACACGCCGCTGCGGTACGAGACGACGGCGTTCAGACGGTTGTCAAACATATTGAAAAACACTCCGAGTCCGGTCACCGGCGGCATGGAGGGAAGATGATACAGGTTCGTCAGCTTGCGTCCGGCAAACTTTCCTTCGGAAAGCGAACTGCCGGAGATAAAGGAGAACATGAACGATCCCGTCACGGCGGGTCCCATTTTCCGGACGATCTTCATCAGCAAGCCCGGCGGCGCAATGCGCATCAGACGGCTTGCGGCGCGATACGCAAGCGCGATGCGCTCCCCCGTTCCGGTGAAAATCTGACGGCGCGCCTCTCCGACCGCCGGACGCAGACTGTCCAGCAGCGACCGTTTCAGCGAAATCGGAAGCATACTCCATTGATTGAAGAAAAGAGCGTCATCGGGAATTCCGTCCTGCCCCCGCATGTCGATGGACATCGGAATCAGAATGGAACTGTCCTGCGAATCATAGTCTGCAAGCATCGTATTGTAATGCAGCGCGGTCAGCGCCAGCAGGAACGGCGTAATCATGAACGGCCCCGCCTCGGAATCGGAACGACGGCGCAGGGAGTCGGTCTCCGCTTCGGTCAGAGAAATGACACGGTAGGAGGAGGCGGCGGTATCACAGGCGCTTCTGTGCGCGGTCGCTCCCGCCTGATGCAGTGCGATCAAACGGTGCTGAATCTGCCTGCCGGCGGAAAACTGTTTTTCCCATTCATCCAGTTTCGGCGAATCCACTCCCGGAGTCCGGTCGGCCAGAGCGGTTCCGCCCGGACAGAGCGACTCCAGCAGCAGCTCCGCCCCGCGACCGTCAAACAGCAGATGACTGAATTTGAACAACAGAGCGGTTCCCGTTTTATGCCGGATGATATGCAGAGCCAGCGCCTGATAAGCTGGCAGCGGAAGATTGCCGAACCGTTCCAAAGCCCCGGAGTAATCGGAGGTAAACAGCAGTTCCTCCGACGTTACGCTCAACGCACGGGCGGGACCGGGCTTCCAGTACGGCGCCAGATGAAGCGGATGGCGACGGATGGATCCGTTCAGCAGCGGATACCGGGCTTCCAGTTTGCTCTGCAGAAGAGCAAATGCGACATCTTCCGGAAACGGCTGGGCGGTTTCCAGAACGACCATGAAATGATTGCCTTTACCGGGCGTGAGACGGGACTGCCAGTTCAGCAGGTTCGCCACCCAGTCCATGCCGTCAAGATAGATCCGTTTTCCGCTCATCGGGCGAGTTCCTGTCTGACACGCGCCGCGAGGCTCTCCACGGAATTCACATCCGCCATGCTGATACCCGCATCAATCAGGTTGACGTTCCAGTTCTTCGCCACGGTCAGCAGAAGCTCTACGAACCCCATGGAATTGATCCCGTTGTGCGCGAGCGAAAGTTTCCGGTCCAGTTCCTCCGTTGTTTTTCCGGTAATCACGGAAATCTCTTCAAGCAGTTTCGCCGTGATCTCATCCACACTTAATTCCGACATAATACAACTCCCTTTTTCAAAACAGTCAAATCCTGATTTCCCATTGCCCGGATCAGCTCCGCGGTCTTCAGCGGATCCGCTTCCCCCGCGGCCGGTCCCTCCGCCGTTTCAATGCGTCCGTACCGCGCTTCTTCCGGATCGGCGGAAAGCACCCATGCCAGCGCGTACTCAGCAGATGCGGGGAATCCCGCCTGTTCCAGAACCGAGGTAAGAACGCCTTTTTCAAGCACCGTCACAAGCAGAATCCGCCGGCAATAGCCGGTACGGAACATGGAATCCGCCGATGCAAACGCCTCATACAGCAGGTCATCGACTCCGGTCACAGAAAACTCCGGTCCGCGAACACCGAGCACCAGCGCAATATACGACGCGGCGGCATTGAACACGGAGTGCGTAAATGCAGCCGACAACACCTGATCCTCCGGATAATCCAGCAGCTCGTCCAGAAACGCGGCAGTCGTATTGTGCGGACCGGGAAATCCGGCGACGATCACCCCGGTATCCTCCGGCAGTTTCCCCCGCCAGGGAGAATCCTGAGCGGCTTCCTGCGCGGCGGCAACGGCAATGGCGGTGTAACGGTCCGCACGCCGGAGCCCGCAGCGCTTCCGCACTCCGCCGGGAATATCGGGCGCAATCAAACCGTCCGCACCCGCACGCAAACTTGAAATTCCGGAAACGCAGATCATGATTCCTCCCCGACGATCAGAGCCGTATTGCATCCGCCGAACGCGAGAGACGTGGACATGGCGAACCGCCCGGTAAACGACAGCGGTTCCGCAACGGGCCCAACGGGCAGCTCCTCCGCTTTCCGGCGGAATCCGGGACTCGCCGGCAGACGTTTTTCCCGAAGCATGACAAGAGTAAAAATGAGTTCCAGAATCCCGGCCGCGCCAAGCGTGTGCCCCGTCATGCCTTTGGTCGAAAGAAACCGCACGCCGGAGCCGAACAGCTTTGCAAACACGGCGGCCTCGCAGCGGTCGTTGTTGAGCGTACCCGTGCCGTGAGCGTTGATGAACGCAATCTCCTCCGCTCCGATCCCCGCACGGGACAAAGCCTGACGGATCGCACATTCGAGTCCGCGCCCATCCGTATGCGGACTCGTGATATGATACGCATCTCCGCCCTGTCCGCACCCGGCAAGATACACACGGGGTGAACGGTCCAGCGGAAACAGCTCCCGGCAGACGCGGGAACTGATCAGCACCACCGCGCCCGCACCCTCACCGAGATTCAGCCCGGAACGGTCGGCGTCAAACGGACGGCACGGCTCCGGGCTTGTCACTCCCAGAGCATGGAAACCGGCAACGGGAACCCGGTTGAGTTCGTCCGCTCCGGCGGCTACGGCAACGTCGCAACGTCCCGATTCAATCCAAAGCGACGCCAGCGCAACCGCGTCCGCGCTGGAAGCACAGGCATTGGAAATCATGCAGAACGGTCCGGTAAATCCGTAGTTCTCCCGGAAATATTCCGCCGAATTCTGACGCAGATACTCCCGGACCGGTTCCAGCGAATTCATACGGTTTGCGCGCACTCCGGCATAAAACGGAATATTGTTAAGCTGACACGCGACCGTCGTTCCGATCGCCAGGCCGGTCCGGAGCTTCCGCAGGCGGTCCGCCGGAATGGAAGTATCGGCAAACGCCTCGCGGATCGCCCGGTCCAGCAGGACAAGCGTGCGCGACGCGCCGTCCGTCCGGACCTGTTTCAAAGCAAAAAGCGGTATTTTCAGGGAAGTCCCCACCCAATCGGGGGGCGGTCCCGGCGGCTGCGGGGAGGCATAGAGCTTGCGGAGCGTCTCCTCCCGGCCGTCTCCCGCACAGGAAATACAGCCGCATCCGGCGATATATACACGTTCCTTCCGAACCATTCGACACCCTGAATTTGATTAACTGTTCACGACTGTAATATAGGATCACTTTCCGCGAATTCAACCCGGATAAGGACAAAAAAAAGGAACTCCCTGCAAGGGGAGTTCCTGAATATGATTCCGTATTGAGGAAATCAGCGCTTGGAGAACTGGAAGCGTCTTCTTGCGCCCGGCTGACCGGGTTTCTTACGTTCTTTCTCACGAGCGTCACGGGTCAGCATTCCGCTGGCCTTGAGAACGGACTTGCAGGTCTCTTCGTCATGTTTGACGAGAGCACGGGAAAGACCGTGACGGACAGCACCCGCCTGACCGGCTTTTCCGCCGCCGGAAACGGTGGCTTTGACGTCGATCTTGCCGGAAAAACCTGTCACTGCAAGCGGCTGCAGGATGTATCCGCGAAGGGCTTCCGTATTGAAATACTCTTCAAATTCTTTGCCGTTGATGGTGATTTTGCCGGTACCTTCGGCAATCACGACTCTGGCGCTGGCGCATTTTCTGCGACCGGTTGTACGGAGTTCACTCATTCCCATATCTCCTTATTTAGCCGTTTCAGGTTTCTGAGCGGCGTGCGGATGCTCGGCGCCGGCATAAACTTTCAGTTTGCGGTACTGCGCTCTGGCAAGGCGTCCCTTGGGAAGCATTCCCCAGACGGCATCGCGGATCAGGCGCTCGGGATTGGTTTCGCGGACATAAGCGGCGGTTTTCTCTTTGAGACCGCTGCGGTATCCGGTATAATCAACATAAATCTTATTGGATTCTTTGGCACCGGTGAGAAGCGCCTTGTCGGCGTTGATCACGATGACAAATTTTCCGGTATCAACATGCGGGGTGTAGGTCGGGCAGTCTTTGCCGCGCAGGGCGTTCACGATCTTGACGGCAAGGCGACCCACGGGGACGTTCGCCGCGTCAAACACAACGTGCTTGCGGTCGATTTCGCCCACTTTTGCAAGATAGGTCTTCATTGTTTCTGTTTCTCCGATTCGTTTTTATTCGTCCGCCTCCGGACATCCTGTTTTTCTCTGGAACCGTTTTCCGCCAGGTCTGCGGTTCGCTCTCCTTTCCGTGATCGGGTAATACGGATGCAGGAGCTGATAATTTACTCCGTATTTTCAAATTTGCAAACATTTTTCCGGAAAAATAACCGGATATTCTCCGTTTTTTTCCGTCACGCCCGCCGGTTACTCCGTCCGCATGTTCAGCAGATATTCCCCGATCCGGTGCAGAAACGCCAGATAGTCCGGCAGAAGCGGATCGGGAAAACGCCCGTAAACCAGTTCCCAGGTGAAATTGCCGGAATAACCGCAGGCGGCAAGACGGCTCATGACACTCTCCCAGCAGACCGTTCCGAAGAACGCCGGAAGATGCAGGTCGCGGCCGTAATAATTATCATGAATATGCGTACAGAAAAGATGGTTCTCCAACAGTTCCAGCACCCGGATATGATCGCTTCCGCAGCTGCACTGCGCATGACCGGTATCCAGGCATACGCCGACCCGCGGATCGTGAAACCGTTCCACAAGCGCAAGCACTTCCTCCGGCTCGGAACAAAAACGGGAACGTCCGTCCGGAGCTCCCAAATGATCCTCAAACAGATTTTCAAACGCGGGAGAAATGCCGCGCTCCAGACACTGCTCCACAACCGGAGCCACCAGATCATAATTCCGCTCCAGAACCTCATCCGGATCGTACGGTCCGGACGGACGGTACTCATCCGCATGGATCACCAGATATTCCGCGCCGAGAACCGACGCGGCTTCCACTGCGCGCGGGGCAAATTCCCGGAACAGCGAAATCCCGTTTTCCCGATACCGGAAAAACGGACAATGCGACTGATGCACCTTCACCCCTGCCCGTTCCATCGCCTCCCGGCAGAAATGCGCCGTTTCCCGGTAATCATCCGTCTGCACGGAAGAGAGATAGTCGAGTTCGGAAAACCCCGCCTCCCGGCAAAGAATCAGCGCATCCGCAAGCTCCCGCTTCTCCTCGCTGTTCCTCCGGTGGCATACATATCCCAAATTGATCCCCTGCTTCATTGCGAACCTCCTTTTCCCTTTTCCGGATAATCTACAGGATTTCTGCAAAAAAAGCAAGCGGATTCTCCGGAAAAAACGGCTCCCCGCCCTTGACTTTTCCGTTTCGCATTCTATATTTTTCCAATGGCCCGACAATGGACCGATAACAGAGAAAACAACGTGAAAAAATCAACCGGAAACGAAATCTCCGAAGTACTGAAAATCCGGCACTTCGTCATGAACATCATCTACCGCAACGGCGGAAAATCGGTGATGATCCCGTCCTCGCGCGCTCTGGCAGCCCGGTTCGGGATCGCGCGGAGCACGGTGCAGCTCTCTCTGGAAAAGATGTCCGCACAAGGTTTTCTGATCGGGAAACCCGGTATCGGCACGTTCACCAATCCACGCAAAAGCTTCATTCTGCAGCACGGCGAACCCGCACCGCTTACAGGGATCAAGGTTGCCGGCGGAGACGATTTCTATTATATCTGCACAACATGGCGGATGTTTTCCGAAACGGGAAACGCGCTGGTCAATTCCGGATGCAGCATTCATCTTCTGCAGGATGCAACCAGTACGCCCGAAACGATTCAGCAGGAAATCCGCAACGCGTTTCTCGACGGCGTTCTGTTTCTCGGCTCCCCGGAACCGGTGATCCGGAAAGCGGCGGAGATCGTGCCCGCCGTCAGCATCGGCCATACACCGGTCCCGGATGTCTGTTCCGTCTTTTTCTCCATCAACGACGCGGTTCGGGAACTGGTCCGCACGCTCCGGCGGGGCGGACGGACACGCATTCTTCTGACCCATGACGGAGAAACGTCCATTCCGGCAGTCTCCGCCACACGCAAAGCTCTGGAAGAAGACGGTTTTGAACTGATTCCGCTCGACGTCAAATCGGCGGATTTCGTATCGGAATTCCACCATCTGGCAACGGAAAAACATCCGGACGCGATCTTTATTCATCAGCAGCACGCCGGACTCGCCCGGCAAATTCTCGCGGAACTCGGAGAAACACCGGAGACGGTCCGGCTGATCGCCGCGGAAGATCTGCCGCACTGTGAAGAGTTTCCCGGCATCTACTTTCAGGCTCCGCGCAGGGAAGCCGCGGAAACGGCGGTCGCCATGCTGAACCGTCTCATGCGCGGCGACCGCCGCATCGAACACGTCCGGAAAGAAATCAAACTTGTCTGCAACCTGACAATCAACAACATATAAGGAGAAGCAACCATCATGATCCAGGCGGAAATCCAAATCAACGGACAGTGGCTTCCTCAGGAAAACTCCTGCGGATTCACAGTCGAACTCCGGGAAACGGACAGCATTCAGGCGGTCCTGACCAACAACTCCGGCAAAACGGTCAAATTCGGCGGTTTCCGGTTCCGCGGTTTTGAATTCCCGGACGTTCCGGGTAAACACATCCGCGTCTACCGGGAGGGCTGGACAGCCCCCTCCCCCGCCGCATCACGCAGATTCGGCGAAACCGATTTCAACCTCAGCGACGGCTACCGCAGATTCTGTGTCTGCGACGATGCCGCCTACGACGGCAAAAACCCGAACCGTTTTTCGGCGGAATGCGTAACGGTCCTCAACGATGAACGCACCGGCAGCAACATGCTCGTCGGCTTCATCTCGTCGGGCGACCAGTTCACCCGTCTCCAGATCGAACTGGAGGATGCCGGGCTCAAAGAGCTTTCCGCATACTGCTACGGCGACGGAATCACGCTTGATCCGGGCGATACGGTCCGCTCCGAAGCGCTGATCGTCACCCGCGGAAACGATGCATGGAAACTGCTTCAGGAGTATGCGGACCGCTGGGCAAAACGCATGAACGCCCGCAAGTGGGACCACGTTCCGACCGGCTGGTGCAGCTGGTATTATTATTTCAGCAAAGTGACCGAAGCCGACGTGCTCGAAAATCTGGACTACTGCGTTGCGCACAAGGAAGATTTCCCCATGGAATATTTCCAGATCGACGACGGTTATCAGCCCGCGCTCGGCGACTGGCTTGAACCCTCCGAAAAATTCCCGCAGGGAATCCGCCCGCTCCTGGAAAAGATCGCCGCAACAGGGATCAAACCCGGACTCTGGTTCGCTCCGTTCGCCGTGGAAAAAGGCTCCAAACTGCTCAATTCACACCCGGAATGGATGATCCACGACGCCAACGGCGAAGTTCTCTACCCGACCGAATGGCGCGGAAATCCAATCGCCATTCTCGACGCGACCAATCCCGGAGCCTGCGACTTTCTGCGCGATCTCTTCCGCGCCGTCCGCAAATCCGGATGCGTTTATGTGAAACTGGACTTCCTGATGTACGAAGTCTGCACCGCCGGCGGCGTCTATCACAATCCGAAAATGACACGAGCACAGGCACTCCGCAACGGAATTCAGGCAATCCGCGACGGAATCGGCGACGATGCGTTCATGCTCGGCTGCACCTCGCCGTTCGGTCCGATCGCCGGAATCGTCAATGCGAACCGCATCGGAACGGACATCACGCCGTACTGGGGACGCGAACATCAGAAGCCTTACGCGGAAGCGCCGCTCGTCCCGTACGTCTGCCGCAACATCATCAACCGTCTCTACCTGCACAACCGCCTGTGGATCAACGACCCCGATGTCCATATCGCACGCAAGGACAACAACGAACTGACCGAAAACGAGATCCGGCTCTGGACCTCCGCGCTCTGGCTGGTCGGCGGGCTCATGCTGGTGTCCGACCGGTTCAGCACTCTGGCGCCCGAACGCGCCGCGCTCTCCAAGCTCCTGCTCGCACAGACAGACACATTCGATACGCGTCCCGTGGACCTGTTCGACCGCACGATCCCCGCGATCTGGGCGGCGAAACGCAACAGCGACGGCGCTCCGTGCATCGGCGTCTTCAACTTTGAAGACGAAGCGCAGACAATCCCCGTCGATCTCGTCTCCCTGTTCGGCGCGGGCGTCACGCTGAAAGATCACTGGACCGGAGCAACCATCCTTTCGGATTCCGGAAAAGTGGAACTGCCCGCACACTCCTGCATGGTGCTGATGAAGGCCTGACCGGTCCGGTCGGCTCTCCGCAAAAAAACGCCCTGCCCGGAAACAACACCGGACAGGGCGCAAATTTTTTACAGATGATGGAAAATGGATCAGTGCTTGCCGCAGGAGCAGCCGCCGCCGTGTCCTTCCTCATGGTGATGATGGTTGCAGGTAAAGCCCGGATCGGTTTTCAGTTCGCCTTTCAGATAATCGCCCGCCGCCTGAATGACATCCCCCTGAACGCCGCCGACAAACTGAATTCCCGCCTCGGTCAGCATCTCCTGAGCGCCGGGGCCGATGCCGCCGCAAAGCAGGACTTTCACGCCGAGCTCTTTCAGGAAACCGGCAAGCGCGCCGTGTCCGTTTTCCCCGGTGGGGACCTTGCTCATGCCGTTGATCCGGTTGTCCACGATCTCGAAAACCGCGAATTCCGGAGTTTTGCCGAAGTGCTGAAAAACCTGATCGTTTTCACAGGTTACCGCGAGTTTGTACGTCATTTTTCTGACTCCTTCCGTTAAGTTAAATTCAAGTTCAAAGTTCCAGTTCTTTTTCCATGGTGTTGAAATTGCGGCAGCCGTCTTCCGTCACCGCGACGATGTCCTCCAGCCGGATTCCGCCCCATGCGGGGTGGTAAAGCCCCGGCTCCACGCTGACGACATTGCCTTTGGCAAGCGGATTCCGGTTCAGCGGGGAAACCCGCGGCCCTTCATGAATCTCAAGACCGAGACCGTGACCGAGACCGTGGATAAAGCCGCAGGGAATTCCCTCTTTCGTATGCCCGGTCCGGAAACCGTCGGCTGCCATCGACTCCGCCGCCGCAAGGTGTACCTCCGCCGCACAAACTCCGGCACGGATCATCTTCAACGCGACTTCCGAGGCTTTCCGGACGGAGGCAAACGCCTTGCGGACCACGGGTTCGGCGCACCCTTTGCAGAACGTGCGGGTCATGTCGCCCCAGTACCCGGTCGCATCGGAGCGCGGAAAAATATCCACGACGACCGGTTTTCCCGCCATGATCGGACCATAACCGAGATTATGCGGCTGCGACGCGTCCGTTCCGCACGCGGTGATCGTCTGCGACGCCGTATAGCCGCGCGATTTCAGAAAGCCTTCGATCTCCGCCCGGAGCATTTCGCAGGTAAATACACGCCCGTCGCGCACCAGGACACCTTTCGAGTTCACCGCTGCTCCGCGGATCAGATCACGGGCATGGCACATGGATTCCTCGGTGACGCGCTCCGCCTCCGCAATCTTTTTCAGTTCGGCGGCAGTCTTGATCAGACGCTTCGGGAAAAACGGGTCTGCCGCCGCGCGGACTGCAGTCCCATGCTCCCTCAGCGCATCCGCCAGCGCAAGCGGAAACGATGCCGGGACCTCCCAGCACGTCACGCCAAACCGCTCCGTCAGATTCCGCAGAACTGCAAGGTCGGAACGATCCGGCGAACGGTCGTCCAGAAACTCCTCGCGGCTGAATACCCGGACGCCTTTCGCCGCTTCCGATTTCGCCCGCGCATATTCCAGCTGCGAAAGAATCAGCCCCCGTTCGCGTCCGATCTCAAAATACAACACCTCATCCGGCGCATTGAATCCGCCGGCGTAAAGAACATCCGCACAGACCGCCGGAGAAGCGGCGATCAGGCGGGCGGAACAATTTTTCATCTCATTTTCTCCTTCCCGACTTGCAAAAACAGGAAAAATCCTGTATCTTAACCCGCGTATACTATACCGCAAAAATTGAAACAGACAAGAGCCGATCCGGAAAATCGGTTCAAATAAACACAGGAAAAGTTATGACTTTCAGCATTTCTCTCGCCGCCGTTCTGCTTGTCTCCTACCTTGCCGGCTCGATCCCGTTCGGCTTTGTCATCGGCAAATGCCATGGAGTGGACATACGCAGAGAGGGAAGCGGAAACATCGGTGCAACCAACGTCACCCGCGTTATCGGACCGTGGTGGGGCAAACTCTGCTTTCTGCTGGATTTTCTGAAAGGATTCCTCGCCTCCGGCGCCGTCATTCTTCTCACCGGCAGCGGCACGTTCTCCGATCCTGCGGGCATTCTGCCCGTGGCGGCGGCACTCGCGGTCGTGCTCGGACACATCTATCCCGTATACTTGAAATTCAAAGGAGGAAAAGGGATTTCGACCGCGGCGGGGGCAGTCTTCCCGCTCTGCCCGCTTGCCGTGCTCATCGCGCTGGCGGTATGGATCGCGCTTTTCCTGACAACGCGCTATGTGTCCGTCGCCAGCATCGCGGCGGCGACTGTCCTTCCGGCGGCGGCGGTCATCCTGTATCTGTTCAAACTGCCCGGAGCGACGGATTCGCTTCCGGTGGTCGTTCTCTTCATCCTGCTGGGCGCTCTCGCGATCCTCAAGCACATTTCCAACATCAAACGTCTTCTGAACGGGACGGAAAACCGCTTCTCCAAAGGAGGTAAACAATGAAAAAGATCACGGTTCTCGGCGACGGCGGATGGGGAACCGCCCTCGCGCTGACGCTTCTCGGCAACAATCCCGACGTAACCCTCTGGGGACCGTTTGAAGACAATATTGAGGCGATCCGCTCCACACGCAGAAACCGTTTTCTGCCGGGTGTCGAACTGCCGGAGGCTCTGAAAGTCACCTCCTCCATTGCGGAAGCTGCCGACGGCGCGGAGCTCATCGTGCTGGCGTCGCCGTCACAGTTCATGCGCGGCACGCTCAATATGCTCAAGGAATATTTTCATGCGGAGCGGACGGTACTCGTCAACGTGGCGAAAGGCATTGAAACCGACACGCTCAAGTGTATGCACGAACTCGTTTCGGAAATACTCGGCGACGGTCTGAAGTACGTCACGCTCTCCGGTCCCAGCCATGCGGAAGAAGTGTCCCGCGGCGTTCCGACCGCCGTTGTGGCAGCGTCGGAAACAGCCGGGCTCGCCAAGCTCGTGCAGACGACTCTCATGACGCAGAATTTCCGGGTCTACACCTCACGCGACGTCATCAGCGTGGAACTCGGCGGAGCCCTCAAGAACGTGCTTGCGATCGCCGCGGGCATTCTCGACGGCATGGGACTCGGCGACAATCCCAAAGCGGCGCTCATGACACGCGGAATCGCGGAAATGGCACGGCTCGGCGTCGCGCTCGGCGGAAAACGCGAAACATTCGCAGGACTTTCCGGCATCGGCGACCTCATCGTCACCTGCATGAGCCGCCACAGCCGCAACCGTCACGTCGGCGAAGAACTCGGACGCGGCAAGACGTTGGAGCAGATCACGCGGGAAATGGGAATGGTGGTGGCGGAAGGTGTCAAGACCACAATCTCCGCACACATGCTCGCCCGGCGCAAAAACTGCGAAACTCCGATCACCGACGCCATTTTCGATGTTCTTTACAACAATCTCTCCGCCAAAGACGCGGCTTACGCCCTGATGACGCGCGAAGCAAGAGACGAACAGGATTGAACATGCCGGCTCCCGTAATCCGCCCCGCAGCCCCGCCGGATCTCGGCACACTGACGGAATACGACCGCCATATCCGGCTCAGCCGACTTTCCTCCGCGATCGCGGACGGACGGATTCTGCTGCTTGAAACCGACGGAAAATTCGCCGGCTGGCTCCGTTGGAACCTGTTCTGGGACAGCATCCCGTTTCTGAATCTGCTGTTTCTGCTGGAACCGTACCGGCGGCTCGGATTCGGTTCCCGGCTTGTCGCAGACTGGGAAGCCCGCATGGCAGCCGACGGCTTTTCCAGCGTCATGACCTCGACTCAGGCGGATGAGGACGCACAGCATTTTTACCGGAAACTGGGTTACGCCGATTGCGGCTGTCTGCTTCCCCATGGTCAGGCCGTTGCGGAATTATTTCTGCAAAAACAGTTGCAAACCGGCGGAAAATCCGCGGGGACAGCAAAATAAACGGAAAAAATTCTCCGTATCCCTTGCGATTTGCGTTTGGTGATGTATAATATGACTTTATATTATTGTGAAATCGTAAAATAAGGAAAACGCAATATGACCGAATTTTTTGTTCTGGCACAGGGAGCTCCGGCTCCGGCCGCCGCACCCGCACCGACCCAAACGACCAACACCACCGCTCCGGCTCCGGGCGGAACCCCGGCTCCTGAACAGGGCGCGCTCGGCGGACTCATGGGCATGCTCCCGATGATCCTCATCATCGCCGCCATGTTCTATCTCATGTGGCGCGGACAGGCGAAAGAACGCAAAAAACGCGAAGCCATGCTCTCCTCCATCAAAGCGGGCGACCGTATCGTCACCATCGGCGGCATGTACGGAACCGTCGTTGAAGTCAAAAACGAAGGCTTCATCATCAAAATCGCCGACAATGTAAAAATCGAAGTCACCAAGAGCGCTGTCGGCTCCGTGGTCACAACCGGAGAAACGGCTGCAAAATGAATAAGAAACCGATCATTCTCAGAAGTCTTTTCGCTCTTCTGGTTCTGGCGGTATTCCTGTTCTCCATGTATCCGCTCGGCCAGACCGATTTCTATAAAAGCATGAAAAGCATGTTCACCAATCCCGACGATCCGAAGATCGAAGCGGTGATCGAACTTGCAAAAACCAAACAGGCGGCGGATAAAAGCATGTACGCCTCCACGGCGATCGAAGAAGCCGCACGCGAAAAAGGCGTTCTGCTGACCGAATTCGTCAAACCGCGTATCGTGTCCAGTCAGAGCCTGACCAATAACCGCGATGTGATTGCTCATGCGCGGAAGCTCTCCGCCGGATCCATCCGTCTCGGTATCGACCTCAACGGCGGCGCGGAATTCCTGCTGGAACTCGAACCCAACGAAACCGGTTCCGACGCAGCTAAAAAACGCAAGGATATCGAAGAGAATTTCGAACGTTACCGTGACGTGGCGATCGAAACCCTCCGTACCCGTCTGGAAAGCGAAAACATCTTTGAAAGCGAAATTTCGCCCGCCGGCGGAAATCTGATCTCCCTCCGCGTGCCGATCGTTTCCAAAGAAGAAAAATCCCGTCTTGAACGACTCATCAAGATGTCTGCGCGCCTGAACTTCTGTCTTGTCCACCCGGAAAACGAACGTCTTGCGCAGGCGTACCTCGCGGATCCCGAAAACTTTGTGGTCCCCGAAGGTTACCGGATGATGGAAAACACCGAGACAAGCCGCGGCGGGAAAGTCCACCGTGCAATCTACTTTGTGGAACGCGAACCGCAGATGGACGGCAAGAACATCTCCGACGCATTCGCGACCATGAACCAGTTCGGCCAGCGTGAAATCATCCTCAACTTCAATGCGGACGGCGCATTCCGTTTCGGCGAAGTCACCAGCAAAAACGTGGGCCGTCAGCTCGCGATTATTCTTGACAACATCCTCTATTCCGCCCCGAACATCAAGCAGGCGATCACCGGCGGAACCGCGCAGATCACCGGCGACTTCTCCCGTGAAGACGCCGAAACGATCTCCAAGGCGCTCGTCAGCGGAAGCGTGCCGTTCAAGGTCAAAGTCCAGGCTCAGTACGACATCGACCCGACGATCGGAGCGGAAACCGTTCAGGACGGTCTCTGGTCCGGTGTCGCCGGCACGATCCTCGTCATGATCTTCATGGCGGTCTACTACATGCGCGCCGGTCTGGTCGCCAATATCTCGCTTGTGATCAACGCCCTGCTGATGCTCGGCGCAATCGCGGCGTTCGACGTGACGCTGACCCTCCCCGGTATCGCGGGTATCATCCTCACCATCGGTATGGCGGTCGACGCCAACGTGCTGATCTACGAACGAATCCGTGAGGAACTCGCGGGCGGAAAGACGATACACAACGCCATCGACATCGGTTTCGACAAGGCGTTTGCGGCGATCTTCGACTCGAACATCACCACGCTGTTCGTCGCACTGATTCTTCTCTGGCAGGGAACCGGCGCGATCAAGGGCTTCGCCATGACACTGGCGATCGGTATCTTCACGACACTGTTCACCGCAGTGTTCCTGACCCGTCTGCTCTTTGACCTCATGACCCGTTTCACCACGGTCAAGAGCCTGAAGATGCTCCAGTTCGTCAAACCCGGAAGCAACATCAACTTCTTCAAATATGCGAAACCGGCGATGATCATTTTCGGTGTGCTGATCGTGGCGTCGTTCGTCACACTCGGAATCCGCGGGCGCGACGCACTCGGCATCGACTTCACCGGCGGAACGCAGATTGAGCTTGACTATCAGAAAATGATCCCGGCGGAACAGATCGAAAAAATTCTGTCGAACGCCGGTTATCAGGTCAAAGTCAATTACAAGACCCCCGGCTCAATGACTTCCGACAAGAAAAAACTGGAAATTCTTCTGCGCGACAAACGCGGAGCAAGCTCCGAAAAGGCGGAAACCGCCAATCAGACCGATGAAATGACTCTGGTCAGCAATCTGCTGAACAAGAGCTTCCCGGATGCGAAATATACACCGGACCGTCAGTCCACGCTCGGTTCTCTGATCGGCTGGACGTTCACCAAGTCGGCGATTCTCTCGCTGAGTTTGGCGATCCTCGGTATGCTGCTTTACATGACACTCCGCTTCGAGTTCACCTACTCGGTTGCGGCAAATATCGGAACGCTCAACGACGTGATCGTTTCCATGGGCATCTTCCTGATGTGCGGCGGAGAACTCACGCTGAACGTGGTTGCCGCCGGTCTGACCCTGCTCGGTTACTCGGTCAATGATACGATCGTCAACTTCGACCGTATCCGTGAAAACCGGGTTCTGCTGAAAGGCATGAGCTACCGGGAGATCGTCAATCTCTCTCTCAATCAGACTCTTGCGCGAACGATCCTGACTTCGCTGACCGTGGTACTGGTCCTTGTGATGCAGCTCTGCTTCGGCGGTGCTTCCATCCGTGACTTCGTATTCGTCATGCTTGTCGGCGTGGTTGTGGGAACGTTCTCCACGATCTTCGTATCGACCATCATTGTCGCCTACTGGCACAAAGACAAGGAGCCGTCCACCGGCTCCGGACCGGAGAACAAGGCGGAAACCAAAACTATTTCCGCCTGATTTTCATCAGCTCCACCGGACGGGTCCGCTTCACGCGAACCCGTCTTTTTTATTATATCCGTCACAGAAAGGAGAGACCCCCACCATGCCCACTCCGGTCTTTTATGCGGCATGCCCGGATTACACCCCGTCGAACCTGCGCTCCGCGCTGGAGCGGATTCTGGAGGAACAGATCCGGAATTCCGGCGGAGTCTCCGGCAGGAAGATCATGCTGAAACCGAATCTTCTTGCCTGGCGGCATGAAGATGATATCGCCTGCGTTCATCCGGCGCTTATCGTTGAAACAGCCCGCCTGTTCCTTGATGCGGGAGCGAGTCGGGTTACCCTGCTGGAAAACCCGGCGGTTCAGACAGCCCCCGCGATCATCCGTTCCATGGGAATCGAAGAGGAGCTGAAACGGCTCAACGTCTATGTGGCGAACTTCACGGACTACAAACGTCTTCCCCTTCCGCCGGAAGTCCGGTTTCACAACCTTGAACTGGCAGCGGAATTTCAGGAATACGACGCCGTCGCCGACATTGCCAAAGCCAAAACCCACGCGATGATGATCCTCACGCTCTGCGTCAAAAACCTGTTCGGACTAGTCAAAGGCAGCGAACGGATGGGCTGGCACCTCGCAGTCGGACGCGACTTTGAACAATTTGCGGACATGCTTCTGGATCTTTACCTTGCAGTCAAACCGCGTTTCAATATTCTGGACGCCGTCGTCTGCATGGAGGGAAACGGTCCCGGAAGCGGAACCCCGGCTCATCGCGGTTTTCTTGCCGGATCGACGGACTCACTCGCTCTCGACGCTTCGGCGGCGGAAATCCTCGGCGTTCCGAACCTGCTGCTCCTGCGCAATGCAGAGAAACGCGGACTGAATCTGTCTTTTGAAAACCGCGGCGAAATCCCGTCCGCAGCACCGCTGAAACGTCCCGATCCGCCGGGCATCATGACGGAATGGGGCGTGTTTCTTCCGCCGTTTCTCAAAGGACTTCTGCGGGAGTGCGTCATTTCGAAACCACGCCTGAATCCGGCACTCTGCATCGGCTGCGGGCTCTGCGTAAAGATGTGTCCGCCGCAATCGCTGAAACTGCATAACGGCAAGCCGGTGTTCGACCTCCCGAACTGCATCCGCTGTTACTGCTGTCAGGAACACTGTCCGAAAGGAGCAATCACTCCGCATAAAACTCTCTCCATGCGGATCGCGGAAAAAGTGGAAGACGGCGTGCGCGCCCTGTTCGGCACCCGCCAAAAACCGGAAAAACGGGATTGAAAAACCGACCTTCGGGGTGTATAGTACCGTCTACTATTTTGCTTCTAACAACAAAGGAGAGCAAACAATGTCGGAACTCAAATATTTGGAACCGCTGATGAAACGGGGAAGCGATTTTCTCCAGTGCAAGTACCCGATCCTCTGCGGAGCGATGACCTGGGTGTCGGAACCCAACCTCGTCGCCGCGGTCAGCAATTCCGGCTGCTTCGGCTGTCTTGCCGGCGGCAACGCCCCCACGGATATTCTGCGCCAGCAGATCGAACAAACCCGCTCACTGACGAAAAATCCGTTCGCGGTGAATCTGATCACGATCGCTCCCGCTTATCTGAATCATCTTGCAATGCTGAAAGAGGTCAAAGTCCCTTACATCATCTTTGCAGGCAGTTTCCCGAAAGAAAAAGAAGTGATCGCCGCCAAGGAAACCGGCGCGAAAGTCCTCTGCTTCGCCTCCACGGTCTCCATTGCGGAACGCATGATCAAGTTCGGTGCGGACGCCATCATTCTGGAAGGCAGTGAGGCGGGCGGCCATATCGGTCACGTCTCCTCCGTAGTCCTGATGCAGCAGGTTCTGTTCCGTTTTGCGGATCAGATCCCGATGTTCTGTGCGGGCGGAATCGCAACCGGAAAGATGATCGCGCATACACTGCTGATGGGAGCGGCCGGCGCTCAGCTCGGAACAAGATTCGTCATGACCGACGAATGCAAAGTCCATCCGAAATTCAAGGAAGTGTTCAGCAAAGCGAATGCACGCGACGCCGTTTCCACGCCTCAGTTCGATTCCCGACTTCCCGTTGTCGCGGTCCGTGCGCTCCGCAACAAGGGAACGGATGAATTCGGCAAGCTCCAGCTGGCTCTGCTCAAGAAACTGGAAGCCGGAGAAATCCATCGTCAGGAAGCGCAGGAACAGGTTGAAAAATTCTGGATCGGCGCACTCCGCAAAGCCGCTATTGACGGCGATACCGACAACGGCTCGCTGATGGCGGGTCAGTCCGTCGGACTCGTTGACAGAATCGTCCCGATCAAAGAACTCGTCAGCGAACTGCTTACCGATGCGGAAGCGGAACTCGCGCTTGTCCGTTCCAAACTGGTATAACCATGTCACCCGGAAAGACGGCCACAGCACGGATGATCTGGCAAAACGTCAAAGCGTTTGCCGCGTATTACAAGCCGTTCAAAGGGCTTGCCGCCGCCGATGCCGCCGCAATCCTGTCACAGGCGGGATTGACGGTTCTGCTGCCGATGGTCGTCTACCGGGTATTCAACGACTACCTGCCGCGCATGGAGCTCATAGGCATTCTGGCTGCGGCGGGAGTGCTTCTTGTACTGACACTTCTGATCGCGGCAGCCGATTACGTCAGCCTGCGCTGGGGACATATCCTCGGAGCACGCATGGAGGCACAGATGCGGCAGGACCTCTTCGTCCACCTTCAGCGCCTCTCGTTCAATTACTTTGACCGGACTAAAACGGGGCACATCATGTCCCGCATCTCCAACGACCTGACCATGCTGGCGGAAACGGCGCATCATGCGCCGGAGGACCTCGCGGTCTCCATTCTTACGCTGACCGGCGCTTTTGCTGTGATGTTTTACATGAACCCGCTGCTGGCGGCGATCACGCTGATCCCCCTGCCGTTCATCCTGATCTGGGGGTCCATCTTTCAATCCCGTATGCGCCGCGGCTTCCGCAGAGTCCGGGAAAAAATCGCGGAAATCAACCGCAGTGTGGAAAATTCCATTCAGGGTGTCCGTGAGGTCAAATCCTTCACCAACGAGACAATGGAAATCCGCAAATTCAATCTCGTGAACAGTTCGTTCCTGACAGCGAAAGAGGATGTTTACGCGACAATGGCGTCGTTTCATTCAGGCGTGATGCTGCTGATCCAGTCCTACTCCCTGCTTTTCATCGGAGCGGGAGCGCTGCTCGCGTACTATCAGAAAGCGGAAATCCCGCAGATTATTGCGTTCTTCATGTATTCCCGTTACATCACAATGCCGATGATGCGTGTTCTGAACTTCACGGAACAGTTTCAGCAGGCATCCGCCGCGTTTGAACGGTTCCGCGAAGTTATTCTGGAAGCGCCGGACCTGCAGGATCCGCCATCGCCCGTAAAGCCGGAAAAACTCCGCGGAGAAGTGGAATTCCGCGACGTCTCTTTCTATTATCCGTCGCGTCCCGATTCCGATGTTCTGGAACATATCTCCTTCCGTATTGAGGCGGGAACAACCGTGGCGCTGGTCGGCGAATCGGGTGCGGGAAAATCAACAGTCGCCGCACTGATCCCCCGTTTCTACGATGTCACTTCCGGTTCGGTCCTCATCGACGGAACCGACATCCGTGAATTCGCTCAGAAAGAGCTGCGCCGCAATATCGGCATCGTTCAGCAATCGGCGTTTCTGTTCGATGTGCCGATCCGGGAAAACATTCTGTTCGGCAGGCCCGACGCCACGGATGAAGAGGTGCGGGAAGCCGCGCGGCGCGCCAATGTGCTGGATTTTGTGGAAGCGCTCCCCGATGGATTCAACACGCAAACCGGTGAACGCGGCATCAAACTTTCCGGCGGACAGCGTCAGCGCATCTCCGTTGCGCGCGTTTTTCTGAAAAATCCGCCGCTGCTGATCTTCGACGAAGCCACCAGCGCACTGGACAACGAATCGGAAGAGCTGATCCGGCAATCAATGGAAGAGCTCTGCCGCGACAGAACAGCGATCATCATTGCGCACCGTCTTTCGACGGTCAAGCACGTTGACCGGATCTATTGTCTGAAAGACGGCAGAATCATTGAAAGCGGTTCGCACAGCGAACTCATCGCACGCAACGGCTATTACCGGAAGCTGTACGACATGCACAACTTCTGACGGACTCCGGCGTCAGCTGCTTTTGCGCGGAGAAAGCGCTATATGCGGGACGGTCCGGCCGATCGCAAGCCAATCGCGTTCAAAATCGGTTTTGAACTCTTTCACATCCTCCAGAGCGGAAGCGGGAAGATCGTCAAACAATTCCGATTCCTCCAGATTTTTACGGGTCGATTCCATATAGTCCGGATCATCGGTCGCAAAATGCAGGACTCCGCCGGGTTTCAGCACCCGGAAAAGATGAATCATGAAATCCGAAGACATCAGGCGGTTTCCCTTGTGCTTGTGTTTCGGCCACGGATCGGGACACAGAATATGCACCCGGTCGAAATAATTGTCAGGAATGATGATCGACATCAGGTGGCGCGCTTCGACGCGCAGGAGTTCCATATTGGAAACGCCGTTGCGGCGTCCCAGTTTTTCCACCTTGCGGAGCCGTCCCAGCATTACGTCCGCCCCGAAGATCAGCGCATCCGGTTTCGATTTCGCCAAAGCGACCGTGAAGCCGCCGCTGCCGCAGCCGAGATCAAGTTCCACCCGGCGACCGGGTTCAGGCTGCAGAACATCGTCCATCAGGCAGTAGCGGGTATTGAGAATGTGAATCACAGACAGAGTCCTTTATTTTTTTCTGGTTTCAAACGGAGCGGCGGTCAGAAGCTCGAAAATCTGAACCGGCATCTCGTAATAAATATCTTTTCCGGCGGAAAGAAAACGCCGGACCGTTTTTTCCGGCTCCACGCCGGGAACTTTCACCCGCCGGAAAATACGGGCACTCAGGGAAAATACGACTTTCGACGCATCTCCTTTCAGACGGTGAAAAATCAGACTCCGGCTCACGCCGTAGTAATCCGTCACGATCAGTTCGCCGAACGCCGGTTCCAGATCCCTGTAATGCGAACGCGGAAACGCGTCCACGGAATAGCGGTAGGAGAGTGCGGAGAAGAACGACGACACCCCCTGACGCGAGACCGGACGGAGTCCGCCGGATACATCTTCAAACGGCTGGCGCGGATCGCGGCGGGAGATCGTCCAAAGCACTTTTCCCATCGGAAGCTGCCGCCATGTGACGCTCATTGACGCGGCGATATTTTCAAACACCGGGTATTTCAGCCAGGAACCGGGAACCGGATGGTAATCTTCAAATACACTCGGTGCAAGAAACACGACCGGAGCACCATCACCGCTCCGCACGGAGAAATAACGTCCGCTCGGAACCCGCTGGTCCGGCGGAGTGGAGTCGTCCGGTAAAAAATGCCCGCGTCCCATGACCAGGTCGATCAGCGGCTTGCTGTCCCTGTCCTTGAGCTCCACGCGGATTCCGGGAACGGCTGTTCCGAAACCGTCCGCAAACGTGCGCAGCCGGAGCTGCGTCTTGTCGTCAACCGGAGAAATCAACTTCAGCGGGCGGATCGACGAAACATCCTCCAGAAACGCGGCGATTTTTTTCGGATCCGCAGGCAGGTTGCGTTCCACCACAAACCACTCTCCGTTCCGCTGACGCAGCGTCGCAACGGTTTTGCGCCAGGAGATCCGGATCTCCGCCGCATCCTCCGTCCGGAACTTCGGCAGAAGCCCGGCGGTTTCGGTTTTAACACTGGAATGGCGGCGCGTCTGGAAACGCTGAAACAGCGCGATCAGCGCCAGAAGACAGACAACGGAGAGAACAATGACCGGAATGGATAATTTTCGTTTCATCTTTTACGGCGTCCTATGGAAAATCGGATTACAGACCAGCCGATCCCGATCAGCGCCAGAAGCGCGGGGACCACGATGATATTCAGGATCTTGATACGGGTGTCAAGACTGTCCAGATCTCTTTTCAAACTTGCGCGCATCTCTTTGAGTTCCCGGCGCGCGGAAGCGACTTTCAGCTGAAATGACCGCATCTCTTTCCGCCGCTCCGCCGCTCCGGGAGCATCCGGCGTCTCCTCGGCGCGTCTCAATGCATTAAGCCGCGCCTGCGCCTCCGTAAAATCCCGTTCCAGTTCCAGAATCCGGTTTTTATATTTGAGTTCGGCTTCCGCTTTCAACGTGTTGATCTTCGTCAGAGGCCGGCTCATCGGAACACGGTTGCGGATCGACGCCAACATCCGCGAGCCGGTCAGGCTTTCCATCACGTTCTGAAGCATGGCGACATTATCGTTCGACCGTCTGTAGGACCGTGTACCGAATGCATCGCTGTAAGCGGTCACACACACATCGTTGAACAGCATATCGGAGTCGGAAAACAGATAGATTTCCGCCTCCCGCACACCTTTTGCAAGATGGGCATGGCCGGCGGGAAGCGCGGAACGGTCCGGCGCTCCGCCGGGATACGCGGTGTTGAGACGGCCGCGGAGACGGACGGCAAGCGGATATTCCCGGTCCGCCGACTTGAAATTCTTGATCACCAGTTCCGGGCGGTTGCCGAGCAGAGAGCTGACGATCTGCGATTCCGGCGACGATGTCAGCAGAGTCTCGTATTCCACACCCTCGCGCGGAACGATATGGAAGAATCCGGTGAAGTACATCGAAATCTCATTCAGGTTCGCAAACAGCGGATTGGCGCGCGTAATGCGGGCTGGCGCAAGGTTCAGTGCCATGGGATTCGTCACCATGCGGTCCGGCAGAGTCTTGCGGTAAGCGGAAACCATATCCGCAACCATCATCGCGGGATTCCAGGCGATTCCCCACGCGGGAAGAAGCGGCTGGAGATCCGATTCCAGTTTGTCGAGCAGAGAATAATCCGTCCGTGATTTCAGCGCGGCATAGAACGAACGCGGATCAAGGAACACTGCCGCCTTGCCGCCGCGCAGCAGGAACTGGTCGATCGCATACAGCGTGCGCGGACTCAGTTTCACGGGATTGATGATCAGGAGCGCTTTGATATCCGCGGGAATCGCCGGAACGTCTTCCGCAAGCTCGCGCAGGTCATAGTTGCGCGACAGTTCGGACATGGTATACCATGCGGGTTCCATCCGCACGGGCGCGGAAGACGGCGACTGGCGAATCCTGGAAAGATCGGTTTTCACGCCAAGCACCTTCAGCGGGGAAATTACTCCGACCGCCGGACGTTCCTCCGACACGGCGCTGAGCACGATCCGCGCGATTTCATATTCCAGCAGAGCCTCCTGTTCGGGAGCCAGGAACGGAATCGCCGCCACGGAATCCGCACGGGTCGCCGAAACGCCGAGAAACAGGCGGTCTCCCGCCGCTGTCTGACGCGGCAGAATCGAATCCATCATCGCCGCCTCCTCGTCGATCGAATCCTGTTCCGGGTCGATCACGATCAGCGACACGCGCCCTTTGGACGCCGCGGCGAACTCTTCCAGAAGCCACCGGACCCGTTCCGCATATTTTTTCAGCGGCGCGGGCATGGCGGGATTTGAAAACGAGGCATAAAGCCGGAGCGTCACCGGCATTCCCGGATCAGCGGCAATCCGGGCGGCGGCTTCGGATATTGAATAAGCACGGTCGGAACTCACATCCACACGCAGCTGCCATGTTCCGGCAATGATGTTCAGCGCAACGGTCAGCACCAGTGCATACGCACTCCGACGGACAAGCGCCTTCAGCGCCCGGCGCAGTGCGGGATCCGAAAATGCTCCCGGCGCGGTCAGCAGAACGAATCCCGACGAAGCGAATTCCAAAACGAAACAGGTCAGCGACAGGAACAGTCCCGTCAGCGTCACGGCATACACGACCTCCGCGCTATCGATCAGTCCTTTCTGATACCCTTGAAAATTCGGCAGGAACGAACAGGATGCAATCGACGCAGTCAACCAGTCGGGCAGCCACGCGGACGCCATGCCGAGCAGCGACGGCAGACCGATGAACAAAAACACGCCGCAGAGAAATACCGAAAGCAGAAAACTTGCCGTCTGACTGCGCGAGAGAGCCGAACAGAACGACGACATCGCCAGATAGACCGAGCCGAGCAGCAGCGCTCCGGCGTATCCGCAGAGAATCGCCCCCGTATCCGGCGAACCGAGAACCCATGCAGTAAGCGGAATCGAGAACGTCAGCAGAAGCGCAACCGCCAGCAGGATCATCCCCGCCAGATATTTTCCGATCACCAGTTCCCACAGCGACGCAGGAAACGAAAGCGTCAGTTCAAACACTCCGACCCGGCGCTCTTCCGCCCACATCGGCATTGCCAGCGCCGGTACGATCAGCAGGAACAGATACGGAATCCAATCGAAAAACGGGGAAATATCCGCCTGCCCCGATGCAAACACATTGCCGGCGACGAATGCGCAGAATCCCGCCAGCACCAGAAAGATGATCAGGAACACCCACGCCGCAGGCGATGCCGCCGATGCGGACAGTTCCCGCAGGGCAACCGCTTTGATCCGATGAAACGTCATGCCTTCACCTCCATATCCGCAAAACCGGCAAACACCTTTTCCAGACGTCCCGAAACAAAATCACAGCGCAGCACTTTCACGCCCTCCGCTTTTGCGGCGGCGGTCAAAGCGGCGATCAGCTCCGCATGGTTTGCGTCACCGGGCATGATCCGCACAAGCGTCCCCTCTCCAACAGATTCCACCGCCAGCAGACGGAACCCGGAAACCCGGTCCGTGAAACCTTCCGGCAGACGGTCGAACAGAAGTTCAAGCGAACCGTCGTCCGGATCAAGAGCCCGGAATTCGCGCGTGGACCCGTAAAACACTTTGCGGCCGCCGCGGATCGCAAGAACGTTGTCGCACACGGCGTCGATTTCCTCCAGAATATGCGTGGAAACAATGACGGCAGCCTCCTGCCGGATCTGCCGGATCAACGCGCGGATCTCCCGTTTCTGATCGGGATCCAGTCCGTCGGTCGGCTCGTCGAGAACCAGGTTTTCCGGATGATGCATGATCGCCTGAGCCAGACAGACGCGCCGTTTGAATCCTTTGGAAAGCGCTTCCAGTTCCTCGTGCAGAACATCGTGAAGACGGCATTTCTCCACGGATTCATCGGTCGCGCGACGAAGTTCCGCACCGGAAAGGCCGCGCATTTTTCCGCAGTATTGAAGGAATGCGTTCACGTTCATCCCGGCATAAAGCGGAGCGTTTTCCGGCAGATAGCCGAGTTTCTCTTTCGCTTCGCGCGGATTTCCGGTAATAGAGATCCCGGAAACCTCAACGCTTCCGGAGGAAGGCGGCATAATCCCGCAGATCATCCGCATGGCAGTGGATTTGCCCGCACCGTTCGGCCCGATGAATCCGAGCACGCTGCCGTTCTCCGCGGTAAACGAAAGATCGTCCAGCGCAAGTTTTGCGCCGTACCGTCTGGAAAGATGTTCAACTTTTATCATTGGAAATTATCGCTTTGCTGGTTATACTGAACGGTAATGTAGCACAGGAAAAAAGAGTTGTCAATCCGGAAATCCTCCGTCATTCCCGCAGACGGCGCGGAGAGTCCGGAAATGAGGCGGGACCGTTCCGGACCTCCGCCATCATCCGCTGAAAATCCGCTTCGGAGGAAATATAGGATGCGGAAGCCCGCAGGGAACCGTGATAGCCGCGTCCGCGCAGATATTCCAGAATACACTTGCGTCCGATCCGGAATCCGAGTTCCCCGCCGTAAAACGCGGTCATATCGTGAATATGCCGCTCCAATTCATCCGCAAACTCTTTCACGGTCGGCGGCTGATATTCCGGATTGCCAAGTTCGGAATAGATCCATGGATTGCCCAGCGATCCGCGCGCAACCATCACCCGCGAACATCCGGTCTTTTCCCGCATCTCCCGGAAAGAACTCTCCTCCATAATGCCGCCGTTCGCAATCACGGGAATTTTCAGAGCCTCGCGGACCGCACGGATCACGTCGAACGCGACCGGACCGGAATAGAACGCTTTCATTACACGACCGTGCAGAGTCAGAGCCTGCGCGCCCGCTTCTTCCAGCCGCCGGGCAAAACGGACCGTCGGTTCCGGATCGACCGGATCCTGAATCCGGGTCTTCACCGTCACCGGAATGCGGGAGGTCCGGACAATCCGCTCAAACGCGCGGACCGCTTCATCCGGACGCCGCAGAGCAAACGCGATCCCCTCGCATTTGCGTTCGACTTTCGGAGCCGGACAGCCGAGATTGAAGTCCAGAACATCATAGTCCCGCCCGTTGATGATCTCCACGGCTTTCGTCAGATGATCCGGATCGGAACCGACAAGCTGAATACCGAGAAACTCCTCATCGGGCGAACGGTGTGCAAGAGTCAGCGTTTTCTGATTGCCGAATACCAGCGAACCGGCGTCGATCATTTCCGTAAACGCATAGCGGCAGCCATGACGGCGGGATGCAAGACGCATCGGCATGTCGGTATGCCCCGCAAGCGGAGCCTGCACAACAGCGTTTTCCGGGTAGATCATCATGCGGCGGTTCAGTTCATTCCCACTTGGAGAAGACAAGACAGGCGTTGGAGCCGCCGAATCCGAAACTGTTGCTCAGCGCATGTTTGACATCGACATTTTCCCGTGTTTCGCGGATCAGGTCCGCCCACGCGAACTCGTCGGCGGGATCATCCAGGTTCGCCGTCGGGCAGAGGAACGAGCGTTCGAGCATCAGAGTGGAGAAAATCGCTTCCACCGCGCCCGCTGCACCGATCATGTGCCCGGTCATGGACTTTGTACTGTTGATGGCGACATTGCGGGAGGCGTTGAACACCCGCTTGATGGAATCAAGTTCGACCGGGTCGCCGACCGGAGTCGCGGTTCCGTGCGTGTTGATATAGCCGATATCTTCCGGCTTGAGCCCAGCCATGCGGATCGCGCGCATCATAAGATCCGCGCTGGAATCGGCATTCGGAATCACCATATCGGTGGCGTTGCTGTTGGCTGCAAAACCGGAAAGAACCGCATGTGGCCTGTGACCGCGCGCCAGAGCGCAGGATTCCCGCTCAAGGACAAGAATACCGGCGCCCTCGCCCAAAACGAAACCGTCGCGCCCTTTGTCGAACGGACGGCTCGCACGATGCGGACAATCGTTGTAGGAGTGGGAAAGTGCACGCATGGCGTTGAAGCCGAGCGCCTGCTGCCAGCTGACTTCCTCGGAACCGCCGACCAGAACGGTGTCGTATTCGCCGGAGGCGATCAGCCGGGCTCCGGCGATGATCGCCTGAGCGCTGCTGGTGCAGGCGGAACTGATGTCGTAAGATTCTCCGGTAAGCCCGAACACAAGGGAAAGGTTGGCAACGGCGGAAGAAGGCATGATCCGGGGAACGGCAAACGGGGAAACTTTACGGATGCGTTTCGATTCGATGAACGCCGCTGCATTGGCATAAACTTCAGAATACGCGCTTCCGCCGCAGCCGTTGATCACCGCCATGTCGTGCGGCAGGGTCTCCATCGTGAATCCGGCTTCGATGAGCGCTTCGTAAGCGGCGGCAACCGCCATTTTGGAGTTGACGGACATGAAGCGTTTGTTCTTCTGATTGAGAACCGGGCATTCCACATCGTGATCGGAAAGTCCGGCAACCTGGGCGTCAAGCCCCAGTTCCCGCCATTCCGGGACAAACACGGTACCGGTTTTCCCATGTTTCAGCGATTCCGTATTCTCCTCAAGCCCGACTCCGATCGGAGTGACAAGTCCGCGTCCGGATACAACGATTCTGTCTGCCATGAACTATCCTTCCCTGTTGAAACGAAACCCCGTTCCGTTTAATGATTTACAATTCCAATTTAATATACATGCGGAACGATGGTTTTCAAGAGCCGGTTCTCAAATTACAAATTGGCAATTCTGATATTTCAGCAATATTAATAAATTGACTTTCCGAAGATTCATGGTATAGTATGCTGTTCTGCCGGTGAACGGCAGATTTGAAGCGCCGGGGGGCAACCGCCGGGCCCAATATTATGACAATACGGTTTCGAAAGTATGTTTGCAGGTTTATTTCATAAGTTCGGACGCTACTGTATTTCGCTGTTCAGCCGGCGTCAGTTTCTGGAGCCGGGCGGCTATGTGGAAATCTGGCGGCTTGCGTGGCCGCTGATCATTCTCAGCGCCAGCAACACGATCATGATGGTGGTCAACCGCATTTTTCTTGCGAAAAATTCTCCGGAAGAGATCGCCGCCGCCATGCCCGCCGGACAGATGTTCTTCACCCTCATGGCGTTCTTCCTGATCACGACCAGTTTCACGGCTACGATCGTTTCGCAATATTACGGTTCCGGAAACCGGGAGGGCTGTGTGCGCTCCGCATGGAACGGCTTCTATTTCGGCGCCGCCGTCGCCGGGCTCCTCGTCTTTCTGCTGCCGCTCGGCGGAAAATGGATCATTCTGCATAACGGTCATGATCCGCAAATCGCCAATTTTGAAATCGAATATTTCACCGGAATGGCACCCTGTGCCGGGCTTACCTGCATGGAAACCGCGTTCTTTTCCTTTTTCACCGGACGCGGCAGGACCTCGTTCGTGGCAAAGGTAAAGATCATCGGCTGTTTCATCAACGTACCGCTGAACTACCTGCTGATCTTCGGAAAATGCGGGCTTCCCGCACTGGGCATTCTCGGAGCGGGAATCGCAAACTCCATCGCGAATTTCTGTACGCTGGCAATCGCAGCAGCCTGCTTCCTGCTGCTCGACCAGAATGAATATGCCACGCGCACACACCGGAACGTCGATTGGCAGATCATCCGCAAGCTGCTCTGCTTCGGCACTCCGGCGGGACTCCAAACGTTCATCCGCAATGCCGCCTTTGCAATCGTCGTCATGATGATCGGCTACACCGGAAACGAAGCGCTCGCCGCAACCAGCATCGCCCTCTCAATCAACATGATCGGCAATATGCCGATGATCGGTCTCATGGACGCGACCAGCATCATCACCGGGCAGTTCATCGGGCGACGCCGTCTGCTTGTCGCCGAACGAATCTGCTGGCGCTCGTGGCGGATCCTGATCGTGTGGATGACTTTCGCCGCTCTCTTCTATCTTTTCTCGCCCGAACTGCTGGTGCATCTGTTCAGCTCCCGCAGCGGCGGATCGACCGGAATGGACGCCGCTCTGGTGGAGCGGTACGTTATTCTGATCCTCCATTTCGCCGTGGTCTTCAATGTATTCGACGCGGTCCGCTTCATCACGATGGGCAGTCTGCGCGGCGCGGGCGACACCAAAGTCCCGCTGATCATCGGCGTTTCCACGTCATGGCTGATCCAGATCCCCGGAACGGTCCTGTTGGTCTATTGTTTCCACTCCAGCCTGACGGAAATCTGGACTCTGCTGACGTTCTATATCGCCGTCGATGCGGCGCTGATGGTCTGGCGGCGCCGGTCCGGAGTCTGGAAAACGATCAAAGTCATCGACCTGCCGGACGCGCCTGCGGAAGAGGAGGAACCGGAAGCGGCGGTCTGACGCGGTTTCATCCCGGCTTCTGGCACACCGGACAAAAACAGCTGCTCCGTCCGCCGATCACGGTCCGTTGCAGCGGCGTTCCGCAGTTCCGGCAGGGCTCTCCGGCGCGGCCGTAAACATTCAGAAACGGCGTATTGCGGTAATCAGTTCCCCTGCCCGCGAGATAATCATCGGGCGAAATCGCATTTTTTTCCACATAATACGCCATTACAACGGGAATCACAGCCGCAAGCACCTCCCATTCTCCGCCGGAAAGAGAACCCGCACTGCGGGCGGGATGAATACGGGCGGCAAAAAGAATCTCATCGGAATAGATGTTGCCGATCCCCGCAATGCCGGACTGTTCCAGCAGACACTCCTTGACCGCTTTCCTGCGTCCGGCAAACAGCCGCTGCAGATATGCGGAAGTCAGCCGCGGGTCATCCGGCTCAATCCCCAGACGGTGCACACCGGAAACGGTATCCGGCTCTCCCGCTCCGGTCAGCCAGAAACGCCCGAAACGGCGCGGATCCGTAAACCGCAGCTGCCGCCCGTCGTCAAGCGCAACGATCACATGCGTATGTTTCACAACCGGGTTCTCCGGCGGCTCGATCAGCAGGGTGCCGGTCATACGGAGATGTACGGTCAGAGTCCGGAGGTTCCGCAGGCGGAACAGCAGAAATTTGCCGCGCCGATCCACAGCCTCGAACGAAGTACCGACCACTCCGTCGCGGAACTGCTCCGCACCGGGAAAGGCGAGAACCTGCGGACGAACGGCGATCAGACCGGTGATCCGCTTTCCGCACAGCTGGGGAGCCAGCACGCGCCGCACCGTCTCGACTTCCGGCAGCTCCGGCATCAGTAAAGCTCCCAGGGAACGGAACGCATTTCATAGCGGTCCCACCCATTGTGCTCATAAAAAACTTTCATCAGGAACAACCCGGCGGCGGGAGCGGTATCGCGGGCGCACGACCGGCTGCGCTTCTCCAGCATCTCCGGCACGATCTCCGCAGGCAGACGGTTCCGTCCGATCTCCGCCAATACGCCGACCATGCTCCGCACCATCTTGTAAAGAAAACCGTCCCCGATGAAGTGAATACATTTCAGAGGGCCGCACTCATAGATCTCCGCGCGGATGATCGAACGGACCGGGTCATCGTATTTCTTCGATTCAACCGCAAAGCTCGTAAAATCATGTGTTCCCCGCAAGTGATCCAGCGCGGTCTGAACGGCAGCGGTGTTTTCAAAATCGAACAGCCGCCAGCTCCAGCGGGCGGTAAACGGGTTGATCTCCCCGCTGTTGATGACATAAACATAGGATTTGCCTTTTGCCGCAAACCGGGCATTGAATTCCGGCGGAACCACCTCCACTGAACGGATACGGATGTCTTCGGGAAGCAGACGGTTCATCGCCTTGAGGATTTTCCAGTCGGGAATATTCCGCCGTTCGGGGGCACGGAACGACGCGACCATTCCCAGAGCGTGCACCCCGGAATCGGTACGGCTGCTCCCTTGAATACGGATCGGAATATTGCCGAAAAGGCGTCCCAGGCGCTCTTCGATCACCTGCTGCACGGTAATCCCGTTCGGCTGCGTCTGCCAGCCGCGGTAATTCGTACCGTCGAACGCAATCTCCATCTTGAACGTAAGCTGTCCGTCGTCCATGTCAGTCCCGGATCGTGATAATGCGGTGATTTTCCTCTTCGGTATGCTCAATCCCGATATTGACGGCATCCGGCGGATACAGGTCTTCGGCGCGTTCGGGCCACTCGATCAGGGAAATGGCACGGCTGTCAAACAGGAAATCGTCGATCCCGAACGCCAGTGCGGCATCCGAATCATGAATGCGGTAAAGGTCCATGTGGTACAGCATACGCCCGTCGGCATACGGATATTCCTGAACGATCGTAAATGTGGGACTGGACACCGGATCGGCAATACCGAGTCCGCGGGCGAAGCCGCGCGTAAACGCCGTTTTGCCCGCTCCGAGATCACCGCGCAGGAGAATGATGGTTCCGGGTTTCGTTTCCGACGCGATCCGCGCCGCAAGAGCCTCGGTTTCCTCCGGAGAATATGTTTCAAACTGCTTCATGAAAATGATCGAATCCTTTCTTATTCAAAACGGGAATCCCCGAAACCGTGCCGGGGGTTCCCTCCTTAAATACACCCATCCGGGTCAAATGCGGAAACGCGGCGCACAGGGAGTCCGCCGCATCCGGAGCCACTGCGCAGATCAGTTCGTAATCCTCGCCGTCACAGAGCGCATCCGCAACCGTCGCCCCCTCCCGGAGCGGAATACGACTGCACTCGAACTCCAGCGCAAGACCGGAAGCAAACGCCATCCGGCACGCATCTTTCAGCAGACCGTCGCTGACATCCATCATCGCATGAACCGCCGCCGTCCTGCCGAGCAGCAGCCCTTCCCGCAGACGCGGACGGAACGTCAGGTGGTGTCCCGACTCAAACGAACGCCCGTAACACCCGGTCCCGCAGAGCAAATCCCCGGCGCGCGCGGTCCGGCGCAGCTTCACCGTACCCGGTTCGGCATAACCGAAAATCGAAAGCGTAAATACCGCACCCGGAGCGGGAAGTGACGACACGTCGCCTCCGACCACGCACATCCCGTATTCCGCGCATACGTCCTGCACTCCCCGGTGAAACGCGGAGAGAAACTTCTGCGTCAGCGGCTCCATGGCGGCGGTAAGCATGGCATACGCAGGAGAACCGCCCATCGCGGCAATGTCGCTGACATTCCGCCGGACCAGTTTCGCGGCAATGCGTTCCGGCGGTTCCTCCGCCAGAAAATGGACTCCGGCAACAACCTGATCCACCGCCGCGAGCAGCAGACGTTCCATTCCCGGAAGCCGGATCACGGCACAGTCATCTCCCGGCCCCTCCGCCACTTCGGGACGCTGCGGAAAAACCGCTTTCAGCTCCGCAACGAGCTTTTCCTCATCCATATCCGTTTACGCTTTCTCCACCAGAAATTTGGAGGGCTCCAGAACTTTCACAAGCCGGACGCCTGTTCCGGTCGGAAGCTCCGTATCGGAAACGGCAGTCACTTCACAAGTCGACCCGTGCACCGGCACCGTTACTTTCCCGGAGGCGGACCGGCCGGCGGGAACCGTAATATAAACCGTTCCCGTGAGCCCCGTCATGTCGCGGTCCGTAATATTGCCGGAATGCTGAAGTTTCAACATCATCCAGACGGCAAGAGCGGTCAGGAACATCGCGAGCAGTCCAATGAGGAATGCGGCGATAAAGCCGATCCAGCCGGATTTTCCCCAGACGACGCCGACCCAGCCGAACATGGTCACATACGCGAAAATGGATTTCATACTGATAAACTGGAAATCGGCAAATCCGGTATCGACATGCCCCCCGACATCAAATGTGCCGTCTGCGGCGACATCGGGAGAATCGACTCCGCCGACTTCAAACGAGGAAAACAGCAGAGCAACCAGGAAAAACACCGTTCCTCCGATCGCCGCGCACCAGTAAAGAGTCATGGCGATGTCACCCGCAAGAAAATTGCCGACCGTGTGTACGAGATTCTGAATCATATTCCGCCTCCTCCTGTTTGTTGTATTAATGTCTGAACATAAAATAGACAGCTCCGGTCATACAGAGCGCCGCCCAGACGTAATCCAGTTTGAACCCCTCTTTCATATAAAGAATCGAAAACGGTACAAAGACCGAAAGCGTAATAACCTCCTGCATGATTTTAAGTTGTGCAAGCGTCAGCCCGCCTTCGTATCCGATCCGGTTCGCCGGGACCTGAATCAAATATTCAAACAACGCAATCCCCCAGCTCACCAGCGCCGCGAGATACCACGCTTTTCCCGACATATCTTTCAAATGTCCATACCATGCAAACGTCATGAACAGATTGGAGCAGATCAGCAGCAGCGCTGTGGTAACGATAACAGGCATGTTTCTTTTTTCAATCCTTTCGTTGGTTTGCGACTGACAACGGCTAATATAACTCTTCTTTAGCAGAAAAAAAGCGGCGGAACTGAAAATAGTAACGAAAAACACCGTTTTGCAGGATTTTTTTCAAAAATGATGAAAAAAGACGGAACTGCGCCACTGCTGTTCCGCCATTTTTTGAAACCGTTTTCCACAGGAACCGCTTAAAGCTCCAGCTCCGAACGCTGAATCCGGACGGCGTTGAGGATCGCAAGAAGAGCAACTCCGACATCCGCAAACACCGCCTCCCACATCGTCGCGGCACCGAATGCTCCGAGAATCAGGACCGCCGCTTTCACGGTAAACGCAAAGACAATGTTCTGCCAGACAACGGCACGGGTCCTGCGGCCGATCCGGATCGCAAGATCAATACGCCGCAAATCCCCGTCGCGAATCACAAGGTCCGCAGCGTCAATCGCAAGATCACTGCCGTTTTTGCCGATCGCGATCCCAAGATCCGATTCCGCAAGAACCGCCGCATCGTTGATGCCGTCTCCGACGAATGCAACAGTCGCCGACTCCTTTTTGAGTTCCCGTAAAACGGTGCGTTTATCGTCCGGCAGCAGTTCCGCGTGAACCTCTTCAATCCCAAGCGACTCCGCCACACGGCGCGCCGTTGCCTCGCGGTCGCCCGAAAGCAGAACCGTGCGGATTCCCTCCCCGCGCAAGCGCTCCAAGGCTTCCGCCGTCTCCTCTTTGACAACGTCGTCCAGCAGGAAATAACCGACAGGCGTCCCGTTCAGCGCCACGAAAACACAGTTGAGATCCGACTCAACCTCCGGCAGCGCAATTCTGCGCGACTCAAACAGGCGGCGGTTTCCCGCGAGAATCTCCGTATCCCCGGAAATTCCGCGGAGTCCCATCCCCGGCAGTTCCTCCGCCTCAACGATCTCCGGCAGACCGCGCATCCCCTCCCCCAGACGGGCAACCGCCTGCGCCGCCGGATGATTCGATCCCGATTCCAGAGCGATCACAAACGGCAGCCATTCCGGCGCTCCGGGAAGTGTCACCGTGCGCTTGACGGAGAGGATCCCTTTGGTCAGCGTCCCGGTCTTGTCGAATGCAATACAGGTCAGACGCGTCACGACATCCAGATAATTCGCGCCTTTGAAAAAGAGTCCGTTTTTCGATGCCAGCCCGATCCCTCCGAAATAGCCGAGCGGAATGGATACCACCAGAGCACACGGGCACGAAATCACCAGAAAAATCAGCGCTCTGCCGAACCAGACGGAAAATTCGTACTCCCGCGCAAACAGCGCAGGCAGGATCGTAATCAGCACGGCAAGCCCGAACACGCAGGGCGTATAGACCGCCGCCACACGGGTGATAAACCGCTGAACGCGGGATTTGCGTTCCGCCGCTTCTTCGATATTATGCAGGATCTTCGCAGTAGACCCCTCTTCCCAGCATGCAGTCACCCGCATTTCACACGCACGGCCGCCGTTGATCATCCCGGCGTAAAGACGGGCTCCGCACTCCATCTCCGCGGGAACCGGCTCTCCGGTCACTGCAGATGTATTCATCACAGCGGAAGCGGACAGCAGTTCACCGTCCAGCGGGACTTTTTCGCCCGGTGCAAGCGTCACGACATCCCCGGCCGCCGCTTCCCGGACCGTCACCGCAACAGTTCCGCCATCCCGATGGACGCGAATCCGGTCGCCGCTGAAATCCAGCATGCTCAGGACCGAATTCCTCGCATGATCCACGGCGAGCTCCTGAAACATCTCGCCGACCGAATAGAAAAGAATCACCGCCGCACCCTCCGCGTATTCTCCGAGCCAGAATGCTCCGGCAGTCGCCGCGATCATCAGAGTGAATTCATTGAAGAACTGTTTCCGGCGCAGCTGTTCCCGCAATTCCGGAAAAAGTTTGACGATCACCAGAAGCCAGGCGGTCAGATACCCGCCGATCCGGACCGGCGCCGGAAGCTCCGTCACCAGACCCGCTGCAAGCGTCCCGAAAAACAGCAGAGACGCCGCGCACAGCGGATAATCCGTCCGGAAACGGTGAAAAAAATCCCCCGCAAGGTTCCGTTCATATTCCGGACGACGATGTCCGCCGGATTCACCGCAGCAGCAACACATCTCAGCACGCTCCTTTCGGCATCTGCTCCGCAGAATGCGTCCGGCACAAATCAAACAGCAGTTGAATATGATAATCATTCAGGGAATAGTAAGTCTCCCTGCCGGATTTGCGGAATTTCACCAGACGCGCAAGGCGCAGTTCTTTCAGATGATGGGAAATCGACGGTTGCGGGAGCCGGACTATCGCCGTAATATCACAGACGCACAATTCCGAAAGCAGCAGGGCGTTCACGATTTTCAAACGCGTCGGATCAGACAGGACTTTGAACAGTCCCGCCATCTCGCCCAGCAATTCCGCCTCCGTCAACCCGGCTTCCACGTCCCGCACTTTATCCGCATGATGCGCGGCACATTCGATCAATTCTTTTTTCTCAGCCATTGCAAACCTCCCATTCATAGTTTCATCAATACATCAATATATATCAATATATTTATTTGTCAAGTTTAAAATTCCGGAAAAAGTTGAACCGGAGCTTTTGCTTTTTCGTCACCGTCATGTATATTTGAGTGAAAATGAACCACAACAAACCGGGGAGAAGCAGATATGCGGAACAGAAAAACACGGGAAGCCCTGTGCCTCTGGGCCATAACGGCATGTCTGCTCGCGGTTTCCTGCGTCCAGCTTCCGGAACCGGTCACGCCGGAGGATCTCAGCCGGATCGCCGCGGAAAAACGGTTCCGGCAGTTGGAACAACGCAAACTGCTGCGGGTTGCCGTCAGCACAACGGGCGGCGATTTTGCCTATCTGACACAGGACGGAATATTTGAAGGACAGGAAGTGAAAGCCGTTCTCAATGCGGCGCACAGAAACGGCTGGCGCGTCTTCTTTTTCGCCTCCCGTCCGGAATCGCTTGCCGCCTATGTGCGCAGCGGCCGCGCCGACCTTGCGATCGGCGGCCTGACCCCGGAAGCGATCCGCACCGCCCGTCTCACACCTGTTATGGAATACAGTCTGGAAAAGAAACGCCATGCGTTCGCCTCGTGGAACGACGCCGTCGAACTGAAAGAACGGCTGGAAAGCGGAACAATTCCGACAAAATCAGACTCTCAACTTGAAAAAACCACTTTGCAAGAGTAATTTATTAGGAACATATTTTCAACCAACAGGGGAACCGGATCATGAAAAAGACTCTGCACAGTATGCTGTTCACAATGGCGGCGGGATTTTTCGTATTCTGCGGTTCTGCAGCCGCCGCACAGGACCCGGCGGAATCGGCTTTGGAACCGGTACGGGCCGCGATGGAGCAGCAGGATTACCGGAGAGCGGCCAGAGAAGCGTCACAGCTTGCCAGACGTTCCGGAAATTCCGTTGTCGCGGAACAGGCGCGTCAGCTCTCGATCAGCGCCAATCTGGCGCTCCGCAATGCGGGGCACAAGGTTTCCGACCGTTGCCATGCGTTTCTGGACAAACACGCGGGACGTCTGCTGATTCTGACCGACGAAGACACTTATTACCGCAGTTTTGAAGTCAAATGCGGTGCGGATTTCACCGTACCTTCCGGTGAATTTCAGGTCGGCGCAAAACTCGGCTATCCGAATCTTGAGCTGAACGGCGTTCTGTACAAGAGGGGAGCGGCGGGCAACACGCTCGGCAGCCGCTGGATCGAACTGCGGACTCCGGAAGGGAGCCCTGTCACCGGACTTCACGGCGAAGCACCGCTCGCACCGGATGAAGAGCAACTGTTTTTTCGTTTGAAAAATTCAGATATCAATGAGATCTTCCTGCTGCTTTCTGAAGGCAGCCGGGTATCAATCAAGTAGAATGGCCGGATAACGAAGGAGTCTTTCAATAATGTCAGTTGTCACCCTCGAATTTGAAAAACCGATTGCGGAACTGGAAGCCAAACTCGCGGAATGGGAATCGCTGAGCTCGTCAAGCAACATTGATTCCTCCGACGAGGTGAACGCTCTCAAAGCCAAGATCGAAGCAATGAAGAAGAGCATCTACGGTGCGCTCACCCCGTGGCAGAGAGTTCAGCTGGCACGTCATCCGAACCGTCCCTATACGCTTGACTACATTGAACGCTTCTGTACGGATTTTCTGGAATTCCACGGCGACCGCAGATATGCGGATGACCTCGCGATCGTCGGCGGATTCGCTAAGATCGACAACATCCCCGTCATGGTCATCGGCACGCAGAAAGGGCGCAATACCAAAGAAAACGTAATGCGCAATTTCGGCTGTCCGCACCCGGAAGGATACCGCAAAGCGCTCCGCATGATGCAGCTTGCGGAAATGGCGAAGCTCCCCATCATCACGTTCATCGACACTCCGGGAGCTTTCCCCGGCGTCGCCTCGGAAGAGCGGCATATCGGCGAAGCGATCGCCGTCAATCTGAGGGAAATGTTCTCGTTCACCGTGCCGATCATCTGCGTGGTCATCGGTGAAGGCGGATCCGGCGGCGCCCTCGGAATCGGTGTCGGCAATAAAGTCATGATCATGGAAAACGCCTATTATTCCGTCATCACGCCGGAAGGTTGTGCCGCGATCCTGTGGAAAGACCGCGCATATTCCGCAAAAGCGGCGGAAGCGCTGAAACTCACAGCCTCCGACCTGCTCAAGCTCAAACTGGTGGACGGCATCGTGGAAGAACCGCTCGGCGGCGCCCACAAGGATTATGATGCGGCGGCGGAAAAGCTCAAGGAAGCGATCCTCAAATCCCTGAAAGAATTCGGGAACTGCACTCCGGAACAGCTCCGTGAACAGCGCTATGAACGGTTCCGCAACGTCAAATTCTACGCGGAACCCGATTCCTGCGGGACCGCGCCGGAGAAATAAGATCATGTTCAATGGTACTCTGGTCGTAAGACCGGCACGGTACAACCCGGAAAAGGGACTCCGCCACGCCGACAATTCCGATGTGCATAACGTATGGTCACTCCTCGGCGGCTATGCAAAAGAGAGTCTGCTTCTTCCCCGCACGGAAGAGGATATTCAGGAGAAAATCGCCAATTTCCGGATCGCCGAGCTTAACGGCGAATTCGTCGGTTGTGTCGCCATCCGGAATTACGGCAACTCGCTGTATGAAGTCCGTTCCTTTGCCGTCGTTCCGGAACATGTCGGTCAGGGCATCGGCTCCGAGATTCTCAGCGGAGTGATCCGCCAGATGAAAGAGGCCGGAACGCCCGCGCGTCTATTCTCCCTCACCTACCGGGCACACTTTTTCATCCGCCTCGGCTTCCGGATCGTGGACAAATCCATGTTTCCGGGGAAAATCTGGAGCGACTGCGTGATATGCAAGAAGAAAGACAACTGCGACGAAACAGCCGTACTGATGGAGTTTCTGTGACCCGCCGCCGGCGGTCCGCGGAGGAACTCGCCGAAGCGGCGGCGTCCGCGCATGACGGAAACACCGATCTGTTCGTTTACGGAACTCTGCTGAGCGACCGGCATGTCAAACTCATCCTCGGCAGGCATGTGGAAACCGAACCCGCGGTGCTCAACAACTATATGCGCGTTGTCCCCCCCGGAGCGTTCTTCTTCATCGTCCGCCAGCAGGGGGCACAGGTCCGCGGCCGCATCCTCAAAGCGCTCACGCCGGAAGAGCTCGTTCTGCTCGACGCATTCGAAGACGAAAAGCGTCTCTACTACCGTAAACGGGTCGTCGTCCGCGACTCCGCCGGACAGCGCCGCCGGGCAGAGACATATATCGGCAACATCCCGGCACTCCAGAAGTCATTCGGACAGGAGATCCAGTTCGAAGACCGCTACAATCTTTATCTGGAGCGGAAAATCAGCCATACGCTGGACGATATTTCCCCGCGGGAAGAACCGGAAAACGACAAACGTGCCATGCAGGAACTGATGGGGTCCGAAATCGACCAGCTCATCCAGTCTCACTTCGACGGCGATTATGTCTGCAACTATCTGATGCTCCAGGCGTTCAGCGGCGCCAAACCGCCCGACCTCGCCAAAGTATTCGGCAACTGTGAAATAAAACCGTATGCCGACGCCTATATGGAACTGGTCTGCAAGCATATCATCTTCAACCAGTTTGCCGAAAAGGTCCGGCACGAATTCCACAAAGCGGTCCGCGTTTCCCACAAATATTTCCGCCACGGCGTGGCAATCCTGCTTGCGTTTCTCTACTACAACTCCAACAAGCGCAGGATCAAAAAACTGATGCGCCAGATGCAACTGGATTCCGCCGTTCCGAACCGTTCCTACCGCGAATACGCCGCTCTCTGCATTGCCGCAGCCGATGAGATCTACGACCATGCGAAAATGGGGGAAATCGTGGAATACGTCGGCTTCAACTGGAATTCCACACCGACGCCGCTCGGCGCGGAACTGGAGTTCAGCCGTCTGGGGTCCCGCGCCGTTTACGCGGAACCCGGCGAAGACGAACGTTTCGATTCGTTCAACTGGTTCAACGATTTCGACCTCCGCCGCCGGATGTGGCGGCTCGGCGGGCACGTCGACGCGCACCGCCCGCTGACCGCCGGAACCACCGGACGCAGACGCGGCTTTCTGGAATATGCGCTCGGACGCTTCAACATCATCGGCGATCTTTCCCGTCCGCTGTTCGACTGCCCCTGGGCAATGTCCATGGTCATCAACGAAGCGGTGAAATTTCTGGAAATCCCCACGCACAGCCTGCACATCTCCATGGAACTGCCCAAAGACAACGGCGCACCCGTCATTACCAACCGCCCGCACCGGGAAAGCGACCTTGTCTGCCTGATGCTTCTCGGCGGAGACCTGCGGCGGGACGAAAACGGCATACTCCGCGAATGGCGTATTTTCAACAATGAACTCGATACGAACTCTTCCGGCTGTTTGAATTTCTCCGACCGCAAACACCACTATTCCCGGTCGGGCGACGAATCCTCCGCCTCCGACGTCATGGAATACAAGTTCCTGCGTCTGCGTTCCACGGAAACCGACTACGCCAAAATCATCGTGGCGCTGAAAGACTACCAGCTGGAAACCTGCGCCCGTCCGATCACGATCCCCCGCAGCGGGCAGCCGGAGCTTCCCGAACAGCTCTTTCTGCGGTCCTGGGCGGCACATCCGCAGAGCCTCTCTCTCCGTGAGATCGACTCGTTCGTATCGACCGTGGAACGCGGCATGTGCAAGGAACACAAAACGGTCCGGCTGGACAAGCGCAAGACCGCCATTCTCGAAAATCTGACAGAAACCCTTATCGAAAGGAACCGGAGTGTCACACAAGGCTGACAACAGACCCATCGGGGTTTTCGATTCCGGACTCGGCGGACTGACCGTCGTTGCGGCGATCAACCGCGCCCTGCCCGATGAAGACATCCTGTATCTCGGCGACACCGCCCGCGTTCCGTACGGGGACAAATCGGTCGATTCGATCCGCCGGTTTGCCGGACAGGACGCGGAATTTCTGCTCGGACGCGGAGTAAAAATGATCGTCGCCGCCTGCAATACGGTCTCCGCAGTCGCGATGGATACACTCCGCAGCCGTTATCCGGAAGCTCACATTCTCGGCGTATTGGATGCGGGAATCCGCGCGGTGCTTGCCGGATCGCCCCGCAGGATCGCCATTACCGGAACCCGCGCCACGATCAACAGCGACGCCTACCGCCGCGGAATTCATGCCAAGGATCCGTCCATCATCGTGGAGAGTATCGCATGCCCCCTGCTTGTCCCGATGGCGGAGGAAGGAATCACCGACAGCACCATCACCAGGTCCGTTCTCAATATCTACCTCCACAACGTCAAGCAGAATCCGCCGGACGCTCTTCTGTTGGGATGCACCCATTATCCGCTGTTCAAATCCGCCATTTCCGCCTATCTGGAGGGACGGGTCGCCATCATCGACAGCGCGTCCGCCTGCGCGGAATATGTGACGGAATATCTCCGCCGGAACCACCTTTGCGCAGCGGAGGGCAAAGGCAGCAAATGCGGTTTCTTCGTCACGGACATGCATTCCGAACTTCCGGTGCATGCCGCCCGTTTTCTGGGACGCTCCCCGGAACGGATCGAAAAGATCGCACTTTCCGGGGAATGAATCCCCGGCGGTCTCCCCGCCTCTATTTTTTCTCCGTCTTCTCCGCCTTTTTCTCCGGAGTGAATTCGGAAAGGAAAACGCCGAGCAGGATAAGCCCCGCGCCGACAAGACCGCGCTTCGTCAGCATCTCGTCTTTGAACAACCACGCGAACAGAGCGGCAAAAACCGGTTCCAAAGAAAAAATAATCGTCACATGCGTAGGCGAAGCGGTCACCTGTGCTTTCGTCTGAAGAATAAATCCCGCCGCACTGCAGAAAATACCGAGAACAAGCACGGCGATCCATCCCTCCGCCGTTTCCGGCAGCGACGGTTTTTCCAACAGAATCGAAAACAGCAGAGCCGCCGCTGCACACCAGCCGAGCTGCCAGATACCGAACTCCAGCGCGCTCTCCTTTTTCACGACTTTACCGTTCAGAATAATGTAGACCGCATACAGAAACGCCGACAGCATGCAGAGCAGGTCCCCATGCTCAAACCGTATTTTTGAGTTCAGTGTCAGCAGACAGATCCCGCCGGCCGCGACCAAAGTCGCCAACGCGCTCTTCACACCCGGAAGCCGGCGGCTGAACAGAGCGGAAAGAACCGGAACAAAAATCACCGTCAGCGCGATCAGAAATCCGGCTTTCGCCGGGGACGTCGTTTTCAACCCGGCAAAAACCGCCGTAAACGCCGCGCACAGGAGAAATCCGGGCAGACAGCTCGTCAGAAACGGCATCAGCCCGCCTCCCGCAAGCCGTTTGGCAAACAGCGCCCCCGCAAGCAGAAACGCAATCCCGAACCGCAGCGCAATGATGTTGAAAACCGCCAGCTCATACAGTCCGGCAACCATGAAAAGATAGGAGCCGCCCCACAGAACCGTAGCGGTCAGCAGCATCAGATCCGCCTGCACGGCGGGCGACAATTTCGGGATCGGATTCCACTTCATACCCATCACTCCACGACAAGTTTGCCGAGCTCCGCCAGAAACTCTTCCGCAAGCTCCGATGCGGCATCTTCACTGCGCGCGGATTCGGCATAAATGCGGATCACCGGTTCCGTGTTCGACTGACGGACCAGAATCCACGAATCCTCGAATTCGATCCGGACGCCGTCGATCAGCACGGGATCGCGGTCCGCATAACGCCGGGCGACCGCACGCAAGGCGAGTCCCGCCCCCTGTGCGCTGCACGGCAGTTTCCGGACGGCGGACCAGTAACGCGGCATCTCCGCCATAATTTCCGAAACGCTCCGGCGGCGGAACGCCAGCGCCTCAAGAGTCAAAGCCATTGCGGAAAAACTGTCGCGGCAGAGATGAATATCGCTCCAGAGGATCCCGCCGCTCCCGCCTTCCGCCCCGAATACAGCCCCGCGGGCGCGCATCTCTTCCGCCACGTTCACCTCGCCGACTTTGGAATAGAAGAGCGGCATTCCGAACCGGGCGGCAAGATCGCCGAGCGCCTTGGTTGTCTGAATATTCGCCACGACGGCTCCCGGAGAGCGTTCCAGCACCCGGAGAGCCGGAATCAACGTCGAATACTGTTCGCCAAGCGCGGTTCCGGTCTCATCGACAATCGAAATGCGGTCGCCGTCCGGATCCTGGGCAAAACCGACCGCGCAGCCGTTCGCCGTCACGGTCTCCCGCAGTTCCGTCAGATTGGCGGCAACCGGTTCCGGCGGACGGCGGAACACTCCGTCCGCCTCGTCGAAAATACTGACGACCTCGCATCCGAGCGACTCCAGGAACGGTCTGGAATAAAGCGCTCCCACTCCGTTTCCGCAATCGACGGCGACCCTGAGCCGGGCGCGGCGGATGGCATCCGTGTCAATCTTCGCCCGGATACGGTCCGCATGAATGCGGAATGCGTCTTCGAGCGTCCCGATCCCGCGATATGCGGACTCCTCCACGAAATCGTCCTGCGGCTGGTTGTAGGAATCCAACAGAGCTCCCATGCCGTTTTCCGTCAGGAAAAACGCGGAGGAATCAATGAATTTCAGCGCGTTCCACTCCGCCGGATTGTGGCTTGCGGTGATCGCGACTGCACCCGCCGCATCGTAATGCGAAACAACGATCTGAAGCGTCGGCGTCGGCACGATTCCCGCCAGAAGCACATGCGCTCCCGAAGCGAGGAGCCCCGCCGCGACCGCGTTTTCAATCATGACGCCGCTCGGCCGGGTATCGCGTCCCACGATTACGACGCCGCGTCCGGAAAATCCGCCGAACGATGCTGCAAAATCCGCCGCAAGCGCCGGAGAAAGGGTTTCGCCGACGATTCCCCTTACCCCGCTGACTCCGACCTTCAAATTTCTGCGCACACCGCTCATTCCGCAATCATCCTTTCCACCGCCGCGCGGATGTGCATGACTCTGCCGACCGCGTCCTCCGGCTTTTTCCATTCGGTTATCATACGCAGGATCGGTTCAGTCATCGACATGCGGACATGCAGCCAGCCGTCGGGCCAGTCGAACCGCAATCCGTCCTCTTCCGTCACTTCCGCATCGGGAAAAATCGTCCGCAGGGACCGGAGCACGGAATAGGCTTTGAACGACCGGCACGGCAGCGACATTTTCGTGATATGCCAACGCGGCAGTTCCCCCGCGATCCCGGACGAACTCTGCCCGCGCAGCGCCATCGTCTCAAGCGTCAGCAGCATGGCGGCGAACCCGTCGAATCCGTAAGTGCCGGAGGACGCAACCGCAAGCCCGCCGGAACCGTCGCCCGCAAGGACGGCGTCGCGCTCGAACATCAGCTCAATGGTGTACGCCTCGCCGGTCTGCCCCTTGCAGATGGTCCCGCCGTGCTTTTCCACGATCAGATCCAGAGTCTTCGTCGAACACCAGTTGGTGGCGACCTTCGCTCCGCGCGGCAGTTTGGAAAGCACATTGTCCGCCGCGAGCGGTGCGGTATATTCTTCGGAAAGCGTTTCGCCGGTATCGGTCACGATTGCGGTGCGTCCCACATCGCTGCTGAACACGAAACCGGCATCCGCCCGGAGCGGTTTCATGATGGATTTCACCTGTGAGGAACTGCGCGGGCGCGGCTCCGGATCGTGCGGCAGGGAACCGGAAAGCAGATCGTTGATCGGGATGATGTCAAGTCCGAAACGGTCGGCAATCAGCTCCTTGAGGAGCGATCCGGACCCGTTGCAGAAATCGGTGACGACGCGGAACCGGCGTTCCGCCAGCTCCCGGGCCCGTACCAGTTTCGCGAGGTCCTCCACATACTCCTCCGCAATCGTCCGGGGCGCAGGAATGATGGAACCGGTCTGATTCCATTTCGCGGAACGGAACACTCCGCCGTGGTAAATGTCAAGCATCTCCTGCGACTGAAGCGGGGAAAGACACGAGCCGCGCCGGGAGAACGGGACAATCGCATTCCAGCCTCCCTGATGGTGCCCTGCTCCGATCAGCATCCCGCCGTCCAGTCCGAGCCGCTTCACAGCAAAGTGCAGCACCGGCGCCGGGCACACACCGAAATCAACCACACTGCAGCCCGTCGCAAGCAGCCCCGCAAAACAGGCGGACTTGAACATGGGCGACGACGTCCGGGTGTCGATCGCCACCCCGACCGTCCCCCCGTCAAGCCAGGTTCCGAACGCGGACGCGTACTTGATTGCAAGCTGCCCGGTCAATGCCGTACCGACCGCTCCGCGTATTCCGGAAGGCCCCACTCTCAAAAATCTCATAGTTACGATCTCCGGTTCCTCTTTCTTTTTCAGGTTTAATATACAGCATAAGTTCCTGTCCGCAAATAAAAACGGAAAGGTTTTCCGGATTTCTGACGGTGAAAAATCCGGAATTTTCAAAAATTTGGTGAATTGACAAAGTAAACGCACGTTTGTAATAGTAAATGCACTTTGAGCAGAAAAAATCGTGCGTTTAGTATGCCAAACAGCAATTTTGACAGTATTCTTTCCAATGATTTTGTCGGTGTTTGAGCGTATGGCGTGCGTTTACTGTTACAAAAAAGACAATAAAAATCCATGGCGTTACGCAAGAGATGTTTTTCGGACATACTAAACGCACGCCAAGATTTCAGTATAAATCCTTATTGGCTGTCAGATTACTTTTTTGAAATCAGTTAAGATTCTTTTGCTTAAAAAATCCCTCCTTCTCTCCATATGGCTCTTAGGGCTCCGTCCTAAAACCCGAAGTTTTTAAGGCATAGGAATACCGGGAAAGCCAAAGAAAAAGCCAGGTATTTCACTGGCTTTCCCGTTATTCACCCCAGATATTCCTCCTCAAGTTGTGCTTCCACAGAGCTTGATTCTGCTTCCCTGAGGTAATAATACTATAATGCCATTGATTTGGGATGTCAAAGTGCTTATTGAACAATACCACTCTTATTGTCAGATTAAACGCACACAATGTTTTTGTCAAACTAAATGCACGACTCTCTTTTTTACCCCGTGCGTTTACTTTTACAATCGTCAATTTCAAAAAAAATGCGTTTTTTATGACTTTCCCCCTCTTGACATTTTTTGAAAATATAGTATAATTAAAGAAGTGATTTACACGAGTGAAGCAAAAAAACGGGAGCAACCGGAAAAATGACAAAGTTTTTGACTATGAACCAGTTGGCGGAAGAGCTGAACCTGAGCCGCCGCGTCGTTTCCGCCGTTATGAACAATCGCTCCCGCGAACTGCGGATCTCACCCGCCACGGAGAAACGCGTGCGGGAACATCTCGCGGCTTCCGGTTATGTCCGTTCCAAATCCGCCCTTCAGTTGAAAAGCGGAAAGGACAACAACATGATCGGAATTCTCTACTGCGGAAAATTCATCGACCTGGAATATCTGACCGCTTCCCTCACCCTGCTCACGCAGGAGATACGCGCGCTGTGCGGTTTTTCGGAAATCTCCGGTGTGGAACCGGATCATCTGCAGGAAGGCGTAAGCGAATTCATCGCCAAAGGAATCCGCAAACTCATCTGGATTCATGCAAATACGGAAGAAGAGGAATTCATTCACGCGGAAAAACTCTTCCCGCTCTTCAAACGGCTGGAAAAAGTCGTGATCTTCAAATTCGACTTTCTCAATCCGGAAGCGGAAGACGTTTATCTGGAAAACGGCATTGAACTGGTCGGTTTCGACAGCGAACGCTCTTATAAGGAAGCGGCGGATCTCTTCCGCCGTGAGGGACACTCCGCCGTTGCGCTGAACGATGTTTATATGGACTCCGATCTGCCGCTTCCCGGCAACAGCAAACTGCTTGCCGCGTTCCGGGAGGCGGGACTCAAAGTCCGCGGACTGCATCCGGGAAACAGTGTACCGCCCTCCGAAGTTTCGCGCCTCATCGTGGAAAATCTCGCGGAACTCCACCGGCGGGACGGCGTCCGTGCCGCATTTATCCGTAACGATCTCCTTTCCGTCGAAGTCATGCACCGTCTCCACTGCTGCGGTCTGCGCGTTCCGGATGACATCGCGCTGATTGGATTCAGCGGATCCCCGTACTCCCGCTGGCTTCCCGTCCCGTTGACCACCTATGAACACCCGGTCGCCGAAATGTGCCGCTGCACCATGGATCTGCTCAAAGCGGAAAGCAGTACAGGGAAAGCGCAGAGACATATTTTTGAAAACAAACTGATTCTCGGCGAAAGCCACAAAATCAGAAACAATAAAAAAACAAAAGGCAAAAAAGGAGAAGCGGCATGAAATGGAATCTTTTAAAAAAAGATAATCAACTTTTGTAGAACTTTCAGCAGTAATTGAGATCTATGAAAGTAACGGCATCGCCATTCCCGAAACCGCAAAAACAAGAAAACCCGTCCGCTCCGGCATAATCTCCGGAACTGACATAAAAACAGCATTAAGAAGCAACATAAAAACAAAAAGAAGGAAAGAAAGGAAAATGGTCATGGAGAAAGGGAAAAAAGTCATGAGAAAGAAAACACAGTTCACCCTCATAGAGCTTCTCATCGTAATCGCCATCATTGCGATCCTGGCGGGCATGCTGCTGCCGGCTCTGAACGCGGCAAGAACAAAAGCGCAAGCGGCAAAATGTCTCTCGAATCTCAAACAAATAGGACTTGGCATCTCACAGTATGCGGCAGATTCCGATGAATGGCTTCCGGCAGGAAAAAACTACGGAGGAACTCCGGGGCAATGGAAATATGAACTGGCCCAATATTGCGGAATGCCGAAAGAAGCGTCATACAACGATACCATGAAATCTCCTAAGTATGGAATGGGAGGTGTATTTGGATGCGATGGATTCCAAGGGGTAAGTGAAAACTGTGCCGGAGAATTGAAAAATAATCCGGGAAAATTCGGCGGCTTGGGATGGAATGACAACATCAGCGGAAGCGCTCAGATCGGAGCTGGTAATAGAAGACGGTCAGTGAAAGAGTTGCGGAAAGGTATTTCCGAATGTGCATTGGCAGGAGATACCGTCGATATATCCCAGTGGACGTTCACCAACTATACGGACTACGCAGTGATGCTGAATATGCGCGGAGGAGATGTTGCCACTCCTGATAAGCGCATTTCCCGCCGCCACAGCAAAGGACTTAATGTCGCATGGGCGGATGGACATGCAGACTGGAGACTGCAGTCTGCCATGGCTGCCGGAAAAAACAACAACGTCGGTTGGTATTACTCCCTTGATGCAAAAAAATAATCATAACAACAGACAGGATTTACTTTCATGAAAACAACTCTCATCACCTGTGCCGCCGTTTTGGCGGCTCTCTCCCTCAACGGTGGTTCTCTGATGCCGGTCAAAGGCAGGATCAGCATCGCCGGAGCCGACGGGACCTCGTTCCGCGCAAAAGACGGCACGCTGACGCTGAAACGGGAAAAACCCTCCTTTCAGCAGTTCATGCGCGGAATCATCCGTTTCAAACCGCATCTGGACGGCAATTTTGCGCAGGACGACGCTCTGGTCATCGAACTGAAAACGGCAAAAGATTTCGACCTCCGTCTCCGCTGGCGCAAATCGGATCGCATGATGTGCCATCTGGACAATGTTCCGGTCAAAGCCGGAAAAGGATTTCAGGAAATCGTTGTCCCGATGCCTGTAACCGGCGGCAAAGCGCTGGAATCTCTGGACATTCAGCTTTCCCCGGACCCCGGAATGGTTGAGATTCGCAAAATTGCCATTGAAAAGCCGAAAAAAGTCACGCTCGCCATCACCAGCCCCATCACGAAAGCGCAGGATGAACTGGTATTCAAGGGAACCACCGCCGCACCGGAAACCGATGTAAAAATCTGCATCCGCAATTCCCGCGGCGAAGTCAAATCCAAAACCGTGAAGAGCAAACAGGGGAAATTTGAACTCCGGTGGAAACGTCCTCCGGTCAACATCGGTCTCTGGAACACCGCGTATGCGGAAATCGGCGACGGCAAAGCCTCCGCGAACGTCTCGATCCCTCTGCGCGTCTTCGGCTACCGCGCGAATGACAACTATGCCTGGCTCAAGGTCAAAGGCCGCGACATCGTGACCTCGAAAGAGAGCAAGGGCGGCGAGCAGGCCTTCATTCCCGTCGGAATCGGCTACTGCCGCGACGTCATCATCCCCGCACAGGATGAAGAAGTCATGAAATACTGCAAGGAACGCGGCCTGAACACCGTCCGTCTGCCGTTCTACACCCGCTTCTTCAACAACAAAGAGAGCGAGCCGCTCGACATCGACGAGCACATCCGTGATTTCGTTCTCCCGGTCGTTCTGGCTGCGAAACGCCACAATCTGTATGTGATCCTCGACGACCACGGTTATTTCACCGCCAAGATCGACGAAGCCAAGGCGCGCCAGAAGCAGTCCGCTCCCCGCTGGAACGAAGCCGGATTCAACGAATGGATCCGCCGCTGGGTCAAAGTCGCGGAATTCTTCAAGAACGAACCGACGGTTCTCGGCTACGAGCTCCTCAACGAGCCGCATGACATCCCGCACGAAACCACCCGCAAGTGGTACACCAACTGCCTGAAAGCGATCCGTAAAGTCGATCAGCGCCACATTGTCCTCCTCGGCAATGCCGACTGGTCCCACAGCCGCACCATTGAAAAGACCTGGGGACCCGTCGCTTCCACGGTTGACGCTCCATACAATAACGTCGTCTTCTCGTTCCACGACTACCCGGAAGACAATCATCCGTGGATCGTGGCGGACCATATCACAAAATTCCAGAAAAAGCACAATGTCCCCGTCATGTGCACCGAATTCGGCGCCACGCACTGGAACAAGAGCGAAACGGTCTGCCGCACTTTCATCTCCGGTGTCATCACCCTCTTCGCCAGAGAAAACACCGGCTGGATGATCTGGGCTCTGAAATATCTGAAAGACAATCCGCGCGCCCCGTACAATCCGGTGGACAAGGTCGGCATCAATCCGCCGAGCTATGACTCCTGTTCGTACAGCGACATCTGGATCCCCGCCGCAAAAATCATGGCGTCCCCCTTCCCGAAAGCGAAGTAATACGCAATATGAGTAAAACCGGCCTTCATCTTCATGTAATCTCCCATACGCACTGGGACCGCGAATGGTATCAGCCGTTCGAGCAGTTCCGGATGCGGCTCGTGGACCTGGTCGATCACCTCCTTGAGATTTTCGACCGGTACCCGGATTACATCTTTGAACTGGATGCCCAGACAGTCTGTCTGGAAGACTATCTGGAAATCCGCCCCGGACGGCGTGCGGCCCTGAAACACTGGATCCGCAAAGGCAATCTCCGCGTCGGCCCGTGGTATGTGCAGAACGATTTCTTCCTGACCAGCGGGGAAGCGACCATCCGCAACCTCCTGACCGGGCGGCGCATTGCAAAAGAATTCGGGAAATGCGGCGACGTGGGATACGCTCCGGATCAGTTCGGACTGATCCGGCAGCTCCCCCAGATCCTCGCAGGATTCGGAATCGACAGCTGCATCTTCGGCCGCGGGTTTGACCGTTCGGCAAAAAACGAGTTCTTCTGGGAAAGCCCCGACGGTTCCCGTGTGCTCGCGTCGTTCCTCAGCCGCTGGTACAACAACCTCCAGCGGCTTTCCGCCGATCCGGAAAAAGCGGCGAAATTTGTGGAACTGGCGGTCGTCAGCCAGAATGACGAAGCAGCCACATCGCACCGCCTGCTGATGAACGGAGTGGACCATCTGGAAGCACAGGAGGACTTGCCGGAAGTGCTGAAGCATCTTCCGGAACTCCGCCAGTCAACGCTCCGCGCCTTTATCGACGGCGTCAAAGCCGAGTCCGGCAGCCTCCCCGTCCTCGCCATGGAAATGCGCGGCTGCGACTTTTCGTTTCTGCTGCCCGGCACCCTCTCTGCGTGGGTCCCGCTTAAAACGGCGAACGTCCGCGCACAGGCAGAGCTCGAATGGAAACTGGAGCCGCTGAGCGTCATGCTCGCGCTCGCCGCCGGTGACTGGAGTTTCTATGAAACGGAGCCGTTGCGCTATGCATGGAAACTGCTGTTGCAGAATCATCCGCACGACTCCATCTGCGGATGCAGCACCCCGCGCGTCCATATCGACGACCTGAACCGGTTCGCACGTCTCAACGATCTGACGGACGGACTGGAAAGCCGCCTGTTCCGCCGTTTCTTTGAGCGCATCGACCGTTCCGCGTTCAATCCGGAAGATTATCTGCTGGCGGTGTTCAATCCCGCTCCGCACGCCTCTTCCGAGGAGCTGACCGCAACCCTTCAGTTCCCGCTGGAAGAGAACGTGACCGGATTCGAACTGATCTCCCCCTGCGGAAAACAGGTCGGATTCGAACTGATCTCCCGCGAACTGCGCACGAAAACAAGCTATCCGGCGATCAACCTGCCGGGTAAAAACGCCTGTACGGAATACCGGATCCGCTTCTCCGCGGAAGAACTTCCGCCGATGGGATACCGGATCTATACGGTCCGTCCGCTCCATGGCGTGACGCTGAAAGCTCCGGCAAAATGCCGTCTGGAAAACGGACTTCTCGCGTTCCGCGTGGATTCCGCCGGACGTCTCTCCCTGACCGATCTGCGGACCGGCAAGGAATACCGGGACCTGATCACGTTCCGGGACGAAGCGGATATCGGGCATACCTATAACTTCTTCCCCGCTCCGGTTCCGGCGGAAATCGACATCCCCGCGATCAGCCGGACCGAGGTCGAACACAAACCGGACTGTGTCGAAGTCCGCTATCGGTTCCCGCTTCCCCGCGATTACGATTTCGCACGGAAACAGCGCACTGCCGAAACAGTGGAAAACCGCCTGACGGTCCGTTATTCGCTGAAACGGCATGCGAACCGTCTTTCCGTAGAGATCGAAGCGGAAAACCGCTCCGCCGCCCATCGGCTCCGGGCATTGTTCCGCACCGGAAGCGATACCGATACCTCCGTGGCGTCGGTCCCGTTCGGATTTGAAACCCGCAAACGCGACGGTTCGCCGCGCGGAAATCCGAACAGCGGAATCGTCAAAGTGGACGATCTTGCCGTTTTCAATCAGGGACTCTATGAGTACGAACACCGGACAGACGGTTTTCTCGCTCTGACGCTGCTCCGCTGCGTCGGCAGAATCACCAATTCGGATTTCCCGGACCAGTCTCCGATTGTTGCCGAAGCACGGGAATGGGAGTCGCCCGAAGCGAACCTGATCGGGACTCACACGCTCTCGCTGGCGATCCGCCCGGGAAATGCCGGACTTGCGGAGCTGGAAACGGAATTCCGCAAATTCATCATGCCCGCGGCAACGGCGTTCGACTCCGCGGACAGCCGGAAATTCACCTCCGGCCGCCCCTGCGTTCAGGACACGGAAGTGACGGAAATTTTCTACCGTCCGCTCCCTGCCGGAACCGCGCTTCTGCCGGTTGAACACTCCCTGCTGAGTCTTCACGGCGGCGCCGTTTTCTCCGCACTCAAGCGGTCGGAACAGCGCGATGAAGCGGTTCTGCGTCTGTACAACCCGGATTTCAGCCGTTCCGTCAAAGCGGAACTGGATGACCGTTTCCGTTACACCCGCTGCGATCTTGCGGAGCGGAACACCGGAAAAGTCTCCATGACGCCGACACTCCGTCCCGGCGAAATTCTGACTTTGAAAATCCGCTGAACTCTTCCCTTCCGCCGGAAAACCGTGTATAACGGTTTTCCGGCGGAAGCCCCGTAAACTCAAAACCATCGGCTCAGCCGATGGTTTTGATTGCCGTCCGCTTTTCCGATTTTTCCGGAAAAATTATGGAGCCTGCCGCAATTTCAGAACTTCACTATAACGCTGCTGCCAGCCATTTCGCCGCCGGGCAGTGAGAGCTGCTTTACAACGCCGCCGAGGGTCAGCTTCATTCGGTTCAGCCGGGCGGCGGGATCGGCGGCCCACACCTCTTTTTTCCCGATCAGGAATACGCCGGGCGAATCGGTCCGGAACGTGCCGAGCCTGCCCGGAGCGTGGAACACCGCCCCGATCCGGCCGTCCCGCAACTCCACAGCCTGAAGCTGCGGCGTATTGGCGAGCGTCTTGCCGCCCTGCCATGCGGCAGTTGCTTCGGGAGTCGCCCCCGGCAGAATCGTGTATTCGCAGGAAGCGCCGCGCGGCGCAAGACCGTGCTCAATCGACAGCGTAAAAAGCTCTCTGCTGACCGGCATGGGCTCGGAAAGCCCGCCCTCCAAATAACGCCAGTCACCAGTGCGCCTCCCTGCAGTCAGCTTCATGCCGCTGCCCCGGTAGCCGATGCCGTCGTGCCAGAACCAGCCCGGTCCCTGCCGGATTTCACCGTTGCGGAGGCAGCTGTTTACGGTTGTGGCAACCTCAAAGGGACTGGTCGAATTGATGCCGCAGACCAGTTGCCGGACCGAGTCGCGGTCGAAGAAGTAGGCTTTTTTGGCTTTGACTCCGTCAAGATTCATCGTGAACACCGCAACACCGCAGATTCCGTCAGTCACTCCGCCGACGAACCCGGATTCGCCGAGCAGGCGGGATCTGCCCTGAGGACGAAGTGTCCAGCGCAGCTGTCTGGTCGAAGTGACCGGAGTGGCGGGAAGCGTGGTTCCCGGCAGCCGGGTCCAGTTCCAGACGGCGGTGATGTTGTCGTACTCTCTGCCGGTACGGGTGATCAGACAAACACCGTCGGAGAAATAACGGCCCAGCGCATTGTCCCAGTTGATGCCGTCTTCGATCGGACGGACCCTCACGGAATTCATCCGGACTGCGGCATACCAGTCGGGACGGCGATGCACCATGTAGTCGGAATTCCAGAAATGGCGATTGCCGACCAATGTGTCTGTATTGTCCACGCTCTGCTCCAACACCTCGTCGTATGCTTCCCGATGATTCTGATCGGCCTCGCGCAGCAGTCGGAAAGCCGCGAGCGTCGCTTTTCCTTTCACCGCGGGAGCATTCCGGCCGAGCTGGCGTCCGCAGGCAAGCAAATCCATCCTGCCATGCCACAGGACCCAGCGGAAACCGTTGAAGGCAAGATGGCGAATGATCTCCCACTGTTCCGGCGAGAACTGCCAGTGCGTATCCCGCCAGATATTTGCCCAGTTGGCGACGTTTTTCAGAAATTCGCAACCGTAATTCCCGAACTGCACCTGCGGTCCGTGCAGATGATAACATCCATCTGCGCGAATACCGCCGAAACTGTCTTTGGTTTTGTTTTCAACGGAGGCAAAACGGATCTCTTCCGAAAGGACGGCGGCGGCTTTATTCAGAGGTCCGATGTTGCGTTCCAGCAGAGCCCTCAGGAAGATGTTCCGGGCGATGTAAACCCGGTTGTTTCCGGTGTAGCGCGGCAGGAATTTCGCTTGCCGGCAGACCCGCAGGGCGGCGGAGCGCTCCGGACCATCCGGAAACAGATCGGGGGCGAGCAGCAGCGTTTCTCCGAGCGCCTCGGGCACCCACATATCGTTCCACCACCAGTTGGAATTGAAAGGACGTTTCGAACTCCACCAGTTGACTGCGTTTCTGATGGCTTTTCCCACCGCGGCATCCCGGTAAAGCGGATGGTTTTCCGATGCATAGGCGCGCGCAATGGCACGGGTTTGCGAGAGATGTTCCGCCGTCTTCCACTGAGAACGGTTTTCGTTACTGTAGTCGATGCCGTCGAATGTACCGTCCGCCCGCTGGCGTGCGATTAGAGCAAGAACTTCCTTTTCCGGTTTTATTCTACCGGAGAGCAGCATCCTGCGCATTCTTGATTCGATCAGTTCCAGTTCGCGGGCGAGATCCGGAGCTATCGCTTCGGGCTGTTCCGCTTCTTCGCCCAGCGCGGAGATTTTCAGCGTGGAGAGATTGAACTCAATTTCACCGGAGCCGTTATCCAGTCCCAGATAGATTATGCCACCGGACGATCCGGCGGGAATCCAGTCGGATAGCTGGACGGAAGTCCAGTTGAAGTTGCCGGAGGGAGTTACCGCTTCAACCCAGCGCATGCTGCCGTTCGGCAGTCTGTAGGAGAGCTGCAGACGGGCATTGTAACTCCAGCGGCGCCGGGAGGGAGAGACGTTCTTCCCACGCATCTGAATCGAGATGCCGAGTTCTCTGTTTTGGAACGGCGTGATGTCAAAGTTGCTCCGGGCACAGTTCCGCTGCCGGCTCGCCGGTGAGCCGGCAGGAATTCGAACCCGCACCCGATTTCCGGTGACTGTAACACCGGGTACGCTCCGCCAGCGCAGCTGGCTGGCGGGAATTCCTGGAAGGGGCGACTGGGCAGCCGCCGACAGCGGTGCAAAGGCTTGAATGGTCATCACCGCAACCGCCAGTCCGCCGGTTGCAGCAAGATGGCGGAAATTGATTTGATTCATTGTGATTCTCATCGGATTTGATTTCGATTATTGTTCCAACAGCAATCCCCGGTAAGAGAGAGGAATCACCAGCCGTCCGCGCCAGAACGAAACGGTTCCCGGCGGGACATCGAATTTCCAGCTGCGCTTCCTGACCGGCCTGGCGGCTTCGGGATTGCTGAAGTCGTAAACGCCGACCTTACCCGTACTCCGGTGACTGATCGCCACCGTTGTGCCGTCGACGGAGGGGATTCCCCGCAATGGCTCCCCGGCGGAATACCGTTTCCACGTTTTACTCGGACCGGGTTGATTGGGGGAGAGCAGTGCATAACGGCCCTGATTCAGCATCAGCAGTTTGTCGTTGAGTGCGGTCAGACCGTCGAGATGGCCGTTCAGCCGTTCCACCACCCGGTTGGCGACTGCCGGTCTGGAACCGGAAAGGTCATACCAGGCAAGACCGCCGGAGTGCCAGTTGTTCGCGATATACTTCCCTCCGAGCAGCCGGTCACACAGCAGATCGCCGTAAAGCAGGCTGATCTGCCTGTGTGTGAACACCTGGGCAATCCGGGTCGGATCGGAAACGTCGAAGAACCGCAGAGTTCCGGTGCGTGCCGATACGACGGCGTAAGGAGTCCCCTGTATCACCCAGACAAGTTGTGCAAGCTCTCCGGAAGGAAGTTTTTGACTGCGACCGAGCAGAGCTAGTTTGCCTTCGGGCAGAATCTGATAGACGGCAAGGCCGTTGGCCCCTTCTGCCACATAGAGACGGTCATCGGAAACTTTGCAGTCATATGCTTCCGGAACGGGGTGCACGGCAAGCGGTTTGATGCCGTCATCCGTGAGGCGGGCCGCATGAATTCCTGCGTGACTCGCCGCAATCCAGGCAATGTCCCCCCTTACTGCAGCCGCCCGGACCTGCCCGCCTGCGTCATAACAAAAAAATCCGGGCACGGAAGAAGAGGAAACTGCCGGGGGAATTACCGGGGGAGGAGTATCCGGCGTATTCATCGGCTGTATGCCCGGAATTTCTGCCAGAAACAGCCCGGTCCGGACTCCGCTGAGATAAACGACGTTGTTCCCCGGAGCGATCCCGGAAACCGCATCGGGACGGACTCCTCCAGCCGGAGAAGGAACTTCAGGCAGGCGGAGGTGGGCAACTCCTTTCGGATTTCGCCGATCTGAAATATCCACCAGAAAAACTCCATTGTGCGAGTCGGCGGCAATTACGATGTTGCCGGAGAGACGCACGGTCCAGAAGTCATTGCCGCGGCTGAAATAGGGGGGGAAGTGAAAATGCGATAAAGTTTTCGGGTGAAGTGGATTGGCGAGATCAATTAAATCGAATCCGTGGCCGTTGTTTTTTCTTTTTTCCGGGGAGCCGATACGGGCGTGGTGTCCTGTGGAGGCAAGACCGAGGGAACCTGCTGCCATCAGTCCGTCACCGTAGCCGGAAAGAGGATGGTTGCACAAGAGTTCAGGAGCACGTGGATTGGCGAGATCAAGGATCGACATGCTGCATGGAGCCCAGTTGCCGACATAAAGTTTCCCGGCATCGTACCAGCTTGATTGCGCTTCCGGTGTTTTCGTCAGAGAGAGATGACGCGGTTGGGCGGGATCGGAAATATCCACACATTCAATTCCGTAGACTCGCAGCGAAACGAAAGCGACCGGTCCGGCGGCGGCGACTCCGGTTGCCAGTTCGATCGTATCGAATCTTGAGAGTTGACGGGGATGGCGCGGATCGGAGATGTCCACCAGGTAGAGGCCGTTGGCGCGGGCGGCGATACAGGCGGTTGAACCGGATAACGCGATCTGCCGCCCGTTGAAAAGTCCGTCGCATTTTCCGATTGGCCGGGGTTGAAGCGGATCCGTGACATCATAGATCCATAATGCATGTGCGCCCAGTACATAAAGCAAATTTCCCCGAAGTTCCATTCCGGCGGCCCATTGGGGACCGGCAATCCGGCGAATTGGAAGCTGTGGACCGTACACATCCGGCGACGGTACCATTACTCGGGTGTCTTCCACCGCGGCGGAGTTCCCGGATAAAACGAGCAGAAGTATGCCAAACAGGAAAAGTCGGTTGAATCCCCGCATTTTTTTTGTTGTCCTCATTGTAACTCCCAGCTGTAATTGAAGAGATTACTTGCCAATCTCAGTGTTTTGACGTGGCCGTCGGAGAATGCAAAATTGCAATTACTTTCATGCAGGATATAGCCGCCTCTATCCTTTTCTTCCGCAATAAGCCATTGTGGAAGTTTTGTGTTTACAGCAAAAGTACGAGTGCGCCAGGCATCGCCGATTTTGCCATTGAGAACCAGTTGTTTTTCATAGAGAATTACTCCCCGACCGGTCAAATTTGACAGTTTCCTGCGTCCGGTTTCCGTGAGAGTTGCCTGATAGATCGGAACCGGGCCGCGCGGTCGAAAACGGTTGGGATTTCTGTCAGTATTTTCCTCGCGCGGAACGACATAATTAGAGAGAAAGGTGGTTGCTCCCGCCGGAATATCTGTGTTCGGACAGAACCAGAATCCGCGTGGCGCAGTATAGTTTTTCCGCAGTTGTCTGGAGTCTCCTTCCGCGCACTGGCTCACATAATCGCTTGCGAATAAGTTTCCAGGGCAGAATCCATCATAATCTCCGGCATACAGCGCGAAATGCTGTGAAACCTGCTTGAGATTGGAAACACAACTGATGGTTTGTGCTTTACTGCGCACCTTCCCCAGAGCCGGAAGCAGCATAGCGACGAGAATCGCGATAATAGCAATTACAAAAAGAAGCTCTACAAGTGTGAAAAATATTATGTGTTTTTTCCCGACCCTTGAAGCCGGATGAAGATGAAAGGTGAATTTCATGTTTCCTTCCTGTTATTTCATACTTAAGTTTTAAAAGTTTAGAAACGGCCCCCGCATCGAATCGGTGAGCAGACGCAGACGCGCCCTTACCTCCTCTTTTGCCGGGAAAACACTTTTCAGATCCAAAATCCGCTGTTTCTGCGGCTTCCGGACCGCGGCAGGCAGAAGATTCACCGCCAGCTGAATCTTCGCCGGAGTGTCGGTATAAATACCGCCCCGCTTCTTCCGCACTTTCTTGTTGAACTAATCCAACAACATAATTATATAACAATATCCAAAAAAGACAAGAGGGGGAAAACGAAAAAAATGAAAAATTCTTTTTAATAAAGCGGAACTGGATGACCGTTTCTGTTACACCCGCTGCGATCTTGCGGAGCGGAATACCGGAAAAGTCTCCATGCAACGAAATTCTGACTTTGAAAATCCGCTGAACTCTTCCCGCCCGCTCACGACCTTCAACGGGAACACTCTGTCCGGAAAACTCCCTCCTTGACAGATGCCGAAAAAAGCAGCCCCCGCCGGAACCGTTCACACGGTTTCCGATGGGGGCTGCGGCCCTCCTGTCAGCGGGAATTACTTCACCGCCAACTCAAAATAAACACTCGGTCCGCCCTTGAGAGTCCCTGTGTCGATCACGGCGCGCACGGCGCCGTTCTCTTTCTCCAGCGGAATCTCGAACCGGCGGGAGCCGTCGGTGTTGAGCGCATAGAGTTTCAAATCCCCGGCATTGCCGTTCCTGAGACGGAACCCGAAACTTCCGGTCTCCACAAGGATCGGCGTTTTGCCGAGGTTCGTAACGGTGCGCATATCCTCCGCGGTGAACACCATGCCGGTATTCAGCGCGTTGGTCGCATAGACCAGCACGATGCGTTCGGAACCGGCAAGCGGTTTGCCGTCCACGCTGACCGCCGCCACGTTTCCGCGGGTCGTCAGTCCGGAAACCGTCAGGTCTTTCAGAACCGCCGGAGCAGCTCCCGCCTCGGCGCAGATCCCCTGCAGTCTCGGCGTATTGACCGACATGAAGTGTTTCCGCGTATCCATGTAAAGCTCATTGTTCGAGTTTTCAAAAATCCCGTCCGCGGCGCTGGTGCGGTTGTCCGCAGGGAAAAGCCCCTGTTTCTTGAACTCGCCCATGATGGAGTCAATATCGAACGGCGCTCCGGGTTTGTCAACAACCATCGTATACCCCGGACGCGTGATCACCGTCGAACCGCCCGCGGTTGAAAGCGCAACTTCGTTTTTGCGGACCGGGAAATCTGGATCAACCGCGGTCGAAACGCCCGTAAGCAGACACAGACGGGACTGTCCGTGATGAATGCCGTCGAGGAAAGTGCGGTTGCGGTACATCGCTTCCGTATCCAGATCCAGACGGATGTTCACCTGCGCCGGAGCAACGTCTCCGCGGCGGAACAGATACGCGGTCAGAAATTCCGACGCATGAATCACCGGGTCGCTCTTGCAGCCGAACGGACGGATCGCCGACGGAGGGACGATCGAAACCGTCTGCGAATGAACCGTCAGCGCGGAGTGATCCTGAAACGCCGCATACGCTCCGGCGGTAAATGCCTCTTCATAGCGGTATTTGTTCCAGAACACAACGCCGTATTCGGTAATCAGCAGCGGTTTGCCGGTCATGCGGGTACTGTTGATCCCGCGGAACATCGCATTGGCGCCGGCGATCGCGCTGGACTGGTCGATCGTCTGTTCCGAGCCGTCATAAGACGGATGGGCGTGGTAGGAGTGCATCCCGATCGCATGGAACGGACGGCGCAGCGCGATGTAGCGCAGGTTCTGCCCCATGTCGTAATTGGTCACGATGCCGTTGTAGCCGATCTTCCGGAGCTCGGAAACGTACCATTCGTACATCTTCGATTCCAATCCCGTTTTGTAGCGGGCGACGTCCTCGCCGCGTACATTGCGCGCCGTCGAATCGTTCTGCGTGAAGATGGGAATTCCGTTCCAGTCTTTCACGTTCTGTTTCCATGCGGCATTGTAAGCGTCGATTGTACGGTAACGCTGTTTCAGATATGCGCGCCAGGTCGGAAGCATGTAATGCGGTTTTTTCGGGTATTTCCACGCCATCAGCGCAAATTCCTGCTCGTTCTTGCCGTTCACGATCGCAAGGACGGGATCGTCGACCAGACGCGTTTTTGTATACGGGTTGACGTGGGTCAGCAGCTTGCCGACGCCTTTCCGCCAGTTCTCCCGGACGTTCTCCCGGAAGTAGATGTCGTATCCGAAATTGCGTCCGGAGTTGTCCGGATACCAGGTGTTGCCGAGTTCATAGCCGTAAAGACTGCACATCGCGTCAAGGTTCAGATAAACACCGTTTTTCTTCATGCAGTACACATAGTAATCGAAGCGGTCAAGCACGCTCGCATTGAATTCCAGCGGCTTGGTTGCCTTGGACATCAGTATGGAATCCAGATAGTGCAGACGCGCCATATTGTACCCCTGAAGCCGGAGCTGGCGGGCGTACTCTTCGATCGCCTCTTTCGATTTGAACATATCGAACGTCTCGTATGAATCTGCAACCGTCAGAAAACGCATCGGGACATCGGGTCTGCTCTCCCGGGCAAGCTGTCCTTTGGAGTTGACAATGATGCGGTCCGTCACCGCCGTATTTTCCGTCAGCGCGGAGCGGTCAAGCGCGCTTCCGGCGATCACGCCCGGTTTCGCGGACGGAAGCGGACGCCATTTCGCGTTCTCTTTCGTCACCACACGGACGGCATCGGGGAACTTGTATTCCTGCCCGGCAAGCGTCGCGCCGAGAACGATCCAGACCGGCGCACGGTTCTCACTGCGGAACGTCACCGATTTCACCGGACCGATACCGGGATCCAGTTTGAATCGCGAAACGTAAATGCCGACCGTTCCGACTTTCGGGTTGTGCCAGAGCGAGGCGGGATAGGCATTCTTCAGCCGTTTCGGATTCCACCAGTCGGCAATATCCGTCCCGACGGTCACGGGAATCACCTGTCTGCCGCCGTTTTTCCCGACGACTTCCACGGAGCCCGCACGTCCCGCCGCATTGTAGCACATCGTGTGCAGAAGGTACAGCCAGGAGGCTTTCGCAGGCTGCTTCAGCGAAACCGCAGCGGACTCCGGACCGGCGGGGAAGTTGGCGGACTTCATGGTCAGCACCGCTTTTCCACCGTTTTTTCCCGGCTCAATCACCTGAAACGGAATTCCGCCGTACAGATTGTCTTTCCGGGGCTTGAAACGGGCAGCATCATTGTCGGCGCCCTGATCGGACCAGCCGCCTTTGCCGTCGGCGGCAGTCTTGTCCGTCAATCCCATATTCACAATCTTCGTCAGGTCCAGCGGACGCCCCAGAGAACGGACCGTCAGGTCCCTGACATACAGGGTCCCGAACGAATCCTGAAAGCCGAGCATGATATAAAGTTTCGTCACATCGGCGGGAACCGTTCCGCGGAACGAATAGCGTTCCCAGGGGAATGTTCCGGTCTTGATGTTCGTGCCAAGATAAGCGGTTCCCCCCGGATACGTCACAGGAAGCATGAACTTCGCCCCGTTGTACGGTTCTTTTGCAGGCGCGATCTTCTCGCCGCGGAACATGCCGGAAACCTCAATCCGGCAGCCCGCAAGATCCTCCGGACGGAACGGAATCGTCATTGTCGCAGAGTTCGTCCGCTTCGGGATCGACAGTTTCAGACACTTCGTCCCGTCCCTGCCGGTCACGACAACGGGTTCAATCTGCCACGCGCTGTATTTTTTCGCGGACTCTTCCGTGGAAAACGGCTCCTGAAAGAACGCAGGAGCCGCCGCGGCAGAGCACACGGCAAAAGTGGATGCCAGTGCAAAAGCCAATGATTTCATCGTTCTGTTACCTTTTTTCCATTACCAAAGAATCGTACCGTACGGGAAATACTGGAGAAGCAGCTTCGTGTTGCTCGAATCGTATGCTAATTTGGAATAGTGATTGTTTGCCACATGTCCGTCAAAATATGCAACGTTACTCGTAAATCCGCCGCCGTGACGGAACGAAAGATAGCGGGTGCTGTCATCCGGAGCTTTATCGCCCCATTTCAGCCAATTATTCCAACTTGCCTGATACATATGGAATTCCGCACCGGTCACGACTTCCGTAAACGAGATCTTCGTTGACGGGCTCTTGATGCGCGGCAGATTGAAAACATTACAAGCGGTATTTCCTGCCATCACCGTATCGCCGCCCTTGTTGCCGGCACCGTAAATATACCATGTAGAACGGAATCCTTTCCCCCAGGTCGGGCTGTATGTGTTCACGGGGCAGAGAAATGACGTATTCCAGTATCCGGCAGCCCAGATGTCATTAATGTCGGCAGTCTTAACGCCAAGAAGGGAAATGAACTCCTTGTTGTTCGCCCAGCGACGGTTATTCTCTCCCGCTTCCGAACCGGCAGGCATCTGAAACGGAACCCAGCAATCGTTGTTCTGCGACGCATAGGACGCTCCGGCGGTGTTCATCTGCTTCAACGCATTGATACACTGCATCTGCTGTGCACTCTGCCGCGCCTTGTTCAAAGCAGGCAGAAGCATGCCCGCCAAGATGGCAATGATCGCAATTACCACAAGAAGCTCTATGAGAGTGAACCCATTTACACTCATTCTTTCCCTATAATTCCCCATTTTACCCATTACCTGTTTCATTTTTAACTCCTTTTTGTATTAAATTTTAAAAATTTGGAAACGGAACCCGTATTGAATCGGCGAGCAGACGCTGACGCGCCCTCACCTCCTCTTTTGTCAGGAAAACACTTTTCAGATCCAAAATCCGCTGTTCCTGCGGCTCCCGGACCGCGGCAAGCAGAAGATTCACCGCCAGCCGGATCTCTGCCGGAGTGTCGGTATAAATACCGCCGACCACATAATCCGAATCCTCCATGATCGTGTAATCATCCACGCCCGCCACAACTTCCGGACAGTAATCCGGATAACGGCGGAACTCCCGCAGCATCCGGGAACGCATCCGGTATCCGTTGAACACATACCCGTGATCGCTCTCCGCCATCACCTTGCGGACGAACTCCGCAACCGTTCTGTCATCCCAGCTTTCCCGCAGAAATTCCATTTTCAATCCAAGTTCTGCACAAGCGGAAGAAAAAGCGGACGGCCACAGAGATTTTTTATAAAAACACCCGTAAACCGTGCGGCAGCCGTGTCCGGCAAGCAGTCGGAGTGCCTCCAGCATCGCCGGTTTCAAATCCGCACAGACCGAGAAAAAATTCGGATCCGGATAATTCAGGAACAACACCGGAATCGGCGCGTTCCGCAGCAGCTCGTAAGCCCTTGTCCCCTCATCGGCTTCAATGCAGCAGATCAGTCCATCGATCTGACGGTTCAGCAGATTCTCCAAAGCCTTCTCTTCCTCTTCGGGGATCCAGCGGGTGAGACTGAGCAGCAGTTGATAACCGGATTTCGCCGCCTCCTCCATCGCATCCTCGACCAGATAGGCGAAATAGGGATTCTTGATTCCGCCGCAGATCATGCCGATCGTCTTCGTTTTCCCATTGCAAAGAGCCCGCGCGGCAAATGACGGCTGGTACTTCAATTCCCTGACAGCGCTGTCGATCCTGTTTTTCGTATCGTTCGCGATCCGCCCGGCGAGCTTATGATTGTTCAGATACATGGAAACCAGAGACTTCGAGACTCCCACTTTCCGGGCAATATCATTCAATGTCGCCTTCACCATCTTCTCCCGCGCTTTCCGTTGAACCGATTCAACAAAATAAATTATACTACATAATCAAAAAAAAGCAAGAGGGGGAAACAAAAAAAAGTGGAAAATTCTTTTTAAAAAGCAAAACGGGACACGTTTTCACGCATCCCGTTCCGGAAAATACTCTGCTGCTGTTGCGGGTCAGCGGTGAATACTTCCGCTGTAACAGCGGATCGGCGTGCGGCATCCGGCGTCAAGCGCCCGGAGCTGGGCATCCAGTTCCGGTATCGGCGCGGGCTCCTGCAGACGGCGGCGGAGTTCCAGCAGACGCGCCCGCACACCGGCGTTGCGCTCCTGAATCACCTCCAGGCCGAACGGCTTGGCACAGCGGAGCCAGTCCGCGCGGAACTCTTCGCAAAATTCGTCCAGCAGAGCGGTCAGTTTCGGAATCTCCACATCGGCAAGCATCCGGAGAGCGGCGGCATCGGATTCCCGGTACGCGTCCAGCAGAGCAACCTGGAATTCCATGCGCGGAACCAGAAAACGGATCAGCGAACGAACCACGCGGAGAGCCGGCGAAAGCTCCGCCGTTCCCAGCTTCTCCAACAGCCCGGCAAGACTCTTCCGGTATGCGTCGAGCTGTCCGGACGTCCGGTAGGAAAGATGATTGATCCCAAGCAGCGGATCATCCCAGAGCAGATACTCCGTGCGGATTTCCGGTACGCCGCGGATTCCGGGAACCGCGATTTTTCCTAGTTCGGTGAAGAGCCCGAAATCCTCTCCGCAGACAGCCCGGAACCGGGCGGTGAAAAACGCGGTATCCTCCGCATCATGCCCGAACGCGAGCCCGGACGCGAATTCGAGTCCGGCAAACGAGGAATCGTAAGCGCAATACCCGCCGTTGTCGCCCCACATGGTGAAGAACAGCTCTTTGAGTCCGGTTCGGCGGCACGCCTGAATGCACGGAACCACCGTGCGGGCGGTCTGTACATGGTCGTACCAGAACCGGCTCCAGGTCCACACGCCGGACCCCATGACCGGCTCGAATCCGAGATCGCGATGGAGCCCGATGAACTTTTCGTAGAAATCCGTATCCGTGTTGTAATAATCCCAATAACAGAGCTGAACGTTGCGCGGAATCCTGGCGCGCACCTCCTGCGGAATATTCGTATGGAGATCGTAATAAGTCTGCGTCTTGTTGCCGAGGCGGAAGTACATATCGGACCAGATGACCGGTCGGAATCCGTTTTCCTGACAGAGCCGGTTGACCCGTCCGAGGTGACGGTTGAACAGCTCAAACGCCGATTCATAACCGTTATGATCAAGGAATCTGCCGCGTCCGAGGTCGTGCGTTTCATCCATGCCGATGTGCAGACGGCGGCTTGAAAGCGCCTCTTTCCAGAACAGAATCATTTTTTCAATCAGCTTGTAGGTTTCCGGCTCGTCCACCATCAGCACGGAAGCGGTGTCACGGACTTTTCCATACTCCCCGTAAGCGAGAATCTGCTCAAGGTGTCCGAGCGTCTGAATGCAGCCGATCAGTTCGATGCCGAGTTGCCCGGCGAACGCGTCGGCCTCTTTCAGCTCTTCCACGGTGAACGCTCCGCGCATATAACCGAAAAACGGTTCGCCGGGGAGCGCGTAGGTATCCTCCGTGTAGAGCATCGCCATGTTGTACCCCATCAGGGAGAGCCTCACCAGCATCTCTTTCAGATAAGAGAGCGAAAACACCTTGTTGCGGGAACAGTCGAGCATGATGCCGAGCGTTTCAAACGGCGCCGATTCATCGGCGTCCACTCCGGCGAATGCATGGGAAACACCGCGCAGCCATCCGCTCAGGCTGCCCGCTTCAATCCGGCAGACACTGCCGTTTCTGGTAATTTTCACAACATTGGATTCCGCTTTCCGGAACTCCAGTTCCTGCCCGCCGCTGTTTTCCGCGATCCGGTCTCCGTAAAAACCGCTGACGATCCGCAATGCTGAGTTCAACTCATCGCTGCATGATTCCGATTTCCAAAAAAACTGCGCCATACCCGTTCTCCTGTTGATTTTTAGGGGTTCATGGTGTAAAATACAGCAGTGAAAGGAATTAAAAATGGATTTTTCAACATCTTCCAATGGAAAAAAGAAACTTTCCTGCACCAGTTACGCCCCCGTTCCCGCGGTGTTCCGGGAGGCGCTTCTCAAAACGGGGATCCTGTTTCACGTCTACTACGACAACATACCGTCCGTTCTGAAACATTACGACGACATCGCCGCGTCCCTCCGCCGCTTCCCCTATTACTGTCTGCTCCAGCTGCTCGAAGGCGATGCGTTTTTTTACAACGGATCGACCGGAGAGACCTCATATTTTGAATCCGGAAGCGGTCTCATCGTCCCGCCGGGACTCGATCAGCAGTACGGCGGGCGCACCAGAACTTTTGTGGAAGACTCCATCTGTTTCACCGGTCCGCTTGCGGATCTCCTCTACCGGAACGGCATGATCCGCCCCGGCATTTTCTGCATGGGCGGCGAACGGCGGCTTCTTCCGGTCCTCCGCGCGATTCAGGAAGGCACTCTGTCCTCCCTGATCGAAGCCGCCGCAATGCTCGTCCAGCTCCTGCTGCAGCTCGACCGGGAACGCCGGACGGAGCAATCGGAGCAGAAACCGCGTCTGACCACCCTCCTCGCCCGGCTGAACGAATCCCCGTCCCGTGCGTGGAGCGTGGAAGAAATGGCGGATTATCTGAACATCAGCACAAACTCCCTGCGGAAGCTGTTCCTCTCGCAGCAGGGAATGTCGCCGAAGCATTATCTGGATCAGCTCTGGCTCCGTCAGGCAACGGATCTGCTCTGCGCAACCAACCGCCCGCTGCTGGAAATCGCCGTCCTGATGAAATGCGCCGATCCCTATTACTTCTTCCGCCGCTTCCGCAAACTTTCCGGCTATTCTCCCGCACAATACCGGAAACTGTTCCGGAAACAGACTTGATTTTCCGGGACATACATGCTATCTTTCCCGATCCGAGTTTTCAAACAAATTTTAGGGAGAGACAATCCATGAAAAAACTGCTTCTGACAGCCGCGCTTGCATTCGGCCTTTCGCTTGCCGCACAGCAGGCGCCCGCCCCGCTCGCCAAAGGGGAACGCGTCATGTTCCTCGGCGACAGCATCACCCACGGCGGACACTATGTGTCCTTCCTCCAGCTGTTCCAGGCGCTGCGCCACCCGGACCGTCCTGTGGAGATCATCAATGCGGGCATCTCCGGGCAGAGCGCGCCCGGCGGAATCCGGCGTCTCGATCACGACGTCTTTCCGCAGAACCCCGACCGCGTTTTCATCATGTTCGGCATGAACGACGTCGGACGACACAATTATGCCTCGAATACGCCCGATGAAAAGACTCTTAAAAACCGGGAGCGCGCCCTCGCCGCCTACCGGAAAAATATGACGGAACTCGTTGACAAACTGCTGGCGGCGGGCAAACAGGTCGTTCTGATCCTTCCCTCCCCCTACGACCAGTACGGCGGTTCCAAAACCAAAAATCTGGCTGCATGCAACGAGCCCGGACTCGCCACCTGCGCCGCGATCGCCAAAAAACTGGCGGCGGAGAAAAAACTTGCCGTCGTCGACTTCCATACCCCCATGACCGCTCTTCTCAAAAAATTCCCGGAGAAAAATCTCTGCGGCAACGACCGCGTCCATCCCGGTCAGCCCGGGCACTTCATCATGGCGGCGCTCGTGCTGAAAGCTCTCGGTGAAACTCCGCTCGTTGCGGAAACAGTCATCCACGCGGACAAAGCATCCGCCGAAATGAAAAATGCGACCGTCACCGATTTCCGGAAAGAGAACGGAGGCATCCGGTTCACCTACACACCCGCCTGTCTGCCCTACCCCGCCACCGGATATTACAAGACCGTTGACGCGGGTCTCTATCCCGTCACCGACACGCTGAACCGGGAAATGCTGACCGTTTCCGGACTTGCCGACGGACGTTATCAGCTCAAAGCCGACGGCAAGGTCATCGGCACCTTCTCCGCCGCGCAGCTTGCCAAAGGGATCAATCTGGCTCTGCTCGCCACCCCGTCCCGGAAAATCGCCGATGAAGCCGCTAAAGTAAACGGCAAGCGTCATCAGGTTATTCAGGCTCTGCGCGGAATCAAGCAGACCGACATCATCGCCGCACGCGAAAAAGGCGATCCGGCTAATCTGGAAAGTGCTGTCGCTGCCGCGGAAAAATGGCTTGCCAAACAGGCAAAAAGCCCGCACGTCAAATATTACACTTACGTTGTCAATAAATACAAAAAGGACAAACCGGATGAAGCCAAGTTCCGCAAACAGCTTCCCGAACTGACCGCCGAACTCTACAAAACGGCGAAACCCCGCGCGTATGAACTCGCGGTCATTCCGGTAAGATAAGGAGTTCTGATGAATACCAGAGAACGCATGAAAAACGGGCAGCTCTATTTCTGTACCGATGAAGAAGTCGCCAAAGAGCAGCTGAAATGTCTGGACCGCCTCTATGATTTCAACCGGACCCGTCCCTCGGAAATGCCGAAGCGCATGGCGCTGCTGAAAGAGATTCTGGCGGAAGTCGGGGAAAACTGTTATGTGGAACCGCCGCTTCACGCAAATTGGGGAATCAATACCCATTTCGGAAACAACGTCTACGCAAATTTCAATCTCACGCTTGTGGACGACTGCGACATCTATGTCGGCGACAGCGTCATGTTCGGTCCCAATGTGACCGTCGCCGTGGCGGGACACCCCATTGATCCCGGCCTCCGCCGCAAAGTCGCCCAGTTCAACATCCCCGTGCGGATCGGAAACAACGTCTGGATCGGCGCGGGCGCGGTCATTCTGCCCGGCGTCACGATCGGCGACAATTCCGTCATCGGCGCCGGAAGCATCGTCACAAAGGATATTCCCGCCAACGTCGTGGCTGTCGGAAATCCCTGCCGCGTCCTCCGGGAAATCAACGATCGCGACCGCGAATATTACTATAAAGACCGTAAAATTGACATTCACTGAAAAACGGCCTTGAGAAATCGGTTCTCCGGGTATATATTACCCGGAAACAGAGGAGAACTGAAACCGTGGATTCCGAAGCGATACTGACAAAAGCAAAAGAAGTGCTCGCCATTGAGATTGAAGGACTCGAAGCGATTAAAAACACCCTCAACGGCGATTTCGTCAAACTGGTGGAAGCATGCTGTCAAACTCTTGATTCCGGCGCGAAGATCGTGATCTCCGGCATCGGCAAAAGCGGACACATCGGCAGCAAAATTGCCGCCACAATGGCCAGCACCGGTTCGCCGACGATCTTCATGCACTCCGTCGAAGCCATGCACGGCGACCTCGGGATGATCCAGAAAGACGATCTGCTCATCACCATCAGTTACAGCGGCGAAAGCGATGAACTGGTCCGCGTTGTCGTGCCGGCAAAACGTCTCGGCGTCCGTGTCGCCGCCCTGACCGGCAACAGCAATTCCACGCTCGCTCAGCTCAGCGACATCCATGTGGCGACCACCGTTCCGCGCGAAGCGTGTCCGTTCAATCTCGCTCCGACGACTTCTTCCACCGTACAGCTTGCGATCGGCGATGCGCTCGCCATGACGCTCCTCGCTCTCCGCAAATTCACAAAAGAGGATTTCGGAAGACTTCACCCGGCGGGAGCGATCGGGCGCGCCGTCACCATGCGGGTCGGCGACGCCATGCGCAGCGGCGACCGGCTGGCGACCGTCACAAAAGATTACAATGTCAAAGACACCCTGCTGAAAATGACCGCGTGCCGCAGCGGTTCCGCGATCATCGTCGACGGGGACGGCCGTCCGGCGGGAATCTTCACCGACGGCGATTTCCGCCGCCGTGCGGGCGTTCCCGATATTCTGCTGAAAAATATCGCCGAAGTCATGACGCCAAATCCAGCCTCCATCCGCAGCGATGCGCTTGCCATTGAAGTGCTCCGTCTCGTCGAAGTCCGGAAAGTGGACGACATCATCGTTACGGATACCGACGGCAAAGTCGTCGGCGTTGTGGACATTCAGGATCTTCCCGGTCTCAAACTGATGTAATCCCATGTCTCACGAACCTCCTCTGTTGGAGCGGGTACGCACGGGTTCGCCCGTTCCGCGCGCCCTGTTCCGAAACATCTATTTTCCGTTTCTGACGCGGATCCTGCTGAATCTCGGCTATCGTGCGGGAGAAGCGGAAACGCTCCTCGAAATCTTTGAACGGGCCGTCTTCGGAGAATCGGAATGTTTTGTATACGACACTTCCCGCGGCGTCTTTCCGGATTTCATGTACCGGGTTCTCACGCAATGCCTCGCGGAACTCCCCGCCGCTCCGGACCGCATGAAACTGACGCCGGAGCTGTGGAAATCGGAATGGAAGAAACATGTCCTTGATCAGGCACTCCAGAAACTGCGGCAGGAAGAGAAGCCCGGTGAATACTCCGCGTTTGAATTTCATGTGCTCGACGGGAAGTCCGCCCGTGAAACCGCCGTCATGTGCTCCATGCTTCCGGAGATGGTGTATCTTGTGAAAACCCGTCTTATGCGCCGTCTGCGCATCCTGATGAAAGAGTTTTCCGCCGAAGCGGTCTGAACTTACAGAGAGGCTTCCGCAATGCGGAGATCCGCCATGCGCGTAATCTTGATGTTGTTATCCCGGTTTTCGACCGGGACGGCACGGATTCCTGTATAGAACTCCAACGCGGCGGCGTCGTCGGTGAAACTGCGTCCCTCGGCAAGCGCGCGGCGGAGCACGGAAAGCAGTTCCGGGAAGCGGAACATCTGCGGCGTTTCGATCCCCCAAAGCAGATCCCGCTCAACCGGCGGAGTCGCCAACAGCCCGTCCGGAGCCTGCATCTTCACCGTGTCGTTGATCCGGTGCGCAGCAATCGCAGCCCCATGCCCGACACAGGCATCATAACAACGGCGGAACAGCTCGGCTGTCACGAGCGGACGCGCCGCATCATGCACCGCGACGAACTCCAACCCCTGCGGCAACGCCTCCAAAGCACGGAGCACGGATTCGGTCCGGGTCGCCCCGCCGGGAATCATCCGCAAAGCCAGCCCCGGCAGATGCCGTTCCACCTGACGCTGAAACTCTTTCAGAAAATCCGCATGAACGGCAAGCACGATATGTTCCGACGGCACCAGCGTTCCGAGCGTATGGATCCCGTGCAGAAACACCGGCATCCCGCACAGTTCACAAAGCAGTTTGTTGCCGCCGCCGAACCGGGTGGAACTTCCTCCGGCGGCAATCACGATTCCCGTATTCCTGTAAAAACTCATTTTCCCATCCAAAAAAATACGCCGGACTGATCTTGATCAAATCCGGCGTGAAATCATTAACAAAGGCGATCAGGGCAGCTTGATGACCGAACCGGCACGGACTTTCCCGTTCGCCGGGATCTCCGGATTCAGCTTCTTCAGTTCCGCAACGCCGAAACCGTATTTCTGAGCAAGCGCTTCCAGTGTGGTATCCTCGTCGATATCCGCGGTATAGCCGCCGGTGACGGGTGCCGCAACCGGAGTCGTATCCTGCGCAACGGCATTCAAAGCGGCAGGGGATGCAACCGAAGCCGGAACTTCCGCGGCAGGGGCGGGAACCGCCGGAGCGGATTCGCCCGGAACAGCGGGAGCCGCCGGAACATTTTCCTGTGCGGCAGGAGCAGGAACGGCGGCACCGCCGGCAGGCGGAACAGGAGCCTCTGCTTCCTGCGTTGCGGGAACCGGGTCTTTCTTCACTGCGGTTTTCTTCGATGCGGTATCAGCCGGTTTCGCCGCACGTTTGGCAACCGGAACACCGGCTTTCGGGATCACGAGTTTCTGACCGACCCAGAGGGTCTGATCAAGCGTCATATTGTTCGCCGCGGCAAGATCGGCGGCTTTGACACGGTGACGGGCGGCAATACGGCTGAACGAATCGCCTTTGCGGACCACATAAGTACCATCGTTCTTCGCCGGCTTGGCAACCGTCCGTTTTCTGGCATTCGGAGCGGTTTTCGCGGCAGACGCCTTCGCTGCTTTCGTATACTTTCTTGATCCGGGAGCCGGAACAACGACTTTGTCGCCGACCCGGAGTTTGAGCGGGTTCATGTCCGCATTTGCGGCGGCAATCGCATCCATGCTTGTGCCGTACTGCGCCGCAATGCTCCAGAACGAATCCCCTTTACGGATCACATGGGTCACGTCGTCTTTCCGTGCCGGCGGCTGAACTTTTTTCGGAGCGACGGGAGCGGGTTTCTTTGCGGGCTGTTCCACTGCGGGAGGGAGAGGCGGCTGTTCCGGCTGAACGACAGGAGCCGCCGGAATCGGCGTCGGTTCGGGAAGCGGATCGACCACCGGAGCATCATTGTTGCCGCGGACAACGATCGGCGCCTGCGCTTCTCCGGGGACATACGCTCCGGGCGGCATCGGATCATCTTCCACAGATGCACATCCGGTCATCACCATCATTCCGCCCGCCAGCAGGGCTGCGGACACTCCTCCGACAAACAATTTGCCATTCATCTCTGAAAACCTCCATTGGTCTCTATATTTTTGTGATCTTGCATTATCTCTGATAGTTTACCCCAAAAGCCTGTAAAATCAAATCATTTTCTCAAAGAATGAAGATTTTTTTCAGGCAATGACCGGCGGATCGTTCCTGCGCCTCTTTTTTCCCGCGGAACGACCGGAGCCCGGAAGCAGTTTTTTCAAATCCGGAATCCGGTTGAAATCTTCGCGGGAATCGTTCTCGCTGGCGGTCAGAAGCCCGTTCCGGATCATATTGAACACCACGTCTCCCACGGCGGCTCCGCTCACGAGCCCCCAGTCTTCCAGCACGCTCCACGCAAGGGGACCGAACTCCTGCACCGCAAATTCCGCAACGCCGTGAATCAGCTCCTCGCCGGAAACATGACGCTCCCGTTTCGATTTCGATTCCCGCTGGAGTTTCCGGATCGTGAACGAAACCGCACCGTTGACAAATTCATACGCCCCGGCGCGATACCGGACATCGTCCTGTATGATCTTGTCTACTATTTCAATGAAATTTTCGTCCGGCATCCGGCTCTCTCCCGTATCATGTTTCGATATCCAGAATAAATTCTGTAAAGATAATATACACGGCGCTATATCAAATACAACACACCCCCGGAAAAATCAAAACATTTTTTTGCAATCCGGGCAAAAGCGTGCTATAGTTGCCGCTGAATCAAACCCGGAGGAGAACAAACGCATCATGAACACCTGGAACCGTTCCGGACAGCCCGTCCGCTTTCACCGACGGGGCTGGTTTTTCCGGCTTTCCCCGCTTCTCCCGGCGGAAGACTTCGCCCGGTTTCTGGAAACCGTCGACTCCTCGCTCTCCCGCGGCACAACTCTGAAAGACTCCAGAACCACCACCGCCGCCATCCGCGTTCTTCCTCCCGTCGGTCCCGTCTTTCTCAAACGGACCAACAGCAAAGGGTTCCGTTTCATGCTCCGTTATCTGTTCCGCCGGGCACGCTCTTTCCGCGCCGCCGCCGCAACCAATGCGCTGATCCGCGCGGGGATCGAAACCCCCGCCGTCCTGGCGGTCGGCGAACACCGCACCGGACTCCTTCTGCATGCCGGTTACATCATCAACGAAGCGCTCGAAAACGCCAGAAGCTGTCACGGGCTGCTCGCCCGGACGGACTCACCCGCGGAGCTCCTCGGTCCGCTGACCGGAAAAGCCGTCGCCCTGCTGACGGAACTGCACCGCCGGAACATCGTGCACGGAGATTACAAACTCAGCAATATCTACTGGACTCCCGACGGGAAGCCGGGGACCTGGGATCTCGACGGCGCCGCGATTCTCTCCTCCCCCTCCCGTAAACGCATGACGGAAGACCTGTACCGCCTTGCCTCCTCCCTCCGGCAGGTTCTGAACAAATATCATCCCGCATTCCGCATAACGGACCGGGAACTCTGCGAAACAGTCGTCTCCGGCTACGCGGGCCCCGTCCCCGTCTCCGCCGATACACTCTGCGATCTCCTGAAGCGGGAACGGAAATGAACCGTCTGCGCGATGCGTGCCGCAAATTCGCGGATTCGTTTCCGTGCCTGATCGCCCTCCTCGCCGTCCTGAATGCGGATTTACCAACGCTCATCACACCCGGTCTATCCGCGAACACCTGCGCCCTCGCCCCGCTTCCGCTCACTCTGGCAGTCTGGTTTCTGCTCGGCAGCGCCCGGACTCTGCGGATGTGGATGTTTCCGACTCTTCTGCTGCTGTTCTCCCTGCATCTTGCCGGACGCCCGGAACCGCGGCTGCCGGAAAGAACCGCCGGCGTGGAACTCCGCGTGCTCATGACGGATCCCTCGCTCTGCGGCGGAACGCCTTCCTGGCTGCCGAATGCACCGTTTTACACGCTGGCGGAAGCGATGGAATTCCGCTACACACCGTCCGACACCTGGCAGACGGCTTCCGGGAAACTGTTCCTCCGTCTCCCCCGCACTTCCGGCGTCGCACCGGGATACGGAGACGTCTGCCGCGTAACCGGAACACTGGAACCGGTCGTCAATTCCGGCGCGCCGGGCGCATTCGATCTTGCGACCTACGCCCGCTACAAAGGCGCCGACCGTATTCTGACCGTCCGGGAAACGGAACTTCTTCAGCGCGGCTCCCCGTTGCTCCGGCGGCTTTACGATCTGCGCGGCACAGTTCTTGAAGCATTCGGCAAACCGCTGGGCGCGCAGAACCGCGCCGCTGCCGCCGCTCTGCTCTTCGGGATAAAACAGGGGATCGACGCGGAAACCAAAGCCGATTTTCTGCAAAGCGGAACGATCCATGTCCTTTGCGTCAGCGGACTCCATATCGCGCTGTTTACCGGAATCGTCCTGCTGCTTCTGCGGCCGTTTCCGTTCACGATGCGCTGGATCCCGGCACTGATTCCGGTATTGCTCTATGCGCTCTCCACCGGAATGCAGGGACCGGCGGTACGGGCGTTTGTCATGTTCGCCGTATGGGCTCTGCTGAAAACGTTTCACTGCCGTACCCGTCCGATGAACACGATCGCACTTGCCGCGGTTCTGCTGATTCTCTGGAATCCGCTCTCTCCACTCGATTCGGGATTTCAGTACTCGTTCCTCTGCGTGGCGTTCCTGCTGATTTGCGGCGACTGGCTGAACGGAATCCGTTCCGCCGCGTTCTCCCGCTGGAAATACCGGTTCCGCGATCCGGGCGTTCTCCGGAGAGCTGCGGCTGGTCTGCTGATCTTTTCGCTGGGAGCCTCCGCCGCCGCATGGCTGGCGAGTTTCGGCGTCTCAATGCTCCGTCAGGGACTCTTTTCCCCGTTTGCGGTTCCGGCATATCTGCTGATGTCTCCGGCGGCGTGGCTCTGCTTCGCAATCTTTGTCTTCGGACTCTGTTTCTGCTGGATTCCCGGCGTGCCGGAGCTCTGCGGACTCCTGATGGCACCGATGCTCAGTCTGCTCCGCGCGATCTCCTCTTTCTTTGCAGATGCGGGATTTCTCTATACCCGCCCCTCGCCATGGTGGGGCGTTCTGATCTATCTGATTCTGCTGGCGGCATTTTTCCGGAGCCGGACGCGCCGGATGGAACTTGCGCTTGCGATCCTGCTGGTGCTGGTTTCCGCCGGTTTTCTGCTCTCGCCGCTGGCACTCCGGCCGGAACTGCTGATCCGTCACGGCGGCGGAGTACGACCGATGCTGATTCTTTCGGATCCAGCCGTCCGCCGGGCGCTTGTCATCAATATGCCCGACTATGGAGCGGCACGGGATGCCGCAAGTTATCTGCACAGCCGGGGAATCACCGCGGCAGAAGAACTCTTCTGCGATTCGGCAAGACGCGATTCCTGCGGCGGAGCGACGGCGTTTCTGAATCTGTTCACCGTCCGCGGACTGCACTTCGCCGCCCCGGTCCGGATCAACGCTCTTTATGCGCGGAGAGCGCAGAAACGGGCGGCGGAACTGGGGCTTCCCGCTGAACCTCTTCCCTCCGCTTCAGCGGAATACCGCAAGACGGCGGACGGCTTTCTGCTCCGCCTTCTGCCGCCGTGGAACGGACTTCTTCTGCGATTCCGGGAAACTCCGATGCAGGGCGGAAGTCTGGAAATCCACCGGAACGGGCAACTACTCCAAACGATCGCTCTCCCGCCGGAACGGGAGATTCAATACGACACCCTCACGCTTCCAGAATACGCCGGAGCTCCGGCGCAAGCGCATGGGCCGTCCGGTAAAATCCAAGATCGGAAGAATGACAGTTGTCCGAGGAGCACTCCGAAAAATCCTCCCCGTAAAGGGAACAGCCGTCAATGAAGTGGATATTCCGGTCTCCGGCTTCCCGCAGACGGAACAGATTGTTCCGGTGAATCTCCCGGCGGCGGCGCGTGTTTTCCTCAAAGGAATCTTCGGGATCGAACGGGAAATCGGCGGGAAACGGCAGGCGGGAAATCGTCACGACCGGAGTTCCGGGATGCCGTTTTCTCAGGATCCCGATAAATCCCGGCAGAGTGGCGGCGAGTTCCTCTTCACTCGTGTTGGCGTCGTAATCCAGCAGGAACATTGCGGGCGACTCGATTTCCGCCAGCGTCTCCGCCACCTCCGGCTCCCCTTTCCCCGATCCGGCAAAACCGAAATTGAGAACGGGACGGTTCAGCAGGCGCGACACGATATTCGTTGCAGCCATTCCCGGACGCGACGCACAGCATCCCTGCGTAATGGAGGTTCCGTACCAGACGATCGGGCGTTCACAGACCCGCGGCGACGGAGCGGCGAACTCCGCTCCCGGTTCAAATCCGATCTCCAGACGGTCGACCTGCGCATAAAGCGGGAAATTGACCGTAAACTCCCGCATGCGGCGGCGTCCGGCAGGCGCATCGAACAGCGTGGTGCAGTATTCCGCGGCAAACGAACGGACGGTGTCGAAATTGATATGCGTCACTCCGGCATAGCGCGACACTCCCGGCGCTCCGCAGTAAATATCAAACCCGATGCGCCCGTATGTCATAATATCCGCATCGTTGTCGCGCGTGCGGACGGCGGCGCGGAGCATGATTTTTGCGGAATCCGTTTTGAACCGGAGCTGTCCGCCGGCGGTCTGCGGAGCGTGCGCCTCCACTCCCGGCGGAAGCGGACAATGCGGCATACGGCGGAATTCCCCGCCGGGTTTCCTCCAGTAAAACCCTTCCAGAACAAACGGAGTATCGTCCACGCTTTTCCACACCATTCCCGTTCCGTCTTCCATCTTCGCGCGCATATAAGGATCGTAAAATTCCGCCATTTTCTGCTCTCCTGAATAATTTGGATCCGGTAAAACAAAAAAGTCAGCGACAACACCTGCTGCAGCTGACTCACAATCGTTATAAAAAATGGTGCACCCGGTAGGACTTGAACCTGCAACCTTCTGGTCCGTAGCCAGACGCTCTATCCAATTGAGCTACGGGTGCTCTCGTCAGGAACTCTCGTTCGCTGTCGATGCCATTAATATATATCACAGCACGGAAAAGTCAAATTGAATATTCAAAAAAAATAAAAAAATCTTGCGGCTCTTTCTTCCGTCATCATAAACCCGGATTCTTCTTCCCGTTCCCCCTTGTAAATCGTTTTTTCACCGCCTATATTAATATAATAGAATCATCAGATCAATCAAAAACAGGATCGTTCATGAAACAGGATCATCGTTATAATCTATGGTATCCGGACCGGATGCGTCTCCCGGTCATCCTCGCATTGACTGCCGCGGCGGATTTTCTCCTGTACGGACCGTTTGTGTCGGGGTCCATTCCGCGGACCGCCCTGTATCTGCTGCTGATCTTTGCTCTTCTGCCGGAACGCCGGGACTTTCTCTCCCGTCCCGCCCGGATCCTCTGGTATACCCAGCTCGGACTCTGTGCCGCCGGGATTTTCCTGTACGCCGGAGCATTCCCCGTTCTGCTTGGATACTGTTCGCTTCTGCTGTTCCGTGCCGTCTGCCGGGAAGAACGGGCGGACACCTCCGTTCTGCACTGGATCCGGAATGTGCTCATTCTCGTTTTTTCCCTGCCGTTCGACGCTTTTTATCAGCTCCGTGAATGGCGCCGCCGGATAGAGGAACACCGGGATTCTTTTTCCGGGATTGGAAAAGGATTGCTTCTCTGGTGTCTTCCGGTGCTCGGAAGCCTCTTTTTCCTTTCTCTTTTCGCCGAGGCGAATCCCGTTTTCGAACGCGGACTCAACCGGGTCAAAGACTGGCTCGTCTCTTTTGAATTTTTCTCCGGCGGACGGATCGCATTCTGGATGCTCTCTGTACTGTTCGCGGCGTTCGCCACCGGGCTCTCGATCTGGAAACGGCTTCTGGAGAAGATCGCGCCGGAATTCGCCGCAATCGGCTGGAAAGAACCGTCCCCCGCCTCCATCCGCACACTTGCCGCGGTCATGACGCGCGGACTCCTGCTGTTCAACATCGTGTTTCTGATCCAGAATCTGTTGGATGTGGAATATCTGTGGGCGGGCGCGGCGCTGCCCGAAGCGCTAAGCTATGCGGAATATGCGCACCGCGGAGCCTATCCCCTCATCGCCACCGCTCTGATCGCCGGGATTCTCACGCTGCTGACGTTCAGCGGAACCTGTTCCGGTCCCGACTGGAAATGGGCGCGGAGGCTGGTCTATCTCTGGCTGGGACAAAACGTGTTTCTCGTGGCCTCCTCTCTTCTGCGGCTTGAAAAATACATCGCGGTCTACAGCCTCACCGGACTCCGGGTCGCCGCCGCTCTCTGGATGCTGATCGTCGGAATCGGGCTTTGCCTGATCCTCTGCAAGATCCTGCGCGGCAAATCCCTCCGCTGGCTGTTCTGGGCAAACGGCGTGCAAGTGCTGATCGTTCTGCTGTTCGTCATGTTCGCCGACACATCGCGCTTCATCGCGGAATACAACGTGCGGCACTGCCGGGAAGTCGTCGGCAAAACAGCAGAAGGGCTCAGCCCCGCTCCGCTGGACGTCAAATATCTGCAGACTCTTCTCCCCGCCTCGCTTCCGGTCCTTCTCCGGGTGCAGGAGATGGGGCTGCCGTACTCTTTCGGCAACCGTCTGCGGAACGAGACGGAACAGCTGGAACGGTCGGTCTCGCACTGGCGTACATGGCGGCTTTCCAACAGTCTGATCCTGCGGGAAATCAGAGCATCGACAGAAAAATCCCCGAACTCAATTCATGCGGAAAATCCGCTTTACTAAAAGCAACAACACAGGAGAATATTATGATCCGGAGCCTTCGAGAAAAACTGCAATCCTTCTGGGACCGGCCGACTGCGGCACTGCTGCTGTTCATGGGCGTCATCATGACCATGTGGACCCTGCAATGTTCGCTTCTGCAGAACATTCTCGGACTCGACATTCTGGAGACGGTCACATGGGGGGCGCAGATGACATGGGGACACTCCAAGCACCCGCCGCTTTCCGGCTGGCTCGGCTATTTCTTCTCCGCTGTCTCCGGCCATGCGGACTGGAGTCTCTATCTTGCCGCGCAAGCCTCGCTGATGATCGGCGTATGGTATGTCTACAAACTCGCGCGGGAATTCTTCTCCCCCTACCCCGCCGCCGTCTCCGCACTCCTCCTGTTCTTTCTTTTTTACTACAACCCCTCCGAAACGAAATTCAGCACCTACTTCGTGGAAATCGCTCTGCGCCCCGTTATGGCGTATTATTTCTTTCTGGCTCTCCGCGACCGGAAGATCCGGCAGTGGATTCTGTTCGGGCTCTTCTGCGGACTCGGTATGCTGAACAAGTACTCCACCGCGCTGCTGCTGATTGCGTTCCTGGTCGTGTTTCTCCTGAAAAGCGAGTACCGGAAACAGATTTTCTCTCCCGGTCCGTGGCTTGCAGCTCTGGTCTTCCTGCTGGTCCTGGCCCCGCACCTCGTCTGGCTCTGGAACAATGATTTCGCCTGTCTGAAACATGTCGAAAACCGGATGACCGATAAACACGCATGGTATCTCCCCCTGCTCGTGATCGGCGCAACCCTCTATCCGTTCGCCGTTCAGGGCGGCGTGCTGATGCTATCCGTTCTGCCGGGATTCCGCAACCGCGAACGCCGTCCGGTGCAGCGGGACATTCTGCGCTGGTCGCTGATCCTGACGCTGATCCCCTCCGGCTTCTTCATCCTGATCTCCCTGTTCGGCAGCGGAGTCATCCTGATGTGGTTCTGTTCGCTCGCCTCCTGGACCGGCATTGCCGCCGTCGCCGCGTTTCCGTTCGTGATCGACCGCACCGTCTTCAAACGCGTCTACCTCCTGTTGATCCTGCTCACCTGCGGCATGTTCATCGGAACCACGATCGACCTGCTCGCCGGAACACGGATACGGATTCACACAAAACCGGAAGCAATCGTCGATCCCGTCGTCGCGTTCTGGAAAAGCCATCGCAGCGACCCGATACCGGTCGTGGTCGGGACCCGCTGGGAAGCCACCGTCATGGAAAATTACACCCCCGGACGGCCGCCCGCGTGCGAAGTCAACGATGATGTGTTCTTCAACCGTTACCGCGACGTCATTCTGGAAAAAGGCGCCCTGCTGATCGGCAAACCCGACTCCTTTGCGGACTTCGTCAAAAAAACCGGCTATACGGACCTGAAGCTGCAAAAAATCACGTTCCCCTGCCGTTCGCTCCTCGGACGCAAGCGGACCGGACGGGTCTACGTCGCCTGTTATCCCTCACGGAGCGAACGGGAAAAACAGCACTCCGCCAAAAACGGAAAATAACAGAACATGCGCATAATCCTCATGATTTTGCATGAATAATGCATGGTTTTCCATTTGCCTTTTTCCAGACCGGGCTGTAATTTTCCATAACCATACAACCGCAACCGGAAAAAGGATGGAAAATCATGGCAAAAGCATTTAACTGGGACGGACAATGGCGGTTCGGCGGCAACTTCACGCCGAGCACCGCGATCAATCAACTGGAAATGTGGCAGGCGGAAACGTTTGATCCCGTCGCGATCGACCGCGAACTCGGCTGGGCGGAGTCGATCGGCATGAGCGTTATGCGCGTCTTTCTGCACGATCTGCTTTGGGAACAGGACGCCGCGGGATTCCTCGGACGCATGGAAACCTATCTCGCCATTGCGGACAAACACCGCATCAAAACCATGTTCGTGTTCTTCGACGACTGCTGGAATCCCGATTTTGCCCTCGGCAAACAACCGGAGCCGAAACCGTTCACTCATAATTCCGGCTGGGTGCAGTCGCCCGGTTACCGTGTCGCCGACAATCCGGATCAGTGGGGGCGCCTCGAAACGTACGTCAAAGGCGTGCTGACTCATTTTGCGCACGACTCCCGCATTCTGCTGTGGGACCTGTACAATGAACCGGGCAACGGCAGAACCGGAGACCACGTCACCCTGGCCGGACTTCGCGGCAGTCTTTCACTCCCGCTCCTCAAAGCGGTTTTCGCATGGGCGCGGGAAGCCGATCCCGATCAGCCGGTCACCGCCGGTCCGTGGGCCTTCAACGCCGGATTCGACGAGATCAACCGCTTCATGTTCGAAAACTCCGACGTTGTCTCATTCCACTGCTACAGCAAACCCGAAGAACTGAAAGAACGCATCAACTTCATCCGTTACATCGCGGATGGACGCCCCCTGCTCTGCTCCGAATACATGGCGAGAAGCGCCGGAAGCACATTCAAGGACTGCCTCCCCGTTCTGCGGGACAACAATGTCATTGCGATCAACTGGGGACTCGTCTCCGGCAAGACGCAGACCATCTATCCGTGGGGATGGGATGAATCGAAAGGCACTCCCGATCCGTTTTTCCACGACGTTTTCCACGCCGACGGCTCACTCCTTGATCCCTCGGAAAAAGAGGTCTTTGAGGCGGTACGCCAATAACCCTCTCAGGGGCGGACGGTACGGCGCGACGGGACATTCCGGCGCGGAACCGCTTTGTTGAATGTGCTGAACAGCCATCCGTCCCGCCCCTGATAAAGCATCCGGTAACCGGCTTTGTAGAGACGTTCCGCCAGCGGGGCGTCGCGCTCGGTAAGAAAAACCAGCGGACTGCCCGTCAGCATCATCATCCCGCGCGGCTCCGGCAGAGCTCCGCCCATCCGGAACCGTTCGATCGCAAGCGTGATGTCCTTCTTGTAGAAATAGCCGAACGACGGATCAAGCCCGCACAGGTAACGGTACTGCGGCATGGCGTAGTACAGCTGCGGGAACTCCGACCAGTTCAGGTTCGCAATGACCGTTCCCGGCGGGATCGACCGCTCATTCCGCCAGAACCACTCCGCCAGATGGGTAAACGGTTTCTGCGGTTCAAAATAGCTCGAATTCAACTGCATCAGCGTCCAGGTCAGGGCGCAGACCGCGACCAGAGCGGCACAGGCGTGCGCGTTCCCGTTCCGCCACAGCCAGGTCCGGCGGAATGCGTACGGGAAGACCGCTCCCGCATACAGCAGCCCGAACGGCCATGCGTATTCCACCATGCGGTAAATGAAGACATATCCGGCTCCCGTCGCCGCGGCAATGATCATCAGCGCAATCAGGCGCTCCCGGTGAAAACACGCCATCCGTTCCCGGCGGAACCAGAGAACCGTCGCCAGAATATTGTACCCGGTCAACAGGAAAAACGGCAGGAAACCGATCGGGTCTTCCACATACAGACGGTACGGACGGAGCATCATTTCATCGCCGAGATTCAGCAGAGGATTGTCCTGAAGCATAAACAGCGGTACGTCAATGCACTGGATTTTCCAGTTGATGAACGTGTTCGGCACCTGCGGGTGCAGAATAAATCCGGCAAGCAGGCCGATCGAAACACTGAATAAAATAAAAAAACTTTGTTTCCGCTTGTAAAACAACGTCGCCACAGCAAACGCCCCCGCTGTCAGATAAACAAAGTGGGGGTTGGAGTATGACCACGCGAACAGAAAACCGATCGCGGCCCCCTTCCAGATGTCCCGCAGATTGCGGACGTTCGGGAAGACCGTCACCGACAGCAGCATCAGGCCGATCGAAAGCAGATGCGGACGGATCATCAAGAGCCGGGGTGTGAAATAAGCAAACGCTCCGGTCAGCAGTATGCACAGCCACCAGAGACCGCGAACCCGGTACGCCATTCCCGCATAAACAAAGGACGCTACAAGAAACAGGACAAAGAACAGATTCGGAATATGAAACGGGATTTCCGGAAGTCCAAGCGCCAGTACGCCGCGCTGAATCCAGCCGAGAATCAGATGAAATAGCAGTTCCTTGTCGGCGAAGCACTCGCTCCACGAGGAAAGAATCATATTGGGAAACGTTTTGGCGGCAAAGACCTTCCATCCCTCCAGTGCGATCCGCACATGATAAAACTCATCCTGCGAATGTTCGCCGTCCAGAAAAAACGCGAAGCGGAACGCCGCAACGGCGGCAAGTCCGAGAAGAACGCCGCAGAGACCGGAAAGCCGGAAATACTTCATTGCTTGTTTCATAAGATACAGAAATCCGGAAAACGTATTGTACGAGATAAGGAAAAGGCTTCTGCCGGAATCCGGCAGAAGCCTCAGTGAAAAGCTCTCAGGATATAAGAGACTTATTCAATGGTGTAACCACCCTGCTTGTCATCACCGGCAGCGGTTCCGAGAACCTGCTTACCAGCTTTTGTATCCTTGAGGTTGATGGAGCTGTTGACGTTGATGTCAGTTCTCCAGTTGGCTTTCTTGCCCCAGTAGTTGGAGCCGGAGCCGGAAACGAAGGAGCCGACGTGACCGTCACCGAACAGGATGTTACCATACTTGTCGTGGTTCGCGCTGGTTCCGATCGCACCGTCAAAGAGAATACCGGAGTCGGAGGTGGTTGTGTTGGCGTTCAGACCGGGGAGATAGTGATAGGCAAGACCCACACCATCAGCGGTCGCGAGACCTTCCGTGAACGGTTTGTAGGCAGAGTTATTCGCATTGCTTGCGTTGTAATTTGCCGCTTTCTGGGAAGTGGACGGGCAAATGTACATCTTCATGTCGGTGAGGACCGCGTTTCTTACGAGCGGTTCAAGACCGAGGGTAGAAGTAAATTCACCTGCAGCGGAAGCTTTGCCGCCGACCGGAAGAACGACATCATCCGGGAAGTTGGTGTAGAGCTGGAAGGAAAGCCCGATCTGTTTCTGATTGGAAGCGCAGGAAATTCTGCGTGCTTTCTCACGAGCTGAGTTCAGCGCCGGCAAAAGCATACCCGCGAGGATTGCGATAATCGCAATTACCACGAGGAGCTCAATGAGCGTAAACCCACGATTCTTTCGTTTTGCTGTCATCTTTCTTTTTCTCCTTAATTGTTTTTTCTGAGGGTTAAAAGACGCCGTCAATTAATCCACGAATGTTATGGATACATTATACCACATAAATGCGGTTTTGGCAACCCCTTTTCTGAAAAAAAATTGATTTTTTTTACTTTTTTCCGGAAAAATGCCATTTTTCTCAACAATTCAGCGGACAGGATTGACGCATCGGTCCGAAAATGCCGGAACCGCACTTCTTTACGGCAGCCTGACATTTTCAATAAACATACCGCACTTCCAGACGATTGTCTTTATAAAGAAAAGAAGAAACGCCGCCGGCGGCGTCATGTCCTTTTAAAAGAATGGAGAGCTGCGACTGCCGGCTGTTGAATTCGGTCCGGCAAACTTCCGGATTGAAAAAACGCTTGCCTTTCAGTGTTTTGGGAATCGTGATCACCTCCCGGTTGTAAAGTTCCAGTTCATAATAATCCTGAAAAATCCGAATCTGCCGGAAGATCTCCTGCATGATCCGCTGTCTGCGCGGCATATCGAGCTTCTGCCACTCCCGGAACGTGCGGACGGGCTCCGCCACATCCTGATCGTTCAGATTCCGCAGATCGTCTTCAAACATGCGGATTTCGCTGAGAAGCAGATTTTTCCGCCGTCCCGCTTTCTCCAAAGAGATTTTCAGCGTTTCAAACAGCATGAAGTCCGTTTCCAGCGTTTTCTGCATCGACAGCAGAACATGCGATACTTTTTCCAGTTCCTCCCGGCGCTCCTTCAACAGACTTTCCAGTTTCATGCGCTCAAACCCGGCACCGTCTTTCAGGAAATAGAGCATCCCGAACGGAGAGATCAGATTTTCAAATCCCGCCTGCTTTTCGTTGGAGTCGATCAGCGCGCTGCCGCGGCAGGGCGTCGCTTCGATACACGACGCATGGCGCTGACAGATATAATATTTATCGGCACGTCCCTTGCGGTTCGCCTGCGGCTTCATGATGGAACCGCAGTATCCGCAGCGGACGAGTCCGGCAAGCAGATATTTCCGACCCTCGGCTTTTTCCTTCCGCGGCCTGTACTTCTGCTGCATCGCCTGCACTTTCTCCCATTCCGCCAGGCTCAGGACCGGCTTTTCCACCGCGGGACACGGGATCAGCTCCCCGCAGGAGTTGTAGACGTGCCCGCAATATTTGGGGTTGTTCAGGATCATGTTGAGCCGTTGCGGCGAACAGGGAAACGCATATCTTCCGCGTCCGGCGGCACGGCAGATCTCATTCTTCCCCTTTCCGCTCAGAAAATCCTGAAACAGTTTCCGGACCACATGGAACTCATGCCGCTCCGGACTGAGCACCTGCCTGCCGTGAACTTTGGAAAAGATGTAGCCGTACAGACGGTGAAAGCCGATCATCACCCCTTTATTGCGCGCGCTGACGAGCCCCCGCACCGCATTTTTCGCTTTCTCCTCCTTGGATTGCGTTTCAACCGCGCTGATGATCTTGACGCCGATGTCGCGGGGATTGTAGAGTTTCCCGCCGACGTAGGTTTTGACCTCCATCGCCTCCAGCCAGTTCCAGATATTGCTTTCATTGGTGGGGATGACCGTCGCCCGGACAAGACGGGTTGCGGTGTCAAGCAGCAGAACATCCCCTTTGCGCATCTGCTGAAAGATAAATCCGAGCCCCTCCCGGAACACGGGCTGACGGTTCGTCGCTGCATGAGTGGTGAAATATTGCTGAAGTGCAAGGTCCAGCCGGTAACATGCGCGGAAAAATTCGGTGTCCGGGTAGGAATACCCGGTGATGTTCGCATCCCAGTCCTCCCAGTCGATTGTCATTCCCAAAGCCGCGGCGGTCCTGCGGTTTGCTTCGAGCTGATCGGCGATGCTTGCACTGTCGGCCTCGTCTCCGCTGGACTGACGTGCAAACGAAAAAACAGCAGTCCCCTGCGGATGGCGGAACTGTTTCCGTTCCTCGTTTCTCTGTATTTTTATGGATTTTTTTCTGTTTTTCATTTTATTTCCCTCTTTATTGAAATTTTATTACATAAATATACTCTAAATTGTGGT
>URKJ01000014.1 GCA_900548385.1 uncultured bacterium | reverse complement strand
CGAGATGTAGCTCCGTCTCGTGGGCTCGGAGATGTGTATAAGAGACAGGGTATGCCGGACGCTGGAGATTTCCATGTCGTCGCTGTTTTTTGAAGAGATTGACAATGCGTCGCTGATCTGCCGCAGTTCGGAGCGCGAGCGGATCCACAATCCGAATGAAAAAAATTCTGTTTACTACAATCTTACGCCGGGACCGTTGAAATCGAATGTCGGTCTGCTGCTGATGTCGCTGAATCCGCACAGCGAAACGAACGAGGGATTTTCCCAGCATTTTGAAGAGGAGATCGCCTATCTTGTCGAAGGCAATGCGACGATTGTTTTTGAAGATGAGGCGTTTGAGCTGCGTCAGGGCGATACGGTCCGCATTCTTCCCTCCCGCAAGCATAAACTGCGGAACGATACCGCGAAACCCGTGCAGGTCATGTTCATCAAATCGAAAGTGAATTACTGACGGCTTTTTCCCGGAAGTTCCGGGGCGGCAGGGGGACCGTTTCCTTTTCGATGGTTTCTGATCGGGACGGGGGAGATGCGTGATCTCCGCCCGTCCAAAAGGATCGGCTCAGGCAAGCGAAACGTAGATACGGCGTATCTGTTCCGGCGGGATTTCCCCGCCGGTGCGTTCCGCTTCTTCCTGAACCGCCCGCGCGAGTTCCGGCAGTTTTTCCGGCGGGATGCGGATTCCGTAATTCGATTCCAGAATCCATGCCGCGCCGCCTTTGCCGGACTGGCTGTTGATACGGATCAGCTCCTCGTAGCCGCGTCCCACGTCCGCCGGGTCGATCAGCAGGTAAGGGACTTTCCAACCCTGCCGGAAACAGCGGCTGATCTCTTCTCTTTGATTCATTCCTTTGCGGATTGCGTCCTGATGAGTTCCGGAAAATGCCGTGAACACCAGATTCCCCGCATACGGATGGCGCGGATGAACCGGGATCTCCGCGACTTCTTCGACAAAACGGGTTACGGACGGCAGGTCGTGAAAGTCGATACCGGTTTCGAGTCCGCGCGAGACGAAATTCAGCAGGAAAGTGACGAGATCCATATTGCCGGTCCGCTCGCCGTGCCCGAACAGCGTTCCTTCGACCCGTTCCGCTCCCGCCAGAACCGCCATTTCCGCCGCCGCGACCGCGCACCCCTGATCGTTATGAGTGTGAACGCTCAGGGTCGTTTCCCGCATCCCGGAATATTTGCGCGTGAAAAGTTCGATCATGTCCGCATATTCGTTCGGCGGACGGCGTTCGACCGTCGCGGGCAGGTTCAGAATGAAATTTTCCCTGCCGCGCTTTCCCCACGCCTCCCGCACCGCTTCCGCCAGCGCGACGATGAAGTCGAGCCGGCTGTCGCTGAACTCTTCGGGCGAAAACTCGTATGCGCAGGAATCGTATAATCCCGCTTCTTTCAGCATGGCGGCGATCATTCCGGTTCCGTCGACCGCCATGCGGATCAACTCTTCCTCGGTTTTCCGGAATACGAATTTCCGGTGCAGTTCACTGGTTGCGATATACGAGTGCACCACCGCCCGGCGGACGCCGCGGATGGACTCCACCGTGCGGCGGATCAGCGGTTCCTTTGCGGCGGTGAAGACCACGATGCGGACATCGTCCGGGATGTATCCGCCGTCAATCAGCCGCCGGACAAATTCATATTCCGAATTTGAGGCGGAGGGGAAGCCGACTTCAATCTCTTTGAAACCGAGTTTGACGAGCAGACCGAAATAGCGGAGTTTCGTTTCAACGTCCATCGGATGCGCGAACGCCTGATTGCCGTCCCGCAGATCAACGGGGACCATGACCGGAACGCGCGTGATCCGGTTTGACGGCCATTGACGGTTTTCGATCCCGGCCGGTTCCGGGCTTCTGTACTTGGGATGAGGATTCATATTTGCAATCTCCTGTTTGGGTTTGTCTGCAATGCTGGAATGCGGACAGACGCAAACGGAAGTTCCGAAGCCGGGTCACACGATGCGTGCAGTCCGCAGGCGGTGTGCCGATTCCGGTTTGAGAGAGTGATGAATAAACGGAAAAAAGACTCGCTCACGCCGGATCGGCGTGAGTAAGTCGAAGAATGGAGACAGGGGAGAGCGCCGCATGACGGTCATGCGCGGAAGAAGTCCGGCTGTTGGCAAATCGGTTCATTGCTGCTTCCCTGTTTTGGTTACTGTGCGGTAATATAATGGAAGATTTTTAAATTGCAAACGATTCCTGAAAAAAAGGACCTGCACAGGCAGGTCCCGGAAAGAGAACGTTTTTGATTATTCCGGCTGAAAGGTCAGGGTGAACTCCCATTTCCAGACGGTTCCCGCCGGATGGGTGACCGGTTTCGGAGTCCATTTCCCGAATGGATTGGCGATCAGCGAGAAATCTTTTCCGCCCCACATCCGCGAGTCCATAAAACCGAACGTTACATCTTTTCCGCCGCTCAGGGTCAGGATCCCTTTTTCCGTGGACAGGCTGAAGCTCTTGCCGTCCAGACGGAATTTCGGGTTGTAAGTTTCCGGCAGGACTTTGAATTCCTCCTGGTTGTTCCGGGTAAGAACTTTCACCCCGCGTCCGAACAGGGAAGGCGGCATCAGGATATGGCTCGAAAAGAGGCGCAGCGTGGTCTGCAAGGCGGTTTTCTGGGTTACTTCACAGGAAATCTTGATCTTTTCCGGCTCCAGAACGCAGACCATTTTATACGCCGCCGCGTCTTTCAGTTTCGTATTGCTGAATGTGGAATCCACCGTGACGGTGAGTTTTGCGCCTTCCCGCTTGAACTGCGCTTTATTGGAATAGTCCCATGCCTGGAAAAAGCGGGAATCGTACTTTTCCGTTCCCGGCGGGAGTTCATATTGACCGTTGATGCCGATTGAGGTTGCCAGCGGCATTCCGGCGAATTTGAGATTGCGGATCACTCCGCTGCCGCCGATTTCAGCGGAAAAGCCGGAGCTTTCGTATTTTTCCGCCGCAAACAGCGGCATGGTTCCCGCAAGAGCGGCGATCGTGAGCAGGGAGATCAGTTTCATAATCCGGTTCCTTTCTATTTTATTGTTCTCCGGTCAGACCGATCAGTCCGACAGCGGCGTTTGTGTCGATTTTCAGTACAATGTCGCGGATTGTGTCATCCGGATGCGGATTTTTCCATTCGTAGAGGTAGGCGCCCACGACGCCGCTCCGGTTCATGGCGCTCCATACGCAGTCCGCATGCGATTTGGGCGAAGCGGTGTTCCACCAGTCGCCGATATTGCCGCCCGCGATCAGGGGGACGGTTTCCTGCCGTCCGGATTCATAGGAGACCCGGTATTCTCCGATACGGTTCGGGGTTTTTTCGGAGATCCAGCCGCCGGAGTGAAGGAAAAGCAGACGTTTCAGTTTCGCCCGGACGGCGATCGGTTTTGATTCCTGCTTGAACTTCAGCGCCGGATTGCCTGACTGTACAACGCAGGAGCGTCCGCCGTTGCTTTCCGGAGCGATGATGCGGAACGGGACTCCGCCGAAGAAACGTTCTCCGGTCGGGAAGGGGGAAAGATCGTTCCGCGGTCCCTGATCGGTCCAGCCGCCCTTGCCGTCACGGGCAACGGGGTCCGTGAATCCCATGTTCGCCGCCTCGCGCAGGGAGACCGGAAATGCTTTGGACTTGGCAAGCGGCCGGTTTTTCGGCAGGGGCAGGCCAGTGAATTCCTGTGCCGCGCTCCGGGTGGCGTCGTCAAGAACCGTTTCCAGAATCTGACGTGCGAACCGGGCTGCGGAGGAATCGTCTTTCAGCGTTTTGGTGACTTCCGCCTGGCATAGAAAAACATCGCCTTTGCCGAGTTTGAGGTGCGCCGCCGTCATGCCGAAATGGTCGGCGCCCCACTGCGTGGTGTCTCCGCCTGTCATCAGTGCCGCCTTGGAGGCGGGGGAGATGAACGTGCGGTAAACTGACCAGTCTTTCTGATTCCAGCAGAAGAAATCGCTCTGGCCGAGTCCCCGCATGGCGGGATGATCGAAGCGGACGATCTCGGTGAACTGTCCCGGTCCGGCGAGTACATATTCCAATTCCGGGAGGAACGGGATGCGGCCGATGATGTTCTGATCGAAGACGAGGAGACGCCCGCCGTTCTGAACGAATGCGCGGATCTGTTCCGCGCCCTCCTGAACGCGTCCGTCAATGGATTCCGCTCCGATGATGAGGAGATCGAACTTGCCGAGAGAATCGAACGAGCGCACCGGCTGAAATGGAATGCCGAACGCTTTCAGTGTTTTGACCGTGGAATAAGGTTTGAGTCCGCCGAAGACGGAGGAGGCGTCGTAAAGCGCGATTTTTTTATCCGTCTTTACCGGACGGAATGTTTCCGCGCGGTTGCGGATGCACAGTTCGCGGTCCCGTTCATTGAGGACTTTGCCGTCTCCGGTCAGCCGATAGATCAAACGGTATTTGCCGGGCGCGGATGGCAGAACGAGTTCCAGCGGCAGGATCTTTTTTGCGTTGACGGCGAGTCTGCCGACCGGGAGCATTTTGCGGGTGATCCGTTTCCCGCCGCCCGTGATTTCCGCTTCAAAACGGACATCGGCAAGGGGCGTTTCACTGTTGTTGATTGCGTGGACATTGGTACGGACCGTTTCTCCGGAGAAGCGGTTCGGGGCGATGTAGTCGAGGATCGCGATCACAGGCGAATTGACGCGCGACAGGTACGGGAATGCGGCGTTTCTGGTGATTGTGATCCGGTTGAACGGCCAGGCGTTGGAGAGTTGCAGATAGGGTCCGCAGAGATTTTCGTAACCGTCGTATTCGGGCCAGCATTTGCGGTAGGCTTCCAGAATGCGTTCGGTGTAGATGCCGCGTCCGAGCGGACGGTTGAATTTGTAGCCTTTGCTGCCCCAGTTGCGGACCCAGTAGTGGGAGAGAAAACTCTGATCCGGACGTTTCTTCCGCCACTGGTTGAGCATGTAGAGGAATTTATCCCAGTCCGGCTGGGGATCGGTCTCCTTTTTCCAGATACCGTCGAAAACGTCGCCGTAATAATGATCTCCCATGTAGACTGTTTCGCCGTTGATGATCGGCGGCATGTCTTTGCCGTAATATTTGCGGACTGTGTCGATGAAGTGACGGGCGACCGGTTCACAATAGGCGAGGGGGAAGTTGTTGATGCTCCCCGTGTAGTCGTGCGTATCGACATAATCCAGTTTTTCGCGTTCGTGCATCTCTTTCACATTGCTTCCGTCTTTCCAGAACCGCCCGGAGGAATTGGTGGTCGGACGCTGCTGTTTGTCCGTCTTATGGAAAAGGTCGTACAGGTTGTTCAGCAGTTTTTCCACGCGGGGATCGTCGTACTGGCGGATCTCGTTGCCGAAACTGTAGGTGCAGACGGAGGGGTGGGAATAGGAATTGCGGATGCGCTCTTTGGTTTTCCGGACGAATTCCGGAAGCAGATTTCCCTGTTTGTCGCAGGCTCCGTCGAATCCCTTGACGGCGATCATGTCGGCGCGTTCCGGGTTCCGGATCGCGGTTTCGGGATAGCGGAGTTCATCGGTGATAATGATTCCGAGTTCGTCAAACATGTCGTAATAGCCGCGTGAGAGCGTTGACGAGTGCATGCGGATGTGGTTGATGTTTCCCTCACCGCAAAGAATTTTCCAGTAACGGTGATTGACGTTTCCGGGATTGAGGCGGAACACATGGAACCAGCCGTGACGGAACAGCGGAAGCGGCGCGCCGTCAACGGTCTGTCCGCGCAGAGCGACCGGTTGTCCGTTGAGGAGAAAATCGCCGTTTTTAACCTGAAAGGTCCGCACTCCGAACCGCTGAATGCCTGTTACTTCCCCGCGTCTGTTGCGGATGCGGATTCCGTAGAGAAACGGCGACTGCCAGCTCCACAGTTTCGGCGAATTCAGGCTTGCCGTTCCGGAGACAAGCGTCATTCCGTCTTCCGTATACGGTTTGCCGAATTTGACGCCGCCCGCTTTTCTGCCGGAGTTCCATTCAAAAATTTCCCCGGTCCAGCCGTTGGTATCGGCGGGAGAGGCGGAGCCGGAAAGGAGGCATTCAAACAGGACGTCCCGCAGGTTCGGTTTGGGAGTGACCAGCACGTTTGCCGTATAGGCGGCGGGACGGATATCGAGATAGACCAGATCGGTGATTCCCGCTTTGCCCGCCCAGCCCCAGCGGACCGGATAGCCGCTGTGGAACAGCCGGATCGCGATGACGTTTTTTTCTCCGGGGCGGAGGGCTTCCGTGACATCGAACTGCTGCGGAATATGGGGTCCGCGGTAATCGGTTACGGGAACGAACGGCGTGCCGCTGCCGATTTTTTTCCCGTTGACATAGAGTGTGAAATCGCCGAGGACCTCTTCAAAAGTCAGGATCGCGCGTTCGTTTTTCCCGTATTCCGGAGCGGTGAACGTTTTGCGGAACCATGCGACTCCGCCCCATTCGCGTACTTTCTGCGGAAGAGCGCGCCACATGCCGTTCCAGTCGGTCACTGCCGGCAGTTTTATCAGAAACGGCACATGAATGTCGTTCGGAACGATGTCGCGGGACCAGCCGGAATCATCTAGTTCCATCTTGTGATAACCGGAACGCGTTCCCTCGTCATTCGGATCGTTTTTCCGGTCGGAAGAGACTTTTTTCAGTTTCCACCAGCCGGAAAGCGGGGTGCGTTTCAGATGCGGAAGATAGATGTCCGATTTGCTGAAATCCGGCTCGTAGGTTGCGGGATCCGGGATTGCCGTTGCGGTCAATACGGCGGAAAATAGGAAAAGAAGCAGCAGTTTTTTCATTGGCAGGTTCCTTATTTTGCGTAAAAATACATTGCGGGTTCCAGTTTTGCAGGATTGGTGATCTGCGCCGCCTGGTTTTTCAGATTTGCCGCGTGCCCGTCGTAAAACGAGAAGTTGATGCTGTAACCGCCGTGACGGAATGCCAGATAGGTGTTCCAGTCGCCTGTAACAGTTGCCGTGGCAGGGACGTTTACATCGGCATATTGCTGCCAGGTCGCCAGCGCGGTTTTGGCGGCGGTGTTGACTCCTCCGCAGTCCGGAGCCTGCAGAGTCTCAATGATGAATGCTTTTGACGAGGGGGAACGGACTTCCCGCGCGGGACGGATATATTTTTTCCCGCTCCAGTAATCTCCGGGCATCGTCAAGTCTCCGGGAATATTTTGAATCCCGTAGTATATCTGTCCGACGGCGGCGCTGCCCGCTTTGATCTTGTCCTGTACTTTCGGGCAGAAATAACGGATGTTCCAGTAATGGGAATACTTGGGATCGGAGGTTGAATACTTGATCCCGGCAATATCCAGATAAGTCCGGTTGGCTGCCCATGACGCATCTTCGCTCTGCGCCAGCGGAGTTTCCTTGACCGGCATGAGCCAGCCGTCGTGGCTGTCAGTGTAGATCAGCGCGGCGGAGGTCATGCTTTTGATCTGTCCCAGACATTGGGTCTGAGAGGCCATTTCTTTTGCTTTGTTCAGAGCCGGCAGCAACATGCCCGCCAGGATGGCGATAATGGCAATTACCACGAGGAGCTCTATAAGGGTGAATCTTCCTCTTTTCATTTTCATAATTTTCTCCTTATTCCTTATGTTGTTTATCGTATGACCATCGGGAGATCCACTTTGCGGATATCCTGTCCGGCATCGTTGTTTTTCAGTTTCAGTTTCAGCAGGTCGGCGACTTCCGCCGCAAACGCGGCAAACGGAATGTCATAACAGATTTCATGGAACCCGTTGTTCTGCGGTTCGGAGGCGGCGTTATGAATGATCGCGCAGGTTTCCGCCAGTCCGGGATCCAGTTCCATGAGCAGTTCCGTCACTTCATTGTTGACCAGGAGCGTGTCGCAGACGGCGTCGACTTTTATTCCGTAATTGATGATGTTTTTCAATTCGTTCAGCGAGTTTTGGAAATCTTTCAGAAACAGATTTTCATTGAGCGGAATGCCCGCTTCCTGATAAGCCCGGCGGATTCCCGGAAAGGAGACGTTCCACGGCGTCTGATCATGCAGGAATACGATGTTGCGGCGGTTTTCCTTCAACAGCTGTTTGCCGCAGCGGTACCCCCAGTCCTCATAGTCAAAATATACACTGCCCGGAATGCGCGGCCGATAATCGGATACAATGACGGGAAGCCCCGTCGCCCGCAGTTGCGGAGTGAACCGGTTGGAACCGAACACGACCAGAGCGTCCAGCTGTTCGTCAAGGATTTCCTTGACCGCCTGTTCCGGATCGGAGGTGCCGACCGTCACCAGATGGGCGATCGCGGGAACAAAGACCACCTGTTTCAGGATTTCGGCGAGCGCACAGCCGATGTATTTATCCAAATGTACATTGAGACCGTCACTGATCATGATCCCGACCAGGGGGAGCTTTTTGCCGATGGCGACCATTGCGCGTTTCGCGGGGTTGGTGAATGTTCCGATGCCGCGTTTGCCGATGATATAGCCCTCGGAAGTCAGCTCTTTCATCGCTTTGCTGACAGTCGGCCGGCTGACGCCGAATTTTTCCGAAAGCTCCTGAATCGTCGGGATCTGTGCGGCTTTTCCGTCTGCACGCAGAATCAGATTCATCACATAGCGGCGAATCCTCATGTATTCCGATATTCCGACGTCCGGCATTTCTGTTTTACCTGTGTTAGCATTTGTTTATAAAGTATTGGCTTTATTTTAATTATACGACATTTGCCGGAAAAAGTCAATAGGCAAAACGGAAAAAATATCATTTTTTTGAAAATCCGCCGGTTCAGCAGATTCCGGTGTATTGTCTCCGGTGGAGTGCATCTGCGGAAATTCCATCCGGGTTGTTTTAATCTTAAAGTTGCTAAACTGTTTTAAGGATTAAATTTTTTGTTTTTTTAACGAAAATTCTTTGTTTTAAATTTGCAGATTTCATAAAATGCGTGTAAGTTACGGACTATTATGAAAAATAGAGAGAAGAGACTAACCAAATAAAAGGTGAATGGACCGTATTTATGAAGATGAAACTTGTATTTTTGCTTCTGACATCGGCTGTGACTTCCCTGCTGGTCTCCAGTTGCGCTTCCTATAAGAAGCCGTTTGAGGGAGCATCCAAAAACAATTATACAACGCTGAAACCGCAGGAAAAGACATCTCTGCCGAAAGGACTTCATGTCCTGACATTGGAAGAGGCTCAGAATATTGCACTGAACAACAATCCTGACTTCAAATCCAAATATTTTGCGATTGCCGCGGCGCGTGCCAGATATTACCAGAGCTTTTCTTCCTACTATCCGACGCTGAGCGTTTCCGCAACGGTCGGGCAGAACTTTTCACGGGTCTATGCTCCGAGTAACTATACCCGCAGCCGTACCCAGGGAGAGAACTACGGAGTGGAGCTCGGCGGTTCCTGGCTGATCTTTGACAGCTTCGCGCGGGAAATGAACATGCTTTCCGCCCGTCACACCTGGAAGGCCTCTGTGGCGGAAGAGGATGACGCGCGCCGTCTTCTGCTCCGTGCCGTCGCGTATGCCTACAACGACGTGCAGCTTGCCGCAGCCCAGCAGCGGATCGCCATCGCCGATATGAACTACAGTGCCGATCTGCTGAAAGATACACAGCTGAAATTTGAAGCGGGCGCGGTTCCGCTCAGTGACGTGCTGAACTTCAAGATCCGTTACAACAACGGTGAAAGCGATCTGATCGCCGCCCAGTACAGCTATGCGTACAACAAATACGCGCTTGCCGCTCTGCTCGGTTTGACCGACGGCACCATTCCGGATGAAGTCTCGTTTCCCGCGATGCCTTCCGCGGAGGGCGATGTTCTTCCGGATGTTTCCGTGTACCTTGATACCGCGTTGGCGAACCGTCCGGACCTCCGCGCTTACCGCGAGACGCTGGAAGCTGCAAAATTTTCGTTCTGGTCGAGTCTCTGCGCATTCGGTCCGACCGTTTCCGCGAATTATTCGCTCGGCTACACGCATTACCGCAACCTGAACCGCAATCTGGATACCGGTCACGGTACGAAGAATTCCTATAACAACGGCGCATTCAGTTATGGTGCCACCGCTTCCTGGAACCTGTTCGAGGGCGGAAACACCTACTTCAACGCCAGAGCCGCGCAGGCCGCCGTGGCGCAGGCCGAATACGGTCTTGCGGAGATCTGGATCACGGTGATTACCGATGTCCGTTCCGCGTATGACAATTACATCACCTATCTCAAGCAGGTGAAACTGTTCCAGAAGATTTACGACCTTACAAAGCAGACCCGTGACCTTGTGGAAGAGGAATACAAAGCCGGTAATGCGGAACTCACGCGTCTGAACGAAGCTCAGAACGACCTCGTCAATGCGGAGATGAATCTGGTTTCCTCCGTGGTGAAGATGAATCAGGCGAAAGCGCAGCTCGAAGCCGCGATCAACATCCGCTGACCGGATAACGGAATATTTTGTTTGCAATCGCACTTTGCCGGGGCGGAATCCCCCGGCAAAGTGTTTATTTTAGGAGTATGATATATGGATTTCAGAGCACGTTTCGCACCGTCCCCCACCGGACAGGTCCACATCGGCAACATCCGTACCGCGATCTTCAACTGGCTGGCGACCCGTCATTGCAAAGGTACGTTTCTTCTGCGCGTGGAGGACACCGACCTTGAACGTTCCACGCAGGAGGCGATCGACAAACTTCTTGAATGTATGGACTGGCTTGGACTTGATTATGATGAAGAGATCATGTATCAGACGAAACAGAGCGACAAGCACAAGGAGTCCGCACAGAAACTGATCGACTCCGGGAAAGCCTATTATCTGAATCCCGGCGAGGAACACTCTCCGGTTCTTTTCAAACTGCCGTATGACTGCGATTCCATGCCGTTCGTCCGGGAGACCGGAGCGGCGGAGATCGTGCTGGAGCCGGGCTCCGAGGTCGCTCTCAACCTTGCCGGTGTCACGTTCCATACGCTGAGTTCCAAGGGCAAATCCGTGGAGAACATGGCGTCGCTTGCCGGATTCAAGAATCTGAAGATTTCCGATGCTTCCGGCAATCTTCTGTTTGAGCTCAATGACGAAACGATGAAGACGCTTTCCGCGGATCCCCGCGAAAAAACGGTGGTCGCCGGAGCCGCGAAGCTGAATTTTATCCGCCGGGAAGTCTTTTACCACGACCTTGTCAAAGGCGATCTCGCAAAGCCGCTTGACAATATGAAGGATTTCATCATCGTCCGCAGTGACGGCAGTCCGGTTTTTCATCTCGCGAACGTTTACGACGATATGCAGCAGCGGGTCACGCACATCGTCCGCGGAGACGATCATGTGGAGAATACCTATCGTCACCTCTTCCTGTTTGAATCGCTCGGCTTCACTCCGCCGCAGTATGCGCATCTTCCGATGATCGTGAATGCTGCGGGCAAGCCGTACAGCAAGCGCGACGGCGATGCTTTCGTCGGGGATTTCCGGGAAAAAGGCTTTCTGCCGCAGGCTCTTTTCAACTATCTCGCATTGCTCGGCTGGTCGCCCGGAGACGACCGGGAAAAGATGTCCCGCGAAGAACTGGTCGAGGCGTTCACGATCGAACGCGCTCTTTGTTCGCCCGCCCAGTTCGATATCCGCAAGCTGACGAATATGAACGGCATGTACATCGCGGAAATGCCGGTGGCGGATTTTTGTGCTCAGATCGCTCCGTTCATCGGGAAGCTCTGCCCGGAAGCCGTCGGGTCGCCGATTCTGGACAAGGTCGCGGAGCTGATGCAGTCCCGTACCAAGACGTTTGCCGATGTCGCGCAGTGGAAATACTTCTTCCGGAAAGCGGAGGAGCTGGAATATGATCCCAAGGGGTTGAAAAAGCTCCTGAGTGATGATACAGTACGCAAAGCGGTGGCGTCGTTCGCAGAAAAAGTGACGGCGCTTCCGGCGCTGACGGTGCAGGCGGTTGATGATCTGATCCATGCGGTCGAGGCGGAATACGGAATTCAGCAGGACAAGCTGAAACAGCCGCTCCGCATAGCTTCCACCGGGACCACGATCGGCGCGGGTATCTGCGAGACGATCGTGCTGATCGGTGCCGGCGAATGCGCCGCCCGTATCGCCCGTGCGCTTGCCCTGTAACGGAAAACAAGACCGGAGCTGACTATGTTTGAGAGAAGAAAAAAGACTTTGCCGGTTCGTCTGCTTGGCGATTCCGTTCTGAACGCCAAAGCGAAAGTCGTCCGCAAGATCGACGACGAACTGTTCGAGCTCGGCGAAAAGATGATCGAAACGATGTATAAAAACGACGGAATCGGGCTTGCCGCGCCGCAGGTCGGCGTTCCGTTGCGCATGTTCGCCCTGCATGTTTATATGCAGGAGGACGAGAACGGCAATCCGGTCTGCGGCAGCTCTCCGGGAGAACTGGAACTGCTGCCGAAGATGCCGCTGGTGTTCGTCAATCCGGAAATCGTGTCCCGCAGCGAAGTGATCGAGGAGCGCGAAGAGGGATGTCTCAGTGTTCCCGGACTCTACGCTCCGGTGGCCCGTCCGGCATCGGTCGTGCTGAAGGCGCAGATTCTCGGCGGCAAGGAGATCTGTCTGGAATGCGGCGGTCTGCTTGGCAGGGCGATTCAGCACGAATACGATCATCTGGACGGGATCGTGTTCGTCCAGCGCCTGAAAGACGAGGATCTCTCTTCCATCAAAAGCGGGATCGACAAGATCGTGAAAAAATCCGGGAAACGTAATTTTAAAATCAATCGGGTAAAGCAATAACGTATGCAGTTTTTCCGCACACTCATTGCCGTTTGCTCCGGGCCGTCGGCGTTTCCGGGGCTGATGAACCGGAATCCGTTCCGGGCGGTCTTTCATTTATTGCTTCTCTGCGTTTTGCTTGCACTGGTGATTTCCGCATTCCGGATCGCCGATTTCCGGGAACCGGAACGGGTGATTTCCAGGGCTCTTACCGGACAGTTCGGGTCGGTGGTGATCCGGGACGGAACGGTTCTGCCGGAGAAAAACGCAAAACAGGCGAAATCGTTTATTCTGACCCGGTCGCTGCGTCTGGATTATCTGCCGGACTCCGCAGCGGCTTTGAAAAATATGGACCGGTGGCGGGAACGGACGGGAATTATCTGGACTCCGCGCGGTTTTCTGCTCTGGGGCGCCGTGGAGGGTGAAACGGCTGGTTATGTGCTGATTCCGATGCCTCTGCCGTCCCGGACGGCCCTTGCATTGGTTCCGTCCCTGAACGGGATTTCTTCCGCACCGCTTTCCGCTCCGGAAATTGAACGTTATGTCCAGAAGAACTATTATGGCGGGGAGAAGCCGCCGGAAGGGGCGGAGAAACCGCTGGTCTTTCCGGTTCCGGAGACGGTTGCGGCAATTTCTTCCGCCTGTCATGTTTTCATCGGGGTTACCGCGTTTGCCGGATTGTTTTTCTCGTCGCTGATGATTACGTTTCTGTTTGCCGCGGCCCAGAGCCTGTTTACGCCGAAAGGGGCGAAACGGCTCGCGTTTCCGCGTCTGATGACGATTATGGTGTATGCGGCGTTTCCGCCGTTGATCATCGCGTCGCTGTTTACGGCGCTTTCTCTGCCGTTTTTCGGATTTCAGACCGTGTTTCTTATCACCTTTTTCATCTACCAGATGTTGGCGTTTTCGGCGGTTTACCGTCATTTGAATCCGCCGCCTCCGCCGGAAGATGACGAGGATTTTTATTAATCAAGGAGGCTTCCCATGTCCGATGCCAAAGATGTGTTCCGGGTACAGAATTATTATCCGCTGTTTGCCCACTGTTCGATGCCGGCGACGTTTGCGTTTCTGCGCGATCCGGAGATTGAGGCGCTTGCCAAAGGCGAGTATGCCGGTAAATATGCGGATTCCGCAATCCGGCGGATTTCCGAGGCGATGCGCCCGTTCCGCGGCAAGCATTTCGTTTCGACCGATTTTGCCGCGCCGACCGATTCGCCGCGTTTTCTTTCTTCCAAACGCGGGTCGGTGGTTTCCGCGTCGAGCGCGTGGATTTCCCTTGCCGGAAGTGCCAAGATCCGCGCGCTTGCCGCTGCCGGAGACGTCCAGTGCGTCTGCGTGCGCGGCTTCCGTGTCTTCGACATTCCCCGCGAATACCGTCTGTTTATCCGGAATGGACAGCTTGTCGCGATGAGCCAGCGTTTTCTGATCCGCCATTTCCGCCGCCTGGTACGCCGTCAGGAGGATTACTGGAATGTTGCGCTCCGCTTTTTCGACGAGATCAAAAGTGCGCTTCCGGTCGATACGCTTACCGTGGATATTTACATTACCTGCAACCGGAAAGTGATTGTGCTGGATCTGAATCCGTGGGGCGATCCGACTGATCCGCTGATGTTCCGCGACTGGAACCGCGAGATTACGGAGCCGCTCGGCTGTCTGCTGGTTCCCCCGCCGTGCATGATCTCCGGGGATGTGAACGTTTCATTCTGAGGGAGGCGTTCCCGATGAGGAAAGCGAACCGGATCCTTGCCCTGGGATTGAATCCCGCTTATCAGAAAACAATCCTGTTTGACCATCTCCGTCTTGGTGCGGTGAACCGGTCGGCGGAATCCTACGCGGTCGCTTCGGGAAAAGGGATCAATTTCGCCCGTGCCGTCCGGACCTGGGGACATGCGGAGTGTGTGGTTCTTCAGCCGCTCGGCGGAGTGATCGGGGAACTGGTTGCTTCCGGACTTGCCGCAGAGGGAATTCCCGCGGTGACGGTTCCCGTGAAAAGCTGTACGCGCACCTGTTCGACTCTGTTGTGCGGAACCGCCGGGACCGCTACCGAGGTGATCGAACCCGCGGCGCCGCTTTCCCGACAGGAATATGACCGTCTGTTCGAGGCGCTGGAAAAGCAGCTCCCGGATTATCAGGGGCTTGCAATCTGCGGCACCTGCCCGCCGGGAATTACTCCGGAGTTTTACTGCGACGCCGTCCGCCTTGCCCGCAGACGGGGAATTCCCGTGCTGCTGGATGCGTTTCGGGATATGCGGGAAGTATTGTCGCAGGGACTTGCATTTCTGAAGATCAACCGCGAGGAACTTTTCGAGCTGTCGGGCTGTCAAATGCCGACGCCGGAGAATATGCGGGAGTTCCGGGAAGCGCACGGGATTGCCGTTCTGGCGGTGACGGACGGCGCCGGAGACGCGCTGCTCTCTTCATCCGATGGAACTTTCCGCATTTCCGTTCCGAAACTGGAGTCCTGCCGGAATCCGATCGGCGCGGGGGACACCTGCGGAGCGGTTTTGTTTTCCGGGTATCTGGAACGGATGCCGCTTCCGGAAGCGTTTGCACAGGGGCTTGCCGCGGCAAGTGCCAGCTGCATGACGCTGGAACCGGCGTTTTTCGATCCCGCCGTGGCGCGGGAACTGTATCGACCGATCACAATGGAAAGGATATGAATCATGGAACAGGAACCGATCGTTATTGAGCCGTCGCCGGAAAAGACACAGGTTTTTCCTCAAGTTCAGAAGAAGCGGAGCGGTTGTTTCGGCTGTCTGTTTGGCTGTTTCGCCGTTTTTGCTGTTCTGCTGCTCCTGCTTCTGGCTGCCGTATGGACTTTCAACGGGAGTATCACCGTATGGTCCGAACGCCTGAAAAGCAACGATACGGAGGATGAAGACGAATTTGTCGTCGACCGGCAGATGACGCAGGGCAAGATCGCAGTGATTGACGTCTGCGGGGTCATTCTCAATGAGAATGGCGGTTACAGTGAAAATGCGGATTCCGCACTGATCTGCCGTCAGCTGAAGAAAGCGGAGAAGGATCCGGAGGTCCGGGCCGTGATTCTGAATCTGAATACCCCCGGCGGCGAAGTGACCGCGTCGGATGATATTCATGCCGCGGTGATGCAGGTGAGGAAAAGCAAACCGGTCGTGGCGCTGATGAACTCCATGGCGGCGAGCGGCGGATACTATGCGGCTGTCGCATGTGACTGGATCGTGGCCAGCCGTCTGACGATGACCGGGAGCATCGGCGTGATCATTTCAACCTATAACTACAAGGCTCTGCTTGATAAGGTCGGCGTGCAGTCGGAGGTTTACAAATCCGGAAAGATGAAAGACATGCTGAACGGGGCGCGTCCGCGGACGCCGGAAGAGATCGCGCTGGTGCAGTCTCTGGTCGATGAGTGCTATTCGGAGTTCGTCCGTCTGGTTGCCGCCGGACGCCGGATTCCGGCGGAGAAGATCCGCACAACGGAGATCGGCGACGGACGTATTTTCCACGGTTCAAAAGCGTTGAAACTCGGACTCGTGGATGAGCTCGGCAGAATGCCGGAAGCGGTTGCCAAAGCGGAAAAACTTGCGGGATGTCAGCCCGGTTCGTTGAAAGTCGTGCGTTACAAACGCAACAATTCGTTTTTCAACTTCCTCTTTGGAACGGAAGCGAATGCACATAAGGCGCTCCGCCTGAACGTGCCCGGCCTGACGGAACCCCGGCTGCCGCGCGGCTGTCTTTACTTCCTTCCGCAGGATTATCTGCAATGAGGGATTTCAGGCGCGAAGTAACTGCCGCGTCTGAATTTTCGGAGGAGCTTCCCTGTACGGAATTTTCCTGGTCTCTGACGCGGCATTTGCGGTTTCTCCGCTGTGAGCGGGAATATTTTCTGCATTATTATGCCGCGCAGGGCGGTTGGGACCGTTACGCCGATTCGCTTGTCGCGGCGGTATATCGCGGCAAGAAGACAAAACTTTATACCGAGTGGCTCGGCGACTTGATGGACGAGGCGTGGAAGACGGTTCTTGACCGTGTCCGTTTCATTCCGGAGACGATGCGCTTGCGCGCATTCCGCCGCCGTCTGGAAGAATTTCTGTTCGGACAGCTCACGCGGAAAACTGCGGAAGCCGCTTCCGGAGCTCCCGGTTATCTGCCGTTTCCGGATTTTGAACTTCCGCCGGACGATCTTTTCCGGAAAGCGCGTCACGATCTGGCGGAAGCGCTGACATTTTGTTTTTCGACTCAGCTTCCGGTTTCGGCGGTACACTTTCAGCGTCCGAACCGGATCAACCGGAATCAGGTTTACGAGTGTTACTTTGACCGCGTCCGCATCTGGAGCAATCCGGGGATTTTCTGGAGCGAGCCGGGAATGCGCTGTTCTCTGCGTTTTTCTTTCCAGGAGGCGGAACCGGTGATTTTTCAGACGGGCGCGGATCTGTTCGCCTGGTATGTGCGGGAATCGTTCGGAGAGAACAGGACTGCCAGTTTCTTTTTTGCCCCGGAGCGGGGAAGATGGAATTGTTACGAGTATTCCGGCAGTGCCGACCGTGCGGAGGAACTGATGGCGGAGAGCATTGTCCGTATGCGGGCGAAGATCCGTCCGGGGAACGTGGTTTATTTTGCCGACTTTCCCGAATGCGGAGTTCCCGAACTTTGCCGTTTCTGCCGTTTCAATCTGGCATGCGCCTTTTTCCGGGAGTTGTGAACCGGGGTGCCGGACAGGAGAAACGGGCGGTTCAAAGACCGCCCGTTCCGTTTGGGAATCAGTAACTTAAAACCGGCGCTTCCAGCAGCCCGCAGGGAACGAGCTGGCGGTCCGTGACCCGGTATTGTTTGAACTCGGCGGGACCGGTCCACGAGGGCCATTTCTCCGTGAGATAGAATGGTCCGTGGGAGTTGCGGCGATGACCGAGAACTTTGATTTCCAGGGTGTTGTCGCCTTCGGTCAGTTCGGCGGAAATATCCGCGGAGAACGGCGGCCATGGGAGCATCAGCTCCTTTCCACCGTTGACCCGGAGCGAAAGCGCAACGCCGCGCCAGTCGGGAATCTCCACGATGACCGGACCCGATGTTTCCGGTTTCCGGAACGTGGTACGGTAGATCAGATTTCCCGCATAGTTCTGGAAGCCCTGCGTGCACCAGTCGCCGGTGTTCAGCGTTTCCGGCTGTGCGGTAAGCGTGTCGCCGCAGACTCCGAATCTGCCGAGCAGATAGACCGTTTCAAGTCCGGGAAGGAGCTCGTGATAAGCGGGGCAATGCAGTTCCAGCGTGTTCGAGCCTTTACAGACGAGTTCGGACGGGATGGGGAGTTTCCGCATGGAGCGGTCGCACCAGAACCCGGCATCCTCCGGCTGAAATTCCCTGCCGTTCAGCGTATAGGTGTAAAGATCGGGGCGCTCAATGCCGAGGAAGAGTTCGCCGGGGATCGTATCGCACTGGAATGTGTAACGGAGTTTAAGATCAAGTGTGCGCGCCGGAGTCTCTTTAAGGCGGCACCACGGCTGACACATGTGTCCGGTCCGCGGATGTTTGCCGAGCAGTTCCCGCAGATGATCGTCCACTTTGTTGACATATGCGGGAAGCGCGAAGCAGCTTCCGTCTACAGAATAGGCGGGATGATCAAGAACGAAGACATTCGGGTCGTCCGTCACGGCTTCCCAGCCGGTGGAGGGGAGGGTGAGCGTGTGTACGGTTTTGACGCTCTGCTTCCGTTCCGCTGTGGCGATGGGGGAGGAGGAGGCGATGAACAGACGGCTTTCCAATGGAGCAAATGAAGTTTCAAAGGTCATCCATCCGTTTTTGTATACCGCTTCTACGGCGAACCGTTCCCCGGTCCGCAGATTCAGTTCGCAGATGCTCCGGTTTTCCGGCAGTTTCCATGCGATCCGTGCGGACGGGAACGCGAGTGTGCGGTCGCGGGAGAGCGGAGCGGAATACTGGGCGGTTGTCTGATTCATGCCGGTATTGCAGAGAAACAGTGTGGAAAAGTCATCCGACTGATGTATGGAGGAGAGAACCGGGTCGATTTCCCGTCCGTCCGCCTGAATGGAGACATTGCGGACGACCGGAGCCACCGCTTCCGCCAGAGTGTTTTCGGTCGCCGGGGTGAAGAGTTTGTAGATTTCCGCCGTCCGTTCCGATTTCAGCCCGTCCGCATACTGCGGGATTTCACCGACGTAGACGACCTTTCCGCCGTTTTCTGCGAACGTTTTCAGCAGATTCAGCGTCGTTGTCCGGATTGTTCTCATGCGCGGCAGCACGACCGCTTTGTAATCGGCTTCGGCAATGGAGAATGTCTTCCCGGAGACGCGGGCATGGCGGGACATCATTTCCTCGTCGCCGTAATCGAAGTCGATGTTTTCTTTCAGCAGTGCGCAGCGGACCGCGATCAGACGTTCATTTTCCGCCTCTTTTTCCGCCGGAGTCATCGTGTGATAGGTGGGGCCGAACCAGGTGGATTCGATCGGATGGACGACAAGCAGATCCCGCAGCTCCTCCCCTTCGGACAGCGCTGCTCCGAGACGGGCGTAGTAATCCTCCACGACCGGGTAGTATTTGTACCAGGGCGACTGATACGAGATGCTCGCCGGATAGTCGCGTTTTGCTTCCGCCTCCATCGTGTACCATGCGAGATGCTGACAGCGCAGATTGATTCCGAGTGCCGCCTGCCAGTCGCCGAGCGCTTTGTGTCCCATGAACGGAAAATCCCAGCCGGTGCAGCCGTAGGTTTCGCTGAGGCGGGTTTTGCGTCCGAACTGGTGCGCCACGGAGACGCATTGTTTGGCTGTATCATAGATCGTCCAGTGCTCGGTGAGCAGGTCGATGCCCGGAGCCTGCATGTATTCATAGAACCGCATTGCGGAGCCGACGCAGTGACTCTGGTCAATTACGTTGTCTTCGCAAAGGGCGTGTCCGGTGAACTGGAGGCCGTGCCGACCGCACCATTCGCCGATCTGTCTGGAGAACGAATTGACGAAAAGACCGGTCATCAGTTCAAAATGGTTGAGACGGATTCGCGAACAGCAGTTCCCGTCAATGTTGAAGAAGAGTTCCGGCAGATGATCCAGAATGTCATAGCCGAACCGTTTCTTTGTCTCTTCCGGCACCGCACCGGTCCAGTTGGAGTAGTTCGGTTCATCGGTGAAAATGCCGGGGACCGTTTTTCCGAATTCGCCGGAAATTTCCGCCGCATATTTTTCATGGGTTACTTCGATGAATTTGCGGACCGCTTCCGGGTTGCAGACGTCAAGATACCCGCCGCCGTTATACCAGGAGTTGTCGGCTTCCGTTTCCACATAAAAGTGGAGAAACTGTTCGCCGTCGGCAAGCGTATCGCCTTTGCGGAGCCGCCGCGGAGCATTGAAGCCGCGTCCGTCCGGTCTGGCGGCGAACCATGCCAGATCCGCATCATCGTAAACGGGTTCGGCAAGTTGCTGGCAATGAAGCCGTTGGCGCCGGAATTCCGGGTGTTCGCGGGTGACGAGTCCGCCCGCCGCGCCGGAGGGCCAGCGGTCCTCGTCATAAAGCCATGCATTCATGCCAAGCTGTCCGGCTTCGTCAATGCAGGCGCGGATGCAGGTAAACCACTCGTCGCTGAGATAGGGTGTATTGAGCCCGACGCGGGAGTGCATGAAGAATCCGCCGAGTCCCATCCGTTTCATGTCCCGGATCTGTCTGCGGAGTTCTTCCGGTTCGAGTTTCCCGTTCCATGCCCAGAACGGAGCTCCGCGGAATTGTGCCGCCGGATTTTCGATCTTTTCGATGAACTTCTGTACCATTTGCAGGAAATCCTTTCTTTGCTGGTTGCGGATAATATAGAAGTGTTTTTTCCGGAAAACCTTGATTTTCCGGAGAAAAACAAGCATTATTTGATAAAAAGAGCGATTTCCGGATTTTTTTCTGTCGAAAAACCGCATTTCCCGGTTCCGGAAGAGAAAAAAGGGTTGAGATTTTGCCAACAGGCGCTATATTGTTCCAAAAAATGCCGAATCTGATGAAGTCACACCTCCTGTGGGAGGATTTTCCGTTCCGGACTTTGGTTTCGATCCACGACCGAGAGATGCAGGAACATTGCCACGACGATTTTTACGAGCTTGTGTTTGTCCGTAACGGAAAAGGATTTCACATGCTGGAGGGGGAGCTGTATCCGATTCAGGCGGGAAATCTGTTCCTGATTCATCCCGGCGAGCGGCACGGGTATGTGAAACCGGATCTCTCCATTTACAATATTCTTTTCGATCAGTCGTTTCTGAGCCATTTTCAGCAGGATATGTCAGGATTTCCGAATTATCAGCTGCTGTTCAATGTCGGAACAGGGCGTTCCGCGCTGAGCCGGGTGCTGAGCGTGGAATCCGGCTGTTTCCCGCGGGTCACCGCACTGCTGGATGACATCGTGTCGGAAGAGGCGAAACGCGAACGGGGAAGCATGACCGCCGTTCTAAGCGATTTTCTGGCGCTGTTTCTGCTGATCTGCCGTCATGCGCGTCCGGAGGAGTCTTCGGAAAATCCGCATTACGCATACCGGCTCAGTGCGCTGATGGCACAGCTGGAGGAGCATTGCGCGGAGCCGTGGACTCTGGAACGGATGGCGGCGCAGGTTCGGATGTCGGTCAGCAGCTTCCGCCTCCGGTTCAAGGAACTGACGGGAGACAGCCCGGTGGAGCATCTGCTGAAAGTGCGTCTCGAAAACGCGTCGAAACTTCTGCGGATGGACGGCAAAAATATTTCCGAAATCGCGCAGCTCTGCGGTTTTCCGGACAGCAATTATTTTTCCCGTCAATTCAAGAAGGAATTCGGTGTTTCCCCGCGTTTGTTCCGGAAACGGTAAGCTGTATTTGACTTCTTCCGGTTTTGCCCGTATAGTATTGATTCAAAATGGAGAGAACTTTGAATGATTGAAAACCGGAAGCGGTCTTTTCCGCCGAGTGCATACCCCGGAGCGAAAGTGCTGATCCTCGGTTCCATGCCGGGCGAGGAGTCGTTGCGCCGGCAGGAGTACTATGCGTTTCCGCAGAATGCGTTCTGGCGGATCATGGGAGAACTGTTCGGTTTTTCCCGGCGGCTGCCGTACCGGGAGCGTCTGCGTTTGCTCGGAGAAAACGGCGTCGCGTTATGGGATGTGCTGGAATCCTGCGACCGGACGGGGAGTCTGGATACGAAGATCACCGATCCGGTTCCGAATGATATTGCCGGGCTTATCGACCGGATTCCGACGATCACGCATATTTTCTGCAACGGGAGTGCGTCGTTCAATTTTCTGAAACGCTATCATGCCCCGCTGTTCCGTCGCGGGCTGACGATTGAGCGTCTGCCCTCGACCAGTCCCGCGGCGGCGATGCTTTCCTATGAACGGAAATTTGCCGCTTATGCGGTGATTGCTGAAATTCTGAAAAAATAGAATTCGCCGCTTGAAAAAAGACGATTTCAGAGTATAGTATAGCTCCGACTACTGTGACTCAAAAACAGGAAAGGATGCAGTCAAATGCCCAAGCGCACGGACATTCACAAAGTCCTGATTATCGGTTCCGGTCCGATCATTATCGGCCAGGCTTGCGAATTCGATTATTCAGGCACACAGGCTTGCAAGGCTCTTCGTAACGAAGGCTACGAAATTGTTCTTGTGAACTCGAACCCCGCGACGATCATGACCGACCCAGGTATGGCGGATCACACTTACATCGAGCCCCTGACGGTCGACAGCCTCGAAAAAGTCATTCAGAAGGAACGTCCCGACGCGCTTCTCCCGAATCTTGGCGGTCAGACCGCCCTGAACCTCTCCATTGCTCTGGATGAGGCCGGAATTCTCAGTAAATACAACGTGAAAGTCATCGGCGTGGACCTTGAAGCGATCAAGCGCGGCGAGGACCGTATCACGTTCAAAGAGACGATGAAACAGCTGGGCGTGCCGATGGCGAAGTCCGAGCCCTGCTACTCTCTGGAGGAAGCCGAGAAGATTGCAAACGAGTTCGGCTATCCCGTCGTTCTGCGTCCGGCGTATACGATGGGCGGAACCGGCGGCGGTATCGTCTACAATGTGGAGGAACTCCGCGAAGTCTGTTCCCGCGGTCTTGACGCCAGTATGATTCATCAGGTTCTGGTGGAAGAGTGCGTGATCGGCTGGGAGGAATTGGAACTGGAGATCGTCCGCGATGCAACCGGCAAGAAGATTACGGTCTGTTTCATCGAAAACGTGGATCCCATGGGAGTTCATACCGGCGACAGCTTCTGCGTGGCACCGATGCTGACCGTTCCCGAATCCGTGCAGAAGCGTCTTCAGGATTACGCATACCGCATTGTGGAAGGCGTCGGTATTATCGGCGGCGGCAATGTTCAGTTCGCCCACAATCCGGTTGATGACCGCATCATCGTGATTGAGATCAATCCGCGAACTTCCCGTTCCAGTGCGCTCGCGTCGAAAGCCACCGGCTTCCCGATCGCCAGCGTTTCCACCCGTCTTGCCGCCGGCCTTGATCTCAAGGATATTCCCTACTGGCGCGACGGCTCGCTTGACCTCTATACTCCCTCCGGCGATTACGTCGTTGTGAAGTTCGCGCGTTGGGCGTTTGAAAAATTCGCACAGGCGAAAGACCACCTCGGTACGCAGATGAAAGCGGTCGGCGAGGTCATGAGTATCGGCAAAAACTTCAAGGAAGCGTTCCAGAAAGCGATCCGTTCGCTGGAAATCGGACGCTCCGGCCTCGGCTGCGTCAAGAAGTTTGAGAAACTCTCCGCGGAAGAGCTCCGCACAAAAATTATCACACCGAACAGTGAACGGTTCTTCCAGATCTACGAAGCGTTGAAAAAAGGCGTTACCGTGGACGAGATCGTCAAGCTGACGAAAATTACCCGTTACTTTATCGAACAGATGGCGGAACTGGCTGTTTTGGAACTGGAACTTGCGAAGCACGATTTTGACGCGCTTCCCGATGACCTGCTGGTTCAGGCGAAACGCGACGGTTTTTCCGATAAATATCTTGGAAATCTTTTCAAGGTTCCGGAAAAACAGATCCGTGACCGCCGTACTGCGCTCGGAGTGACCGCCGTTTTCTGTGCGGTTCCGGTCTCCGGCGTTGAAAATGCCGCCTATTATTACTCCACCTACGCGGAAAATGCGAAAGATGAAGTTCCGGTTTCCGTAAATAAGAAGATCATGATCCTCGGCGGCGGACCGAACCGTATCGGTCAGGGAATTGAGTTCGACTATACCTGTGTGCATGCGGCGTTTGCCCTGCGTGACGCCGGCTATGAGTCGATCATGGTCAACTGCAACCCCGAAACCGTGTCCACCGACTACGATACCAGCAACAAGCTCTATTTCGAGCCGCTGACCGTGGAAGATGTGCTTGCAATCTACGAAAAAGAAAAGCCGGAAGGTGTGATCGTTCAGTTCGGCGGTCAGACTCCGCTGAATATCGCGCAGCAGCTGAAAGATGCCGGAGTGAACATTCTCGGAACGCAGCCGGAGGGGATCCGTCTGGCGGAAGACCGCGAATATTTCCGCGAGCGCATGATCGCTCTCGGCATTCCGCAGCCGGAAAGCGGCATTTCCCATTCGTTGGAGGAAGCGGTCGCCCTCGGCCGCAGGATCGGTTATCCGGTGATGGTCCGTCCCTCGTTCGTTCTCGGCGGACGCGGCATGGCGGTGATCCACGATGAGGAAACGCTGAAACGGTACGCGGTCGAAGCGATTCAGGTCAGCCCGGAATACCCGATGCTGATCGACCGTTTCCTGGACAATGCGATTGAAACCGAAGTCGATGCGCTTTCCGACGGCACCGATACCTTTGTGGCGACCGTGATGGAGCATATCGAGTTGGCAGGTATTCATTCCGGCGACTCCGCCTGCGTGCTTCCCCCGGTCACGATTCCGCAGAAGCATCTTGACACGATTGAGCGTTATGCCGCTGCGATCGCAAAGGATTTCAAGGTCGACGGTATCCTCAATGTTCAGTTTGCTGTCTGCCATGACAAGGTTTATATCATCGAGGCGAATCCGCGTGCGTCGCGCACGGTTCCGCTCGTTGCGAAGATCACCGGCGTTCCGCTTGCCCGGATTGCCACGGGACTCATGCTCGGCAAAAAACTTACCGACTATACGCCGCAGCTTCAGCGCAAATGCAAGAATTACTACGGCGTGAAGGAAGCCGTTTTCCCGTTCAACATGTTCCCGGAAGTAGACCCCGTTCTCGGTCCGGAAATGCGCGCCACGGGAGAGGTTCTCGGCATTGCGGACAGCTTTGAACTTGCCTACTTCAAGAGTCAGAAGGCCGCGAATGCGCCTCTGCCGCTGGAAGGTGCCGCGCTGATCTCGGTGAACCGCCGGGAACGCGAATTCCTGCTTCCGATCGTGCAGAAACTGCATGAACTTGGATTCAAACTTTATGCGACCGAGGGAACGGCAAAGTTCCTTGATGAATATTCGATTCCGAATACGATCGTCAACAAACTCGGCGAGGGACGGCCGGATGTCAGCGACATGATCAAGAATCATGCGCTTCAGCTGATCATCAATACGCCGAAAGACCGCAGCGAGAAGCTGGATGACAGCTATATCCGCATGATGGCGATTCAGCAGAAGATCGCCTACATGACCACGATTGCCGCCGCAAAGGCGACTGTCGCCGGAATTGCCGCCGCCCGCAGCAACGCGATTCTTCCGAAGTCTCTTCAGGAGTATCAGGCAGGAAAATAAGCGCAGATATATTCTGTCCGGAAAGCCGTGGATCCGCGTATGATCCACGGCTTTTCTTATTTCGTCCGCTGAATTTTGTTTCAAATTCTTCTGCGGCATCTCCGCGTTGTCCGTTTCCGCTGCGCGTGCCGGATGCAAGACCGGGGCGGATCCGCATAGGGAATAATGCTCTGTGGAGGACAAAAGGGCGCGCGTTTGCCATGACGAATGTCACAGAGCGAAAAAAGTGTAAATTTTGAATCATTTCCCCGAATTTTTGTTTGACTTTTCTTTTCCATGATGTATACTTGTATAGTGTCATTGGTGCATGGACTGATTTCAAGACTCACTGATGTTGTTTTGAAATCAGCGCATGCATTGTTCATATTAACCCGGTAAGGAGGAAATTTCGAATGTCGGGCATTACAAACACTCAAGACGGTAACTATTGTGCCGCACACGTCGCTTATGCACTGAGCGAAGTCGCAGCCATCTACCCGATCACCCCGTCGTCCACCATGGGCGAGTGGGTCGACCAGTGGGCAGCAGAGGGCAGAAAGAACATTTGGGGACAGGAAGTCAAGGTTGCGGAAATGCAGTCCGAAGCCGGAGCCGCCGGAGCCGTTCACGGTTCGCTGGTTGCCGGAGCTCTTACGAGCACCTATACCGCATCGCAGGGTCTGCTCCTCATGATCCCGAATATGTACAAGATCGCGGGTGAACTCATCCCGACCGTGTTCCATGTGACCGCCCGTGCGCTTGCCGCCCAGTCGCTCGCCATCTTCGGCGACCACTCCGACGTGATGGCATGCCGCAACACCGGTTTCGCCATGCTCGCCGCCGCTTCCGTTCAGGAAGAGATGGACCTCGGACTCGTTGCCCACCTCGCCACCTACAAGGCGCGCGTGCCGTTCCTGCAGTTCTTCGACGGTTTCCGTACTTCTCATGAAGTTCACAAATATCATGAGATCACCTATGACGAGATCAAAGAACTGGTCGAGCCGAAATACATTGAAGAGTTCCGCGCCCGCGCTCTCCGCCCGGATGCTCCGATCACCAACGTCGGCGCCCAGAACCCGGACGTTTATTTCCAGGGCCGCGAAACGGTCAACAAGTTCTACAACGCCACTCCGGCGATCGTTCAGGAATATATGGACAAAGTCGCCGCCAAGACCGGCCGTCAGTATCACCTCTTCGACTATGTCGGTGCGGCGGATGCGACCGATGTCATTGTCGCGATGGGTTCCAGCTGTGAAACCATTGATGAAACGATTGAATACCTCAACGAAAAACGCGGCATGAAACTCGGTCTTGTCAAAGTCCGTCTGTACCGCCCGTTCGATGTCGAAGCATTCAAGAAAGCGCTGCCTTCCACGGTCAAACGCATTGCCGTTCTCGACAGAACCAAAGAGCCGGGCGCGATCGGCGAACCGCTCTATCTCGACGTCGTTGTCGCTCTCGCCGGCATGAACGTCAAGATCATCGGCGGCCGTTACGGTCTCTCCTCCAAGGAGTTCACGCCGTCCATGGTTCTCGCGGTCTTCAAACACCTCGCGAACGATGGTTTCCACGGTTTCACGGTCGGTATTGACGACGACGTCACCAACACCTCTCTCAAAATTGAGGAAGAGATCGTTACCGAGCCGGAAGGCACCACCAACTGCATGTTCTGGGGACTCGGCGGCGACGGAACGGTCGGCGCGAACAAGAACTCCATCAAGATCATCGGCAAATACCGCGAGGACATGGATGCTCAGGCTTACTTCTCCTATGACTCCAAGAAATCCTTCGGTGTTACCGTTTCGCACCTGCGTTTCGGCGTGAAACCGATCAAGAGCACCTACCTCATCACCTCTCCGGACTTCGTCTCCTGCTCCTCGTTCAGCTATATCGGCCGTTACGACCTGCTGAAAGGCATCAAGGAAGGCGGAACGTTCCTGCTGAACTCGCATTACAGCAACGACGAAGTGTTCCAGCACCTCACCCGCGACATGCAGGAGACGATCATCAGCAAGAAGATCAAGTTCTACAACATCAATGCGGAAAAACTGATCGCCGAACAGCCCGGTCTCCGCGGCAAAGGCGCAAACACCGTCATGATGGTGGCATACTTCAAGGTCTCCGGCATCGTTCCGTTTGAAAAGGCGGAAGAGGGCATGAAGGAAATGACCAAGAAGACGTTCAAGAAGAAAGGCGACGACGTCGTCAATATGAACCTTGCCCTGATCGACGCGGCGATCAACGCCTGTCAGCAGGTCAATGTTCCGGCTTCCCTTGACGGCATTGCGTCCGCTCCGATGGTCAAGCTGCTTCCGGACGATGCATCCGAGTTCGCCAAAAAGATCATCGAACCCTCGATGAAACTTCAGGGCGACAGCATTCCGGTTTCCGCGATGTCCGTCGACGGCAAGATCCCGACCGGAACCGCCTGCCTCGAAAAACGCGGCATTGCTCCGCGCGTTCCGAAATGGAATTCCGCGACCTGCGTGCAGTGCAACGTCTGCAGCATGGCATGTCCTCATGCCGCGATCCGCGCCAAACTGATCGACCCTGCCAACCTTGCCGGTGCTCCGGCTTCTTTCAAAGCCGTTCCCGCCAAGGGCAAGGATTCCGCTCTTCAGTTCAAGATTCAGGTCTACATCGAAGACTGCACCGGTTGCGGAGTCTGCGTGGATCAGTGTACCGTCAACAAGGGCGGCAAACTGGCTCCGGCTCTTGTCTGGTCCAGCCTTGAGGCGGAACGCGCCGCGGGCGAAAACGAAAACGAGAAGTTCTTCAACGATGTGCTTCCGGACAACGTCATGGGCTCCAACACCATTTCCACGGTCAAGGGCGCGATGTTCCGCAAGCCGTTGTTTGAATTCTCCGGAGCTTGCGCCGGCTGCGGCGAGACCCCGTACGTCAAACTGATGGCTCAGCTCTTCGGCGAAAATGTGCTGATCGCGAACGCCACCGGCTGTTCCTCCATCTACGGCGGAACGTTCCCGACCATTCCGTATACCAAGGACAAGAACGGACGCGGCCCGGCATGGGCGAACTCCCTGTTCGAAGACAATGCGGAATTCGGATTCGGTATGCGCATGGCGGTCGACGCCAACCGCGCACTTCTCAAGCAGGAAGTGGAAAAACTCCTTGCCAGCGATAAGACTCCGGCTGACCTGAAGGATGCTCTCAATGCCGCCATGAGCAACTGGGACAATTCCAAGACCGAAGCCGCCATCGCCGTTCAGGCGAAGGTCAAAGCCATGATCGCCAAGCTCGTCGCCGACGGCTGCCAGTGCGAGATCGTCAAGAAAGTCAATGAACTTTCCGACTATTTCTGCGACAAATCCGTCTGGATCGTTGGTGGTGACGGTTGGGCAAACGATATCGGTTACGGCGGTATCGACCACGTTCTCGCCCAGGGCAAGAACGTCAATATCCTCGTTCTCGATACGGAAGTTTACTCCAACACCGGCGGACAGGCTTCCAAGTCCACCCCGACCGCGGCTGTGGCGAAGTTCGCTGCGGGCGGTAAGAGAACCTATAAGAAGAACATGGGCTTCATGAGCATGAGCTACGGCTATGTGTATGTCGCGTCCGTTTCGATGGGCGCCGACAGAAATCAGACGATGAAGGCGTTCCTTGAAGCGGAAGCCTACAACGGTCCGTCCATCATCTTCGCGTATGCGCCCTGTATCGCTCACGGAATCGACATGTCCAAGACCCAGACCGAGGAAAAGCGTGCGGTTGACTGCGGCTATTATCCGCTTTACCGCTACAACCCGGAAAAGGAAACTCCGTTCACCTGGGACGTCAAGAACGCTCCGAACGGAACTTTCCAGGATTTCATCCGTTCCGAAGGCCGGTACAAATCCCTGCTGAAAGCCAATCCGGCTCAGGCGGAAGAACTCTATGCCAAGGCTGAGGCGGATGCCGCCAAACGCATGGAATTCTACCAGCAGGTCGGCGCTCTGATGAAGTAATTCATTCAGAACCGTCAATAATCGCGCGTCCGTTTCCCCGCAATGGGAAGCGGACGCGTTTTTTTTATGGAAATCCGGTGCGGGATGATTGTAAAAGCCGGTTTTCATGCTATTGTATGGTAAAACGATATAGCAGAGGTTTTCGAGCATGAAAGCAACGCTGAAAGATGTGGCGGAGGAAGCCGGAGTTTCCAAAGCTCTGGTTTCAAAATTTCTTGCGGGAACGCCCGATGCCCGGATGCGGGATGAGACCCGGAAACGGATTGAGGAGGCGGTCCGCAAGTGCCATTATCTGCCGTCCAAACTGGCTCGTTCGCTGAAAAGCGGCAGAACGCAGACGATCGGGCTTGTGATTTCGGAACTCCGCAATGCGTTCTGGTCCGCGTTTGCCGATCTTGCGCTCCGGGAGGCGCGGAAACATGGGTATCGGCTGCTGATTTCATTGTGCGATTATGATCGGAAGGAAGAGCTGGAAAGTCTGCGGACTCTGGCGGAATACCGCGTGGACGGCATTCTGTACTGCGAACTGCTTTCCGGCGGAGAACTGGCGGAACAGCTTCACCGGGAGGCGTTTCCGATGATGCTGATGTATCAGGAGTCCGGATTGTTTCATTCAGCGGCGATTGATTACAGAAAAGCACTTGGACAGGCGGTTGCGTATCTTGCCGGACGCGGACACCGCCGGATCTTCTGCATTCACAGTGAGTATTCTGCCTGGCCGGATGTTCTGGAAACGGAGTGCGGAAGAGCGGGAATGGCTCTGGATGTCTGCTGTATTCCGCCTGATCCGGAGGAATGGACGGAGCTGTTGCGACAGGTATGCCGTCAGGCTCCGTCCGCGGTTCTGCTGAGCGGGTGGAGAAGTGCGGTTCTGTTTCTGCAGGTGATCCGGCAGGAGTTTCCGCAGTATCGGCCGGAAATCGTGGCGAACTGCCATTTCGATCATCCCGCGTTTGCCGATCCGCGGATTGCCGGACTGATCCGCAATGAATTTGAACAACTGATCCGGGAAAGCGTCCGGGTTTTGATCCGCATGATTCAGGGGGAAGAGGGGATGGATTTGCGTCCGGAAGCGGAATTCGCCTGTGCGGAGGAACTGCGCAGACGGAAGCTGGAAAGCGGACCGCATTATTTTCTGTATTGAACTGAAAAACCGACAGGAATTATTTTTTATAATAAATGCTATACCGATATAGCAGAAAAGGGGAAGAAAGATGCAAATCAGACTGGAAAGGTTGCCGGATAGCGCGGTTCTTCGGAATCGCGGGTGTGGAATCAATTATCTCCAGAGAAGAAACAAGCTCCGGTTCGACGAAGTGCCGGAGGATGCGTGGTTTCTGCGGGAACGGCTGAGCGACAAGATCGCGATTGACATTTCGTGGTCGCAACTGGAACCGGAGGAGGGAAAATTTCTTTGGGATCATCCGGAATGGGAAGGCTGTTTCCAGTCGTGGATTGACGCCGGTTTCAAGGTTCTGCTCAAGGTGCGCGGCATGGATACTCTGGGGACGCTGTATGATCAGGGGACGCCGCAATGGGTGTTCGATGCGGGGGCGCAATATGTGGATGAGCCGATCGAATTCTACCGGAATTCGTGGCTGCTGAACGAGATTCCCGGCGATACGTCCATGCCGGTCCGTTATCCGGTTTACTGGGATCCCGTCTATATCGAAAAGGCGGCGAATCTGATCCGGGCGCTTGGCGAGCGCTACAACGGGAAACCGTATGTGGAGAGTTTCGCGATCGCGCATACCGGACGTTGGGGCGAGATGCATATTGCCGATCATTATCCCCGGACGGAATGGGAGCGGAAAGGATATACGATTCCGCGTTATCTTGAGGCGCACCGGGAACTGATCGACCGGTACCGCGCGGCGTTTCCCGATACGCCGCTTCAGCAGTCGGTGGGCGATCCCAGTTTCCAGGACCGTTTTGTCGATGCCATGCCGAGCTTTGAGTATCTTGCGGAGTGCGGGATCATGCTCAAATGCGGCGGACTTGGCAAGGCGTGGCACCCGCCGTTCCGGTCGCCGTGGCTGGATGACGCCTGCGCGGATATGTTCCGCCGTTTCAAGTACCGTTCCAAGGTCGTGTTTGAAAATCTGGTACTTCCGGAGGCGCTGGAGTTCGCTCTGGGGCTCGGAATGAGTTACTGGCAGAGAGGCGGGGAGGCGTCCGGGCTCGGTGAACTCAATATCGCAAAAGAGATTCCGATTCCGCAGAAAAGAATCTATTCCGGATACGGGTTTACGCCAGAACAGTTCGATGCGTTGACCGTTGAGAATCAGATGGAGCTTTGGCGTCATCTCGCCCGCCGGACCGGATACCGTCTCGCGGCGGAGTCGGTTGATGTGGAAACGGAACCGGGCGTTCTGCATACCTGGTTCCGCTGGACGAATACCGGTGCGGCGCCCTGTTATGAAAAATTCCGGGTCCGTACCGCTTTGTGCGGAATGGACGGCACGGTTGTCTGGAGTGAGACGCAGACGCCATCCTGCGGCTGCGGAGCGGAGACATGGGAGAGCGGAGTTCGTATTACGGACTCGCTGACATGGCGTCTGCCGCCCGATCTGTCCGCCGGAGAGTATCGGCTGATGTTCGGACTGGAACACTGCGGTTTCGCCGGAGAGCGGATGCAGCTGGCAAATTGCGGACGGACGGACAGCGGGCTTTATCCGGCGGATGTGGTCACGATCGGAGGAGTTTGAAATGCTGGCCGGTTCTTTGCTGACGCTGTTTGTCGGTATTTTCTGGACCGGGATCGGGATTGTTCTGACTTCCGCGCGGCGGAGCGGCTGCCGGGTGGAACAGTTTTTCTTCACCGGGTCTCTGACCGCCGCGCTGCTTCTCTGTTGTGTGCTGGCGGTTCAGAAGACTCTGATTCCGTTCCCCGACAGCCGGATCGTTATTGCTGCGCTTGCCGTTGGCGCTTTGCTGAACGGAATTTCACAGATGCTGACGATGCGGAATCTCGGACAGGGCGGATGTGCGCTTTATTTTGCGCTGTCGCGGATGGGATTTGCCGTATCGTTCCTTTGGAGCGTGATCGTCTGGGGAGAACGGATGGCGGTTTGGAACGCTCTGGGGATCCTGTGTCTGATTGCCGCGGTTGTTCTGACCGCGTCGGGAAAGCGGAAAAAAGAGGGACGTGCGGAGCATGGACGCCTTTTCATGGCGATCCTTTCCACGTTGTGTGCCGGAATCAGCCAGATCTGCATTGTCTGGTCGTCGGTTTGCGGGATGGCGGGAAAACCGCTTCCGCCGTTGAACAGCACTCTGATCATTCTGCTGATGAACTGTCTGTTCTTTGGCGGATGGACTTTGCTGCGTCGCAATCCGCCGAAAACGGAATGGAGACCTCTTTTGAAGACGGGTTTTGCCTGGGGGATTCTTGCGGTTCTATCCTATGCGGTGCTGTTTCCCGCTCTGAAACGGCTGGGGGAGCTCGGACGCGCGGGAATTGTATACCCCGTCAGCGGAGCGGTTCTGATTTTCGTTTATACGCTCTATACCCGGTTCGGACTCCGGGAACGGCTTTCGCACCGTCAGGTCGCCGCATTGATTCTGGTGGTGACCGGTGTACTGGCAGTGAAACTGTGACGGGAAAAGTGAACTCCCCGGCAGGCGTGTTTGTCCGCCGGGGAGCCGTGAATCAGGCGAGAGTCATCAGATTCCGCTGGGTATCCGTCATGCCGGAACGGGCAAGATCGGAAGCGGAGGCGAGATACGGCGTCGAAATGAGGACGCTGGATGAAAACTCCTGATGTTTGGAAAGTTCGGAGATCGACGACAGTTCGATCAGATAGTCGCCGCGGTCGAGTGACAGCGTGAGCGCATCGTTGGGTGCGAACATGTGATGGATGTCGTAGGTCCTGTCCTCCTGATCATATTTGTAGAGGATCATTTGAGCGCCCGGACTTTCGGAGGTGAAGATGAAACCGTAATTTCCGGTCTGACCATCGGCAACGGAGAAGGTGTAGTTCCGTTCCTGTGTTTCATAAGAGATGATTGCGTTGCGGATTCCGCCGTCCGCCGGATTGATTTCCGTGGCGATGAACGAGGGCAGACCGGGATTCTGCGGCGGAGTGTTGAACGTGGCATTGACGCCGACGTCGTAAGATGAGTTTTTCCCTTTCTTCGCGTTGCTTGCTTCCACGGAGATGTAGTAGGTCCCGGCGATCAGCTCCAGCGGTTTTTTGAATTCCTTGTAACCTTTGCTGACGGAGACGGAGGAGAGTTTTTTCAGTTTCTGCTTGACGGGATCCATGCTGTAAACGGTCATTTTGACCTTTTCGCTGACGTTGTCGATATAGAACGAGAAACGTCCGGATTCCGTCAGGTTGATCCGTCGCCAGTCGACCGTATCGCCGAATCCGACCCACTCGTTGCTGATGATGGTGCCGGATTCGAGAAGAGTGACGCAGTATGCGTCGGAAAGCGTGTTCCAGACGTCATCCAGAGTATTTCCCTGTGTGAATGCCTGTCCGGTGGCGGTGACGGAATACGCGGTATTCTGTCCTTTCTTCCATCCGGTCGCTTCAACGGAGAGATAATAGGTTCCGCTGTTCATGAGCTTTTCCTTGGTGAAGCTCACTTTTTCGGCTTTTCCGGAAACGGAGGTGAGTTTTTTCAATTTTCCTTTTGAATCGACCGTGTAGATGGTCAGTTTGGCTTTTGCGGTGAGTCCGGAAAGCGAGAACGAGTAGGAGCCGGGAACGTCGAGATCCAGCCTGCGGAAGTCGATTGAATCGCCGAATCCGACCCAGTCGTTGTTGATGACGGTTCCCGTATTCCGGAGCTGGACCGTGTAAGAGGGGGAGAGATTGGTGTAATCGTCATCGGCGGTGTTGATCCGGGTGAATGTATCTGCCACGATGTCCGTGCTGTACCAGGTCCCGACGGATTTCTTGGAGGATTTGCTTTCATAACAGACATAGTAAGTTCCGGCGTCCAGCAGCAGGTTCTTGCTGTTTTTGGAGCCGTTGGAAAGCGAGAATCCCGTGACTTTTTTCAGTCCGGACGAGCCGGTATAGCGGTAGAGCGTGAATTTTATGGACGAGGTGACCCCGGATGTGTAAAACGTATAGAAGCCGGGGGCGAAGAGGTTCAGCAGACGGTAGTCCGTGGTGTCTTCCGTGCCGACCCATTCGGTGTTGATCAGGGTTCCGCTTTCGGTCACGGAGACTTTGTAATTGTCGCCCAGAGAGTCCCAGTAATTGTCTTTCTGGCTTTTGGGTTCGGATGCGGGGGGGATGTTCAGCGCCATTGTCTGCCTCCTTTGTTTTTAGTATTGTCACTGCGGTATCTGGAACCGCGTTTCTTTTTCAGCATGTGAATCTGCGTTCTGCGTTCGCGCAGGCCGCGGTTGACTTCGATGGTTTCGCCGGTATAGGGATTTTTTCCGCTGTAATACATGGCGGCGCCCATGGTCATGGGCAGCGGGATGTAATCCTGCACCTGCTGCGGACTCCAGTGGTGCTTCTCCAGAAAATCATCCACGACTTTCATTTCCGCTTCCGTACAGCCGGGGAAGTTGGAGATGAACAACGGGATCAGGTACTGTTCCTTTCCGGTTTCCTTGTTGCATCTGTCGAACATTTTCATAAATTCTTCAAGTTCGCCGGGCTGCCCTTTCCGCATCAGGTTCAGGACTTTCGGATGAAGGTGCTCAGGCGCGACCTTGAGATGCCCCGATACATGGTTGCGGATGATCTCCAAAGTCAATTCCGGCTGGCGCAGAGCGAGATCCAGACGCATTCCCGAATTCAGGAACACTTTGCGTATGCCGGGAGATTTCATCGCTGTGCGGAGCAGTTTCTGCAATGTCGAACCGTCGGGGATATAATTTTTGCACGGTTTCGGCCACATGCAGGAGACGCGCCGGCATTTTTCGCACATCGTATGGTCCGCCACGCGGTTGCCGAAAACATTGGACGCCGCGCCGCCGATGTCGCTGACGATTCCGTTGAAACCGGGAAGTTTTTTCAGCCGTTCAATGCTCCGCATCACCGATTCCGGAGAGCGGGAGACGAGGTGCCGGGTCTGGTGCGAAACGAGGCCGCAGAATGCGCAGCCGCCCGGACAGCCGCGCACGGCTGGGACGGAGAATTTGACGCACTCGTATGCCGGGACCGGTTCTTTGTAGGACGGGTGCGGTCCCATGCCGTAGGGCAGTTCGCAAACATGGTCAAATTCCGCCTGGGAGAGCGGCGGGTTCGGACGTTCCAGTACCAGAAGGCGGTCGTTGTAACGCTGGGTCAGACGGCGTCCGCACCACGGATTCATTTCCGCTTCAATCTTCATCGTCTGTTCCAGAAGAGCATCTTTGTCGGAACAGATCCGTTCGTAAGAGGGCAGTTCCAGGCTTCCGGCGGGATCGAACTCCTTTGTCGCATTTCCGCCGAGAAAACGGGCGGTTCCCGGAATGCCGTCGAGCGGTCTGCCGTCACGGATCCGGGTGTAGACTTCGAGCGATGCGGTTTCCCCCATGCCGAAAATGAGAATGTCGGCTTTGGCTTCGACGAGTACCGACGGGTGCATTTTGTCCTGCCAGTAATCGTAATGAGCGACGCGCCGGAGACTCGCTTCCACGCCCCCGAGCACGGTTTTGAGTCCGGGAAATGCGCATTTCGCCAACTGGGTGTAAACAACCGATGCCATCGGGGGGCGCTTGCCCGTTACTCCGCCGGGGGAATACATGTCGTCCTTGCGGAAGCGGCGTCCGACGGTGTAGATGCAGACCATGGAGTCCATGTTGCCGGATGAGACGCCGCAGGCGATGTTGGGCCGCCCCATGGTTTTCAGGGATTCGGGATCTTTCCAGTCCGGCTGGGCGGCGACTCCGACCCGGAATCCCTTGTCGAGCAGATAGCGGCCGATTACCGCGGTTCCGAACGACGGGTGTTCCACATAGGCGTCGCCGGTGATGAGAAGAATGTCAATGGAATCCCAGCCGAGAGCTTCCATCTCAAGGCGGGTCATCGGCAGAAATTTGACGTTTTCGTACATGATCACTCCTGTAGGTTCCGGTTGCGTCTCGCATAAACGGACTGCACGATGCCGAGACAGGACATCGTGGCGAGCATGAAAGTTCCGCCGTAACTGACCAGCGGAAGAGGAAGTCCCGTAACGGGCATCAGGCGGACGCTCATCCCGATATTGACGATTGAGTGCAGGGCGAGAACCGCTCCGATCCCCGTGCAGAGATAACGCCCGAAATCATCCGGGGCGATCAGCGCCGTCCGGAAGATCGAGATCATCAACACCGTATACATGATCAGCAGCAGTGCGGAGCCGAGAAAACCCGTTTCTTCCGCGATTACGGAAAAGATGAAGTCCGAATTGGATACGGTTTGCGGCAGATAGCCAAGCTGGTTCTGAGTTCCCTGCATGAATCCTTTCCCGGTCAGCCCGCCGCTGCCCACTGCCAGTTCCGACTGCCGCTGGTTCCAACCTTTGTTCAACGGATCCGAATCCGGTTTCAGAAACACATGAATGCGCGCTTTATGGTAGGGACGCAGCATCGAGTAGCCGACCGGAGCGCAGATCGCAAGGACAAGCAGACCGATCAGGATCATGCGCAGACGCAGTCCCGCCGCAAACGCAACGACGAACACGCCGAATACGAGCGTCAGAGCGGTACTCAGGTTCGGTTCCCGGAAGATCAGAAAACCGGGGACCGCCGCCAGCAGAAACAGGATGCCGAGGGAACGCCAGCGGGTGAGGCGGAATTGTTCCAGGGAAAAGAGCCATGCAGCAAGTACAATGGTCAGCAGTTTGGCAATTTCGGACGGCTGAACGCTGATCCCGGCAATATCGAGCCAGCGCCGCGCACCGTACAGCTTCACTCCGGCGAACAGAACATAGATCAGCAAAAAGAGTCCGACGGGGTAGAGGCAGAGCGCAAGCAGACCGTAATTCCGGTAATCGAACAGGGAAAGCGTAAGCCAAAGCGCCGCGCCGATTCCGATCCAGACCACCTGCCGTCCCCACAGTTCCGCGTAGAATCCGCCGATCTGCTGTCCGGTTCCGTAGATAAAAAGAAGCCCCGTCAGCAGGAGAACGGTCATCGGAATGAGCTGCATCAGGTCAAAACGCGAAAAAAAAGACCGGAGAACGGCAAGCGCCGGAGGTGTTTCGGTCAATCTTTTATCATGAATCAGCGGCATCCCTTTTCAAACCATCTTCCCGGTACGGGGTTGTGAACGCCGTGCGGAATCGCCGCACGGCATGATATTCGTATGGGTTTATTTTACTTCAAAAGTCTGATTTCTTTTCGGACCGACGGAGACGATTCCGACTTTGGCGCGGACTTCCTTTTCCATACGGCGGAGGTATGCCTGCGCATTGGCGGGGAGTTCGTCGAACGAGGTCGCGTTCGCAGTGGATTCACTCCAGCCGGGGAGAGATTCATAGACCGGTTCGACCTTGTCGAGCAGGGCGCTGTCCGCCGGGAATGTATCGTAGACCTTGTCGCCGATTTTGTAACCGGTGCAGATCTTGACTTCCTTGAGACCGTCGAGAACGTCGAGTTTGGTGACTGCGAGATAATCGACTCCATTGATCATGCAGCTGTGGCGGCATGCGACGACGTCGAACCAGCCGCAACGGCGGGGACGTCCGGTCGTTGCGCCGAATTCACCGCCCTGATTGCGGAGAAAATCACCCTGTTCATCGAACAGTTCGGTCGGGAAAGGACCTTCACCGACGCGGGTCGTGTATGCCTTGATGACACCCCAGACGCCGGTAATGGCGCGCGGGGAGAGTCCGGACCCGGTGCAGGCTCCGCCGGAAGTCGTGTTGCTGCTGGTGACGAACGGATAAGTGCCGTGATCGATGTCAAGAAACGCGCCCTGTGCTCCTTCCAGAAGGATACGCTTGCCGTCGAGACGCGCCTTGTTGATGCTGTCCACGGTGTCGGTGATATACGGTTTGACGTATTCGAGGGCGGGCAGAAGTTCCTTCCAGGCTGTTTCGATGTCGAGCCGGGCTGCACCCTGCGGGACATAGAGTTGATTATAGGCTTCCGCTTCTTCGGAGAAGTGCTGTTTGAAGCGGTCGATATCCAGAATTTCGCAGGCGCGGAGTCCGGTGCGGATTGCTTTGGAGGTGTATGCGGGACCGATTCCGCGGAGAGTCGTGCCGATCTTTTTCTCTTTGGAGGCTTTGGATTCGTTGTAGGCGTCGAGGAGCTTGTGCCACGGCATGATGAGCTGGCAGCGGTCGCTGAGCTGAACGTTTGCAACGCTGACACCGCGGTCCTCAAGGGCTTTCATCTCTTTCATCAGCGCGAGCGGATCAACGACGACGCCGTTGCCGATCACGTTGATGACTTCGCTTCTGAGGATACCGGAAGGGATCAGGTGGAGTACATATTTTTCGGGACCGTTTTCCACGGTATGGCCGGCATTGTTGCCGCCCTGGAAGCGAACGACCATATCGGCGTCGCGCGTAAGAACATCGATGATTTTTCCTTTACCTTCGTCGCCCCACTGGATGCCGACGAGCACGTTTACGGACATTGTTTTCATAATTACCCGATTTCAGTTGTTTTCCGGTTCTCTGTTCAGTCATTTGGATGACACCATTCAAGGATGTAACAATAGACCGTTTTCCGGAAAAATCAAATGTTTTCCGCTGAAAATAGTGAAAATTTCGGCGGACGGTTTTCCGTTTTCCCCTGTCGCTCCAAAACGACCGGGGAAGTTACCGGCTTTTATTTTCAAAGTAATGTTTGAAAATCTGAATTTATGTGATAAAGTTCTTTTGTCAAACCATAATAATAAACAGGAGAATTGATTATGATGAAACCGCTGATCGCCGCCTTGTTCGGCAGTTTGTTTTGCAGCTCTGTCACCAGAGCGGATGATTTGCAGGCGATTCGCGATCTGAAACTGGAGAATGGCAGAATATTGTCGGTAAAGCGGATTACGCGTCCTTATCATATTGACAAATGGGACCGGAAGATCACGAAAGTGCCGTCGCGTGTCATTGTGAAGCTGGTGCTCATGCCCGCCAAAGGAGCGTGTGCCAATGTGGAGATCTGGCTGCCGGAGCGTGACAAATGGAATGGCCGTTTTGTCGGACGCGGAAACGGCGGCGCCGGCGGGCATATTGATCCGGATGGTTTTGTCGGTGGAATCAAGATGGGGTGCGCAAGCGCCACGACTGATATGGGAACGGCGCCCGCTCCGGATATCGGCATCGGCAATCCGGAGGTCTGGAAGGATTTCGGCTTCCGTTCCACGCATCTGATGACCGTTGCGGCAAAGCAGGTTATTACGGCGTTTTACGGAAAGCCGCCAACGTATTCCTACTTCCTTGGACATTCCACCGGAGGACAGCAGGCTTTGCAGGAGGCTCAGCGTTATCCGGAAGATTATGACGGCATTGGCGCAGGCGTTCCGGCGCACTGCCGCACGCCGCTCCACGCGTACTTCCTCTGGAATTACCAACTGGTCGGACAGTGCCGTCTGACCAAGGAACAGGATCAGAATCTGATAGCGGCGGCAGTGGAATATTTCGCTGCGCGGGAGAAAAAACCGTATGCCGGGAAAGTGATTTCCGATCCGCGCTGTACCATGCAGGATATCGAAGCCGTAATTGCATTGGCGCGGAAGAAAGACCCGACGCTGACGGATAAGCATGCGGAAATCCTGAAGAAGATTTTTGACGGTCCGAAGAATTCCAAAGGAGAACGCATTTTCGGAGGAGTTCCGTTGGGCAGTTCAATTTTCCCGGCGACCGGGAACCGCTATCTGTTTCAGTGGGTGACGGAGAAAAATATTGATTATAACGCGATCAATTTTGACGGAGATATTGATGCCTATACCCGGAAACTGGGAGTTTATCTGAATGCCGAGAATCCCGATCTTTCCAAATTCCGGGCGCGGGGCGGAAAACTGCTGATGGTTTCGGGAACGGCGGATTCGGTTGTGCCGTTTCATGCCACGCTGGATTATTATGAGCGCTGTGCGGAAAAAGCCGGGTCCATGGAACAGCTGCAGGAGTTTTTCCGTTACTACTGGTATCCCGGCGGACCGCACAGCTGCGGTTTGCCCGGTACGTTGGAAAAACTCATCGCGTGGCGGGAGAAAGGGATCGCTCCGGAAGGTATCAGCGTGAAGCTGAAAGACGGTACCAATGCGACGATTTATCCCTATCCGGCGGGAGTGAAACGCGGCGGGGTGGAACGGGTCAATCCCAAATTCTCTCCGGCAGCGGAAGAGTGACCGTTTGCCTGTTTCCGAACTGTGGCGTGTTACGGGATTTCCGCGTTGTGACCAATGCGGAAGCGGCGGAGAACCGGACTCCGGTTCGGTTCTTTGCATGGAATTTTGCAAAAAAAAGTTGCATATTCTGATTTCAACGGTATATTTTCCGTTGTAACTTTTTCAAAAAACATGAAACAATTAAGGAAACGATTATGTCCTGCAACTATGTTCATCCGAGAAACCTGCTCGTAGCCAACCTCCAGCGTCTTTATGATTATGGCATGACCACTACCTCCGGCGGTAATATTTCCATCAAGGACGGTGACGGCAATATCTGGATCACGCCCAGCGGCGTTGACAAAGGCACTCTGCGGCCGGATGATATTATGATGGTCAAACCGGATGGTGAGATTATCGGCAAACACCGTCCGAGCGTGGAACTGCCGTTCCACAGCGCGGTTTACAAACTGCGTCCCGACGCGAAAACCGTTCTTCATGCACATTCTCCCGCGCTCGTCGCGTTCAGTCTGGTGGGAAAATGCCCGGATACCAGCCTGATCCCCGGCTGTGAGGCGATTTGCGGAAAGGTCGCGTTTTCCAAATACGATATTCCCGGCAGCAGGACGCTCGGCGATATTATTTCCGCGGAATTCGCCAAGGGGGCGGACTGCGTGATGATGGAAAATCACGGCGCGGTTGTCTGCGGAGAGTCGGTTGAACAGGCGTTTGCCCGGTTCGAAACCCTTGATTATATCGCCCGTATTCAGATTCAGGCGGCGGGAATGAAAGCCCCGCTCAAGCCGGAAGGCGCCGGCAAATGCACAGCATGGGAAACGTTTGCTCCGTCGTATGCGTCCCCGGTGGAATGTGAACTGCGCGACAGCATCGTCAAATTCGCATCCCGTCTGTACCGCCAGAGACTGGTGTTTACCGGAAACGCAGTGCTTTCCGCGCAGATCGGAAACGATGATCTGCTTGTTACGCCTGCCGGATTCGATCCGCTGGCACTGCGGATTGAGGATGTCGTCCGGATTTCCGGCGGCAAATGCGAAGCCGGGAAAACTCCGGCGTGCCAGGCGGCGCTGATCCGTGAGATTTATGCGAAGAACGACTGGGCGCATGCGGTCATTATGACCCGTTCCCCGAATGTGATGGCGTTCGCCTGCACCGGAACCGAACTGGACAGCCGCACCATTCCGGAAAGCTATATTCAGCTCCGCGATATTCCGTTTGTCTCCTGTAAAGAGTTTATGGAGAATCCCTCTTCCGTCGTCGCGAAGATCACTCCTGCGACGCCGGTGGTCATTATCGAGAGCTGCGGCGTGCTTACCGTCGGCAAGCATCTGACGGAAGCGTTCGACCGGCTGGAAGTGGCGGATTTCACGGCAAACTGCATTCGTCTTGCCGCGCGGATCGGAGAGTTCAAACCGATCACGGAGCAACAGGTGCAGGACATTATCAACGCCTTCAATCTGCCTGCGTGACGTTCCCCGATGGAATTGCCGACGATTCTGCATTATGACCGTCCCGTCCTGATCTCCGGACATCGGAATCCGGATGTGGACAGTATCATGTCCGCGTATGCTCTTGCCGCGCTGAAACGGGCGTTGGGATGTGAAAAAGTCACTCCGATCTGTCCGGGGATTCTGCCGGATCGCGCGGCGTGGGTGTTCCGGCATTTCAATCTTCCGCCGCCGCAGAGCCGGAATGATGTTTATCTGCGCATGACCGACATCATGAAGACGGATTATCCGAGAGTGTCGTCGGAACTGTCGCTGTTCGATGCTGTCCGCAAACTCAAGGACACCGGGGTTCCCGCAATGCCGGTTGTCGATGCGGACGGTGTGTATCAGGGGACGCTGAGCCCGTTCACTCTGCTGGCGGATTTGCTGAATATCGGATCGGATGAAGGGCAGAGTCTGACGGGGCGGACGATTGCCTCGTCGATTTCCATGATCCGCAAGGTGCTTGACGCGGAAAGCCTGACCGGGGATTCCGGGGCGGATGAAGCCTTGCGCACGTTTGATGTGTTTGTCGCTGCGATGAGCCCGGAATTTTTTGATCGCCATCTTGATTCGTCGATGAGGAACGAACCGGCGATCATTGTCGGCGACCGTCCGGAAATCCATTTGCGTGTCCTTCAGCGTCCGATCAAACTGCTGATCATCACCGGAAACTGCCCGGTGGAATCGTCGGTCATTGAGCTTGCGACGTTTCGTAAGGTGACGATCCTCCGCACCAACTGCGACTCGGCGACCGTGATCCGGCGGCTGAAATTCAGTTCGCCGGTCTGCGCGGCGTCGCTGAACCGCAAAGTTCCCGTTTTCGCGCCGGACGACATGGTGCGCGAAACGCGGGTGCAGGCGCTGGCTTCCCCGGATGACGTGTTTCCGGTTTGCGATCACGACGGCAGACTGCTGGGGGCTGTGCCGCAGACCGCGTTTACCGCGCCGCCGCCGTATTCGATGATTCTGGTGGATCATAATGAAATTTCACAGGGAATCCCCGGACTGGAGGAGATCCCCGTGATCGAAGTCGTCGATCATCACCGTATCGGCATGAAGCCGACGATGGAGCCGATCAAGTTCACGGCGGATGTCGTCGGCAGTACCTGCACGCTTGTTGCCGGAATGTACCGTTCCGCGGGATTGCGGCCGACAAAAGAGATCGCGGGTGTCCTGCTGTGCGGGCTCGTTACCGATACCCTGCTGTATCAGTCGCCGACCACCACAGCGCAGGATCGGGCGATCGGTACATGGCTGGAGAAGATTGCCGGATGTGACAGCGGATCGCTGATGAACGGACTCATGCAGATCGATTCTCCGCTTGCGGTGAAATCGTCTCTTGAGGTGATCAACGCCGACCGCAAGAATTATGAAGAGAATGTTTATAAATTCGCTCTTTCCCAGGTGGAGGAAAACAATCTGGAGCTTCTGCACCGCCGCCGTGACGAACTGCTGAACGATATGAACGGCATTCTGGCGAAAGAGGGACTCGATTTTATTGCGCTGCTTGTAACCGACCCGGTCCGGGGCAACTCGGAACTGTTGATCACGGGAGCCGCTCCGATCATCCGGGCGCTGCCGTATGGCAAGAGATCGGACGGCATTTTCCGTTTGCCGGGCGTGCTGAGCCGCAAGAAACAGCTGCTGCCGCAGATCCTTGCGATCACGGCGGCCGTCCCGAAGAACCTGTAACCCCTGAACCGGGAGAGGACAGATGGAATCCGCAAAGAAAACCGGTCTTTTCCGTTCCGGAGCCGGCGTGATTGCCGCGCTTGTGATCATTCTGCTGTTTGTGCTGACGGCGCTGTATCTGAAATCCCTGATTTTCGGGATCATCGCCGCCTATTTCTTTCTGCCGCTGGAAAAATTCTTTGAGCGGAGAGTATTCCGGTCCGCGGCTGTTCAGCGGGCGGGAGCGCGGATTGCACGTCTGTTTTCCCCGCTGACGGCGCTCCGGCGGAAGCTGAGCCGTTCAACCCGTGTTCCGGATGCGGCGGAAGAGCGCCGGGCGAAACGGGAAGCGGTGGTGCTCCGCTCCACGACGGCGATGTTCGTGACCCTTGCGGGTGCGCTGGTGCTGATTGGTCTGCTGTCCGTCCGTCTGATTATTCCGGCGGCGATCAATGCCGGACGCGCAGTCAATGAATGGGCGTCGGAAAGCAAGACGCTGAAACAGGCGGAGATCCGGTTTTCCGGCTGGATGGAGGAGCATTCTTCCGCTCCGGCAATGGCGCAGACAGAGACGGAGAGCGATTTTTCCTTCCGTGATTTTCTGCGCAGGCTGCGTCCGCAGGTTCGCGCGTATGTGACGGAAAACCGTTCGGATGTGGCTCTGTTCGCATTTACGAAAGGAAAAGGGATCCTCAGTGCGCTGTTCGGTATTGCATCGCGGATCGGGACGTTTGCGTTTGATCTGCTGCTGTTTTTCTTCTTTTTCTTCTTTTTTGTTCTGAAAATGGCGTCGTTCGACGCCGATGAGGAGAAATCGGATGTCGGCAAGTGGTGCGTGCAGACGATCTTCAATTCCCCATGGATGCCGGATACTTCGGACCGCGTGCGGAAAGAGGCGGCGGAGATCATCAATTCCATCGGGCTGATGTTCAACCGCTGGGTGCGCGGCTATCTTTCGATCATCCTGATCGAAACGGCGCTTTATACGATTCTGTTTTCCGTCTTTTCCGTTCCGTATGCGATTCCGCTTGCTGTGGTGGCGGGAATGACGATTCTTCTTCCGTTCATCGGACCTGTTGCCAGTTTTGCGCTGACGTTTTCCATTTGTCTCGCTTTCTGTGAAACGCATCTGCTGGTGACGCTGATCGGAGTCGGCGTTACTTATCTCCTGATCAACGGCGTGCTGGAGCAGCTGTTTCTTTATCCGACTCTGGTCGGCGGAGCGATCGGGCTGACGACGCTGGAGACGATCATCGTGGTTCTGCTGGGCGGTCTTCTCGGCGGAATCACCGGAATGATCCTTGCCGTTCCGGCGGCAGCTGTCCTGAAATATCTGATTCCGAAGATTTACCGCATCCGCATTTCCTGAGCGGACCGTTTGACGAACAGAAAACGCGGGACGCCGAAGCAGTCCGACAGGATCATCGCCTCGGAAAGGAAGGGGAGGGCGGCGGCGAATTCCGCCATAGGGCGGGTCTGTTCGGACCCCATTTCAAACATCGCCGTGCCTTCCGGTTTCAGAAAGGTTTCCAGTTCCCGGAGAGCCTGACGGATCAGTGCGGTTCCCTCATCATCGGCGAACAAGGCGATTTCCGGTTCAAAATCCCGGACTTCCCGCTGGAGATTCGGTTTTTCCCGGTGTGGAATATAGGGCAGGTTTGCCGCAACGGTGTCAAACAGCATTCCGGCAAACGGTTCAAACAGCGAGCCCGGACGGAATTCCACGTTCGGAAATCCGTAGGCGGCAAGATTCCGTTCCGCCCAGCGGAGAGCATCCGGGGAGAGTTCGGAGCCGAAGACTTTCACGTCGTCGCGTGCATACGCGATGGAAAGGGAGATCGCGCCGGAACCGACGCCGAGTTCACAGAACGTTCCGTTCCGCGGGATCTGAGGGAGCAGAGTTTCCACAATTCCCAAGGTTTCCGGACGGGGAATCAGACAGCCGGGACCGACTTTCAGAAGCAGTTCGCCGAAATACTCATCGCCGAGAATGTACTGGAGCGGTTCGCCTGCGATCCGGCGGTCCGCCATTGCCTGCGCCTGACGGATCTCATTCTCTTCCAACGGCTGTTTCCGGAAGAAAAACTCCATGACGGGGATCGCTGTTGCACGGGAGACGATCCAGCCGGCTTCCTGTTCCGCATTGTCAATGCCGGTAAAGCGCCGGATGAGTTCCTGTTTCAGCTCTTCCGCGTTCATCGTGCTTTTGCGGCTTCCCGGAGGAGTTTCTTTTTCTCTTTTATCGCCCGGTAACGCCGGACGAGATGAAGAACGCCGAAATAGGTCAGCGGTGTCATGACGGCGGTCAGAATCGCCGCGCCGAGGAAGAACGCCGCGATCAGATCGCCGCCCAGAGAGAACAGAGTCTTCCAGTCCTGATGTTTCAGAACATCGCTCATTGCCTCTTCGATTTTGGTGTAGCTCAGATGACTCCGGAGGATCAGACTTCCCAGATAGCATTGCGCGGGATAGAGGATAAAGATCGTGAAATGATTGGTCAGCAGAGTACCCAACGTAGCTCCGATCTTGCTGCCTTTCAGCAGAAAGGCGGTGGGGATGGAACAGATCAGCTGGAGACCGAACGGAATCAGGCAGCCGTAAAACATCCCGATCGCCCATCCTCTGGCAATGTATTCCGCGGGCGCTTTTTCCTTCAGGATTTTGGAATAGATATAGACATATTTCTGCCTTGCCCACTTCTTCACTGTCATGATTTTTCCTCGCTGATACTGCTCTGCGGTTATGTATTTCCACAAAATAGCATCTTTTTCCCGGAATGTCAAGTGCCGGAAGCGGAACGGGTTATAATTTTATTCCAAAAACATAGTCGTCCATGAAAAAGCCGTTGCCGATCGGATTCTTTTCCTCCCGGATCAGAGAGAATCCGTTCCGTTTGTATGCTTTGATCGCGCGTGCATTGTTTTTGTTGACGTTCAGCAGAAGTTCCCCGGCTCCGAGGCGTTTTGCGGCTTCCTTTGCATGGGAGAGCATCCGGGAGCCGATCCCTTTGCCGTGGCAGGAGGTGGAGAGATAGAGCTTGTGGAGTTTCATTTTTCCCGGCGCGTACGGTCCGTAGGAGAGAAAACCGACAGGAGTTCCTGCGTTTTTGACCAGTTCAAAAACGACTCCTTCGCTCCGTTCTTTTTCCACGACTTCCGGCGCATACATCATATTCAGCATGTATTCGATCTGTTCCGGGGAGAGAATGTCGTTGTAGGTGATCGCCCAGATTTCACGGGCGAGCCGGAGAAGCACCGGATATTCTTCCGGCGTCGTGACGGGTTCCAATGTGATTGTGTCCATAACAACAGTCCTTTTGAATTAAAACGGCAGTTCGTCCTGACCGTCGGAGAGACGGCGGGAGCCGCGGCGGACGCCGTTCGGGTAGAGCGGCGGTTTGAGTCCGAACATCTGCCAGGATTTTTCCGAGACGATCCGTCCCTGCGGAGTCCGCATCATGTAGCCTTCCTGGATCAGGTACGGTTCGTAAACATCCTCAATGGTGTCGGCTTCTTCGCCGACGGCGACCGAAAGCGAGTTCAGCCCGACCGGTCCGCCCTTGAAGTTGACCATGATCATCTCCAGAATGCGTTTGTCCATCTCATCCAGTCCGCTGTCGTCGATGTCGAGCATGGTGAGCGCGGCTGCGGCGAGTTCGTGGGTGATGTGTCCGGTTCCCTTGACCTGTGCGTAGTCGCGTGTCCAGCGGAGCAGATTGTTGGCGATTCGGGGAGTGCCGCGGCTGCGGCGTGCGATCTCAAATGCGCCTTCGGGGTCGATCGTGACGTTGAGGATTCCCGCGGAGCGCAGAACGATGTCCCGCAGTTCTTCAGAGCTGTAATAGTCGAGCCGGAGCGAGAGTTCGAAGCGGGAGCGCAGCGGAGCGGAGAGCAGCCCCTGCCGCGTGGTTGCGCCGATCAGGGTGAATTCGGGAATTGTCAGGCGGACCGAGCGGGCGCCGGGGCCCTGGTCGATCATGATGTCGATGAAGAAATCTTCCATCGCGCTGTACAGGTATTCTTCAACGGCGGTGTTCAGACGGTGGATTTCGTCGATGAACAGAATATCGCCTTTTTCCAGCGAGGTGAGCAGTCCGGCGAGATCGCCCGGTTTTTCGATGACGGGACCGCTTGAGGTCTTGATGTTCGCGCCTTTTTCGTTGGCGATGATGTAGGCGAGTGTCGTTTTGCCGAGTCCCGGCGGTCCGCTGAGGAGCAGATGACCGAGCGGTTCGGAGCGGTTTTTGGCGGCCGCCACATAAATTTCCAGCCGGTCCTTGGTTTTGGTCTGTCCGGGAAACGACCCGAAGGTCTGCGGGCGGAGCGTGGTTTCCGCCTCCACGTCTTTCTTATTTAAAGTGGACGTGATGAATCTTTCGTTCTCCATGAGCTTTAAATCCTGATTTTAAGGTGTATATTACATACTGGGATTATATCTTGTTTTTGGAAAAAATCAAACGGAAAACCAATTAAAGGAGTGAAAATGTCAGACTTGAAATCTCTCAAGCTCGCGGCGGATACCGTGAGACTGCTTTCGGCGGACGGGGTGCAGAAAGCAAAATCGGGTCATCCGGGTATGCCGATGGGCACGGCTGACGTCGCGTTTACCCTCTGGTATCAGTTCCTCAAGCACAATCCGAAGAACCCGAACTGGCTCGGACGCGATCGCTTTGTCCTCTCCGCCGGACACGGCTCCATGCTGATTTACAGTCTGCTTCATCTTTTCGGCTACGGGTTGACGATGGAAGATCTTCAGAGCTTCCGCCAGTGGGACAGCCTCACTCCCGGTCATCCGGAATATGGACATACCAAGGGGGTCGAAGTCACGACCGGACCGCTCGGAACGGGGTTCGCTTCCGCGGTCGGCATGGCTGCCGCCGGAAAACATTTCGCCGCCGTGACCGGACTTGACAAAACGGGGCTGCTCGACCGGAAAGTTTATGTGATCGCCGGCGACGGCTGCATGATGGAAGGCATCACGCACGAGGCCGCTTCTCTTGCCGGACACCTCAAACTGGATAATCTTGTGGTGTTTTATGATGACAACAGCATCAGCATCGAAGGCTCCACCGGACTCGCCTTTACCGAGAACGTCGCCAAGCGCTTCGAGGCTTACGGCTGGCGTGTGGTCCGGATTGACAACGCCAACGACACGGCACAGGTGCTGAAAGGCATGGAAGAAGCGCAGGCTTCCGACGGCCGGCCGACTTTCGTCGATTGCAAAACCGTGATCGGATTCGGGTCTCCTTCCAAAGCCGGTTCCGCCAAATCCCACGGCGAACCTCTGGGAGCCGACGATGTCGCCGGGGCGAAAGCCGCGCTCGGTTTCCCGCCGGAGCCGTTCCATATTCCGCAGGAAGTGCGTGAAATGGTTGATGCGCGTGTGGCGGAACTGGAAGCCGAAGCAGCAAAATGGGATGCGGAATTCCAGAAATTCGTGGAGGCGAATCCCGACAAGGCGGCTCTGATCTCCGATATGCTCTCTTGCAAAGTTCCCGGAAACATTCTGGAACAGCTGTTGGCCGTTGTTCCGGTGGACAAGCCGGTTGCGACGCGTGCGTCGGGCGGCGCGGTTCTTCAGAAGGTCGCCGAACTGGTGCCCGCGCTTTACGGCGGAGCGGCGGATCTTGCGCCCTCCACCAAGACCGAGATCAAGAACGGCGGGGACTTCTCTGCGGAAAATTATGCCGGACGCAATTTCCATTTCGGTGTCCGCGAACTTGCCATGAGCGTGATTGCCAACGGTATGGCGGTTTACGGCGGCTGCATTCCGTATACGTCCACGTTCTTTGTATTCTCCGATTTCATGAAACCGGGCATCCGTCTTGCGGCTCTTCAGAAGCTCCGTTCGATCTATGTGTTTACCCACGACTCTTTCTATGTGGGCGAGGATGGACCGACTCATGAGCCGGTTGAACAGCTTGCCATGCTCCGCACGATTCCCGGCATGACGGTGATCCGTCCGGCGGAAGCGCACGAAGTCGCCCATGCCTGGGCGTATGCGGTACAGTCGAAAACGCCGGTCGCCCTGATTCTGACCCGTCAGGATATTGCACCGTATGACGAAGAGACCGCGGCAAAAGTCGATGTTTCAAAGGGTGCGTACGTCGTTTCCGAGGATTCCGCGTATGACACGATCCTCATTGCGACCGGATCCGAGGTCAATACCGCGCTTGGCGCGGCGCATATTCTGCGTGAGACCGGACGCCGCATCCGCGTGGTTTCCATGCCGTCCCGGGAACTTTTCCTCGCACAGAATCAGGAATACCGCGACAGCGTTCTTCCGCCCGCCTGCGAAAAGCGCGTGACGATCGAAGCCGGAAGCACATTCGGCTGGGAGCGTTTCGCCGGAAACAACGGACTTTGTATCGGACTGGATCATTTCGGTGCTTCCGCTCCGTACAAGGTCCTGGCGGAAAAATTCGGGTTTACACCGGAAGCCGTCGCAGAGAAGATCGGCAAATTCTTTGCGTAAGCTCCGTTGCCGGAATATTACGGAAACCGGTGGAATTCCGCCGGTTTCCGTTTTTCCCGCGGGATTTTCCCGCTTTTTTTATTCCGCCGGTTGAATTTTCTTTATTTGCGGTTATTGTGTAGCGTACTGTAAACGGAAGGATGAAGCAGCATGAATGAATGGATTACGGATTTGCTCGCTCTTCAGGATCTGGACCTGAAAATACGGAACCTTAACTTGCGGATTGATACGATTCCTTCCGAAAAAAAACGGTTGGACTCTCTGGTAAAGGACGCCGTTTCGGATGTCGAAGTCGCAAAAGACGGGTTGCGCCGGATCGAACGCGCCATCAAGGAAAATGAGGGCGAGATCGAAAAGCTCAACGAGGCGTCGCGCAAGCTGCTGACGCAGTCGGCAATGGTCAAGAAGAACAACGAATATCAGGCGATGATGGCGGATATCGAAGCGAAAAAAAATGCCGTTTCCGATATAGAGACTAAAATCCTTGAATTGCTGGATCAGGCGGAAAGCGCACAGCAGGGGATAGCGGCGGCGGAAAAAGAGCTTGCCGTTACGCAGAAGAGCGTAAAAGCCGAAATGGCGGATCTTGTGGAGTTGAAGCAGGAACTGGAAGAGGACATCGGCGAAAAACTCAAGCTCCGCAAGGCATACGAATCCAAAATTGATACGCAGACCCTGTCGGTTTACCACCGTCTGCTGGAAGGCGGGAAAGGGGAACCTGTCGCTATGATCAATCAGGGCGTTTGCAGCTTCTGTCGTCTCAAGGTTCCGCCGCAGACGATCAACAATGCAAAAAAAGGCGTTCTGACGCTCTGCGACAACTGTTCCCATATTCTGTATCTGCACAGCTGAGCAGTTTTCCGGGAAGGACGCTGTGCGTTTTTCCCGGATTTCACATTTTTACAGGAATGAAATTGAGTTCGTTTTGTAAGATATTTATGCTGTCTTTTACTTTATTTTAGCTTTTTCCCCTTGCTTCTTTCCCGATTTCAGTTTATATTACGCTTGCACAGTAATTTACCTGAAGGAGGGGAATCATGCTTATTATACGTCAGGCTGTTCCGGCCGATCTGAAACGGATCGCGGAAATTTACAATTATTATATCCGCAACTCCACCGCGAATTTCATGGAAAAGGAGATGACGCCGGAGGAGATGAGAGAAAAATACGAACATATCGTCAAAGACTATGTGTTCCTTGTTGCGGAAGAGAAAGAGAATGGAAACGGGATTGTCGGGCTCGCCTATTCCGCACCGTTCCGTCAGGCATCCGCATACCGGGTTGCGGAAACGACGATCTATCTTGCTCCCGAACAGCTGAACCGGGGGCTTGGAAAAGACCTTTATTACGAACTCATCATCCGGACGGTGCGGAAACATCCGGCTTTGACCGGGCTGATCGCCGTTATCACGATGGACAATGCCGGAAGCATACGGTTTCATGAAAAGATGAATTTCCAGAAAGTCGGTCATATCAGAAATGCCGGATGTAAGTTCGATACGTTTCATGACGTCGGATTCTGGCATTATTCTGTCAATCAGATAAAATAAAAAGAAGGAGTACTGTCATGATCAGTAAGGAACTCGCGAAAGCAATCAATGAACAGATGGTCTTCGAGATGTATTCTTCGTACATCTATCTCGGACTCGCCGCCGGACTGGAGCGCCTGAAACTGCCCGGAGCCGCCCATTGGATGCGGATGCAGGTGGATGAAGAACTTATCCATGCGAACATCTTCTACAACTATCTCAACGACCAGGAAGCGGAGATCACGCTCGGCGCGATTGACAAGGTCGCCACCAAAGTCAAATCGGCGAAAGAGGCGTTTGAGCTCGCTCTCAAGCATGAACGCATTGTGACGGGACGGATCAATCAGCTCTGCGCTCTCGCGGCGAAAAACAACAACTACGCCACGATGACGTTCCTGAATTTCTTCGTGACCGAGCAGGTGCAGGAAGAGAAGAGCGTTCAGCAGATTATTGACAAGTACGAGTTCGCCGGATCGTCGAAAGAGGCTTTGCTCTTTATCGACAAGGATCTTGCGCTCCGCGCCGCTCCGACTGTTCCCGCCATCGCGCAGAATTGATCGGACCCGGAAGGAGGGCGGTCGGAATACCGGCCGCCCGTTTGCTGTAATGTCAAAACTGCTGCTGCATACCTGTTGTGCTCCCTGCGCGTCCGGATGTGTGGAACGTCTGTTCGCGGAAGAACGGGAGTTCGTGCTTTATTTCTCCAACTCCAATATCAACACGAAAGAGGAGTTCGGGAAACGGCTGGATGCCGTCTGCAAACTCGCCGGAGCGTTTCAGCTGGATGTGCTTGTGGATGAATATGATCACGAGGCATGGCTGGCGCATGTTGCGCAGGTGGAAGAGTACGCGGCTCAGCCGGAGCGGGGACTCCGCTGTTCCGCGTGTTTTGATTTTTCGCTCGGACGCACCGCGCGGAAAGCCGCGGAACTTGGAATGAGTTTCGCGACGACGCTGACCGTCAGTCCGCATAAGAATTCGGCGCTGATCTTCCGCATCGCGGAAGTGCATCCGCATTTCGAGGCTTATAATTTCAAGAAGCAGGACGGCTTCAAACGTTCGCTTGAACTCAGCCGGGAGCTGGAGCTTTACCGGCAGAATTACTGCGGCTGCGAGTTTTCGTTTCGTCCCTGAATCGTCAGACGGCGTGTTTGCCGATCTCGTTTTTCAACTGTTCCAGAGCTTCCTGTTCGGGAAGTGTGGCAATGACCGTACCGGAACGGAACAGAACCGCTTTGCCGTCGCCGCCGGCAAGCCCGATGTCCGCATCGTGTGCTTCGCCGGGTCCGTTCACGACGCATCCCATGACGGCGATTTTACGGAGATTGATCCGTTTTCCGCTTTGTTTCAGGCGTTCCACATGATCGTACACTTCCGTGGCAAGACGCGTCAGGTCGATCCGGGTTCTGCCGCAGGTGGGGCACGAAACGATTTCCGGTTCCGCCCTGCGCAGTCCGGCGGCTTCGAGGATCCTCAGTCCGGCACGGATTTCTTCGACCGGATCGGCGGTCAGGCTGACCCGCATCGTTTCGCCGATTCCCTCCATCAGAAGAGCGCCGATTCCGACTGCGGATTTGATGATTCCGGAGGCAGGGATCCCCGCTTCCGTAATGCCGATGTGCAGGGGAATGTCGCTGATTTCCGCAAAACGGCGGCAGGCGTCGACCGTCGAGACCACGGAACTGGATTTGAGCGATACTTTGATCTGGCGGAAACCGTACTGTTCCAGCAGCGTGACCTGCTCCAAAGCGGCTTCCGCCAGGGATTGCGCCATTGCGTCGCGCGGGGAGAGACCGGACGCCAACCGGGAGTCGTAAAGTCCTTTCGGGAGACTGCCGGAGTTGGCACCCACGCGGATCGGAATTCCCGCTTCCCCGGCGGCTTCGGCAACCGCGCGGACACGGTCCGGCGATCCGATATTGCCCGGATTGATGCGGATTCCGTGGATTCCCGCTTTGATCGCGCCGAGTGCCAGACGGTAATCGAAATGGATGTCTGCGATCACGGGAATGGGGGAGCCTGCAAGGATTTCCGGCAGGGCGCGGAGCGCCGCCTCGTCCGGGACGGCGCAGCGGATGATGTCGCACCCCGCACTTGCCAGTTGCCGGATTTGCTCCAGCGTGGCGGCGGGATCGGCGGTGCAGGTGTTGGTCATCGACTGAAGCGAGACGGGCGCGCCGCCGCCGATCGCAACGGGACCGACATTAATTTTCCGGGTTTTGCGCGGCGTCATTCTGCTTCTCCGTGGCGGGTTTGGCTGTTTCGGTGGAAATGCCGATCATATCCGGAGCGATTGAGCCGATCACGCGGCGGACGTCGTAAAACGAGACGTACAGCATGAACGCAATCAGCAGACCGACAAATCCCATCATGATCGGATGAAGCACTTTCGGCGAGACCGGACGGCGGAAGATCAGTTCCAGCACCGCTAGCAGGATATGCCCGCCGTCCAGTACGGGAATCGGCAGGAGATTGAAGAGTCCGAGGCTGAACGATACCAGCACCACAAGGCTGAGACCCTGCACGATGGAGCCGCGATAGACCGAAATGTAAAGGACGCGCCCGATCCCGATCGGGCCGTTCAGATGACTCGGTTTGATCGTGGTGTGCGCCTTTGTGAGTCCGAGCGAGTTGCCGAGGCTGACTCCGAGACTCCGCAGGGATTTCACAGACATGTCGATCACATAAGTGAATTGCTGCCACGGCGTCGGGTGGGTCAGATAGACGAATTCTACGCCGATGTCGCTGAATTTCAGAAATTGCGGAGTCAGCGTCATTTCCAGTTCTTTGCCGTCACGTTTGACCGTCAGTTTCACGGGTTCTGCGGAGAGCGTGGCGGAGAAGCCGGACGGGTTGTCGATCGTTTTTCCATTGGAGGCGATGATAAGATCCCCCGGTCGGAGACCGGCTTCCGCCGCCGGCATTCCGGCGGAAACGCTTTCCACTTTCAGTTGTCTGCTGTCGGGTTTGAATGTGAAGCCAAGACGGTATACGCCGCTTTTGCCTTCGATTGTCAACGGTTCCGGGACGATCTCTGCAACGTCCACAGTCTTGCCGTCGCGTTTGACCGTGAGGCGGAACGGCTTGTCGGAATTCAGGGAAAGGAAAAGATTGAGATCGTCGAAATCGGAAATCTTTTTCCCGTTGGCGGCGATCACTTCGTCGCCCGGCTGGATTCCGGCTTTTGCCGCGGGTGATCCGGCTTTCGGGTAGAGACGCAGCGGAAGCTGCGGACGGAAGAACGGATAGGCGATCTCATCCACGGGGCTGACCGCTTTGTTGACGACGGGACGGTAAGTTATCTGAATGATTTTGCCGTTGCGTTCCACGTCAAGCGTCACGTCGCCGATGACCGTGAGGATTTCCGTCACGAATTCGCGCCAGGTATTGTTGAATGTCTTGCCGTTGAGTCTGACGATTTTGTCGCCCTCCCGGAGTCCGGCGCGGTATTCGGGACTGTCCTGTTCAATGCTTGCCACTTCGATCTGAGCGAGTTTCGGGGTTTCCTGCGGAACTCCGCCGATCCAGACGAAGATCGCGAGGAAGAAACCGAAAATGATGTTGCAGAGCGGTCCGGCGACGGCGGCAAGTATCCGGTCGACCGGTTTTCCTTTCGGCAGGGGATTGCCGTGCTCGTCTTTCGGCGGCTCAGCGGAGTCGATCTGCGGGATGTCGACGTAACCGCCGAACGGGATCCAGCCGATGCGGTATTCCACGCCTTTGTAGGTGCGGCTCCAGATTTTGCGGAATCCGATTGAAAACGCGATCACATGGAATCCGCGCCATTTGGCGACGAGAAAGTGACCGAGTTCGTGTACGAAGATGCACAGTCCGAAGAAAAAGATCATGAAGACCGCCGATCCGATAATCGTCAGAATATGTCCGATATCCATTTCAAACTCCTTTACAGCTGACGCGCGTATGCGCGTGAATTACGGTCCGCTTCCAGAATTGCGTCCATCCCCGCGGGACCCGCTTCTGCAAACTTTCCCATTGTCCGTTCCACAATATCAAAAATTTTTGTAAATCCGATTCCGCCTTTTGAGAACCGCTCCACGGCGATTTCATTTGCCGCGTTCATCACGGCTCCCGCCGTTCCGCCGAGCCGGATCGCTTCCGCGGCATACAGAAGCGAGGGGAACCGTCCGGTGTCCGGTTTTTCGAACGTGAGCCCGGAAAGCGCGGTCAGGTCCAGACGTTCCAGTCCGCCGTCACAGCGTTCCGGCCAGGTGAATGCATACTGGATCGGAAACCGCATATCCGGCACGCTCATATGCGCCAGAAATGCACCGTCCGTGAATTCCACCATCGAATGCACGATCGACTGCGGATGCACCAGCACTCCGATATGGTCCGCGTCCGCCTGAAACAGGTGGTGCGCTTCAACCATTTCCAGCGCTTTGTTCATCAGCGTTGCGGAATCAATGGTGACTTTCGGCCCCATGTTCCAGGTCGGATGCTTCAGCGCTTCGGCGCAGGTCACGCGCGCAAGTTCCTCCGGCGTTGAGCGGCGGAACGGTCCTCCGCTCGCGGTCAGGATCACGCTGCGCACGGATCCGTGTCCTTGCAGACACTGGAAAATGGCGCTGTGTTCGCTGTCCACCGGAATTAACCGGATATTTTTCTGCCGGACCGCCTCCATGACGATGGTTCCCGCCATGACCAGAACTTCCTTGCTGGCGAGAGCGATTTCCTTTCCTGCATCGATCGCAGCCAGAACGAGCGGAAAACCGGCGGTTCCGACAATGGCGCACAGGATCATGTCCACGCGGTCCGACTGAATCAGTTCCGCGATCTTTTCCGTTCCGGCGTATGCCCGGCAGGTGTCCGGTACGCGCGACGCGAGATCATCAAGCATGACGGGATTTCCCGTTGCCGCAAATTCGCAGTTCAGCAGCGCCGCCTGTTCCGCGAGGCGTTTCGTGTTGCGGTTGCCGACTACGCCGACGACCCGGATCCGGTCGTGCAGGGCGGCGGCTACGCGCACCGCGTTTTCCCCGACCGACCCCGTGGATCCCAGTATGACAATCCGTCTCATTTCGGTTTGCTCTCCAGAAGAAAGGTGACGGGACCGTCGTTGTGGATTTCCACCATCATATCCGCTCCGAAGCGTCCGGTTTCCACGGGGACGCCCATGTTCCGCACCAGTTCCACGAATTTTTCATACAGCGGTTCCGCGAGTTCCGGTCGCGCGGCAAGATCGAATCCCGGCCGCCGGCCTTTGACGCAGTCGCCATAAAGCGTGAACTGCGAGATCGCCAGCATTCCGCCCCCGATGTCGAGCAGGGAAAGATTCATTTTGTCGTTCTCATCCGTGAAAATGCGCAGATTGACGCACTTGTTCGCCAGATACTCCGCATCGGCTTCGGTGTCGGTATGCGTTACGCCGACCAGGACAACGAGTCCTTTTCCCGTTCTGCCGACGGTTTCTCCGCCGATGGAGACGGAGCCTTTTGCCGCGCGCTGGATCAGAAGCCGCATGATTTATCCCTTTTTGATGAGGTTGAGAAATTCCAGCCGGGTCGCCTGTTCGCGGCGGAAACTGCCGAGCATGCAGGAGGTTTTCATCACGGAATTCTGTTTTTCGACTCCGCGCATCAGCATGCAGAGGTGCTGGGCTTCGACCACCACGCCGACGCCTTCCGGCGCGATGCTTTCCATGATCTGCGCGGCGATCTGCCGGGTCATGCGCTCCTGAATCTGAAGGCGTCGGGCGAATACGTCCACCAGACGCGCCAGCTTGCTGACGCCGAATACTTTGCCGTTCGGAACGTAGCCGATGTGGCATTTGCCGAAAAACGGAAGCATGTGATGTTCGCACATGCTGTAAAATTCAATGTCGCGGACAATGATCATATCGTCGCAATCCTCGTTGAAGATCGCGCCGTTGATGACCGCGTTGATGTCCTGTTTGTATCCGCGGGTCAGGAACTGAAGACTTTTCCGGACGCGTTCCGGAGTTTTGACGAGTCCTTCGCGTTCGGGATCCTCGCCGAGGTCAAGCAGAATCTGCCGGATTTCTTCTTCGATCATACTACTTTTCTCACTTTCTTTCGAGCAGGACCGCCGCATACGCTTCGATGCCTTCGCCGCGTCCGCAGAATCCCATGCCCTCCGTTGTTTTGCCTTTGATGGAAACCTGATCCGCCGTGATTCCGAGCGCCGACGCGATCCGTTCCCGCATGGCGGCGGTGAACGGCGAAATCTTCGGACGCTGGGCGACGATCGTCATGTCGATATTGGATATTGCCCAGTCCGCGAATTCCGGACGGGCGAATGCCTGTTTCAGCAGACCGATGCTGTCGGCTCCGCGGAACTGCTCGTCGGAGTCGGGAAACATTTTTCCGATGTCGCCGAGCGCGAGGGCGCCGAGCAGGGCGTCCGTGAGCGCATGGGCGGCGGCGTCGGCGTCGCTGTGCCCGGCGAGTCCGCGCTCATACGGAATTTCCACGCCGCAGAGAATCAGCGGACGACCTTCCGCAAAGCGGTGGGCGTCGTATCCGTTTCCGATACGGAATCTGTTCATAATTTACACTCCAGCAAGTAGAGCCAGACGCTGACGGAACCGAAGCACATCGCTCCGGCGACGACCGCACGGGTCCAGCTTTTGAAAATAAAACTCAGCAGGCACAACCCTGCCGCACTGACCGCCGAGACGATCGCGAGGATCAGCCCCAGAGACATCATCGCATTCAGGACGGAGAGCATCAGATAGCCCCAGAATCCGGGAGAAATCCCGGCTGTGCGCCACCCTTCCGCCGCTCCGGATCCGAGCAGGATCAATCCTGCTCCGCCTGCGGCGAGCCCAAGCACGATTCCTGTAAAAAACAACAGGAATGAGATCAGAAATTTCATAACCGACCGTGTCCGTTTCCTGATTTTTGATATATTCAGAATAATATAACCCCGTTTCCGGGTTTATGCTACTCTCCGTTGCTGAAAAATCGGGAAATTATGCGGAGGAAACGGGATCAGAATTCTTTCCGGAACAGCCAGGTCCGGAATTGCCTGCCGAACAGCGGAACCGATTGAAAGTCGGCGACGGCGGTAAAACCGTTGCGGTTGTAGTAATCGAAATCGCAGGTTTCATCGGTCCATAACAGCATGCCGGGGATTTTCCGGTCGCGGCAGCCGCGTTCAAACTCCTGCAGAAGCATTCTTCCGGCGCCTTTCCGGACGCTTTCAAACAGAAGCAGAGCGGCTTCGTCCGGCCGGGCAAACTTCTTTTCCGCGGCACGGTTGCTGTCCAGATAATTTTTGTAGACGGAAAAGACCTGTTTTTCTTCATCGTTTTTCAGCTGTTCCATGATCCACTGATCCGCATCCGTCGAATGCACCGCCTGAACCGGAGCCGCCAGAAGAAGAGCGCAGAGAGCTCCGTCTTCCTCCGCGGCGAAGTTCAAGGCGGATTCCGGCATATAATAATAGCGGACAAGATAGCGGTACAGACGCGGACGGAACGGGACGGGGATTTCCGGGATCTCGTTGCTCCAGACTTTCAGCGTGAGTTCGCCTGCCGCTTCCAGCAGGGAGTCGCAAAACGGGATGATCTGCATCGGTTGTTTCCTTATATTGATTATTTTGAATACGGATGTAATATATCCCGGCTTTTCTTGCTTTCCAGTGATCGCCTGTTGAAAAATGCGGAAATCATATTACATTACACGGTAAACCGGAAAGGATGAAGATATGCCGCTTTTACTTGCTCCCGCCGGGAGTTTCGAATCGCTGGAAGCCGCATTGCAGAATGGAGCGGACGCCGTTTATTTCGGCGTCGGCAAACTGAATATGCGCTCCAATGCCACGGTCAATTTTTCGGCGTCGGATCTGCCGGAGGTTGCTGCGCGCTGTCATGCCCGGAAGGCGGAAGCATGGCTCGCGGTCAATACGATCGTTTACGATTCCGAACTGGATGAGGTCAGGAGTCTTTGCCGTGCCGCGAAAGAGGCGGGAATTGATGCGGTGATTGTTTCCGATCCGGCTGTCATGCGGATCGCACGGGAAGCCGGGCTGTCGGTTCATCTGTCCGTGCAGGCGAACATTTCCAACCTGGAAACCGTGCGTTTTTACTCGCAGTTCGCCGATGTTGTGGTGTTGGCGCGCGAACTGACTCTGGAACAGATTTCCCGTATCTGCTCCGGAATCCGCGAAGAACGGATCTGCGGTCCTTCCGGCGAACTGGTCAAAGTGGAAATTTTTATTCACGGCGCGCTCTGTGTGGCGGTTTCCGGAAAATGCTACATGAGCCTTGCCGCATACAATTCGTCCGCCAACCGGGGGGCGTGTTTTCAGAACTGCCGCCGTTCCTACACGGTGCGCGACACCGAGACCGGAACGGAGTTTGAAATCGACAACCGTTATGTCATGTCTCCGCGCGATCTCTGCACGCTGGAATTCTTTGACCGGATTCTTGCAAGCGGAGTTTTTGTGTTGAAAATCGAAGGACGCGGCCGTTCCGCCGATTATGTCGCCCATGTGGTACGGACCTACCGCGCCGCTCTCGATCAGTGGCTGCGCGGCGGGAAACTGCGTCCGGAGCAGCTCGCCGACTGGGAAGCGTCGTTGGCGGAAGTGTTCAACCGCGGTTTCTGGAAAGGCGGCTATTACCTTGGCCACAAACTTGGCGAGTGGGCGGCGTGCGGTGACAGTCAGGCGACCGTTCAGAAAGAGTATGTCGGCAGAATCGTCAATTATTATAAGAAGCCGGAAGTCGCGGAACTGCAGATGACTTCCGGCGAGCTTGCGGGCGGAGACCGGATTCTTGTCACCGGGAGCACGACCGGCGCACAGGAACTGCAGGTCGGAGAATTTCTGCTTGACGGGACAGCCGTCAATCCTGCCGTGAAAGGGATGAATGTCACTTTTCTTTCGCCTGTCCGTCTGCGGGCGAATGATAAAGTCTATAAACTTACGGAAAGGAGCCGTTCATGAGCAGAGAGAGCATCCGTCTTTTTTATGCGCATCTGGAACGCGATCCGGAGCTGCGGCGCCGGGCGATGTCGTTCCAGAACATCTACTCACAACAGGAAGATGTTATTGACGCGTTTATCCGTCTTGCCGGGCAGCTCGGCTATGAATTCACGTTCCGCGAGTTCATGGAATACATGTATGAACAGGCGCGGGAACGGGAGTGACGCCCCGTCCTGCATCGTATTTTTCCCGACGCGGTTCCGGATCCGGTTTGACTTTCCGGTCCGGAGTCCGTATATTATGCGGTCAACTTGAGGTAAATCATGAATTTTGCGTTTGCGATTTTTAAATATTTCCCGTTCGGTGGACTTCAGCGCGATATGTTGAGAATGGCGGAAGCCGCCGTCCGCCGCGGACACCGCGTTACCGTGTTTGCATCGTCGTGGGACGGCGATCCGCCGCCGGATGGCGTGGAACTCCGTCTGCTCCGCACGACTGCATGGAGCAATCACGGTCGCGCCCGGCAGTTCGAAACGCTGTTTCGTGCGCAATCGGGCGGGTTCGACGCCCGTCTGGTCTTCAACCGTATGGCGGGAGGCGACTTTTATTTTTCCGCGGACAACTGTCTTGCCGTGGAGTTTCCCCGCAAGCATTCGGCGTTGGTGAGGATGCTCAATCCGCGTTACCGGGCGTTCCTGAAACAGGAGCGCGCAGTGTTCGATCCGGCGTCGCCGACCCGTATTTTTTATATTGCTCCGCGTCAGATTGCCGATTTCAGAAATGTTTATCACACGCCGGAGGAACGTTTTCTCTATCTGCCGCCGGGGATGAACGGGAACTGCCGCCGTCCGGAAAACGCGGAGGAGATCCGGACGCGGAAACGTGCGGAGCTGGGAATCGCGGCGGATCGGATCATGCTGATTCTGGTCGGGTCCAATTTCCGTTTGAAAGGCGGCTTCCGGGTGATTGAAGCGCTTGCGTCTCTGCCGGAAGCGCTGCGGGACCGCTGTGTTCTGTATTTTGTCGGCCGCGCTTCCGACGGCGGATGTGCGGCTCTGGCGAAGCGGCTCGGCGTTGCGGAACAGGTCGTGTTTACCGGTGGGAGGAACGATGTTCCGGAACTTCTGCTTGCCGCGGACCTGATGGTTCATCCGTCGCGCAACGAGGCGACCGGGACCGTGCTGGTGGAGGGAATCGCCGCCGGACTGCCCGTTCTTTGCACGGAAGAGTGCGGATTCAGTAATTTCGTGCGGGACGCCGCCGGGCTCGTCGTGCCGGAGGGCGCTCCGCAATCCGTGCTGAATTCCATGTTGGCGGAGGCTCTGCCGCGTCTTCCCGAACTGGCGGAGAGAACCCGCGGATATGCGGCGACGGCGGATTTCTACCGCCGTGCCGATGTTGCCGTTGATGCGTTGGAGGAGTTCGTAAAAAGTCGGTAAAACGGCATTCGCCGGCTCTGCGCATTCCGTTGAATTTGAGAGAGCCGGTCGGTTTCTGTGTTTTTCCGGAGCGGGAAAAATCAGGATTCCCGTCTGGCGGTTTTCCGGTAGACGAGCGGAGTCTTCCCGAACCGTTGACGGAACAGGCGGTGAAAGTTCGGGAGAGTGGCGAAACCGCTGTTCCGTGCGACTTCCGCGACCGGCAGATCGGTTGTCCGCAGAAGCGCGGAGGCGTAATTCAGCCGGTTTGCAAGCTGGAGTTCCTTGAATCCGCAGCCGGTCTCTTCGCGCACCACATGGGCGGTCCGGCTCAGACTCAGGTTCAGGCGCTTGGCGAGCTGTTTCATACCGTTCCGCATGCCCGGATTCTGATTGACGAGACAACGGATTCGGTCGGCACGGGACAAGTCGCTTTCCGTATAGGCGGAATCACGCATTGCCGTGTGCCATTGCAGCAGCCGCGCCGCGAGCTGGCGCAGAGCTTCCAGCACCATACGCAGTTCGGTTTCATCGGCGGTTTGCAGTCCGTTCAGGAATTCCGCACCGCCATGCTGCGGCGCCCGGTATACAGGCAGATCGTCCGGCAGAACGGCGGGCGGCTTGCGTATTCCGGCGTTGAGAATGCAGAGCAGCCGGTCGCCGTTCATCACCGGCATGATCCATTCCAGAATTCCCGCACGGCAGAGTTTGAGCGCACCGTTCCGGTAAAGCCAGCGTTCGGGAATAAAATGCACGCAGTCGAAATGATAGCATTTTTCCACGGAGTCCCGTTTTGCCAGAAAACAGTTCGCGGAATCATGGATCTTATGAGTGATTGCCAGATTCAGAAGCGGATCCTGAACGTAGGTGATCAGCCGGGTCCGGGTGAAATATTCAAAGGCGGCGATTGCCTGATCCGGAATTTTCAACATTTGACGCAACTCCTTTTCCGGATAAAATACATCAAACAGCATAAAAAGCAATTTTTTCAGCAGGGGAAACAATAGTTTTTCCGCAGATTTTCCGTTATACTATTTGAAAAGACGGAAAAACGGCGTTTTTCAATTTCTAAAAAAAGGAGTTTTTTTATGGAAACGGTACCGTATCAGTTGAATGAGCAGATTCCCGTGATCGACGAATGTGAAGTTCTCGTAATCGGAGGCGGGCCGGGCGGAACGGGCGCGGCGGTCATGGCGGCGGAGTGCGGTGCGGAAGTCGTTCTGGCCGAACAGCACGGGTGCATGGGCGGAACCGCCACATTCGGAGAGATCACACCTATGATGCGCAATCATTATTCGGAGAGCGGGAAGGCCGGAGAGGCGTTTGCGATGGACCGTCCCGTTTATACCCGGCTGATGAAGCGGATGCAGAGCTATTTCGACGGCAAGTTCACGTTCACGGAAGATTCGACCGTCTGGGACGGACTCAATCTGACGGTTTCCAAAGACCTGATCGCGCTGGCGATGGAAGACGTCTGTCTGGATGCGGGAGTCCGGCTCCGGTATCATTTCCGGCTTGTCGGTGTGGTGCGTGATGGACGGCGCATTGCTTATGCGGTGTTTCATACCCGGTCGGGATTTGCCGCGATCCGCGCCAAACAGTATATCGACGCCACCGGAGACGGCGAACTCGCCGCGCTTGCCGGGTGCGAATTCGAGTACGGAGACCGGGAACACGGACTTTGTCAGCCGATGACGCTTTGTTTCAAACTTTCGCATGTAGACAAGAGCCGTCTGAACCGTGACGAGATGCAGCGTCTGTACCGCGAGGCGCAGGCGCGCGGCGAAATTGAATGCAAGCGCGACAACGTGCTGATGATCGATTACGGTTTTGAGGACGGTGTCTGCCACTTCAATACGACGCGTGTGCTTGGCAAATCCGCGATAGATGCGGTCGAACATTCCGATGCGGAGATTGAGGGACGGCGGCAGATGCGTCAGTTCATTTCATGGATCCGCCGGGAGGTTCCCGGTTTTGAGCGGGCGCAGATCTATTCCGTGGCACCGGAGATCGGGGTCCGGGAGAGTCGCCGGATCAAGGGGCGTGCCTATCTCACGGAGGACGATTTCATGAAGCGGAGCAAATTCCCCGATGCGATTGCCCGCTGCAATTATCCGATAGACATTCACAGCGTAACCGGCGGAGGCACGCGCATGGTCGGAATCGGCTGCCGCGACTATTACGAGATTCCCTACGGCTGCATTACGCCCCGCGACTGCGACAATCTGCTGATGGCGGGACGTCCGATTTCCGTATCGCACGAGGTCCATTCGAGCTGCCGGGTGATGCCGCCTGCGTGCAGTGTCGGACAGGCCGCCGGTGCCGCCGCTTCGCTGGCGGTGGAACGCGGCTGCGATGCCGGATCATTGGACGGCTGCGAGGTCCGGCGTCTTCTGATCGGAAAAGGCGCATGGCTGTAACCGTCGGAACCTGATCTGATACGGGCGCGGGAGGGAAGCGGACCGGAGTTTTCTCCGTTTCACCTTTCCGCCGGATGATCCCGAAACGGAAACGGTCCGCGCAGGATTTTCCCTCCGCTCCCCAGATCGCTCTGCGCACCAGTAAGATATACGGAACGGGATCTGGAAAAAGCCCTGTTAAGTATTGAACCGTGCATTTTTTTCAAAGAGTATTCTCTTAAATTAATTTGTCTGTATCCAGTTATAAATTATTGTGTCGTAATATATTTTTTCTTCGTAAAAATAAATTGTATCTTTGCAATATAAAGAGCCGGATATATATTACAACTGTATCGTGAATATTATCAATTAACGCTCTTATTGCAGAGGCTGTTTATTATAGGAGCGGCGAAAAAATCATGAAAACTGCTGATTGATTTTGAAACAAAAATAGGGTATTAACGGCGATGGTAAAGGAAAACAGTACAGCTAGAATCGGCTTTGAAGAACAAATATGGGCAGCGGCGGACATTTTGCGTGGAAATATGGATGCCGCAGAATACAAACACGTCGTGTTGGGGCTTATTTTCCTCAAATATATTTCAGACAAGTTCGATGAGCGTTATCTGGAGTTGGAAAAAGAAGGCGACGATGTCGAAGACAAGGATGCCTATACAGAGAAAAGCATTTTCTTTGTGCCATCTTGCGCCCGGTGGAGCGTGATTGCGGAAGCTGCTCATCGTGAAGAAATTGGAACTGTCATTGACGATGCAATGCGGGCGATTGAAAAAGAGAATAAGCGGTTAAAGGATATTCTCCCGAAGAATTATGCCCGGAACGAACTGGATAAGAGGCGGTTGGGAAACGTTGTTGATCTTTTCACGAACATCCGGATGAGTGAACACGGTGAAAATAAGGATATTCTTGGCAGTACCTATCAATACTGTCTTCAACAATTCGCCAGCAAAGAGGGCAAGCGCGGAGGAGAATATTACACTCCGGCCTGTATGGTCCGAACGTTGGTAGCAGTGCTGAAGCCCACGGCGGAACATCGTATTTATGACCCCTGCTGCGGAAGCGGCGGGATGTTCGTGCAGTCCGAACAGTTCGTCAAGGAACATAGCGGCGGGCGCGGAACAATTTCAATTTACGGACAGGAATCCAATCCGACGACACGCAAACTTGCGATGATGAACCTTGCCATCCGTGGCATTGAAGCCGATCTTGGTTCGTTCAATGCGGATACATTCTCCAACGATTTGCATCCGCAGTTGAAAGCGGACTACATTCTTGCCAATCCGCCGTTCAACCTCTCCGATTGGAACGACGGTTCTTTGAATGACGATCCGCGTTGGAAATACGGCCTGCCGCCGAACGGGAACGCCAACTTCGCATGGCTTCAGCACATGATTTACCATTTGGCGCCGAATGGGAAAATCGGCATGGTGCTTGCCAACGGTTCGCTTTCCTGTCAAAGCGGCGGCGAAGGTGAAATTCGACGTAAAATTGTCGAGGACGATCTGGTGGAGGGAATTATCGCCATGCCGTCGAATCTTTTTTACGGCGTAACGATTCCGGCAACGCTCTGGTTTGTCAGCCGCAACAAGAAGCAGAAAGGCAAAACGCTCTTTATTGATGCCCGCAAAATGGGAACACTGATTGACCGGATTCATCGCGAGCTTTCTGATGCGGAAATTCAAAAGTTAGCCGATACCTTTGAAGCGTTTGACAACGGCATGTTGGAGGATGTCAAGGGATTCTGTGCCGCCGTCACGACGGAAGAAATCGCCAAACAGGATTTTATCCTGACCCCCGGCCGTTATGTCGGCATCGAAGAACAGGAAGATGACGGCGAACCTTTTGATGCAAAAATGACGCGCCTCACCGGTGAACTCTCGGAAATGTTCCGGCGATCCCATGAATTGGAGGTGGAGATCAAGAAAAGACTGGGAGCGATTGGGTATGAAATATAAGTGGAAAGAATATTCGCTCTGCGATTTAATCGAGATTAAACATGGTTTTGCTTTTAAAGGAGAAAACATTACTTCAGATGACAATGGGATCGTATTGGTAACGCCAGGCAATTTTGCTGTTGGAGGAGGGTTTCAAGAAAGTAAATGCAAGTTTTTTAATGGTGTATATCCCAATGATTATGTTTTACAGCCTGATGACTTGATTGTAACTATGACGGATTTAAGTAAATCAGGAGATACTCTCGGATATGGAGCACTTGTTCCAAAGTCAAACAGAACTTATTTGCATAATCAACGAATAGGTCTTGTTTCCATAAATTCCGAAGAACTTTGTAAAAAATATTTGTACTGGTTCATGAGAAGCCAGTATTATCAAAAATCTATTGTTGCTTCAGCTTCTGGGTCTGTCGTTAAACACACGTCGCCTACACGGATAGGTGAAATAAAGATAAGTCTACCCCCACAGAACATACAAATAGAGATAGCAGATACTCTTTTTGCGCTTGATGACCGTATTACTGAAAATAAGAAGATAAATCATCATTTAGAGCAGATGACACAAACCATTTTCAAGTCGTGGTTTGATTGTTATGATCCGAGCCAGCCGTTCACAAATGCTGTTCAAGTCTTGGGTGGCGGAACACCCAAGACTGGTAAAGAGAGTTACTGGAACGGGGAAATTCCATTTTTCACCCCCAAGGATACCGGCCCTCTCTATGTGCTTTCTACCGAAAAAAGACTGAGCGAAGCAGGGCTTTCTAATTGTAATAGTCGGTTGTACCCAGTGAATACTGTTTTTGTAACAGCCAGAGGAACTGTCGGGAAACTTGCACTCGCAGGTTGTCCAATGGCAATGAATCAATCGTGCTATGCACTCGTAAGCAATGGTGACTATGGTCAATTTTACGTGTATCATCTTGCACTCACCGTCGTTGAAAAATTGAAACGCAAGGCAAACGGAGCCGTTTTTGATGCTATTGTAACCCGTGATTTTGAAACCGAATTGGTTCCAGCTCCTGCAACAAAAGAAATAAAAGCATTCGAGGACAAGATACAGCCAATTTTCGAAACGATACTCAATAATTGCAAAGAAAATGTTCGTCTTGCTGAACTCCGCGACACACTCTTGCCGCGCCTGATGTCCGGCGAGCTGTCGGTTGCGGACCTCGGCGACGGTAAATGATTTATTTAACTTCTTTTATCGAAAAAGAGAGGAGATTTAAAATGATTCAAAAAATCAAGAGGATTGGTAATTTTGGTGTATTCAACAGCTTTGATTGGGGTGCAGAAGTGCTCGACAAAAACGGGAATGCATTGTCTTTCAAGAAGGTTAATATCATATATGGCAGAAATTACTCAGGAAAGACCACTCTTTCACGGATTTTACGTGGCATAGAAACAGGAAAATTGTCTGACAAATTTGAATCCCCTTCTTTTAGTGTATCTTTTGATGATAATACGGAAATAACCCAAGACTCTTTGCTGAATCATGATAAGAAAGTTCGGGTATTTAATGAGGATTTTGTGCGTGATAACTTACGCTTCATCAATAATCCAGATGACGATATTGAACCATTTGCGATTATTGGGGATAATAATAACAAGATCGAGATGGAAATTACAGCACTTGAAACAGAACTTGGCTCCAAAGAAGAAGGCAAAGAAACAGGACAGTATGCTCTGTATGTTCATCTGTCAAAAGAATACGAAGAAGCAAAGGAAGCTTTTACGGAGAAGCAACGAGAACTAGATAGTCTGCTAAAGAACAAAGCTACGAATAGGGAAACTGGAATCAAGTATAAGGCGGATCGCTTTGGAGATCAGAACTACGATACTAGAAAATTGCAAGGAGATATTGATGTGGTACTATCTCCAGAACATCATGTATTAACAAAAGAACAACTATCTCAATATGAGAAACTTATTGTAGAAAAACCGCTTCCTTCCATTGCTCAAATTCACGTTCCCAAACTTCAATTACAGCAACTGCTTACACAAGCTGAATTTCTTATAACTAAAAAGATTGGTAGTTCTGACAAAATTGAAGAATTGGCAAAGGAGGCTATACTTAATCGCTGGGTAAGGGATGGCCTGAATTATCACAAAGGCAAACGAGATAAGTGCGCATTCTGTGGAAATTCTATCTCAGAGAAACGTTGGGAAGCCCTTGAAAGGCATTTTGATGAAGAATCAGATAAACTTGAGAAGGACATTGATCTGTTGATTTCCAGAATAGAAAAAGAGCAAGTCTTGGCAAACACCAGTTTAACTATAAATAAATCTGATTTCTACTCTAAATTTCATAGCCAAATAGATGAACTGATTAAAATTAAACAAAAATCTTTAGATAGATATAATAGCTACTTGAATCAATTGAATGATCTATTAAAGGAAAGGAAAAATGATATTCTGAATCCTCAAAAAAATATACTTGATAATTTTAAAAATCTGAAAGAAATATTGGATGGTTTTAATGATGTTTGTGTGAAATATGAAGAGATTTGCATTGAATCAAATGCCTATACAGCATTTCTAGCTAAAGAACAGCAGGATGCTAAGCACGCATTACGATTAATTGAGGTTTTAAATTTTATTTCTGAAATTAATTATAAACAAAAGAAATTGTCGATAAGCAATGCAGAAGATAAATCCCAAACTATCAAGCAAAAGAAAGACGAATTAGAAGCGATTATTCGCAAAAAAGAGTCTCAGATTATAATCAAAAAGCAAGAACTAAATGATGAGGAAAAAGGTGCAAAGAAAGTTAATGAGTATTTAAATACTTTTTTCGGACATCAATTTCTTGCACTTGCGGCTCAGAAAAAAGAGGATTTTACTAATGAGACCAAACGTGTTCGTTTTGAAGTTGTTCGAGATGGCAAGAAAGCATATCATCTGAGCGAAGGAGAATGTCGTTTGATAGCTTTTTGTTATTTTCTTGCTAAACTTGATGATACGAACACGCATGGTGTGAAACCCATTATTTGGATTGACGATCCTATATCTTCTCTTGATGGAAACCATATTTTCTTTGTTTATAGTTTACTTAGGGCAAAAATTGTCGAAACAGAACAATACGAACAATTGTTTATATCGACCCATAACCTTAATTTTTTAAAATACCTGAAACGCCTAATTCCTCAAAAAAAAGAAAAAGAATGTCTTCATTATTTCATTGTCGTTCGACATGATAAAGAATCCACTATCAATACAATGCCTGACTATCTCAAGGAGTATGTAACAGAGTTTAATTACCTTTTTCATCAAATATATAAATGCGCTAATATTGAGGCAATTAACGATTCAAATTACACAACTTTTTATAACTTCGCTAATGACGCTAGAAAATTTTTGGAGATCTATCTTTATTACAAATATCCAGACAATAGTGGTCACATGGAAAAATTAACTCGATTTTTCGGAGAAAACAAAGTGCCTGCAGTGTTAGCCGACCGCATTAATAATGAATATTCACATATGAGTGGTGTCTTTGAGCGTGGAGCAGTACCTATAGAAGTACCGGAAATGAAGAAGGCCGCTCAACAAATTCTTGATGTTCTAAAAAAAGATGACGGACAATACAACTCTCTATTGAAGAGCATCAATATTAAAGGAGATGGTGAGAAATGATCCCTGATATGAAAGGAGCTTACACTGAAGCCAACTATGAAAACGCGGTAATTGAGATATTCCGGGATACGCTGGGGTATGATTACGTCTATGCGCCAGAACTCGTGCGCGATTATGCCGATCCGCTTTATTCCGACGAACTGTTGACGGCATTGCGGCGGGTCAATCCGACACTGCCGGAAGTTGCTATTACCGAAGCCGTCTATAAACTGCGGAATTTCGAGGGCGGTTCCACGCTCCAAAAGAACATCCGGTTCATGGACTATCTGCAAAACGGCGTTTCGGTCAACTACTACGACAACAAAGAACAGCGTTCCGCATTAGTGAAACTGATCGACTATGAACACGTCGAGCGCAACTCCTTTATCGTCGCCAATCAATGGACCATTGTTGAGAACAGCGAAAAACGACCCGATGTGCTGGTTTTTGTCAACGGCTTGCCGCTCGTCGTTTTTGAGCTGAAATCTCCGTCCCGCGAAGAAACGGATGCCTCCGAAGCGTTTCTGCAACTGCGGAACTATATGCACGAAATTCCCTCGATCTTCATTTACAACGCGTTTCTCGTGATGAGCGACCTTGCCACCTCCAAAGCCGGAACGATCACCGCCGGGGAAGACCGTTTCATGGAGTGGAAAACCAAAGACGGCAGTTATGAAAATACCCAATTTGCCCAATTCGACACTTTTATTGAGGGTATTTTCGACAAAGCCCGTTTGCTTGACATTATCAAAAACTTCATCTGTTTTTCCGGTCCTGATGCAAAGATTCTGGGAGCCTATCATCAATATTTCGCCGTTAAAAAAGCGGTTGCCTCCACTGCGAAAGCCACACAAACCGACGGGAAAGGTGGTGTTTTCTGGCATACCCAGGGAAGCGGAAAATCGTTGTCGATGGTGTTCTACGCCCATTTGCTCCAGCAGGTTCTCAATGCGCCGACCATCGTGGTGTTGACCGACCGCAACGACCTTGACGATCAGCTGTTCGGGCAGTTCGCCAAATGTTCCGACTTCCTGCGCCAGATGCCCCGGCAGGCGGAAAGCCGCGATCATTTGAGAAAACTTCTCCGAGGAAGAGAAGCTAACGGCATTATCTTTACCACAGCCCAGAAATTTGAGGAAAGCAACGAAATTCTTTCCGATCGTCACAACATCATCGTCATGGCGGACGAGGCACACCGCAGCCAGTTCATCGACGAAAAGGTGGACGAAAAAGGACGCATTCAAAAGTCATTCGGGCTGATTATCCGCGAAAGTTTGCCGAATGCGACCTACATCGGTTTCACCGGAACGCCGATTGCCAAAAAAGACCGTTCTACTATTGAAGTTTTCGGAAATTATATCGACATCTACGATATGACGCAGGCTGTCGAGGATGGCGCCACCCGCCCCGTTTACTACGAAAGCCGCGTGATTCATTTGAAGCTGAATGAGGATGTGCTCCGGCTTATTGATGCCGAATACGACCTTATGGCAGAGAACGCCGAACCATACGCTATCGAAAAGAGCAAAAAAGAGCTGAGTCAGATGGAAAGTATCCTCGGCGCGGAACAGACCATTTCCGCTCTATGCGGGGATATTGTAAATCACTATGAGCAGAACCGGGAACACGAATTGACCGGCAAAGCAATGATTGTTGCTTATTCCCGCGCGATTGCCATGAAAATCTACCGGAAACTGCTGGAACTTCGCCCCGGCTGGACGGAAAAAGTCGGCGTGGTTATGACCGAAAGCAACAAAGATCCCGAAGAGTGGCGCTCTGTCATCGGCAATAAACATTATCGCGACGAAATGGCGGCAAAATTCAAAAGTAATGATGATCCGCTGAAAATCGCCATTGTCGTAGATATGTGGCTCACCGGATTTGATGTGCCGTCGCTCGCCACGATGTATGTCTATAAACCGATGTCCGGTCACAATCTCATGCAGGCAATCGCTCGTGTCAACCGTGTCTACAAGGACAAAGAAGGCGGTTTGGTGGTCGATTACGTCGGTATTGCCTCTGCGTTGAAACAGGCGATGAATGACTATACCAACCGCGATAAGCACAACTATGGCGATACGGATATTGCCAAAACCGCGTTTCCGAAATTCATGGAAAAACTGGAAGTCTGCCGCGATCTTTTCCACGGTTTTGATTACTCTGGGTTCATGCGCGAGGATTCGACGGACAGCATTCGCGCGAAAGCAATCTGTGGCGGCGTAAACTTTCTCTCCGGCATCACCAGGGAAAAAGACAAGACGGCGTTTATCAAAGAGGCACAGCTTCTGCGTCAGGCGTTGTCGCTCTGCCGTTCGCTGCTGAATGCTGAACAGCGTTTTGAAGCTGCATACTTTGAAGCGGTTCGCACCATGTTGACCCGTATTTCCGGAAATGGTAAACCGCTTTCCTTGAAAGAGATCAACAGCCGGATCAATGAGCTTTTGAAAGCAAGTATTCAAAGCGAAGGCGTCATTAATCTGTTTTCTGATATAAATACCGGTTTTTCTCTTTTTGACCCCAAATTTCTTGATGAAATTTCAAAGATGAAAGAGAGAAATCTTGCTGTTGAGATTTTGAAAAAACTGCTTGCAGAACAAGTCTCCCTCTACCGCAGGACAAATCTTGTAAAGTCGGAAAATTTTTCTGAACTTTTGTCACGGGTTATGAAAGCCTATCTTAATGGTATGCTCAGTAATGAAGAGGTCATTGCTGAATTGATGAAAATAGCAAAGGATATGGCAAATGCCCATACAAAAGGAGCTTCATTAGGTTTGACTCAAGAGGAAATGGCTTTTTATGATGCTTTGACCCGCCCGGAAGCCATCAGGGATTTCTATCAAAATGATGAACTCGTTTCAATGACTCGTGAATTAACAGAACTATTACGCAAAAGCCGTACGATTGACTGGCAAAAGAAAGAATCTGCCCGTGCCGGAATGCGGCGGATGGTAAAGAAACTTCTAAAAAAGTATAAGTATCCACCGGATGGTATGGAAGATGCTGTTGCTACCGTAATCGGGCAATGTGAAATGTGGACGGATAACACAAGATGAATAAATAAAGCGCAATATATATTTTGGCGATTATGCAAAAAAGGCTGATAACGTCCGAAAAATTGCGCACATCAAATCGGCTTTTGCCGCTTTTTCAATGGCTGCTGCCGAATCACAGTTTTCCCGGTTTTTTGATACCGTCAATCAACTTTTCCGGCTTTGTAGAAAAACGGAATCTGTTTTAAGGTAAAATGCCGATCTCAATGTTATCCAGAAGAACGGAGCCTTCGGACTTCGGCAACCAGAATTTCACTCGTGCGGTCCTGTCATTGATATCCGGATAGCGGTCTGCTTTTTCCGGAACGTCAAGAGTCAGCGTATAGAATTTCCACTCATCCGAAAGGTGGAAGGTTCTGCGAATGTAAAGATGTTCGCCCCGGTGTCCGGCGGGACTCCACACTTCGATGCAGCCGTCAAGTGTCCGCAGATTCCCGCTTTTCGCCCAGAACGAGAGTCCGAGCTTTTTGCCCGGAACCAGAGGAAGATCCCGGGAGATCACCGACAGAGTATTCTTTGGGGAAGCGGTCAGTTGCAGGCTCTGCGTGCCGTTCAGAAAATCGCCGTTTGGTACAATGTCCGCCGGGTGGACCGTGGAGGAATAATTCCTTTTCCAGTCCTGCAGCCCTTTATTCCCGTCTTCAAAAGAACCGTCGGCAAGAGGAGAACGGACCGGAGTCTTTTCCGTTTGTTCTTTCCGCCGGATGATCCCGAAACGGAAACGGTCCGCATAGGATTTTCCCTCCGCTCCCCAGACCGCACAGCGCGCCGCTTTGCTCCGGGGGGATTCCGCATCGTTGATCTTTACCCCGAACCCGAACGGAAGCCCTTCCGCCGGGCACTCAAAATGAACGGAATAACCGGAAGCGTCCACGGCGACACTCCATTTGCAGTCCTCCGTTTTCCACTGTTTCGACCAGAGAAGAAACGGCTCCGGATCGCGCGGCATCAGGAACACGCGCGCGGTCTTTTGGTTGTAATGCTCCGGAAAACGCGCCGGGAAGATGTACGGAACGGGATCCAGAAAAAGCTCCACCGAATCGGTCTCCCACGGATTGCGGGTTCCTCTTGTCCCGGAATCGGTGAGATCGCGAACTTTCGCAGTCAAATGAAAACGGCGGTTCTTCACTTCTGCGCACAGCCGGGCGGACAGTTTGCCGTCCGGGGACTTGATTTCCCACGACGTGCCGTTTTCCGCGCTGACGTTTTCCGTGACTCGCACCGGAATCCTGCGCAGGGTGCCGTCATACACGATCAGCTTCGGTGCGCTTCCGTTTCCTGCAATTCTGCGGATAGGGACAGAGACCGTCCGGCTCTCCCCCGGTTCCAGCATGACTTTCACGCTCCGTTCCGCGGAATAGCCTCCGCCGTTGAATCCGACCGTACAGCTCTGCCGCTTGTCCGATTCGTTATGAAGTCCCGCTACGGCATGTCCGGCCACTGCACGCACCGCGTCGGACGCTTGAACGGGGAAAATGGAATATAGCTTCAGTTTCGCGCAGGCATTGAGAAACTCCGTATCCGTCATGTTTCCCGGACGCAGCAGCCAGGGCTTCCCGTCAATGCTTTCTGTTTTCGCTCCGACCGGATTGCCGAAAAGGTCCAGCACTTCAAAACGGGAAAAATCCGCTTTGATTCCCGCCGTCTTCCGGTAGTTCCAGACCGCGGCGATGAGTCCGCCGTCCTTGCGGTAGACGTAGCAGATCACGCCGGAGGGAAAACGATGCTTTGCGACCGGTTTCGCCGCTTCGAACAGGCGCGCCAGCGTCTCGCAGGCGACAAAATACGATCCGGGAATCAGTTCTCCGATATAGTTCAGATACCGGGAATCTCTCCACAGCATGGATTCATGAATCGGCATGGACTGTGAAACACCTTCGCCGCAGTCCAGCAGAAAGCGGGTCAGCAGATATTCCACTTTCCTCTCTTTCTGTTCCCGGTCTCCGGCGGAGGGAGTGTCAAACAGGTAATAGAGCTCCGTATTCCAGACGGGAACCGTTTTTCCGGCGGTCTTCATCAGCTCGAAAATCGTCCGGATTGCCGTATCCGCGGGCAGAGGCGAGCCGAGCTCTCTCATGCTGTACGGATGAAAGCTGAGAATATCGCACCAGGAAAGACCGCCGCCTTTCACCGCCTGTTCGAGCCAGCTGCCGCTGTCCGCCTTGAAATCGGAAGTGACGCTGAAACCGACGACTTCCGCATTCGCATCTCCCGTCTTGAGTCCCTCCCAAGTTGCTTTCAAATATCTGTTGTAGACTTCCGGGGCGACATAAAGATTCGGTTCGTTTGTAAACTCGAAATAGCACTTTCTCCCCTTTGCATGTTTTGCGAGTGCGGTCATGTAGCGCTTCCAGTATTTGAGAGGCGGAAACGCAATATATCCTTTCAGTTTCTGCATGGCGTATGGCGGGTGATGCTTCGGGCGCTCCGCCATCGGCAGCGCCCAGGCGGGAATCGGATTTTCCTTTGCCGCTCCAGTTTTCAGGTAGGGCTGACGGAACAGCTCGCCGCCAAGCACATGAACGGGAACGAGATCGTGTTTCTGCAGAATTTCCATTGCGAAATCAAAAAATGAGAAATCATATCTTCCGTTTTCCGGCTCCGCCGTCGCCCAGTCTGTCGGCAGACGCCCGCCGTCCCACATCCGCAGCAGCCGGATCCCGGCGGTTCTCAGAAGCGCCAGCCGGTCCTCCAGCGAGGAGTTGTATGTATTGTAGCCGTTCCTTGCAACCAATCTGTGATTGACATATCCACTCCGCAGGCCAAGCCCGCCGTTGATTCCCACACAAATATCCCGATTGAAATCGCGGGGAACCCTGCTGCCGCCGCCGATCACGACATAAGGAAAATCCCAGCTCCTCACACGGTTGTCTCCTTTTACTGCGACCGTATAACTGCCGTAACGCCGGACCAGGCTGCTGGAAAGCGGCATCTCCGTCACTTCGCCCGGTTTCAGCGCAACCTGCACGGTTTCCTCCGTCACGGTTTTCCCATCGTATTCGGAAACGGTTTTCACCGTCAGCGCGCCGCGGTATTCCCGTGCGGAATCGTTTTGCAGTTTCAGACGGAGCGGAAAGCTCTTTTTTTCATCAATTCTCATCCAGCAGCGCTCTCCGGATACCCCGGCGTAAATGCCGCCCGGATCGCCGCCGGTTTCTGTAACGGAAATGTCATCGAACCAGAGACTTCCCTTCCATCCGCCGTTCCGTTCAGTTCTCTGAAACGACCAGAGCCGGATCACATGCGGTCCGCCGGTTTTCCCCGTATGGAAGTGGAAACGGAACCTGGCGTATTGGTTGCCGATCCGGAATGTTTTCCGTTTGTTGTTCCAATTTATGTCATGGATCAGCGCTTCCACGGGAACGCCTCCGGCGACGTCGGTTTTCGCCGTCATGGAAAACGTGTAGCCTGTGTCCGGTTTCAGAGAAAATGAGGAAACATAAAATTCAAAATAATCGCCGTCCGGATTCCGGATTCTGGCCGAGTATTTCCCGCGGGCGGGGGCATCTGTTTCCAGTTCCAGCGGAATGTGCCGTCCGTCCCTGCGGGTGACAATCCTGTGCAGGGCAAAACCGTCGGTTCCGAGTTCGAATCCTCCGTTGTAGATCAGATTTTCCCCAAACGCGCCTCCTGCGAGGCTTAAAAGCGAAACGATTGCAATGCTGATTTTCATAATGGCAGACTTCTCTCTGTAGTTGTTTATTGCCAGTAGACGTTTCCGTCCGTATTCTCGAAAAGGGCGAATTCACGGATTTTAACGGAAGTGCAGTTCTGCATTCGATGTGCCTCCGCGTGGCCGTCCGCATAAAGCAGTTGATCGGTCAGGCCCGGATGGCGCATGGGGAAAACGGTCATCAGTGTTTCGTAATCGTAAACCTCCAGCATATTTTTTTCGTCCGACAGCCGCATCCTCCCGTCTCCGCAGACAAATGAGGTGCTCGGCCGCCTGTTCGTGGTCAGCTTTTTCGCCATGCGCGGCTTGCTGGCAAATCCGTTATACTGACTGTTGTTATTCCAGTATCCGCAGTATGTGTTCCAGCCGTAAGAGGTTATGGAATATGTTTTTCCGTCCAGGCTCCGCAGATAAACCTCTTCCGCTTTTGCGCCTGAACAGAGGAATACCGTTTTTCTGCTGGAATAAAATCCGTTGTAATCCCGGTTGCCCGTATAAGGCCAAAGCATGACAATCCATGTATCCATGTAGTTGGCGTCGTTATTCCATTTCTGTCTGCAGAACGGTACATAATCATCCTGATCCCCCGTATAGCCGATCATCGCAGTCCCGATCTGTTTCAGCGAACTGGTGCAGGAAATCGCCTGCGCTTTTGCTCTTGCTGAATTCAGCGCGGGGAGCAGGACTCCGGCAAGAATTGCAATAATTGCGATCACGATAAGAAGTTCCAGCATCGTAAAATCAAATCGTCCGACTTTCCGTTCCCATCCTTCTCTCATTTCAGTTTCTCCTCATTTTAACAGTTGATTGTAAATAATAAAACGAATATCGAAAACGCGACGTTTCAGCGGCAGACTGGGATCCCGCGCTTTGGCAATCAGATACTCCGTCATTTCCGCTCCCATTTTTTCCAGAGGCATGTCTGCGTAAATGAGTCCGGCGTTTGCGTAGATGTCTCCGTCGAGACGGTCGAAGCAGAACAAAGTGATATCGCGTCCGGGCTCGCGTCCCGCCTGCTTGCAGGCGAACAGCACCCAGTCCAGAACGCCGATCAGCGGCAGATACAGGGCGTCCGGTTTCGTTTTCCGGATGAACTCCGCAATGACGTCCACGACGGAAAGAGAATGAAACTCCACAGCGATCTTGAGCGGCTTTCCTCCGGATTCCGTTACGGCATCCTCATAAGCGCGCATCCTGCACTGGTTCCCATACGCTCCGAACTGCGTGCCGTCAACCGCTGCGATCTTCTTCAAGCCCAGCCGCTGAAGCAGACGGACCGCCCGTTTTCCCTCCCCGTAGAAATCGACAAGAAAGGACGCTGTTTCGGGCCAGTCCCGATTCATCACGCAGATCGGGAAACCCCGGCGGGAAAGTTCCGCGATCCGCTCCCTGGAGACCCCGCCGGTTTCCACATAGAGAAAAGCGTCGAACGGCAGTTTTCCTTCCTCGTTCAGCGAACGCGCATCCGTGCAGATCAGACGGCAGTTCTGTCCGGCGGCGGCTCTCTGCGCCCATGAAATCATCGGAAACGCATAGGAAAAGGTGTGCAGCCGGCTCATGCCGATCGTCAGCGGAGCTTTCCTTGAGAAATCCTTTTCACAGACAAAGGTCCCGACTCCCGGTTCCCTGCGGATCAAGCTGCGCTGCTCAAGATAATCCAACGCTTTCCGGATCGAAGACCGACTCAGGGAATAATGGCGGCAGAGATCGTGTTCCGACGGCATCTTTTCACCGGGTGCAAGACGTCCCTCCCGGATATCCGCCATCAGCTTCTTCGCCACAGGCTCAAAAAGATTTTTTCTTCCCGTCATTTTTAATTTCCATACATTTGGTTATACATGTCTGTTTTTAAATTATAATACAGAATGGCAATTTTGTCAAGGGGGAAATGCAATAAAAAATTTATTTTTTGGATTTCGGGGTGCGGTCTACGGCTCAGGGGGCGGAAATTCCGGGGGCTGTGCCCTTCTGCAATCTGCTTTTTTCGCGAAACATCCTCTGCTCCTGCGGTAAACCGGATTAAATGTTTATTCGCCCCCGTTGCGGCGGGGGAGGGGGCGGTTATTCCAGCCTCCACCATTCGGAATAGGTGTTTTTGCCACCCGGCGGGAGAGTCTTCAGCGGAGCGTGCGACTCCAGTTCTGCAAAGCCGGTATTGAAAAATACATGGAGTCCGTTCTTACCCGGTGGATCGAACGTCATCCGGAAAACGCTTCCGTCCTCTGCCGTGAGTGTATAAGAAACGCGTTCCGCCTGTTTCCGGATCTCGTATCCGGTCCGTATCTTTTGCTGAAATTCTTTGTCGTTTTCGATTTTTGAACCGTCGGACATTTCCAGTTTGCGGACTCTGCGCATGTCCACCCGCGTGATGGGCCAGTTGGCGAGCTTCTGCGGAAACGCGGCGGTGTTGACGAGAATATTCTGAATCCGGACCTGATTTTCCATAATGGTCAGGCGGTATTCGTACTGGAGGAAAAACACGGGGCAGTGGGCGGAGCGCATGACGATCTCACCCTCCGCGGGGAATTCGATCTGGTAACACCCGTGTTTCAGGACCGGATCAGAGGGATAAAAGTAGAGCACCGGATCGAATCGCTGGAAATGCCCTCCGGCAAAATCTCCGGCGCGTCCGCGGATCATGCGCGTGGCGAGACGCTGCGGATCGTTTTTGTGATAGAGCAGATTTTTCCCGCCCGGAACGGAGTAATGCAGAATGCGTCCGCCGAATTCCGGAACGATGATGAGCTCCTGACCGGACGTGGCGATCCGGTAGGCATTCCGGAAAGAACCGAACGTGATCTTGCTGATCCGGATCGTTTTCCAGTCCGGAGCGTCCGGATAAACGGGTGCGTGGGAATCCGCCGCGCGGGTGATCGCACGCCATTTTTCCGCTGTCCGCAGAAATTCCGGTTCCGATACGACGGTGAGTTCGGGATTGCACCACACGATGTTCTGATTGGTGAACACGTCGCCATAGTTTCCGCGCAATTCCAGCTGCTGCTTTCCGCGCAGGTCGATTTCGACCGGGACGGCTTTTTCGTCCGGACGCAGTTTCCGGCGGAAGACGCACCGGCGGTCAACGATGATCTCCGCGAAAACGGATGATTCCGCCGTTTGATCCGGCTGGACGCGCGAACTCGCGTCATCCATGCCGATTTCCGCCCGGAAGCGGATCGCTTTCCCGTCGAGGTGATAGATATGAGACATGGGGGCGTGTCCGGTGATTGCGCGTTTGTATTCCTTTCCGGCGATCCGGACCGGGAGCCCGTCAAGATTGGTGTTCCGGACCAGTTCTTTCATGCCTTTTGCGGTCCAGGTCCAGCGGAAAGCGGCAGGCGGGAGTGCTTCCAGCGGGATGACATCCTCCGCCGTCAAAGAGACGGCGGAGAGAAAAAACAGGATTATTCCACAGAAGCGAGCCATTCATCCGCCTCTTTTCTGATTGCGGGCGTGGACAGCAGTTCATCCCGGTACACGATGCGCGCAATGTCGGCGCGGAAATCTTCCGAATGAGCCTTTTTCCCCCAGAGCGCGGCGGTGATTCCCATTTTTCCCGCCGGGATTTCGACATCGTGAAGCCGTTTCAGCGGTTTTTGAACTTTGAGTTCGCCGTCGATGAAGATCGCGCCGTCTCCGCGCGGGTTCACCGTGATGGCGATGTGATGCCATTTGCCGTTTTCAAAAAACTGTTTCTGCGGATAATAGACGCTGAACCACTGTTTTCCCGGCGGGAAAAACGTGATTTCCGCCTTGGCTTTTCCATCGTTGACGATGATGTCGTAACGGTAAATGTTCTCCGAGAACTGGAGGAAGCCTTTCCGTCCGCTTGTCCGGATCAGCATGGAGATGGTGCGTTCCCGGTTCGCCGGTTTGTCTGTTTTGATAGAAGAGACCGCGAGATTGGATTCCGGTCCGAGGGTGAAGATCGTGTGTTTTCCTTCCTGTTTCACCTTGATTTTGTTTCCGGAGATGGTTTGTTCACCGAACTTCTGTTTGTTCCAGTTGATGTTCATTCCAGACTCCGGTTTCAGATCCGCGATGGTTCCCGCCGGGAGAGCGGCGGAGGTGAGGAGGGCAGCTGCAAGGCAGGCTGTTTTCATGTTGTTTTTCCTTTCGATTTCAATACCGTTTATAATCGGGTTTTGGGTTAGTTCGATGGAGAGAAGACCGTCCCGGACAGAGACGGAGTCCCAGGTGACAACCGCCGCGGCACAGCGTCCGCCGGCAGTTTCCCACGGCCGGACAGTTTTCTGCTGTCCGGCGACCGTTACGCTCATGGCCCGTCCGGGGTGCTTGTCCCAGGTTTCCGCAACGTGCAGTTTTACGCGGTATTCGCCCGGAGGGAGCGGAATGTGATAATAGATCCGGCTTCCGTTGGCTTCATTGCGGTAGACTTCCGGCGCTTTGGTGTTGGCGATGGCGATCGCGCCGCGATGCACGGAGGAGGTGAATTCGCTGCCGTAGGCGTTGAATCCGGTGTAAGGTTGATCCGGAAGCCAGAGCTTGCCGTCGCCGTCGGTATAATCCGTGCTTGCTCCGCAGTTGATTCTGACCGTGTTTTCCTTTTCCAGCAACTGGAGCAGACGGTTCTGGTTCTTCTGATACGGGGCGCTGTCGAAAAAGCGTTTTGCCGTGTGAAGCACTTCAAAATCGCGCATGAGCGTGCAGAGCCGGTAATCGTTCTTTGCCGCGAGAGCCTGCCGGAGTGCGGAAAGGAAGTCCGGTTGGATTTTCATCCGGAGCAGGCGGGTGTTCAGAATCGTTTCCGCCTGGGTGCGGAGCAGTTTTGCGGTCTCGGAGTCGAACGACAGCGTTCCGGACAGATTCCGGACCGGATCGTCAATCCGGATGACGGCGATTCCGAACGGGCGTACTTCATAGCGGACCGTTCCGGAGAATGTGTTTCCGGTTACTTTGTCCTCCGCTTTTGTTCCGGCGGTCAGAACTCCGGAAACGGGATACGGAGTGTCGTTGACCAGCTGAACATGATCGCCCGCTGTTTTCGCCTGTATGCCGCGGATGCCGGAGAACGGTTCAAACTGCCGTTCCGGAGTGGCGTAGAAAGCGGCGAGGAGGCGCCTGGCTTCTCCGGTGTGAGCCGTGGTGCAGTTGACGTCAAGCCAGGTATGGAACATGTATTTCGGCGTGAAGCCGCTGATTACGTCCACAAGGTCGGCAAACGCGAATTCTCCGGCGGGCTTGACGTCGTAGACGCAGATCCCGGTGTTTCTCCACCACCACTCTCCGGCGGCGGTCGCCTTGACTTTGCGCTCGTTGAGTCCGACGGGTGCGAGATAGACGGCGTTGTTCCGTTCATACAGTTTCCGGGTACCGCGGTTGGTGATGCTGCCGTACCGGGGCATTGTGAGCTGCCGGTCGTAGTCGAGTTTCGGAACGAGGGTGATGCCGTCTTTGCCGTTGTAAAGTGCCGGATCGAATGCGGCGCGTTTCAGATATGTTTCCTGAAATGTGTCGCGTTCCTTTGCGGTCGCGTTCATACGGTTGAACGGATGTTCGTCCGGATAGCTGACGTTCGGCACGGTGAAGAGTTTCCATTTGTTTTTTCCGGAACGGATGACGGCTGCCAGTTCTTCCGTTTTTTCCCGCATTTTCCGGGAGCGCCAGGCGTACCAGGCGTTGTAATGAGGCCCGTTCAGCAGCGCGTAGCGTTTTTCGAACCGTTCGCGTCCCCGGACGGGAAGATTCAGACGGATTCCGGTATCGGATTCGAACGCTTCGATGCTGTCGTCGTCATAGCCGATCTCTTCGGCGGTCTGTCCGGGTGGAGTGGTGAGTCCGGGAAGCCACCAGAAACCGTTGATGATGAAGAGTCCTTCGATTCCGCCGATTCCCTCGTATTTCCGGTAGATCTCGCCGAGCAGTTCCGTGATCGAATTCCAGACGTGCGGATTCAGATAGTTGAGTCCCATTCCCTGATAGCCGATAGTCTGTTTGCCGTACCGGTCCACGTTGTGGATGGAACGGGCAGTTCCCGCCTGCACCTCCCGGTCGCCGACGTCATAGCGGTTGTCCAGATTCAGTTTCGGGGAGCGCATGTATTCAAAGCCTACGAACGTGCGGATGCCGTTGTGTTTGTACATCTTGAGCATGGCATAGTAGTAATCGAAATCGGTCCAGTGGCTGGTGCTGTGTCCGCTGGCGGTCGGAAAACCCTGGGAGTACATGTAGGAGCCTTCCACGGAGGCGTTGTGTCCGGCGAATTTCAGATAGGCGATCCGGTTTGCGATTCCGTAATAGGCGGCGCTCCAGAATGATTCAAAATAATCCTGTGTTCCCTCCTGAATCTTCGGGTAGACAAATGCACCCCAGTTGTGGAAGAGGAACCGCTCGTTATGATTCGCGTAAAGGCGTCCGGTCTCCGGCAGTTTCAGGGCGGGAAGCCCGCCGCGGACTTCATAAATATTGACTGCGCAGACCGCTGCACGGGTTCCCGTTTTGCCGTTTTCCAGCGTGATGGTGATATTCCGGGAACCGGGGAAGAAGACATAGCGCATTACTTTGGTCCGGAACGAAAGCGGATGCAGTCCGCCGGTCATCACGGAACCGGAGGCGTTCGGCCAGCCGCGCGAACCAACCGGGAAATTGTTGTTGCAGAAATTCAGCGGAAAAGTCTCGTTGACCGTGGAATAAAGAATCCGTTCCGCGTTGTCGGGGATGATGACTTCCGCGATATGTGCCGCACCGGGATTTCTGATCTTGAGTTTGTAAGCGAAGTAGTCGCTGGAGGATTCGCCGGTTTCCCGGTATTTCATGCCGTTCCGGGCGGTGATCCGGCTCAGATTCAGTTTTGCTGCGCTGTAATGGCTGGAATGATCCAGAAATTCGGTCGGTCCGTACTCTTTGGTGCAGTCGATCTTCTGGATCGGCTCCAGACGTTTGGATAGCTCCGTTTCAAAATCCTTGAATGCGACCGCATCCTGTTTCAGCGGCCCGCAGATGATCATTTCCGTCCGGGTCCGGTCGATGACCGTTCCGCTGGATCGGAGTTCCCACTCCATCCGGTAGGCTCCGACTTCACGCAGTTCCGGGTTTACGGAGAAAATACGGAAGTCGCCGCCGGTCCGGCTGCGGCTGACGGAGCAGGTTTCGAGCTCTTTCCCGGTCAGCGGATGACGAACCGTCAGCCGCAGTTCCGGGGAGGGGATGCCGGAGGGAATGGAGACTTCGTACGCTATGGCGCCGTCATAATCGAAAACCGGGTAGGGCTGACCGGGATGTCGGATGTCCAGCGGGCCCGCGTGGAGTGGAATGCTTCCTTCCGCGATCCGGTTTCCGTTTGGCTGGCGCTCTTCGCCGATTGCGCCCCGCAGAACCGGTTTGTGCCAGTTTTTTCCGTCGAAACTCCACTCCCAGTTCGTATCGCCGGGAAGATGGAGCTGTTCTCCGTTTTTGCCGATGGCGAAACTTTCCTGAAGCAGACGCTGAGTCGGCCCGTAACCGCCGTTGAAGTTGCCGCGGTAGACGATCTCGTTGTCGCCTTTGCGGAGCAGCTTGGAGATGTCGATACGCAGAACGCCGTGTCCGCCGCCGAGCAGGTGATTGCCGGACGCGGCTTTTTCCCCGTTGACAAACAGGTCGAAGTTGCAGCGCGGATACAGGGATATGCCGCCGCGGACCGGGTCAAAATCGAGCCGGAATTTTCTCCGCCAGCTGATGTTCAGAACATAGGGGACGATCCGCATGGAGTGAATGCGGATCCGTGCGTCCGGTGTGGAACATTGCAGTTCGAGTCCGCCGATCATGTATGGATTGTTGCCGATCAGTCCCAGATCGACTTTCAGAAGTTGACGTTCTTTTCCCGGTGCTTTGAATTTCTTTCCGCTTTTACCGTATGGTGTGTGACGGAAGAATTGCCATTCCGTTTCGGGCACGTCCTGCTCCAGAAGCAGTTCCAGACGGTAACGGTATTCAGAGAATTTTCCCCAGCCGCGTCCGAACCGGATGGACGGGATCGTCCGCTCTCCGCGTTTTGCCCCGAACAGGATGCTCCACCCTTTGGCGGGGACCAGGACTTCCAGTGCGTTGTTCCGGATCGTGTATGCGCCGGACGTTCTGAGTCCGAACCGTTTCGGCAGATCGTCGCGGAAAAGAAACGGCATCCCGTACTCTCCGGTGAAGAAATCCGCATCCAGCGCTGTGAGCTCCTGTTCTCCGTAACGTCTGGAAATATCCATAACCTGCGAATTCCAGCGGTTTTCGGAGAGTTCCGGCGCCCGGATTCCCATCTGTTTTTCCGGAGAAAACAGGAGCTTTTGTGCGGGGAGGGTTCCGGCGGCAGTCGCAAGCCCCAGAAAAAGAATGAATTTTACGTTCATGTGACAACCTTTCTTTAGCATGATGAATCCCGGCGTTACCGGATGTTGTTCAGCGGATCAGTTCCCAGAGAAAGCGCTTTTGATTTGGTAAGCACGATGAGATGTCCGTCAACGGCGATAATGTTCATGGTTGCCCCCATGGGAATCCTGCTGAATTCCCCGGAGACTTCCGGAACGGAAGCCGAACCGTGCGGGAACCATGCCGGTTTTTCATTGAACCGGTCAATCCCCATTTGGTACTCCAGCGCATTTTCTCCGAGCAGCAGTCTGGCGGAAGGAGAGGTCAGACGCGCCAGCTTCGGGTGCCGGGTTACGGATTCCGCCAGTTTTGCAGAGTAGATGTGTTCGACCGGATTCCAGGCGTCATTCGGCAGTTCATAGGACGGACAATCCAGCAGGAAACACTGCTGTTTTCCGAATCTCCACAGACCGGTGTCATTCCAGATAGTCCGTTTATGTTTGGGTTTGAACGGCAGCTGTTCGGAACTGTCCAGCTGCGTGTTCCACCGGGTTTCCACTGCCAGAAAGTCGCCGCTCCGGACCGACGGCAGAAAGTCCTGATTGTTCGCCGCGTAACTGAAAAAATACAGGCTCAACTGTTTTTGCGTGTTCGCACAGCTGATCGCTCTTGCCTTGCTCCGGGCACTGGTCAGTGCAGGAAGGAGCATTCCGGCAAGTATTGCAATAATTGCTATGACGATTAGGAGTTCTATGAGAGTAAAATGATTTACCCTGTGGAGCAGACGGCTCGGAATGGTCCGTGTTTGAATTCGGGTCTGGTTCATGATCGTTTCCTTTTCTGTTTTGTTAATGTTGTTCCGCCGATGAGTTCGGGGATGATATGCAGATTGACAGAGCCTTTGACCGGCTTTGTCTGCAAGTCCGAGATAAAAGAGAGGAGTGCGTTGGCGATTTCCCGCGTTCCGGTTGAAACGGCATTGATGACCGGGCGGTGCTGAATTGCATAGTCAAAACTGTTGACCGTAATGAGACCGAGCTGTTCCGGAATTGCGAATCCGTTGTGAAGGAGCAGGTCGTAAATCATGGCAATATCGTTGTCGCAAACGACAAAGAGCGAATCATAACTGCCTTTGCGCATCCGGCGGACGGCTTCTGTCAGTTGCGCCAGTTTCTCCTGAAATGAAAAGCTGAACCGCGGAAAGAGCAGGTCCTTCGCCGGATTAAACGGGATTTTCCGTTCAAGGCAGCATTCCTGAAACCCTTCGACCCGCTGCTGATACATTCCATAGCATTTTTCTTTGGAACCATACAGGTCAAGACTCATGACACAGGGGCGCCGGTATCCGTGATCGTAAAGTTCCTGTGCGGCCAGCCGTCCGGCTTCCCGGTTGTCGAGTCCGATGAAACTGGCGTTTTCGTGCATGATTTCCTGATCTGTGCAGATCAGAGTTTTTGTGGAACTCCGGTCGATCCGGTATCCTGCCGGAAGATTGGTCAGGATCAGAATATCGGATGTGCTTTTCAGCATCTCCGTGAACGCTTCCGCCGGAGTGTCCCACGGCCAGAACAGCATCTCCGGAATCAGATGGTATGCGGAAGCGTTCTGCTGAAGCATGATCCACAGTTTTGCCCAGGTCGGGTTTTCCGGAATGTTGCGTCCGCCGGAAATGAACGTAAAACGTCCGGCTGGTGTGACGGGCAGGGGCAGGGCGCGTCCGCGCGGTTTGCGGATGAGTTCGCCCCGTTCCTCTTTTTCCTGCAGGAGTTCCCGGATGACGCGGCGGCTTGCGCCGAGGAGTTCGCAAAGTTTCAGTTCCGTAGGCAGAAGCGTTTTTCCGTCGCGTATCATCGTGCGGAACAGAGAATTCATTTTCTCTTCCGTTGTCTTTCTTGACTGATATACAGTTGCCGCCATTTGAAATCCTGTTTTTTTGAAAAATGGAACTTTATTGTCTCTTTAATTATAATACAGGATGGCAATTTTGTCAAGAGGGAAATGCAATAAAAAAATTATTTTTTGGATTTTGGAGTGCAGTCTACTGTGGAAATCAGCCGAACAGCAGGACTTTGATTCCAATGCCGATCAGGACGAGTCCGCCGGGGATTTGACTGATTTCACTTATGACGCGGAGGAAATCTCTGCTGTCCCGGAAAATCGGGGCATGTTCCGGTCATTGATTCCAAGTTCCGGCGGCGGAACGATTGAGCTTCCTCCGTTTGAAAGATCCGCTGCCGGAGATGTTCAACGGTTGGGAGAGTCAATCCGGATTTGAACGACAACTTCTTTTTAAATCTTTTTGAGAGTTTTGTACTCAGGGTGTCGCTACAAGTTCAAAAAAAGGTGTTGGACCGTTTTTCAATAAATTTGTATCGAGGGTGATTTTCAGTTTGCCGTCTGCGCGGGGACAGGCGAGTTTCTCCCGGCGGATTCCGTTGCCGCTCAAGGCGTAAAGTGTCCAGTCCCCGGAAGGAAGCGCCAGTTCGGCATCCAGTTTCCCGGTCTGAAGAAGAACGGGATTTGTGCCTTTCTCAAAGATTGAGCTCTGGTCGGCACTCATTCGCAGTCCGGTATTCAATGCGGCGGTGGAATAGACCAGGACCATCCGGCGGCTTTCCGGAAGCGGTGCGTTGTCGACCGATGTCAGGAACACGCAGGCGTTCCGGCTGGTGGAGCGGATATTCAGCGTTTTCAGACGGGCGGAGTCTCCAGCCAGCAGCGATACCCCTTCCGAACAGGCGGTTTGAACGGTGAGTTTGCAGCTCTCCGTGTTCATGAGAAGCTCTCCTGTGTCGCTTTCATAGATTCCCGCATCGGGACTTGTCCGATTGGCGGCGGGCAGGATTCCCCGCTTTTTGAGGTTTGCAATCACAGTCGAGAGTTTTGATTTTCCCTTTCCCCGGATTATTTCCGCAAACATTGCTTCCTGTCTTACCGCCGATCCGGGTATGGAAGAGAGGGTCCAGTCCGCCTTTGCGGCGGTACGGGGAGGCTCCGGAACGGGATAGCCGGGAAACGAAGTAGCGAATCCGGAGACCAGTCCCAGTTTGCAGAACTCCTCGTTCACCATGTTTTCAAGTTCCAGCGGATTGCGTTCGAGATATGCTTTCGGCATCACTATTTCCACTTGTCTTTCCGCCGGGCGCACATCTCCGCGGAGGAACAGCGATGCAAGAATGAAATGGGATGCCCGCATGATCGGATTCCATCCGATATCGAACGTCCACGGAGTCCCGGTTTTTCCATAGCGCATTCGGGAGGGGGCGGCGGCCCAGGTGTGCCCGATCAGCCCGCTGTAATTCTGCAGTCCGGCATATGCGCCCCAGAGCAATCCGTGTTCATAAAGGAACGGATTCGGATATGCATGGTTGAGTTCCGTTACAATGACCGGACGGTTTGCCAGACGCATTCCGAGTCCTCCGCGCAGGGACTTGGCAACCTGCCCGATATCGCTTCCGGTTTCCAGCCGGGTTACGCCCTTCCCACTGAGGTTGTCTGGATGGGCAAAATACTGGTTGATCGTGGTCAGCGAATTCCCGATCGTGCGTCCGACCGCCATTTTCATCTGTTTGCCGTTGTTGAACTGGGTAATCAGTCCCCGGTATCCACTTCCGCGGACCACGGCAAAACAGCGCCGGGCAAATTCTTCCACCAGTTTTAATTGGAACTGATAGTATTCTCCGCGGAAAGAGTCCGTTTTTTCATAGAGATCGGCGGTGATCTCCTCCCACGTTCCGGCGGAGACTCCGGTCCGGCGGGAGAAGTTCTCCAATGTGGAAAATTTTGTTTTCAGATGTTCCTGCCATGCCTTGTTGAACCGGTTCCGCGTCTCCGCATTGACTTTCGAAAGACCGAACCCGAGAACCTGTTCGTTTACATATTCCACCGAAAGGACCGCCGGATCGTCCCTGTAGGCGATTCCCGTATACGGGTTGACGTGGTTCATGAAATTGTGGACAGTATTCTCCCAAAAGCGCGTTACGGCGGGATCGTTCAGAAACAGGAGACACTTCCAGTTATAGGAGAAATCCTGCGTAAAGTGTTTGCGGTCCCGCGAGCCGAGCGATCCGCAGTCAAACGAAATCATCATGTAAATTCCGTTTTTTCTGTATTCGGCAAATGCACGGTCGAACAGATCCAACCCTTCCGGATCGAAATCTCCGCCGCCGTTTTTCTTTTCCGTCGAGATGCAGACAGGATACATGCGGACGACATTGAATCCGAACCGCCGCATGTTTTCCGTATAGCGGCGGTAGAAATCCAAATCCGAGGCGCAGGGAAATCCCGCGACGGTCCGGTTATCCCGGATATTCCAGTAGTTCTGAATCGGCAGGACTGCGAACGTTCCGGCGGTGTCACCAAAGAAGCGCACTCTCTTCCCCGGAAGTTTTTCAAACTCCAGCTGACCGGACTCACCGGCGCGTACCCGTCCGAACGTTCCCGCTGGAACCTCAGTCCGCAAGGAGGAACGGTCCAGTGCCGAGCCCGATACAATCATTGGATCGGGAAAATCCGCCGCCTTCCATTCCGGTCCGATCACAAACTCATCCAGTTTCCGCTCTCCGCCGACCGGGACCGCGCGACTGGAAACACTGGCGCCCAATACGATCCAGACGGCTTTCCCGCTGGTTTTAAATGAGACGCCGGTCAGACGTTTTCCGGGCCGGAGCGGAAAACGGGTCATGAAAAATCCCCACTCCTGCTTTCCCCGTTTTGACGAATAGGCGACCGATCCCCGGGGAAGAGATTTCACATCACCCCAGTCTGCCAGATGCACCCCCTCCCGGACTTCGACCGTTTCCGACGATCCGTCCGCATAGCGGAAACAGACGGTTCCGACCACGACATCGCGCGGCATCCAGCATCCGGTGGTCAGCAGGTAGAAGAACCGTCCCGCCGGCTGTTCTCCGGAAAGATCAATCTCCGCTTTCCGCAATCCGGTTTTACAGTATAGATCGTGATGAAATGTCAGAATGGACTTTCCGTTGTTTTTTTCCGGATCGGGGATTCGGAAATCCATTCCGCAGAAACTCTGCCAGCGCGGATCGTACTGGCGGAGATCCTGAATGCCCTGATCGGACCATCCTCCTTTTCCGTCCCCGGCGACGTCATCACGGAACCCCATGTTCGTATATGGAGCCAGATTCAGCGTAAAAACATCTTTTTTCGGCGCGACAGGCCCGCGCCCGATGCTTTGCAGCGAAATTTCCACCGGTACATCCTTTTTCCCCTCAATAGGAATCCGGATCGAGGGATTCCAACCGAAGTAGACGCATTGTTTTCCGAACCGGACCACACCGGGATCTTTCACTATTTGGGATGTCTGAATCCCTTCCCACGGATTTTTTCCCTCCCATCCGTGCGCGCCGTTTTCAAAATCGCCGTTCGGAAGAAGTTTTCCATTGACCTTGATGTTGTCGATGCACATGGCGAAGCGAGTGCCTTTCCAGGTGTGCCCGCCGAGTTCGAGAAAGAACCGGCCATTCGCATCGGGCGTGAATGAGAAGCGGGTTTCCCGCCAGGAGAGCGTATTTCCGGGAGCGCGGATGGTCAGCCGTTTCCGATGCGTCCCGTCCAGAAATTCGATATCTCCGGAAAGGTCCTTCCACTCCTTGAATCCGGCGGAACCGTCCATCACGATGCCGACAAACGGAAATGCTTCCACTTTCGGTTCATAGCCGGCAAGAGTCAGACAGAAACAGAGTCCTCCCCAGATAAAATACTTCATTCCGCAATCCTTTTATACGATTTATTATTATTCATTGACCATATCGAAAATTTTTCCGAGATATGGACCTTTCAGAGTCTGCACATGAAGGTCCGCATACAGGAAACCGGCGGTCCGGCCGCCGTGACGAATCCTTACCCGGAACTGGCAACTGTTATCCTCCGCGAATGGGGCATTCGACGGATTGACCCATGCACCGAAATAACCGGCAGCCGCATCGCCGGCGAGAATGGCTTCCGACGCCTTCTTTTTTGTCTTCTGCAGATCGGCGAACCGGGCACGGTGCTGCTGATACTGAAGAGCGCCTGGATTCAGCAGCGGAACGGCACTTTCTCCGGAATTGGTATGGGAGACTCCGGCGCCGCAGCCGCCGAGATGCCCGTTCAGTCCATAGCTCCAACGATCTATTGTGTCGCTCCCGTAGGACTGCGACGGGCAGACGAATATCCCATTCTGCCCAGACGGACTTTTCAGATCCTCGTATGTCCGCAATTTTTCCCCGGTGTATCCGAGAAGCCGGAATTTCCGCCACCAGTAATAGATGTAGTAGTTGCTTGCTTCCCCGTAATCGCCCTGTTCGCCGATGATCCAGTCGTCGAAATCTGCCGCGTAGAGCGAGTGGCAGTTTCCCTGCTGTTTCAGATTGGAAACACAGCGGATGGCCTGTCCCTTCTGCCTGTCTCTTATACACATCTCCGAGCCCACGAGACGGAGCTACA
>URKJ01000013.1 GCA_900548385.1 uncultured bacterium | reverse complement strand
GAGATGTAGCTCCGTCTCGTGGGCTCGGAGATGTGTATAAGAGACAGAAACAATACCGACTCCGAACATGTCTGCCGGAGCCTGACGTTATCAAATTTCCTGCGGATTTTCCAAACGGCTGAAATCCTTCTCCACGCGGTATCCCGGCGGAACACTGATCCGGATCTCCGTTTTCCCATCCGATTTCCGCAGTGAAACTGAAACTTTCTGCGAGCCGTCCCCGGAAAGCGCCGCGGTCCCTTCCGCAAACTCAAGACCGTAAAGACCGGGACGGATCACAACAACCCCTTCGCCCAGTCTCTCGTACTGAATACCGAGAACATCATGGATCATGAAATAAGCGGGCGTTGATCCCCACGCATGGCAGAGGCTCGCATTGTTTCCCCACTCCTCCCAGGTGTTGACGGCTCCGCGATCCAGCATGACTCCCCACGCACGGCGGATATGATCAAGAGCCTCGACGCCAAGCCCGCCGGCAAACAGAGATGCGATCAGATAGAAAGCCGACCACGGAGTATTCGCCGGCATAATCCAGCGCTTCAGCAGTTCCGGATCGGCGGTCTCCGTACTGAACAGCGGAACGCGAATGCCGATATAGTTGCGCGGATAGACGGACGGCAGCAGCTGTTTCAGCGATTCCGGTGATTTCATCAGCCCGTTGAACGCCGCGTAGGCATTGGTTGACTGCGAAAGATACGGCGGGAACCACGGGCGCGGCACAACCGTTTTCCAACCGCTCCCGCTGCCGGTCTCCCGGATCCCGCAGGAATCAACCGGCAATCCCGGATCAAAAAACAGTTCCCAGTTCAGCGAACTGTATGCGACCTCGAACTCCAGCACGTTTCCGCCCCGTTTCAGCGGCAGTTTCACCCGGGACGGCTGATAGAACGGCGCCGGACGCGTCCAGCTCTCCCGGCGGGAATCTTCATAAACCGGAACTCCGTTGAGTTTCAACCTCCACTGGGCATAAGCTCCGGCAAGCAGTTCATATTCGCCATCTTCCGGTGCAGTCACTGTGATCCGGGCAACGGCTCCGTTCCCGGTCCATTTGCCGAACTCGCAGGAGAAATTGATATTGCAAAAGCGGTGTTCCGGACGCGAATCGGAATCCCGGAAACAGCCATCCGCCTCGCCGTGGGCAAAAACTTCCGCATAATGCGCCCGCACGTTCTCCGCTTTCTCCCGGTACAGTGCGGAGGGTTTGCCGAGAACATCACAGATCTCCGCCATCGCGTTCAGCGCACCGAAATAGATTGCATTAAGCCCGGCGGATTTCCCCATCCGGCAAAGCTCAAACGTATTGTCCAGATACAGCATCGAAGCGCCGATGCTGAAAAAATCATCCGTTTCCCGCTCCGCACCGCCGCATTTTCCGATACGGTCAATATCCTTGAGCAGACCGTCCGGCTGTTCATGACGGAAAAAGACTTCAAATCCGGCGGCGGAATTTTCATACAGCTCCTCCAGCAGAGCCCGGTCTCCCGTCACCTGCCAGTACCAGCGCAAAAACAAAATCTGAATCAGCGCATAGTCGCTGAAAAAAGTTGCCCCGCAAATGCTCGGAGACTGCATACAGCCGTTGACAAACGAACAGATACCGTGCTGAAGCAGACACTTCCGCGCAAGGTCGGTCACTCCGTAAAGGGAAAGCGCGCCTTTCGCACTGACAAACGCATCCATCCACTGCGCCTGATCCCGGTGCGGGCAATCGTTGAAAATATCATCCATGCAGACCCGCAGCGTGCGTTCGGCAATCTCCCAAAGCCGGTTCAGGCGGTCGTCGGAACAGCGGAACGAACCGCTCAGCACCACCGGATAACCGTATTCCTGAACACAAAGAGAATCCAGCGACACCAGATCACCGGATATGGAAAGGTAACGGCACGGACGCTTCCAGAACGATTTCCAGTTCAGTTTTCCACTTCCGGTCAGACGGTCGGAATACATTGCGCGGCGTCCCTCGGTATGCGCCCAGCCGGAATCCGGCGATTCAATATAACCGATCTCCACTGTTCCGTATCCGGCGAACGAACCGGCGATCTCCGGACGGCCGTAAACCATGCGCCCGAAATCGGCAAGCCATCCGCCGTCCGGTTCGCGGATCAACGACACCGGGTCCACACGTTCTTCCCGGAATTCCGGGATCGGACGCGGCAGGAACGAAGCAGCCGCAATCGGAGTTCCGGGACGGGGCGCGGTAAAACCCTCCATTGTGCAGTCTCGGCGGAACCAGTCCTGCTCCGAATCAAGCGTGCAATATTCCGAATAACCGACATCCCCGATACACTTCGGCGCTGCGGAATCATAGGATTTCAGAGTGCATACCTGCCAGTCCGTGACTCCGTCGACATACGCTTCCGGCGCCCCCGTCCGGGCATGGACCTTCATCGCAATCAACTTCGGTTCGGCAGTCGGTTTCAGCGTATATACATCATAATAAAGAAGCGGTTCCCGGCTGCGGACGGGCCCGTATGCAATCAGCTCCCCGTCAATGCGCAGTTCATAAAAACGGTTCGCATAAACACGGATTCCCGTCACGGCTCCGGAAAGAGTCCCCCGGAATACGGCATAACTGTTGACGGCATCCGCCGGGACATGCGCGGCGGACGGAAGAACGGTTGACATAGGCGATTCTCCTTTTGTTTCCGGATAATCTAAACGGCAGAATCGGAAATTGCCACTCCGGAACGAAAAAAACAGACAGAAAATCTTCTCCCGGAACCGTTTGATTTTCCATGCTGTCATGCTATATTATATATTTCTCAAAAGATGAAAGCAGACAGGTTATGATCAGACTCATTGCCGCCGATATGGACGGTACCCTGCTCAATGGCAGAAAACAGCTTCCCGAAGATATGTTCCGCGTCATCCGCGACCTGCAGCGGCGCGGAATCTGTTTCGTTGCCGCCAGCGGACGGCAGTATTATAATCTGTATCACAAATTTTCCGGAGAGGCGGACCGGCTCTACTATTTTTCAGAAAACGGTGCGCTTGTTTTTCATGGCACGGAGAATCTTTTTTACAGCGAGCTTCCGCGCGACGGAATCATGCACATTCTTGCACGGGTCGGGGAACTTCCCGGCGCGTTCCCGGTTCTCTGCGGACTCGGCTGCGCCTATCATCTGGACCGTGATCCGGAATTCGTCCGCAATACGAAACTTTACTATGACCGGCTGGAAGCCGTTCCCGACTTCCGTCCGTGCATGGAAACGGATCATATCTGCAAGACCGCCGTTTTCGCACCGAATGCGGAAGCAACGGTTTATCCGGCTCTGAAACGGCAACTGGAACCGGAATTTTCCGTGGCGCTCTCCGGCTCGACCTGGGTCGACATCATGAACCCCGGCATCTCCAAGGGAACCGCTCTTGCATTCCTGCAAAAACGGCTCGGCATCGCGGCGGAAGAGTGCATGACATTCGGCGATTATCTGAACGACAGCTCCATGATCCGCGATTGCCCGAACAGCTATGCGATGGCGAACGCGCACCCGGATCTGAAGCGTCTTGCCGCCCATATCACGGAATACGACAACGAACACAACGGGGTCCTCCGGATCATCTGCAGGGAACTGCGGCTTCCGCCTCCGGAACACATGGAGACGGTATGATTAAGGATATGACGGCAGGCAGCCCGACGAAGCTGATCCTGTTCTTCACACTCCCTCTTCTCGTCGGCAATGTATTCCAGCAGCTGTATAATATGGCGGACACGTTCATCGTCGGGCGCACGCTCGGCTATAAAGCGTTGGCGGCAGTCGGCGGATCCGGTCCGATCATGTTTCTGGTATTCGGCTTTTTCTTCGGGCTCACCTGCGGGCTCGCCGTCATCACAGCCCAGCGTTTCGGCGCACACGACGACAACGGAGTCCGCCGCTCCGTCGCAACATCCACGGTCATCTGCACCGTCATCACCCTGCTTGTGACTCTGGTCTGCGTACTGGGGGCGCGTCCCATTCTCAAAGCCATGGATACGCCGCCGGAGATCATCGACGACACATACCGGTACTTGATCGTGATCTTCTACGGCGGTTGGACGCTGGTTTTCTACGGTATGCTTTCCAGCATCATCCGCGCACTCGGCGACAGCCGGACGCCGCTTTACTTTCTGATTGTCGCCTCAATCGTGAACATCATTCTGGATTTCTATTTCATTCTGAATCTGAAAAGCGGCGTTGCCGGAGCGGCATGGGCAACAGTAATCGCACAGGGACTCTCCGGCTTTCTGTGTCTGATCTATATGCTCCGCAAATTCCCGATTCTGAAACTGCACCTGAAAGACTGGGAATTTGATTATGCGTTCTACAAAGAACATCTGCGCGTCGCTCTGCCGATGGCGTTTCAGTTCTCCGTAACCGCAGTCGGCGTGCTGGTCCTGCAGCGGGCGCTAAACGGATTCGGCCCGGTTGCAATCGCCGGTTATACGGCGGCGTGCAGAATTGATTCGATCGCCGTTCAGCCGCTGTTTTCGTTCAGTATCGCAATGGCGACTTTCGCCGCCCAGAATTACGGGGCGGGCAACGTGCCCCGCATCCGGGAGGGACTCTACAAATGTTCCGCTATGGCGATCGCGTTCAGCATCGTTGCGGGAGTTCTGCTGATCTGGTTCGCGGCGCCGCTGACGGAAGGATTCATCGGCGAATACAATCCGGAGGTGATCCGCTGTTCCCAGATATTCCTGAACACCAGTGCAGGCTGCTATACCATTCTTGCAATGCTTCTGATCTACCGCAACGTCCAGCAGGGGATGGGACACTCTTTCATCCCGTTCATGGCGGGAGTCGTGGAACTGGTGCTGCGCGTAATCGGCGCGTTCGGTCTGGCGGGCTGGCTCGGCTACACGGGAGTCTGTCTCTCCAATCCCCTCGCCTGGGTCGGAGCGACAGCAATCCTCGCCTGGGATTACTGCCGGACCATGCGGAAGCTCCGCCGGGATTATATGAGCGGAACGTTCCACGCGATTAAAATCTGACGGACAAAGCAGAAAAGCTGTGTATTTTTCGCATTTTTATTTGAAAATATCATAAAACGCTGTATTTTACAGAATTTGAAAAATGTTGAATTTTACAGGTGATTTATGGAAGAAGCACAGGTTTTAAAACGCGGAATCATGCGCAGCGTTTCTGTAAAAGCACGTCCCATGCTTACCCCCCTTCTCTCCCGGATGGTGGGAAATTTGGACACGGTTGACGATCTGGAGAAAAAAATAGCAAACGTGAAAGAGATTGTGGAACGGATACTTGGAGTAAACGGTAAAAACAAGCTCTGGGTACAGGTTGCATCCACGGATATTCTGGCTTTGCGGAAAGCGCTCCGGCTCTCGCAGGCGAAATTCGGCAGGCTCACCGATGCCACCCGGTTCTCCGTCAGCAACTGGGAACATGCCAAAACCATCCCGCACCCTTATCAACGCGAGTGCATCTTCGAGATCGCCGAACACAGTCTTGCCAATCTGGAACACATCCGTAAAAAATACCGTTCCTGAAAGCAGAAAGCAATCTTGCTTTTTCCAAAAAGCGTGATAGTTTTCCAGTAGACCGATTTTTACTGGAGGAACTTTTATGAAACCGCTGCTTTTTGTTCTGTTTTCCCTGGGATTCTCCCTCGTCGCTCCGGCTTTGGATACGCCGGGGCAAGTCACCCACCCTTTGCCGATCTCCGGAAAACTCTATTCCGATTACCGGAAACTGCTGCAATCTCCGCCGCAGGGCGCCTCGGAAAAACAGATCGCCGAATGGTTCGGTCAGGCGTTTCTGCTGCTTCAGAAAATGAACGAGCCGCGGGAATACGACGCCCTGCTCAAACTGGCGGCGGAAAAATATGCGGATAACATCCCCGTCATGCTCATGCTGTATGACTGCGCCGGAATGATGCCGTCATACGGATACCGCATCGGCGGCGACTTCGTACGCGGCAACAACCGGGGCGGTTACGGACTCCCCCTTTCCGCTTCCGAACGGGACCGCGTGCTTCTGCTCCGCATGTATGACAAACTTTACCGGAAAGCTCCCGATGCCGTCCCCGCGGAATTTCTCGCACGCTTCGCCGGACTCTGGCTGACCGGACGCAGCGGCGGAAGTTCGTGGAAACTTCAGCAGAAAACCGATCCCGGCGTTCTCCCGGACTATTCCGAAGAGCGCGGTCAGTCTTCCAATCCCCCCGTCAACGACGATGGGGATCCCGTCTTTTACCGCACTCCCGAAACACTGGAATCCGCTGTCAATGACGGCGAACGGTTCCAGTTTTTCCGCCGGAAAGCACGCGAACGGAACTGCCCGTTCGCCGACCGGATCTACGCGGATTTCCTCCGGGAACAATTCGGCAACCCGCCCGTCAACCACTGGAACATCACCAAAGAGGAACGCGACCTTCTGGCAAATCTGCCGGACAGCGAAACCATCACCCGGCTGGCGGACGGCATCCGGCGTTTCCGTATGCCGGACGGACATAATTTCATTACCCTTTACCGGGAATTGAAAGAGTGGGACACTTTGGCAAGCGTCTACATGAGCCGTTTTCAGTTGGACCGCGCATTGAAAGAATACCGGAAAACCAATAACACCTACATGATTCAGCAGATCACGGGAAATCTCGGCGCACTCCAGCCATTGCGCGTTCTGCCCGCCGGACGCGAGCCGGAACTCGCATTTCTCTACCGCAACGCCAAAGAGGGCAATGTCACAATCCGCCGGATCCGGGAAAACGCTCTGTTTGACGCTCTGTTTACGAATCTTTCCAAAGCCGGCGATTCCGGTTATATGCCATTCTACGAACTGGATATTCCCACCCTGCAAAAATTGTATGCGGACACGATCGGTTCCGAAATCGCCGCTTTTCCGCTGAAGCTCAATCCGCTGCCGCGCCATGCGAACACCATACAGGACATCAAACTGCCGCTGAAAGACGCAGGAGCATATCTGGTCACAATCGCCCTCAAAGACGGCAACACCAGTCAGATCATCGTCTGGCTTACCGACTGTATGATCTCCATAAGCAACGGGCAGTCCACACCGCTGATGTATCTGAACCGGGCAGCGGACGGCGCTCCTGTGCCGGGACAAACGGTCCACTTCCGGTTCTTCCGCACCATTTATGCGCAAAATCCAGATGAACTCAAAAAATCCGGACGCGTCCGGATTGAAACCAAAGACTTCAAAGCCGTTACCGCAGCGGACGGCTCCGTCCCTCTGCCGCCCATCCCCGCAAATATGCACCGTTTCTGGGCATTCGCCCGGATCAGCGGCAAACCGGTATTTTATTCCGGTTACTCCTATAACTTTTCCTCATCAGGCTCTCAGAAATTCTCCGGTTCGATGAAAGCATTCATGCTCACCAGCCGCCCGGTCTACAAACCGGGCGACAAAGTGGAATTTTCCGGTTTTCTCCGTCGCGCCTCTTACGACGGCAGCAATGCGAAGCACCCGGATTTCGTAGACATCACCGTTTCCGCCCCGCGGGGAAAAACGCTTTACACGGCGAAAATGCCCGTCAGCCGGAAAACCGGTGCATTCGCCGGCGTGTTCACCCTGCCGGAAGACACCGCTCTCGGCAGTTACCGGATCTCCTGTAGCAAATACGGCTCCGTCGGATTCCGTACGGAAGAATACCGGAAACCGGAATACGAAGCGAAACTGGAACTTCCTGCCGCCCCTGTCAAACTCGGCGAAACGGTCACGGCAACGCTCCGCGCCAACTATTATTTCGGCGCACCCGTCCCGGATGCGGCAGTCTCCTGCAGAATCTACCGGGAGATCACACAGCCGTATTTTCCCGTTAAGTTTCCTTATTTCTGGCTCTACGGCGACGGTTATGAACTGCCGTCCACCTGTTACATCTGGCGGTTCCATCCATGGTATACCAACCGGGAACTGATCGCGGAATTTTCCGGCAGAACCGGAAGCGACGGAACATTTCCGGTCCGGATCAACACCGCGGTCCCCGGTACTCTGGAGCAGAAGAACTACCGGTTCCATATCGAAGCGGAAGTAACGGACAACTCCCGGAAAGTCGTTTCCGCCTCCGGTTTTCTGATCGCAGCGGCAAAACCGGTGAATCTGTTTCTCTACCCCGTCAACGGCTTCCGCCGTCTCTCCGACCCGGTCCATCTCTGCGTCACAGCAACCGATCCGAACGGGCGGGAGATCAAGGGCGCGGGAATCATCCGGCTTTACCGGGCCAGACTGTCCCCGGATCTCCAGTACGAAAACGACGGGGAGGCAATCCGCACAGTCCGGTTCCGGAACGAAGAAGGCAATCCGTCGTTCGTTCTGAACAAAGCCGGCGTTTACCGTGCCGAAGCGGAATTCAACTCTGCGGAAGGCAAGGCGACCGCCGCCTGCATAATCCGCATTCTTGATTCCAACGGTGCGGCGGGAATGTTCTCCAGCCTTCCCATTGAGCTCTCCCTCGACAAACCGACCTATCAGCCCGGCGAAACCGCGCAGATCCTCATTTCCGCGAACCGCCCGGACGCAGACGTCTATGTTCTTCTGAATGGGAAATGGAACCATCTGAAACTGAACGGATATTCCGCACTCGTCACTTGCAAAATCACGGAAAAGGACCGCCCGAATATTTTTACGGCGGCGTTTACAATCCGTAACGGCGAAACCCACCATGTCACCAAACAGCTCTGCATTCCGCCGGAAAACCGGATGCTCAATGTAAAACTGGAAGTCCCGGAATACGACGCCCGACCGCGCACCACGGTCCCGGTCGACCTCACCGTCACCGACGCCGACGGCAAACCCGTCTCCGGAGCGTTTGCGCTGACCGTCTACGACAAATCACTGGAGGCAATCGCCGGAAACAACATTCCGGATATCCAGTCGTTCTTCTGGGGCTGGAAACGCTGGTTCTATCTGACTCTCCAAAGCGGGACGAATGCCGTTTCCCATCCTTACTATCCGGGGCAGACCATGGATATCATTTCCGGTATGCCGTTTTTTACGCCGCAATACAGAAAGAGGTTCTCCGTATGCAAGTCCGAAGCAGTCGTGGCTGCCGAGGCGGCACCGGCAATGGCTGTGCAGGAAGATAATGCGGCAGGCGGCGGTGAAGAACAGGCGTTCGTCCGTTCCGATTTTGCAGACAGTATTTTCTGGATCGGACAGCGTCTGCTCGGCGCAGACGGGCGGGCCCGCATTCTTGTTCCGGTCCCCGACAATCTCACCACATGGGTCGTCCGGGCGTGGAGTATCGGCAGCCGTACCAGTGTTGGAGAAGCGCGGGCGGAATTCGTGGTTTCCAAAGAAATCATTGCCCGTTTGCAGCTTCCTCCGTTCCTGACGGCGGGCGATACCGCCGAGGCGCTGGCGATCGTTCACAACTACTCGAAACAGGCGATCCGCGCCGAATTGAACCTGTCCCTGACGGGCGATGCGGTTTCCGTTCAGTCGCACGGGAAACGGTTTCACACGATCGCGCCGGGAAAATCGGCAACGATCCCGTTCCTGCTCCGGGCGAACCGGGAAGGCTCGGCAAATCCGGTCCTTTCGGTGAGCGTGAACGGCAGACTTGCGGATGCGGTCGCGCTCTCTCTCCCGGTCAACGTGCGCGGAATCCGGAAATACGTTCCCGCCGCCGGACGGATCCGGAATCAAATCGCCAAAGTGGAATATTTCATCCCGCAGATCCGCAGAAACAGTGCGGAATTGACGGTTTCCATCACGCCGGGCGCCGCGGTGGCAATGACGGATCTTCTGCCGTATCTTGCGGCGGAAGATTCCTCCAGCGTATTCGGAACCGTCACCCGTTTCCTCCCTGCGCTGAAAGCATCCCGCGTGTTCTCGGAACTGAATCTCCCGTTTGACGCGGTTCTTCGCCGGAGCAGTGCCCGCGCAAAACTTTATGCGGACTATCTGAAACCGGATCAGCGGTTGCCGGATTCGAAAAAAGCACTCGACAAACTCATTGCCGACAACCTGAAAATGGTTCAGGGAATGGTCAACAGCGATGGCGGCTGGGGCTGGTTCAGCGGCTATGGCGAAAGCTCATGGACCGACACCACCGCGTTCGTCGTCGATGCGCTTCTGGAGGCACGGAAGCAGAAACTCGCAGTCAATCCGGACATCCTCAAACGCGGGATCGACTGGCTGTTCCGCAAAGCCCGGGAACGGTACGAAAAATCAAGTCTTCCCGCAAACAACGTTGATGCTCTGCATATCCGCACGCTTGCAAAAGCCGGAAAACGGTTCGCTCCGCTGGAGCGGCTCGTCTTCCGTCACCGCGACTCGCTCTCTCCGCTCGGTCTCGCAATGCTCGGACAGACTTTGAAGAACGGTTCCCCGGAACAGAAAACTGTTCTTCTCGAACTCGAAAACCTTCTGAAACGCGATTCCCAGGCGGGAACCGCATATCTGAACATCCCCACACGCTGGCGGTTTGAATGGTCAGGCAGCGAAACAGCGGCACAGGCGGCATATCTGGAGCTGCTTCTGCAAACCGGTTCGGAAAGCGGGCTGACGGAAGCTGTGGCGCGGTATCTGACCATAAATCTGCGCAACGCTCCTTCCCGTACCTCGACCCGCGCACTCGGCGAAGCGGTCGGCGCTCTTGCAAGCTATATCCGCAAATCCGGAGAAGCGGTTCCGGAAACCAATGTCATGATCAAACTTGACGAAGGGCACATCAAATCGTTCCGCATCACAAAAGAAAACGTATGGAACAGCGATTTCTCCGTCAGAGTCCCGACGGAAATGCTCTATTCCGGCAAACACGTTCTGGAAATATCCTGTGCGGGACGGGGCGCGGTCTATTACCAGACCATGCTCTCCTATTTCTCGCAGGAACAGCGCATCGGAGCCGCCGGACAGGAATTGAAACTGAACCGCCGTTATTACCGGATCGCCACGTCCGAGGTCTCGTCCAAGGCTCCGGACAAACTCGGACAGCTCCGCGATATGCGCACGGCCCGCGAAACCCGTATTCCGCTGACCGATCCCGCAAATGTCAAAGCGGGCGACATTGTGGAAGTCGAACTGATCCCCGAAACAAAAAATGATTACGACTATGTGGAGTTCCGCGACCGCCTTCCCGCCGGATTCGAGTATGTAAAACCGCAAAGCGGCTATATTTCATGGTATCCGGTGATCTATGCGGAATTCGCCACGGAAGGACCGCGCTTCTATCTGCGGAATCTGACCCGCGGCACGGCAAGCATCCGTTACCGCATCCGCGCCCGGTTTGACGGTTCCTATACCGCGCTGCCCGCAACCGGAGCAGGAGTTTACGCACCCGCTCTGCGCGCCAACAGCAGCGATGCTCTTTTAACCATTCAGGAGAAATAACATGTCACGCACAGAAATCCCGTATTCCAAACTCAAAGCCAATCCGTTCGATCTGTTCGGAACCGGCTGGTTCATCCTCACCGCCGGCGACTTCGCGAAAGGCTCTTTCAACGGAATGACGATCAGCTGGGGATCATTCGGCACGCTCTGGGGCAAACCGTTTGCCATGATCGTGGTCCGTCCCCAGCGCCATACGCTGCCGTTCCTGGAGTCCGCCGACAGTTTTACGCTGAGCGCATTCGGTCCGCAGTATAAAGCGGCTCTCGGATTTTTCGGCAGCAAATCCGGAGCGGAATATGACAAATTCAAAGAAACCGGGCTCACCCCCGAAGCCGCCCTGAAAGTCTCCTCCCCGGCGATCGCCGAAGCCGGTCTCGTCATCGAATGCCGGAAAACATACGCCGACTGGATGAAACCGGAATGTTTCCTGGCACCGGAAAACATCAAAGCCTGGTATCCGGACAGCGATTTCCACAAAATCTTTTTCGGAGAAGTCGTCGCCGTCAGTGCCACGGAACAATACTGCTGACAGTCTGTATCTCAGACGGCGGAAACCGCAAGCAGAACATGGGAACCGTTCTGAAGCGGATGCGTAATCCTGATGGACTCCACCATCCGCTCCGCTTCCAGCGGCAGTTCCAGAACATACAGCGTCCGGCCGGTCGCAGGTTCCGTCCATGCAATCCGGGCGCTTTCCGAATTCCACGGGAGAGAGTAGTGATAATCGGTATTGCCGATATCGCGTCCCAGAAACACTTTATGCTCCATTTCCGCTCCATCCGAAAAACGGAGAATATAGCTGAGCCACTCTCCGCGCACCGGATAATCCGCAGCATGAAGGAAATAAAACGTTTTTGCCAGACGCCCGACCGGGATCCGCAGTTCGCGTACCGGATCCGTCTTACAGACCGCGATCACCTTTTCACCGATTTCAAACGGTACACCCAGTAAGGTCCGTTTCCCTTGAAGAGAGGCATAAATGCCTTCCAGAACGCCATCGCCCGTCTCATGATCGAACGCCAGAACCGTTGCCGCCGCAGCCCCAAGAGAGAGCGGAACCGCATGGGAACCGTGCTCAAACGGAACTCCGGCGGGATCCGCAAACACCAGCGGGCGTTCCGTTCCGGCAGGAACACAGCCGTCCCGGCCGATTCCCTCGAAAATACGGGACGTGCGTGCCGGAAGAATTGCAGAACCACCGCCGGGAAGAGAGAACGTCTGTTCGGAATCGGTCCAGTTGAACACGCCGAGCCGTCCCGACGACCAGATCATTGCAGGACAATCCTCTACTCCGCCACGCCAGTAATCCAGAATGAAGCAGTCCGGATTCTCCGAAGCATGCTTCAAAGTATCGGCGACCAGTTCCCGGCGCTCCGGAGTCAACAGGGAAAGTTTGTCGCCCGCCAGTACGGCATTTCCGGTAAGAGATACAAAATCCGCCCACATCGTCGCTTCATTCAGCGTCAAGGTTCCGAGCTTTGTCGGCGACGTGCGCTCCGCATCGTCCATCCCGTCGCCGCGCACGACGAGGTAGTCCGGATCGCACTGATACCATTTCCGGTGGAACGGCGCGGCGCCCATACAGCAGCGTGCGGAAATTCCGGCGCTGCGGAAATTCGGGGAAATATCGGGACCGACCCGCATCCCGTCCACATGCCCGATACAGGGCCCGAACTCCGCGGAACAGCCCAGCAGATAACAGTCGGCGCCCGCCTCTTCCCGGATCGCGGAAAGACAGCGATGAAACCGTTCGTAAGGCGTCATCGGAACCTGCGACCGCCCAAAAACGGTTCCCGCTTTCAGAAAATCCAGTTTCAAATAAACGATCCCCGCATCACGGAACGAACGGACGCACCGGCGGATATGCTCCACTACGGCATCCTGCGAAAAATCCAGAATCACATGACCGCCCGAACCGTAATAACGGAGCGATCCGTCCTCCCTGCGCAGGAACCATTCCGGGTGTTCCTTCACCACATCGGCACTGTAATGCGCAAGAAAGGGCGCGAACCAGATACCCGTCTCAAGACCGCGGGCTCCGGCCTCCTGCACAACCGCGGCGAGTCCGTCCGGAAAGACTTCCGGTTTGATCTCTCTCCAGTCTCCCCAAACACTGTAACCGTCGTCGATCTGCAGCAGATTGACCGTTCCGGCAAGTTTCTGAAGCTCATCCAGATTTTCACGGATGGAGCGATCGGAAAATTTTGCGGAATAATAATCCCATGTTCCCCAGCCGCGCCAGCAATGCAAATTGAGTTTGACACGATGCGACGTTGCGGTAAAATCCGCATAAGCGTCAAGCACTTCCCGTTCGCTTCCGCCCCGCATAATGAAAATATCTTCAAGCGGCACGCTCTCCTCCGGAGCAAACGGCCTGCCGTCACCGTAAAACCGGACAGTCACCCGGTTTTCGCAGAACAGAATCTCACCGGAGAAAATGCGCCACGACGCAATCGCGATCAGCAGAAAATCGTCTTTGGCGATCCGGCACAAAAGCCAGTTTTCCGCTTTCACGGGTGAACGCAAACCGACCGCCGGATACTTCTTCATGAAGTCTCCCATCTTTGCCGCCCCGGTCATCAGCAGAGAGTCCGGCAGAAGCACCGGGTTCAAGTCCAGTTCAAACTCAAGACAACCGAAAGAGACATCGGATCCTTTCCGGGTGATCGACGAATTCACGGACACCGCATTCTGTTTCCAGTCCGCCGCCCATCCTTCCGGAATATTTTTCAAGCAGATATTCATAAAATTTCTCCATTCATCATTCATATAGAATAATCTAGCATATATGCATGGAAATGCAATGATCCACCCAAAAAAAGCGGAAACAGGCAGTCTGCTCCGCTCAGCGTCTCATACCGGCATGTCGTACCTTTGGAAGTTCCGGCTTACAGGTAGGGACGGAATTTCTTTTCATTTCCGAGATTGGCGGAAATGATGGTGTAATGCGCATTTTCCAGATGCCCGTCAAGAAACGAGACATTGATGCGCGTCAGACCGCTGTGGCGATAGGCAAAATAGCCGACATCCGCTGTGGACTGGCTGTTGTTCTCCAGGGAATGCCACTTCTCAAAATACCAGGAGTCGTATTCGGAGTAAAGACCGCCGCTGACGACTTCCGCAAACATAATTTTGGTGCTCGGCTGCCGAACTTTGGTCAATTTAACAAAATAACGGAGCGTATTGTCATAATTGTCCAGATCATACTGATCGGTTCTCCCCCTGTTCAAAGCGTAGCTTTTACCGCCCTCAAAAGCGGAATGAATACCGAATTTCATGGCAGCTGCCGGAGCCATCGGGCAGGCGTGTTTTGTGCTCCAGTATTCCGGATAAGCGGGATTGGGCAGCGTGATTTTGCAATAGAGTTCTGTGAATTCCCGCCGGGCGAACCAGCGCCGGCCTCCGGACACATTTCCCGGAACCGTGGCATCGGAATTATCATTTGCATAACTCAGATTTCCCATGGTCAGCTGCTTGATATTGTTCTGGCACTGAAGCGATCTGGCCCTGTCCCGCGCCTTTGAAAGCGACGGCAGAAGCAGGGCGGCCAGGATTGCAATAATAGATATCGTTATGAGAAGTTCTACCAGGGTGAATTTCCTTGTCATGATGCTCTCCTTCCCTCTGTCGCGGAGATTCTTTTTATTTTCCGATTCAGACAATCACAAATCCGTATCCGTCTACCGGAAACGTTTTTCCGCGGATCCGGGTGTTCTGTTCCAGAATTGGTTTCACTCCTCCGGCATGGCGGCGGTTGTTTCTCTTCCGGAAAAGATTCCCGGCAACCATGCACCATACGGAGGAAATCCGATGATTTTCCCGCATGTCTTTCCATTTCCGCAAGCCTTTCCTTCTGATTACCGTGCACTCAGTTCAAAGAAGAAGGGAACCCCCTCTTTGATGTTGACGGTGTCGATGGTTCCGGAAACTCTTTCTGTTTCCTTTTTCAACGGAATTTCCTGAATCCGGGAGCCGTCGAAACGCAAAGCGTAGAGACGGAGCTTTGCCGCATTTCTGTTCCTGAGCGTAAAGGAAATACGTCCGGTTTTGAGCAGCGGAGGCCAGTGTCCAAGTTTCAGACGGATGGCATGATTTTGGGTTGCGAACTCCATACCGGTGTTCAAGGCATTGGTCGCATAGACAAGAACCAGCCGTTCCGCATTGCGGATGGAATTTGCCCCATCCACCGACATAACCGAAACTGTTCCGCGTTCACTGATGGAATTCAGCTCGAAATCATCCGCCTTTCCCTTTGTCCCCGCCAACGCGCAGAAGCCCTGGAGGCGCGGGGTGTTCACCGACAGGAATTTACGGTCCGAGTCCATGAAAATTTCTCCGGTGGAACTTTCAAAAATACCCTTTGAAATATCGGTCCGGTTTGTTTTTGCGATCAACCCTTTCTTTTTCAATTCGGCAACAACTCCGTCGGCTTTGTACGAAGCCGGATCAGCATCCTGTGTATTCTGGAACATCCCTCCCTGATGAAGCACCACGCGGGATCCGCCGATCGCGGGAATCGAAATTTCATTCTTCAGCAGCGGCGCCTTCCGCTCCACATCGGCGGCAATCCGGGTAACGAATGCCAGTTTCTGCTGTTCCGAATTGACGCCGTCCTGATCCACGTTCTTCTCGGAGATCATGGAATCATCCACCTGGAGGCGGACAAGCGGTTCCGCCGTCCGGACATCGCCGCGGGCAAACGCACACGCCGTAATAAATTCGGTTGCCTTGGCAACAGGATCCTTGTGAAGAGCAAATGTCCGCATCGGTTTCCCGTTTCCGATGCGGGACACCGGTTGAGAAAATGCGGTCAGCGCCGAAAAATCCTGAAGAGCCGCATACGCTCCCGCCAACAGTCCCTGTTCATAGCGGTAGCCGTTCCAGAACGGCATGGCGTGCTCGGTGTTGAAGATCGGTTTCCCATAAAGGTGAAGCGAGGCAAAGCCGCGGATATGCCTTCCGCTGCGCTCGATCGCGCTGGATGGGTCGTTCTGCCCGCTTCCTGCAAGCAGGAACTCTCCGCTCGGATGGGAATGATAGCCGTTGATGGTGACCGCGTCGTATTTGGACCGCAGAAGAATATAGCGGAAATCCAGTCCCATGTTTGCACTGCTGATCAGGCATTTGACACCGTTCTTCCGGAGAGTCCGGAGATAGAAATCACGGGTTTCCCGCTCCGCTTCGATTGAGAAGCGAACGAAATCACGGCTCCGCGGTCTGGAATAACTGACCATATCCGAACCGCTGAAGACCGGGAGATCATCAAAACTGCGGATATTGTCCGGCAAATCGCCCCAGGTCTTCTTGAGCTTCGCAAAATCACCGCCGTAGGCCTTTTTAAGATACTTGATCCAGGCGGGGCGTGCAAACTCAAGATGTTTCCCTCCCTGCCCTTTGAACAGAGAGGATTCCTGTTCGTTGAAACAAATGCAGAGCGCAAGAACCGGATCGTCGATCAGCCGGGTTTTCGTATAGGGATTCACCCGCGTAACCAGGTTCATGAACCCTTTTTCCCAATGCTTCCGCGCCTCTTCTGAAAAATAGATCGTGAACGCATAGTTCCGGATCGCCGGCTTCGGCTTGCCGTCCCACGGCGTACCGGGATGCCAGCCCCAGTTGCTCATGCAGCCGAGATTCAGGTAGATTCCGTATTTCTTCATACAGTAGACCAAATAATCAAGGCGATCCAGATATACGGGATCAAGTTCGAAATCTTTTTTGGTTCGGGCTTTTCCATCACCGCGGGTCAGGAAAATATCCGGACCACCGATCCGGATCATATTGTATCCCTGGCGGCGCAGTTCCCGGCAGTGCGCCTCAATTTCCCCGTGGGTTCTGGTGGCATCCGAATCACTCCACGCATCCCGGTATGGAATATCGGAAGCCGCAAGGAAACGGACCGGCTTACCGGGTTCATTTTCAAATTCGATCTGCCCTTGGGAATTGACAATCACCCGTCCGGTCTGATCGACGCTCTTCCATGGAAGCTGTCCGGAAAGATCCAGAGCACTCCCTGGAATGACACCCGGCTCTTTCCGTCCCGGCATCGGACGCCACTCTTTTCCTTCCCGGATTACGATGTGCCCGTCTGCCGGATATTCATAGGAGTTCGGAGTCAGAGTTGCCGCCAGCAGAAGCCAGGTGGCCCCGGTCCCATTGCTGCGGAAACGGAGCTTTGCTACTTCGCCGAAATCCTTGGCAAGTTCAAACTGTGAAACATAAGCCCCCACATGGCTGCACGACTTGTTGCTCCATGTGACCAGCGGAACCGCATTGGTCTTGCGGAGCGGAAGCCACCAACCGCCGACATCCTGATTGAAACGGACGGGAAACGAGCGCGAAACTCCGTTCTTGCCGATCACTTCCACGACGCCGACCGTTGTGAAATCCTTGTCGCCCCATGAAGCCGTGTGAAGAAGATAAAGATTCGGACCGGTCGCATGCGCATTGCTCAGATCAATCTCGAATTCCCGGACGCCATTCGGATTCCGCGCGCTGTTGAAAAGAACGATCGTCCTGCCGTCATTCTGCGACGGATAAAGGACATTGAATGGGAATCCTTTATAGTTCTTGCGGATCGGAATGCCGCGGGCGTCGTTGTCCGGTCCCTGGTCGGACCAGCCGCCTTTGCCGTCGTTGTCCTTCCCGTCGGCAAACCCCATATTCATCGCGTGACGGAAATCCAGAGCGGTTTCCTGCGCGGTGAATTTCAGATTCCGGTAAATGAATTTCCCCTTTGCGTTTTCCGCGCCAAGTTCGATGTTGATTGATTTCAGGTCAGCGGGAAGGATATGTTCCAGCTTCACCTTGGTCCAGTCGAATTTCCCGGTCGGAAGCGGAATGCCCGGATAATATTTTTTCCCTTTGGAGTCCTCATAAATCAAACCGAACCTTCCGCCGGAGGATCGCTTGCCCAGAGGTTCGATCTCCCCCTTGACTTCCACCTCCATGACAGCCCGTTTGGAGCGGAGGTGATCCACCGGGAGATAACGCCGGACAAGAACAATCTTTTCCGATGTCACTTCCAATCCGTCTTTCGTCAAGGCCGCCCCTTTGCCGCACTTCCACTCCTTCAAGGAGTCCCGTTTCAGGAACGTATTGTTTTCCTGAAACGCAAACAGCGGACAGAGCATCGACAGCATCCATGCTCCGAGAAGTTCTTTTTTCATCTTCTTTTCCTCTCCTTTGATTCACTTAAAAAAACAAAACTTAAAACCCGGTCGTTTTAATTATAACACAAAGCGCAAAAAATGTCAATCCCCTGTATTGTTGAAAAGAATTGGATTTTTTGATATATCCATTGGATTATTTGTTCAGGCGTTTCCGGAGAACGGGGAATCCGGGAGAAATCTCACTCTTTTTCCCGATTCCGGTTTCTGTATTCCAAAGGCGAAATCCCGTTCATTTTGCGGAAGAAACGGGAGAAGTAGCAGGAATCCGGATAGCCCAGCATTCCGGCAATCTCCTGAATGGAAAGTGAAAGATCGCCCAGAAGATCGCAGGCGTCCCGGTTGCGCAGGTTCATCACAAGCCGGTGCGGCGGGAGAGCAGACTTCTTCTGCCATATTCTGCGGAAAGTCTGAATTCCGACGCCGTATTCCGATGCCATCGCCTCCCAGTCGATATTCTCCCGGTAATGAAGATAAATATAGTTCCGGAAACAGTCCATCAGTTTTTCCTCTCTGGAAGTCCGGGGCCGCGGCAGGCGGAAGGCCGCCGTCAGCAGCGTCGAAGCAAGCAGGTCCAGTTGAGAGACCACGGCTTCTGTCAGTTCCCGGCTTGACAGAGTTTCAAACGAATCCCGCAGATGAAAAAAAGTGGAAGATCTTTCGACAGAATACTTCGGCAGAAATCGGCAGGCCTCTCCGGAAGCTCCGGAAGCAGCAGCGGAAGAAAGGAGCTTTCGTAAACCAGGAAGAGTTCTTCAAACGGAGAAAGCGGAATCATTTTCCGATTATCTCCGGGCAAGGCAATCACACAGACGGGCTCCGTAAACTCCCCGCAACCATACTGGTTTTCCAACCGGACCTTCATATTGTCTCCCCAGATCAGAGAGATTGCAATATGATCGAACCTCCGGTGAATCGTGTGCTGTTTCTTGGATTCCCTCCCGAACCGGGTCAGAGGCACACAGGAAAAAAACGGAGGACGGCGGATTTCAGAGAGTATCCAGTTCATAATACAGGGCTCTCCATCAAACAGCAGCAACTGAAAATCTTCCGGGCAGATCCACGGAAAAAAACTTCCGCCTTCCGCACAATAAAAACATTGTTCGTCCGGGAACCGTCAGGCCGGGACGTTCTTCTCCCGGAAAAATTCCAGACATCGGCCAGAAATTTCCGCAACGTCATGAAAATTAGATTTTTATTGTCCGGCATTGTCCACACCTTTGGGTCCAAAACTTTTTATTCTACAACTGTCCGGTAAAAATTACCGGAACTGATTGATAAAATGGGAACCTGCTTCCATTAATAAGGGATCTGGAGTCTTTCATCTGAGCAGAAGAGCCCCCGCACTTACTATATAACCTCTTCCAGCAATTTTTCAATGGCATTCCCCGATATCGTTTTGAAAAAACGTAAAAAAACTTTTCTGGAGACCGCGATTACAAACGTTTTACCACATGGCGGCAGTCTTGACATGCCTTTACGCACTTCACGGGAAAAGATTCATTGCGGAAAATAAAGAGCGTTTTGCTATGGAAATGCAATGATCCGCCCCAAAAAAAAGCGGAAACAGGCTGTCTGCTCCGCTCATCGCCTCATACCGGCATGTCGTCATCTTCGCCGTTGACCGCAGTCATGGGAAGTTCCCTTTTATTGTATATATTGTTTGATATTGCAACCGAAAGTTATTTCCACCCGGTGATGATTCTCGTTTCATGCGCATCCAGAGCAAGAGAAAGCCGATTCCCGCCGGGCAGACGCCCTCCCGCAGATTCAAATTCCCGGTAGGAATCCGGAAATTTCACTTCAAAGGAGCATGATTCGGTCAAGCGGTTGCTGAAGACGAAAAGATCCGACACTGCACCGGTCAGACGACTGCACTCAAGCGCTCGTGGTGGAATAGTTTCCACGATAGGCGTTACACCGTGGCGAATGGCAAAGTTGCTGATCTGGTTCATCGTATCGACGTCTTCCCCCTCGCGCTGGATTCCAAGGGTGATATAGCTCCCCCAGAGTTCCGCTTCGCCTTTCCCGAATTTGTTCCGCACCGCCGTGACATACCGGTTATTCCAAGCCAGTTCCTTCCCGGTAGTCGGATGAAGATACTGCAGATGGCGGAAACTGCGCGCCTTTTCCAGACGGGCCGGTCCCGGGAAAGCAACGAAATCCTCCTCATAACAGCCGAAGAGTTCATCAAGCCCGTTGCCGGGAATGGTGTGACGCAGGTAGACATGGTCATCCAGCCAGCCGCAGCGACCATCTGCCCACAACGCGCCGCCGTCAGCGACATACTGCCGGAGAAGCAGAGCGGTCTCTCCGGAAATCATCTCCACCTGCGGTACGAAAAGCACCTTGTAATGCTTCAATGTGCCAAGTGTAAGTTCAGTGACGAAATCCACTGCGATGTTGGCCCGGTTCAACGCTTTGTAACAGCCGTAAACCGCATCGTTATGTTCGTCACAGGTTCCGGGAATGTGCGGTTTGTTTCGGAACTGCTGATATTTGAAATTCCGCGCCGTCATTGATGCGAAAATCGCCGCTTCCGCCGCCGGGCGTTCCACGTCGGCAAGCACTTCACGATGGTGTTCCAGATCAATGGCGAACCGTTTCGCCGCCTCCGACCGTTCTGTCGGTGCGCCGTCCTGCGCCCGCCGCAAACTGAATTCCCCCACCTCCATCATGCTCGAACGCCACGCCTGCCACTCCCAGAAGAGCACGCCGCGCAGGCCGCGGCCGAGCGCGTGGGAAAGTGTGTGGAAGATCTCTTCCGGCGAAGGAGTATAACAGTACGGATGGTAGCTTGTCGTTCCCGCCTGCAATTCACCGATCCAGGCATCGCGCCCCTGCGCCCAGCTCCGCACTTCATCAATGCAGTAGAGATAGGCAGACGAAAAGTTTTCCGGTATATCATGACTGAAGAAGTGATGCGACGGATGTACCGAGATACTGATGCTTTCCATTTCCCGTGCCAACGCCCACTCGTTCAACCCGCAGTGCAGACTGTTACTGATCGGTGTCGCCGGGTTCGCATGAGTCTCGTGGACCGGGTCGATGCTTTGTACCGTATCGCGCAGCCAGACGAGATTTTCGCGGGCGTTGTCGAAGGCAAACGCATGCCAGTCCGATTCCATCGGCGTGATCCGTCCCCGTGTGCCACATTCGAAAGCATCGGCAATCCATTCCGGTGTCAGTTCATCGAGCGAATCGACACAGGCTGTGGTAAATACCTGAAACTCGCCGAGCCACGCCGCTTTCAACTCCTCAACAGTCGGATATTTCCGCTTCAGCCAGAGACAGAATTTTTTCAATGTTATCGGGCATCGGCAGGGGTGTTTGGTCGGTTCATTCCAAAGGTTCCAGATCGCCAGCGCCGGAACGTTTTTATAGCGCTCCACCGTGTCGCGCAGAAATTCCTCCATCGGTTCCGCCACTTCCGGACGGTCGAAGCAGGGATAACGGCGATCCCGGTCGTCGATCCCCTGCGCCAGCAGCTCCTTCTGCAGCCAGAGCGGCAAATAGAGCCCGAAAGTCTCCATCACCTTGATTCCGAACTTATCTGCCGCTTCAAAGAGAATGTCGTGCTGGCGGAACTCCCGCATCCCCTTGCGCGGTTCAACCTTCTCCCACCAGACGAAGGAGCGGATGATGTTGAAACGGTTGTCGCGGATCCGCCGCATGTCCTCTTCGATCTCTTTTACCCCGTAATTGGGGTTGAGCCAGTACATTGCCCCCAGCATGAACTCTTTCATTGCAGTATCCCTTTCCAAAATGATTCGTTTGCTCCATACAATGTTGCATCCTCCAGCTCCGATTTCCGCAGCGGCAATCCAGCGGGAACCGACCCGAAAAGCGTCAGATCCCGGCCGATGCCGCCACCGATGACGATCACTTCCGCGCAAAGCTGTTCCTGCCACGCGTTCAGCAGTTCGAAAAGTGCCGCGCCGTAGTCCCGCCAAAGCCGCAGAGCTCCCGGATCTCCCGTTTTCGCCCGGTTGGCAATCTCCCGGACGCTCCCGGCAGGAAAGCGTGTGAGCAGCGCCCGCACCGAAATAAAATCCTCCGCGATTTTTCCCCGAAACGGTCGATTCCAAAGCTTCACCGCTTCTGCGGGGGAGCCGTCGCTGCCGATCCACAATTTTCCCTGGGATGCGAAAGCCGCCCCCAGCCCGGTGCCGAGGGTAACGCCGCCACAGCGGGAGAAGCCCCGTGCCGCACCGTGTATCATCTCGCCCAGCAGAAAGGCATTCGCATCGTGCAGGAAGCATTCCGCATCCCGGCCGGCAAGCTCCGCAAAGGTTCGTCCGTTGACTGCCGCGAATTTGTGCGGCATGCGGAAGATACCATGTTCGTAGTCGAATGGTCCGGGCACTGCCACCGCCAAATGGTCGAATTTCCCCGCGTGCCGGAGGACCCGTCGGAACGCCTCCACGATCTCTTCGGAGCTACCCTCCGAACAGCTCGGAACAGGTTCAAAGCGATGAAGAAACTCTCCGCCGCGGAAGAGTGCCGACTTGATAAAAGTTCCGCCGATATCCAGCGTCAGAACTATTTCAGCATTGTCTTGGTGATTCGGCATGGAATTTTCCCCAAATTGATGATTTCATATTCTCCCATTGATGCCGGAACGACTATCATATCCATATGCTTCTGGTGATAGCAGAGCGTCGGGTCGGATTTCGAGCAGATCAGCACTTCGTCCCCCTCAACCAGTACCAGCACATGGAACTTACCGTCGGTATTGTCGGAAATGTCATGCTCGAAAGAGAGCCGTCGCAACGAGAAATAAATGAGCTCGTGTTCGCCGACAATCTCCTCTTTCCAGGAGTCCCCCTGCCGCACTGTAACCGGTTTCGGACGGAGCACGCCGTCGATCCGGCTTCGGCGGCGGTCAGTCACCAGCACGTTTTTACCGTGGATCGAGTGGATCGGCCGCGGATTTCCGTCGAGGTCGCTACGCAGATAGTCATACAGTTTGAAAGTATAGCTGCCGATCGTGTAACTGCCGATCTCCAACACGACCTGATTGCGTCCGGAAGCGTGGATCGTTCCCCCCGGAATCAGATACTGGTCGCCCTGTTCGCTCGGAAAACTGTTCACATAACGGTCATAATCAAAGGAAATATGCTTCTTCTCCGCCCGGTCAATGCAACGGTAGAATTCTTCGACATCACAGTCGTCCTGCAATCCGAGGTAAGTCTTCGAACCAGCCGTTTTGACCACATAGTAGCTCTCATCCTGCTGGAACGACTCCCCGAAGTGCTCCTGATTGTAAGCCTGCGGCGGGTGTACCTGGATCGACATGTTCCCCGAACCGCCGTAGGTGTCATCATAGTTGAAGCGGATTGGAAAGACGTATCCAAACCGTTCAACGCTTCTTTTACCCATGATCCGCTCGCCCTCTGCCTTGAAAAAAGTGGAAAAGGGAATGTTCAGCGTATGACCGCCCGTTTTGATCTGAATCGACACCTCGTTCGGAATCATATCGAACACCCACGCGCAATTCCGCATATCCGATGGCAGCGAGCGGAGATTTTTGACGAAAAAGCCTCCCCAGACTCCCTCAAGATAGACCGGTGTACAACGGAACGGATAACTCGCCTGAATCGCCAGCAGCTCCCGAAAAGCCGCCAGCGGCAGCAGCTTGAGGTTATCCTCCTGATTGCTGTCGATGTAGAAATCCATGTCGCCCCGTGCGATGAGCCCCTTGCGGTGGAGCATCATGATTTCGTAGTCGAAGTAGTAGAGGCGGCGGAAAAGGTAGGAGGCAGTGCGCTTCTTTGCGTCTCCCAGCGCCCGGACCCGCCCCGCCTGCACCCGTGTAGTCGCTGAAAGCGGTGTCACATCGAGAAATGCAGTTACGTCGGCATCGTCGTGCAGTGCGGCGCAGGCAGCGCCGCAACCGTATAAAATTACCAGATCGGCTGTCTGCTTCACCCGGGCGATCTCCCGACGCAGCGTTTCAAGCCGTTCCGGATCGAACAGCGATTCGATTTCGCGGTGGACACTTTTGCCGAAGAGCAGAATGGGGTCAATCTCCCGGTCTTCCGGAAGCGTCTCGACAAGCATCTTTTCAAGTGTTTCCGAATCCTTGTAGGCGCAACTGACGTTGATCCGCCGCACATTCTTTCCGGCGGCAGTTTCTTCAATGCATTTCAGCAAGCGATCAAACTGCACTCCGACATAACCGTCGAGCGCGAGGACTCCATGTTCCGGTGTCGTCTCAAAAAGCTTTTGCCCGACCGACCGGTTTCCTGCCGTCACTGAAGTCCGCAACTCTGGCGGCAATTTCGGCGTGTTGAGCGCCTGAGGATCAACATAAGGATATGGCTTGAACATGAAACTCATAAAACAATCACCTTTCTTAATCTTACAATTTTATTGTTTATTTTAATATTATACAACAATTATAATGAAAATGCAAGAGACTGTTTGATAAAAAACAAAAAAAATGCTATCTTATGCTTCGCAACATCAAAAGAATTGAGGGAATGTATGGAATCCACACCGAAATTTTTATTGGAAATCCGTCAGCGGCTCGTGGAATTGAGCGGAAACAACCGGGTAATAGCAGAACGAATCATCAATTATCCGGAGGAGGTGCTTCAGGCAAAAGTGAGCGAGTTTGCCGAGCGCTGCCATTGCGACAGCGCACAGGTGGTGCGGCTCTGCCAGAAGCTTGGTTACGATGGTTTCACCAGTTTGAAGAACCGCATTGCGGTGGAATTGCTTGATCCGAAACGCACGCTGCACCGGCAAATCGCAGAACCGGCGACCAGTTTCGAACAGCTGAAACGGAACTTTTCGCTGAATTTCACCCGGACGATCAACGACACACTCGCCAATCTTGATGAAGAAACGGTCGGACAGGCAGTCGGTCTGATTCGGAGGGCGCGCCATATCGCCGTCTGCGGATTCGGCTCTTCCGCGCTGGCGGCACGGGATCTGCGCATCAAACTCGTCCGGATCGGCTACTACGCGATGTTTCTGGATGATGCGGAAAACATCCGCTCACTGGTTGCCACCCTCTCGAAAGAGGATCTGCTGATCCTGATCAGCTTCAGCGGCGACACTCCGTACATTCTCGACAATGTCCGAGTAGCGGAAAAAAACGGAGTGCCGGTCCTCGCTCTGACCAACTATCTGCACTCCCCCCTGGCGGAAAGCGCGTCCTGTGTCCTCCCAACCACGGCGGATGAGCAGCGCCTTCGACTGGGGGCGATGGACTCCACTGTCGCGCAGTTTCTGGTGATTGATCTGTTGAGCTCTTTCATGGCAGAAGAATCTCCGCGGCAGACCGAACAGCGCATCCTTCAGATCTTTGAAACTACCCGATGATCCGATGTCAGGTGCGGGAAAAAACGATTTTCTCCCTTATTTCCGGGAAACCTCTTTCTTCGTTTAAATTTTGTTTCTGCGCGGGTATACTGTAGTCGAACGGCGACGCCATAAGCGTCCTGCCGGCGTCGCTCAGAATCCAATCCGGTAATAGAATAATACTGCACATTTCAAGCCGGAAACATTTCATCAGTCCAAAGCGCTTTCCAATAAAATTTACGATTTTCTCTTGACAATCTCCGTGGAATGCTGTATATGTAACAGCTATGTATCAAGTCATCATCAACAACAGCGGGTTATAAAAATGATCTCTTCCGGTATTCATGAATACATGAAAGTGCGGCAGTATATCGTGGATATGAGCCACCACTCCGATACGGAGCACGCCCTGCCGTCGGAACGGAAGATTTCAGAAATGTATCGCGTTTCCCGCTCCACCGTGCGGCGGGCTCTGAGCGACCTTGTAAAAGCGCATTATCTGATCAAATGCCCGAAACGCGGCTACTTCGTAAACAGTCACCGGATCGGTCTGTTCAACGGAAAGATCATCGGCCTTATCATGCACGACTCCATGAATGCCTTCGTTTCCGCTTCGGAACTTGAGACTCTTGCCAATCTTTACACGGAAGCCGCCAAATATCCAGTCGCCATTCAGAATATCATCTGCCCAAATCCGGAACAGCTCGCGGTCGACATTCAGAACAGCACTTTGGACGGCATTGTATGGTACGGCGTCCCGGATCATCTGCGCTCCTGCTGTGAACAGCTCCGGCAGACGGGAATCCCTGTCTGCGCCCTCTTTCAAGGCAATTCGGAACCGGAAACAGACGGTGACTATATCTACCTCGACCACCGGCGGGAAAGCCGTCTGCAAACCCGGTATCTGCTGAAACGGGGCGCGAGAACGGTCCTCTTTCCGGATCTGCCGAAGACGGATTCGTTTGTTCAGGGATATTTTCAGGCTCTTGACGAATTCGGGATCAAACCGGAACGCAGCTGTATTTTCTCCGAGGCGACTTTTGCCCAAGACCTGCCGGACCTGTACCGGAAACTCCGGTTCGACGGTGTAGTCTGCCGGTACAGTCAGATCAACGACGTTCTGCAATTTGCAAAAGCGGAAAATCTCTCCATTCCGGACGATCTGCAAATCATTACCGGAACTTCGCCGTTCAGCGGTTCCGCAACCCGGACGCTGAAGCCGTTCTCCAGAATATTCCGTCTGATGTTCCGGCAGCTTTGGAACAGAATGAACGGAAAAGCACAAAAGACGCTGAAACTCAACTCGCTGGAATGGTCTCTCATTTCCGGCGACACGACCAGAGAGTAATTCTGTTTTCCTTTCCCCACGCAGGGCAACTGTGAAAAATTACGGATTTTTTGTCATTCCCCTCTTGACATAACGCGGAGAATGTTGTATAATTAAAACAAAGATCTGGTATGCCTTGGGCTTTTTTTTACAACATGATACAAGCAGAAAGGGGAAATGTTATGACAAAACAGAAAAGCAGGAAAAGGAGCTCCTCAAGATTCACGATACTAGAACTTCTCATCGTAATTTCTGTGATTGCAATTCTTGCAGCTCTGCTTCTTCCGGCACTGAACAAGGCAAAACAAGCAGCATTCCGAGTCACATGCATCAATAATTTCAAGCAGCTGTTCAACGGAATCACACTTTATCACAGTGATAACGACGGCTGGATGCCTCCGGCATCTGAAAACAACAAATGCGGTTACAGCTACTATATCAACTATTATCTGAAAACATCCGGCGGCACTGTCTGGGAATCGGGATCATGGGCATTTCCAAGCAGCGTACTCCTTTTCCGGGAGCGAAAAGGTCCGTTCTTCTGTCAGGCAATCCCTGATGCGGCAAACTCGCCTGTCTGGAACGGCTCGACACCGTCCGACAAGTATTTCACCAATTACGTTCCGACCAAGCGTCAAGCGCCCGTTTCCGAAAAGCATGGTGGTTGGAAACTGGACGGCAAGGTTTACCGGAAAGCGGATATGATCAAAAATTCTTCCATCATTCTTGGGGAAGCAAACTGGTTCAGCATGGACGGCGCCAACAAGCCCGTCGGTTGGCTGTATCAGGGACAATGGACAGACTCCTCCAAAATGCCATCGGACAGCCGTTACGCTCCGGCATGGGTTCACAACCTCTCCGCCAACTTTCTCCGGATCGACGGCAGTACAAGAACGCTCCGCTTCACCGGAGGATCTCTGTTCGATGAAGACTTCATAATCCGGAGATAAGAGAAAGGCTGTTTTATGAAACCCTGTCTGCTGACACTCCTGTTTACCCCGTTTCTACTCGTTTCCGATGTCCGGGAAATCACGGATCCGGCCTCTTACAGTGCCGGAACGATGTCGGAACAGGCGATTGATCAATGGTTCCACAGTCACGTTCCGGAAGAAAATTTCAATCTCTGGCACGGGAAAAAAGAGCGGATCTACCTGCACGGCGCATGGAAATTCCGTCTGTTGGAAAACTCCGTCCGGAACCGGACCGGTGTCGATTCCCGCAATAAAGGCAAATCCTCCGACGGCGTGGAAACCGATTACGGAGAAGCAAACGGCTTTCACCGGGAACTGTTTCAGGATTCCGACTGGAACGTTCAACCGGTTCCTTATACCTGGATCGACACGTTTCCGAAACCGGGAAAAGTGAAAGGCGGCGACCCGTACGCGGACCGTACTCTTATTCACGAAGGCTGGTACCGCAAGAAGTTTCAGCTGCCCGCATCATGGAAGAACGGTCGTGTCTTTCTGCAATTCCGGGGTATCTCCTGGAAAGCGGACGTATATCTGAATGGAAAAAAGATCGGTTCGTATGAAAATTCCCGCCCCAACCACCTGTGGGTCGGTGCGGGACGGTCCGAAGAGATGTTTGAATTCGACCTGACGGACAATCTGAATGCGGGAACCAATACGCTGGCAGTCAAGCTCTTTTCCCCATACCGCAACGGCGGCATCTGGCAGGAAGTCTTTCTGGAACGGCGTCCGGTGGTTTTCGCGGACAAAATTCTGATTACGCCGGATACCGCTTCCGGAGAGCTGCGGCTCCGCACGTTTTTCGTCAACACGACCGGAAAAACGGTTCACATTCCATTGACTGCGGAACTGAAACCATGGAAAAGTTTCCGGTATGAACGAAACTGGCAATCCGAGGAGTTTACACTGTCAGTGCAGCCGATTCCGGCGGGAAAATCCGAGCAGACATTCCGGTTCCGTGTAGAAAAACCGCACCTGTGGAGCCCGGAACAACCGAATCTGTACCATTTGATCCTCCGCGACGCAAACAGCCGCACGGTTCTGGCTCAGGAACGATTCGGGTTCCGAACGTTCAGAACCGGGAGGGATTCGTTTCTCCTGAACGGGAAAAAAATCTACCTGCGGGGCGAAAACACCGGATGTTTCGGCTGGAGTCTCTGCGGAGTCGGACCGATGCACAACGGGTTCGGCGTTCTGAACAAAGACCGCCGGATGGAAACGATGCTGAAAAATTATCAGGCTTGCGGTTACAATCTGTTCCGGGCAAACGGAGCGTTTCCGCTGGAGCTTTATTTCGACATCGCCGATGAAATCGGACTCATGTTTACAACCGACGATAATCCCGACATTCGCCGAATCCGGCTGAAAAACGGAACCGCCATTCTCGACGGCGCGTTGAAAGAAACGATCCGCAAACGCTGTTTCACCGCATTCAACCACCCCTCCGTCGTAACGGGAACGTTCCGCAACGAAGCGTTTGAAAAGCAGCTGACCGGCACCGGATTTGAAACCTGCGGCTGGGCTCCGATCCTGAACGCCATGTATGAAGAATATCAGAAATGGGACTCCACGCGCCCCTGGGGCTCCTCTTCCGGACGCGGATGGAAAGGCGGCGATCTCATCTACCATCCGTCTCTCGGCACGGCAAAGGCGGATTACGACATTTGCCATCCATACGGAACCAACCGCAAACTGAAACATGCGGAAACAGATTCCTATTCCGCCTCCTACCGCCGGTTCAAGAACAATTATACCGGAGAAAACGGCGGCAACCCGCGTATCATGTTCGTTGGCGAATCATCCGAATTCTACACGTTCGCCCCTGCTTCCGATGGTGGAGCCGTAGTCTTCCGCAACCGGAAACGGGATTTTTCGCCGCATATCCGCAACGGTGAATTCGACCGGAAATGGCTGGCGAAAAATCTGCGAGTCATCAAACCCGCCTATCTTTCGGAAGCATGCGAATACTCGCTGATTCCTCTGCTCGACTCGGTCAACGAACGCGAATCATACCGGATTCAGGCATGGCACAACCGCCAGATCATCGAACAGTTCCGCCGTCTGCGCTCCACGGTCGCCGGTTACATTCTGCATCTGCCGGGAATCTTCCGACGGTTCACATTCGGCGAATACGTCAATTCAACATTTCAAGCGGCAAAACTGGCACAGCAGCCGATTCTCGCCTGCTTCTCCGGTTTCGCTCCGCGCAATCTGATCGCCAAAAAAACGTTTCCGACGGAACTCTATCTGATCAACGACTCGGAACGCACGCTGAATGCGCCCACAGTCACAATCTCTCAGAAAAACGGTCCGGCACAGACTCCGCTCCGTTTTCCGTCTCTGCAGCCGGGAGAAATGTGGAAACTTCCCGTGACGATTTCTGCGGACGGACCGGACGGCGAATCCCTGCTGATCCTGACGGTTCACGAGAACGGAAAGGAAATCGGACGAAACGAGTTTGAGATTTTCGTACAGGATCCGGCGGCATTGAAACTTTCTCCCCGCCCCCGCTCCGAACTTGCGGTATGGGGAAATCATCCGGAACTTCAGGCATTTCTGAAACGTCTGAGGCTGCCTTTCCATACGGTGAACGCCGTTCCGGACAATCACAGGGACGTTCTGCTTCTTCTGCCCGGCATTTCTGAAAACAACATGAGAGCCGCCGCGAAATGGGTAGAGCAAGGCGGAAAAGCCGTCGCTCTCGAACTGGATACTCTGTGCGACGATCTGCGTCTCCGTACAATGTCTTCCGGCTTCCGCGACTGGACCGAATTGACGCTGAAACGTCATCCGCTGTTTGCCGGACTTGGACAGGATCAGTTCCGATACTGGAACGGCAAAGAGGGCGATCCCGGATCCATGGAACTGTTCCGGAACGCAATCCTGCCGTTGAACGACGGGGTTCTCGCCATGAGTATGACGTTCAATTACCGGATGGGGATGACTGTGGCAGAATTCCGCCATGGAAACGGACGATGGCTGATCTCACAACTCCGCGCGCTCGAACGCCTGGGATACGATTCCGTTGCAACCCGCTATCTGTTCAATCTGCTGGACTACACCACCGGTGGATTCAACAATCCCCGCGCTCCTCGGCTCATCGCCGGGAAAACCGGAACGCGCACTTATTCCGTTGCTCCGGACCGGATCGTTCCCGTTGATCTGCGTCCCTACGCAAATATGGGCTTCCGCGATGACACGGCACACGACCGGAAAGGCGGCTGGTCGGATCATGGTCCCGATCACGACGCACGGATGTTCCCCGTCGGAAAACGCACCTTTGCCGGAGTTCTGTTCGATGTAATCGACCCGGCACAGAACAACGGAAAATCCTGCCTTGTTCTGCGCGGGGGAAAAATCACCGGAACCGGTTTCCTGCCGGACCGTATCACCGGGATCAAAATCGGCAGGCAGGTGGAAAAACTGTACTTCCTGATGACTTCCAAATATACACCGAAAGCGGAATTCGCCGCGTTGAAGATCAAAATGAACATCGGGCGCGGCGGAGGCGGCGGAACGATTGCGGAGCACACCATTCCGCTGACCGGCTTCCGCAACCTCGGTGACTGGTGGAATGTCAAAGAAGTCCCGGAAGCATTGATCGGCTGGCGCACCGCTCCGGAGGGGGCGCCTGTGGAAGTCGGTGTCTATGTGCTGGAATGGACCAATCCCGAACACAATGTCGAAGTGGAATCCATCGACTTTATTTCAAACTCAACCGGCATTCCGATCCTGATCGGAATTTCCGTACAGCAATAGGAGGAATCATCATGAAACTTCTGCTTTCCGCGCTCGCCGCTCTCGTCATCTTTCCGTTAAGCGGGCAGGATTTTTCCGCAGAACTCAAACCGCACAGTGCCACACTCAGGCATGGAACGCTGAACATACTCATACATAAAAACTATCCGCTCGTCACCATCGACGGCAAATTGCCGCTTCACTTCTCCGCCCAGCAGCCGGATAACGCTCAGACATTGGAGCTGCTCCAGAACACGCCGGAAATAAAAGCGGTACAGCGGCTCTCCCGGACAGGAAAAAACCGCGATGGGGAAAACGTACAGACGGAGATCAGAGTAACGGTCCGGAACGACTTCCCCGGTATCTTTATCAGCAGTAAAACATACAACCGCGATTTCATCGGCGCAGTAAAATGCAAACAGCTCTGGAGCCTGCCCGTAACAACGGCTTCCCTGCCTGCGGAAAATGGAGAACTCCGACTCGGAACCGCATGGAAAAAACTCTCTGCCCATGAATACTTTCTTTATACGGGAAACGACGGGAAAACGTATGGGATCATTACCACGGACCTGCGTTCTCCCGCCCGAACGGTCTATTCCAATATCGGGATCAATGACTTTGGAAAGTCAAAAGGCTCCTGGTTCTTCGGCATCTCCGACGGCGAATATGAACAGGATCAGTTCAGCGAAATCAAATGGGTTCTTGTTCCCGTCCGCAATATTCAGGAACTGAAAACCGTTTATGATACTCTGAAGCGGAAACAGGAACTCCAAAACCTTTGGAAATACTGATTCACTGCGCGGTTTTCTTTTTCACCGCCGGCTTTCTGGCCGTTGTCTTCTTTGCGGACTGCTTCACCGTCTTCTTTTTCGCAGGAGTTTTCCGGACCGCCGCTTTGCGGGGCGGAACTTTCGGATCGTTCTTCAAAGCGGTTGCGGGATCGGCGGCTCTGGCATATCCCCAGTCAAGAAGCTGACGCACAAAACGGTCCCGTTCACGCCGGATCGGATACCCCGTCACCACGGCGACCAGACGGCGCCCGTCACGCAGGCAGGTCGCGGTCAGACAGAATCCGGAACGGTTGATGAAACCGGTTTTCAGCCCGTCGACTCCCTCCGCCGCTTCGGAAGAACCGGGAAGCAGATAGTTGTGATTCTTGATCTGCATGTACCCTTTCTGTCCCTTTTCCCGGAACGTATCCATCCATGTGGACGCCCAGACCATCAGCTGTTTATGCCGGAGAGTCGCTTCGGCAAGACGCGCCATACCCTCCGGACTTGAAACGTTGTCATGCGCCGGTGTATTGCCCGGCAAGCCGTTCGGATTGAAAAAACGGGTATTCGCCATGCGGAGTTCCGCCGCTTTCGCATTCATACGGTCCACAAACGGCTGAACCTTGCCGCCGCCGATAAATTCCGCAATCAGAAACGCCGCATCATTGGCACTCTTGATCGAAGTCGCTTTCATCAGTTCCCCGAGCGTAAAAGTCTCGCGGGGATCCAGATAGACCTGACTTCCGCCGATCCGCGCAGCGGAAGCCGTCACCCGGACCGGAGTATCAAGCGAATATTTTCCGGCAACGATATCCTCGTATGCGATCAGACAGGTCATGATCTTGCTCATCGACGCAATCGGATAACCCTTGCGGTGATTCTTTGCCCAAAGCACCTGACGGGTATTCAAATCGACCAGAATTCCCGATGTTGCATTCCGGCTGCCCGGCAGCGCCGGAATATCGCCGGTAACCGCATACTGATAAATGAACGGTTTGCCGAAATTCGGATCAACCGGAACCGGCGGCTCCTCCGGAAGCGGCGACAGCGGGACAGAACCCGGAGCAGGCGCTGCCTGTCCGACCGGAACCGGATCTATAACCGGCATCTGCGGCTCCGCTGCGACAGGAGGAGCAAGCCGCGGTTCTTCCACCTCCCGCACGTTTTTCCGCTCCGAATACATGCAGGAAAACAGAACCACCGCATGGATCAGGATGATAACCGTGAGAATCGAGAGGATCGTGCCGTACTTTTTCATTTTGCTCCGGCACTCTTTTTATCGTCGTTCATTGCTTTATTAAGCGCAGCCAGAAGCGCAAGAATCGCCGCCTGGTCAATATTGGAATGTTCTCCCGCTCCGTAAAACAGGGCATTATCCCGTTTACGGCGAATGCCGACATAAGCGATCGCTTTTGCATCGGCGGTCCCGCCGAGAGTCCGCTCGGAGAAATCCTCAAGAATGAAATCGTAGAGTCCCGCGGAATTGCGGATCGCATGAACCGTTGCGGAAATCGGGCCGTTGCCCGAACCGGAAACAGTCATTTCCCTGCCGTCGACCAGAATCGTCAGGCGTACCTGAACCGTATCATTCGCCTCGTCTCCCGGCACACGGGTGTAACGGATCAGCTCCAGCGGGCCTTTCACCTCGATAAACTCTTCACGGAACACTTTGATCAGCTCGGAAGCATCAATTTCATCTCCTTTACGATCGGTATACCGCTGAACGGCGGCACCGATGTCCGGATGCATGTTCTTCGGCGGATGAAGCCCGAAATCGTGCTCCAGCACATAAACGATTCCGCCTTTTCCCGACTGGCTGTTGATACGGATGAGTTTTTCATAGGTACGGCCGACGTCGGCGGGGTCGATATGCAGGTAAGGCATTTTCCAACCCATTCCGAACAGTTTCCGCGCCTCTTCCTGTTTCTCGAATCCTTTGCGGATTGCATCCTGATGGGAACCGGAAAATGCGGTGAACGCAAGCTGTCCGGCATAGGGATGCCGCTGATGGACATCAATTCCGCTGGCTTCCTCAACCGCCTTGACGATCTTCGGCAGATTGGAAAAATCCAGTTTCGGGTCAATTCCCAGCGACTGCAGGTTCAACGCCAGCGTCACAATATCCACGTTTCCGGTCCGTTCGCCGTGCCCGAACAGCGTGCCTTCGACGCGTTCCGCTCCGGCAAGCAGCGTCATTTCCGTGGATGCGACCGCGCACCCCTGATCGTTATGGGAATGTACGCTGATGGTCGTTTCATTCATATACGGATAATGCTGAATGAAATACGCTATCATATCCGCATAATGCCAGGGCGGACGGCGCTCCACCGTCGCAGGCAGATTCAGGATAAAGTCCTTTTTCGCCGACGTTCCCCATGCCTCTTTGACGGCAATGCAGAGATCAAGCACAAAATCAATATCGCTGTCGGTAAACTCTTCCGGGGAGAACTCATACGCGATCGTATCCGCCATACCGGCTTCATCGATCAGGCGCCGGATCAGCTTCGTTCCGTCAACCGCCATTTTCTTGAGCTCCCCGCGGGTTTTGCCGAATACAATCTGTCCATGCAGATCGGAAGTCGCAATATACGCATGGAGAACCGCGGAACGCGCACCTTTCAACGCTTCGACCGTGCGGCGGATCAGCGGTTCGCGCATCTGGGTCAGCACACTGATCCGGACATCATCCGGAATATGATTTCCCTCGATCAGCGAACGCGTAAAATCAAAATCGTCCTGCGACGAAGAGGGAAAAGAGACTTCAATCTCTTTGAATCCGATTTCCGCCAGCAGTTTGAAATATTCCAGTTTCTTGACAGGATTCATCGGCATGGGAAGCGCCTGGTTGCCGTCGCGAAGATCCACGGAGCACCATGCGGGCGCGTGCGAAAGTTCCCCCTCGATCCATTCCCGTTTCGCCACGGGAATACGGGTTGGACTCTTGTATTTCGGAATCATCATACTCCACCTTGTGTTAAATTCTGTTCTGTACCGTTGATAATATATCATGTTTCCGGCAAATGAAAAGCGGAATTTAAAAAAAATAACCGGCGGAGTGTTCCGCCGGCTAAAAATTCCGTACAAACGGTCAGAATCGGACGTTGATGACCGGGAAAACCGGCAGAGCGCTGTTCTCGATGTAGTTGATCAGACCGATCTGAAACGAAACGTCCTCCGCGATGTTCACAACGCCGAGCTGAAGACCGTAAATCTTCTTGACGATGTTGACCACCGAGAACTGGATCCCTTCGACATGATCGGCACTGACAAAAATCGGAGCCGCCTGAAGACCGTAAACCTCATTGCTCATCCCGGCAAGAATCGAAAGCTCAATTCCCGCGACAAACGAGTCATTGCCGAACGCGACCGGCGCACCGATACGGACCCCGTAGACATCCACGGAATCCGGAGCCGTCGAAACGCCCGGACAGACGGTCAGAGAGAAAAACTCATAATCATTCTCCTGCGACGGCTGGACCTTCGCTTCCTGAGCCTGAAGTGTGCAAACGGCAAACAGACAGGCGATCGCTGTGAGAATAAAGAACTTTTTCATTTTTCACCGCTCTTTCTTTCCGCAAGCGGAACATAATCGGATTCCGCATAATTGACAAGGATCATGATCGGAAGTTTCGATTTCGGATTGATGCAGATACCGCCAAGCTGCCAGCCGCCCTGCGTCGCAACATTGACAACACCGAGCTGCAGACCTCTGTTGCGGCCGGTCATCACATTGACCGCGCCGGCCTGGAGACCGTGGAACTCTTCATCAACCACATTGACCGCGCCGAACTGGAAGCCGTCAAGATTGCTGGTGGCAATGTTGACCGCGCCGGCCTGAAAACCGTAAAAGCTGTTCGCGATGGAAACCGCGGACGCCTGCACTCCGTACCCGGTCCCGCCGCAGATGGTCAGAGGCGATGCCTGAGCTCCGATCACGTTCCGGGCAATCGCCGGTCCGGTCGCAGCCTGCAATCCCTGCATCGAACTCGCAATGGCGGGCCCGGCAAGTGTCGCCTGACATCCCTTGATAAACATTGTGGAACTGTACAGGATGGACGCTTCCTGTCCGCAGACCCATGCCTGATCTCCGCCGACAGCGGGAACACCAAGCTTGAGCCCGTACACATTATAAGTGTTCGTGGAGTTCGGAACTCCGGGGAAGAAGCCGATCCCGAAAATAGTCCGTTTCTTGTTGTTGGACAGTGATGCGGAGTCATCTGCAAACGCTGCGCCGCACACGGCGAGGATTGCCGCCGCCATAAACACGGTCAGAAATCTTTTCATGATAAAGCCCTCTCTTTGTTTTTGTGTGTTTTCCAAACTGTTAATTTCTTTTTGGAATTAATCATTAAAATAGTGTCAATTTTTTGTTTTTCAAGTGATAAAATGGAAAATCTGTCTCTCCGCTCCGGTAGAAACAACGGAACACGCGAACAAACATCCGCCGGAATGGAGTTTCCGCCCGCCGCCGGAAAAAATTTTATAATTTTTCAGAAAATTTTCTGCATCGCCGTTTCATTGAAGAGACAAACCGCATCAGCGCTCCCCGGCGGCGGTATCCGCCTGCGTATGATTTTCTGATAAACAACAGTTGTATTTTCCGCTTTCCGGGTGTATATTTCCTGTGATGAAATAATGTTTTCAACCACACAAATAAGGAGTGTAAAAATGCAATTTACTCACGAAGTCGAGCAGATGTGCTGCGTCGCCAAGGGTCCGAAGAACCCGCCGGCACCGATTCCGCAGGAAGGCGGATGGACTCATGCCAAAGAGATCAACCAGATTTCCGGTCTCACCCACGGTGTGGGCTGGTGCGCACCTCAGCAGGGTGCCTGCAAACTGACTCTCAACGTCAAAGACGGTATCATTCAGGAAGCCCTCGTCGAAACCATCGGCTGCTCCGGAATGACCCACTCCGCCGCGATGGCTGCCGAAATCCTCCCCGGCAAAACCATTCTTGAGGCTCTCAACACCGACCTCGTCTGCGATGCAATCAACACCGCTATGCGCGAACTCTTCCTCCAGATCGTCTACGGACGCACCCAGACCGCGTTCTCCGAAGGCGGACTGCCGATCGGCGCCGGACTCGAAGACCTCAAACAGCTCCGTTCCATCACCGGAACCATGTATGGAACCAGCGCCAAGGGCGTCCGTTACCTCGAAATGGCGGAAGGCTATGTCACCGGACTCGGACTCGACGAAGAAGACAAAGTCATCGGCTATGAATTCGTCAACCTCGGCAAGATGATGGAAGCCATCAACTCCGGCAAGGACGATGTTATGAACATGCCCGTCAAAGATTTCGTCAAGAAATTCCAGAAAACATACGGCCGTTTCGGTGACGCAGCCAAAGTCATCAACCCGCGCAAAGCATAAGAGGAGTCGTTACCATGCCATTGTTTGAAAGCTATGAACGCCGTATCAATCAGATCAACAAGTTTCTGAACGACAACGGAATCGCCTCCATTGAAGAAGCCGAAAAGATCTGCAAGGACAAAGGTCTCGACATCTATCAGCGCGTCAAAGACATTCAGCCGATCTGCTTTGAAAATGCCTGCTGGGCTTACCTCGTCGGCGCGGCTGTCGCCATCAAGCGCGGTCAGACCGTTGCTTCCGAAATCGCCAAAACTCTCGGCGAAGGTCTCCAGTCCTTCTGCATTCCCGGTTCCGTCGCAGATGACCGCAAAGTCGGTCTCGGTCACGGCAACCTCGCTTCCATGCTTCTTGAAGACCGCACCAAATGCTTTGCATTCTGCGCCGGTCACGAATCTTTCGCCGCTGCGGAAGGCGCAATCGGTCTTGCAAAATCCGCCAACAAAGCCCGCAAAGAACCCCTCCGCGTGATCCTCAACGGTCTCGGCAAAGATGCCGCGGAGATCATCTCCCGCATCAACGGATTCACACACGTCGAAACCAAATTCGATTACAAGACCGGTGAACTCACCGTCACCAAGGAAAGAGCCTATTCCAAAGGCGAACGCGCGGCAGTCCGCTGCTACGGCGCCGACGATGTCCGGGAAGGTGTCGCGATCATGTGGAAGGAAGATGTGGATATCGCCATCACCGGCAACTCCACCAACCCGACCCGCTTCCAGCACCCGGTCATGGGAACCTACAAGAAAGAGCGCATCGAAGCCGGAAAACCGTTCTTCTCCGTTGCTTCCGGCGGCGGAACAGGCAGAACGCTCCATCCGGACAACATGGCTGCCGGCCCTGCCTCCTACGGTATGACCGACACCATGGGCAGAATGCACTCCGACGCCCAGTTCGCCGGTTCCTCCTCCGTTCCGGCACACGTCGAAATGATGGGCCTGATCGGCATGGGCAACAACCCGATGGTCGGCGCTTCCGTCGACGTCGCCGTTGCCGTTGAACAGGCGATGAAAGCGTAATCGGACGCTTCCGGAAAACACAAAAGCCGTTCCGCAGAAATGCGCGAACGGCTTTTTTATTTGCAGTTTTTATGCCGGATCAGGAGCGTATGCGGCGGATCAGACGGCAGACATGCCAAAACGAATGGAGCGGCTGGCGGAAAAAGATTGCCCAGAGTTTCCGGATCTTGCTGTAATGCGCCGCGACAAGCGGAGCAAGCAGACGGGTAACGATATTGCCGTTCATCGGAGCGGAAACCCGCCTCAACTCTTCCGGAGACTCCGCCGGATGCTGATACAGCAGATTTCCCCGGACCCGCATTTCCGAAAACCCGTATTCCGCGGGAAACACCGGTTTGAGCCGCTCCGCCGCATACGGGGAAAGAACCACCGCGCTCTCCGGCGAGCAATTCGCCGCAAGCGCTTCCGGCGACGGCAGGCGGTCATTCACAATAATCAGATCCGCCGGACATTCATGCACCGTTTCCGTATCGGGGAAGTAATGAACCGCGCCGATATGATGCTGAGGCCCGAATGCATTGTCGCTGCGCCAGATCCGTTCATGATCGTCTCCGGTTTCATAACGTTCGTGAACGACAAGTTCCGCAAACGGAACCGACAGGGCAAGCAGACACGGAATCGAGCGGTCCGCCGTTCCGTATAAAAAAATTCTTGCCGCGAATTTCCGCGATGCGATCCAGGCGGCAAGCAACGCCGTCGAAGAGAAGAACAGAACCCGTGACGGCGGAACCCCCTGGGAAAGCCAGATGATCCAGTCGCGCCAAGACAGGAAATCCGGTTTCGCCGGAGTTTCCACATATTCCGTCTTTCCGGTTTTCGCGCGGGATTCCCGCAATGTCAGCCCTGCCAGTCCCCATTGCTCCGTGTTCTCCGCCGTTCCCGGACGGATCGGGTTGAAGCCCGTCCGCCGTCCCTCTTTCTGCATCAGCATACGGAACGACGGTTCAAAGTCATAGGAACAGACGCCGTATCCCGTCATATTGACAACCGGAGCCCGGCCGGAGGCGCGCAGCGCAAGATCGGTATCATTATATCCCCATCCGGCGATCCGTTCATCCACTCCGCGCAGAGAATGCAGCAGTTCCCGCTCCATGATAAACACGCCATAGCCGCCCATCATTCCGCGCGCCGTGTTGTCGCAAAGCATCCATGCATCGGCGGCGAGCAGAATGGATTCCACTTTTTCCGGCGATGTAAAATACCGCGCCTCCCCCGCATAATACGGAATATTCTTCCGGGGAACCGCGATCACGGCATGAAAAGGATCAAACGAAACCCGGATCCGTCCTTCCAGAATTCCGATCAGGTTCCGCACGGTGTGCGAAGTCAGAAGAACGTCCGCCGGCATGATTCCGAGAAATCGCCCTTTGCCGCGGCGCAGCGCAACGTTGAATGCCACAGACTGGCTGAAAGGGGAAAACGATGGATTGTGCTCCGCCGCAATCTCCGGCGGAATCTCGATGAACCGGACCATGTTCACCGCTTCCGGCGACAGATGCAGGTCTCCGGCAAGCAGCGTCGCGCTGTTCCAATCGGCAAAAACGACCTCGATCCGGTCCGCGACACCTGCCCGGGCGGCGCTCCACGCCAGAAAATTCATCGCCTGCGCAAAGCGCCGTTTGAAGTCAAATCCGTAATTGTCGTTGCGCCCGGAAAGACACAGCGACAGAACCGGAGAATGTTCCTGCATCTTCAATTTCTCCCGAACATCTGTTGGGCAGTCCGGTAGCTCTCCGGCGTGCCGATATCAATAAACACCCCTTCCGCCTGATAACCGGCGAGCTGTCCGGTTTCCGCAAGACGGGGAAATACTTCCCGTTCCAACGAACAGTTCTTATCCAACGGAATCTCTGCAAGGACCTCACGGCGGATGCAGTAAATCCCCGCATTGATGAGACCCGCGCCATGAAACGCGCCCTTTTCTTCAAAGGAAAGAATACGCCCGGACGACGCAACCGTCACCCGCCCGTAGCGGGTCACATCTTCCATTTTCCGCAGACAGACTGCCGCCGGAACAGCGGTATCGTGGAAAAAGCCGAGGAATTCCGGCAGTTTCACGTCAAAATAGGAATCCCCGTTCATCACAAGAAACGCATCGTCTCCGGCAAGCTCAAGGGCAAGCCGCAAAGCTCCGCCCGTTCCGAGCGGACAGTCCTCAATCGAAAAACGGATGTCAAGTTCGGGAAACACCCCCTGAACCGACTCCCGCAATGTATCGGCTTTGTGTCCCGCACAAAGAATGATCCGCCGGATCCCGGCATCCGCGATCTGACGGATCAGATACGAAATAAAGGGATATCCGGCGACCTCCGCCGCGACTTTCTGCCGGTCCGGGACCGTGCTTTTCAAGCGGGTACCGAGGCCGCCGGCAAGGATCAATGCGGTTTCCGGCTTCATGCCGCTTATTTCACCACAAGGTTCACAATACGACGGGGAACGCAGATCGCCTTTACGACCTGTTTTCCGGCAATCGCAGCCTGAACCTGTTCATTGGCAAGCGCGCACTCCCGCATTTTGTCCGGATCGGCATCGGCGGGCATCATCATGCGGACGCGCGGTTTCCCCTGAATCTGAACCATGATCTCAATCTCGTTCTCCACCAGCTTCGACTCGTCGAAAACCGGCCACGGAGCAAGAGAAAGCGGCGCCTCGTGCCCAAGGATCTCCCACATCTCTTCCGCGATGTGCGGAGCGTAAGGACACAGCAGTTTCACATACGTCTCCGCGGCTTCGCGCGGCATTTTGTCGAGTTTGGAAAATTCGTTGAGGAAAATCATCATCTGGCTGATCGCCGTGTTGAAATTCAACGACTCAGTGTCTTCCGTCACTTTTTTGATCGTTGCATGGAGCAGTTTTTCCTGTGCGGCGGTCAGCGGAATATCCGCGATTTCCGTCTGCGCGATCATGCGCCAGGAACGTTTTAGGAAGCGGAAAACTCCCTCCACCCCCTGTGTACTCCACGGCTTCACCGCCTGAAGCGGCCCCATGAACATTTCATAAAGACGCATCGAGTCCGCACCGTAATCCCGCACGACGTCATCCGGATTAACCACGTTTTTCAGCGATTTCGACATTTTTGCGGGAAACTCGGTCAGCTTTTCTCCGGTCTCCCTGTGAACGGGTCCGTTTTCTCCTTTGACCACCTTATCCATCGGAACCAGCGCCCCGCGGGAATCCTTGTAGGAAAGTCCGAGAATCATTCCCTGATTGATGAGCTTATGGAACGGCTCCGGCGTGCTGACCGCACCGATGTCGAACAGCACTTTATGCCAGAAACGCGCATAGAGCAGATGCAGCACGGCATGTTCCGCACCGCCGACATAAAGGTCGACCGGCATCCAGTACTTCTCTTTTTCCGGATCAATAAACGCCTTGTCGTTATCCGGGTCGATATAGCGCAGATAGTACCAGCACGACCCAGCCCACTGCGGCATGGTGTTGGTCTCGCGGCGGCCTTTCATTCCCGTTACGGGATCCGTGTAATTGAGCCACTCCTCCGCTTTCGCCAACGGGGATTCGCCGGTTCCGGCGGGCTTGAAATCCGCAAGCGGCGGCAGAGTAACCGGAAGTTCCTTTTCATCCACCAGACGGATGGAGCCGTCTTCCATGTGAATCACGGGGAACGGCTCGCCCCAGTAGCGCTGACGGCTGAACAGCCAGTCACGGAGTTTGTAATTGACCGTGAGTTTTCCGGCTCCGCGTTTGGAAAGCCAGTCGATCGTGGCGGCTTTTGCCTCTTTGACATGCATTCCGTTGAGCACAAGCCCCTGATCGTTTGCGGAATTGAAACTGACACCGTCGCCGGTCCAGCAGACTTTTCCTGAGAGAATATCGCCGAGCTCCAGCTTTGCGGCAGCAGCATCCGCAGCGGTCGGTTCGATAATGCACCGGATCGGCAGTCCGAACTTGACAGCGAACTCAAAATCGCGGGTATCATGCGCGGGAACCGCCATGATCGCCCCCGTACCATAGCTGGACAGAACATAATCGGAGATCCAGACCGGCAGCTTCTCCCCGTTCACGGGATTGACCGCATAAGCTCCGGTAAACGCTCCGGTCTTGTCCTTGTTGAGATCGGTACGCTCCAAATCGCTCTTGAGCGCGGCTTTCCGCTGATACTCCTTGACCGCTTCCCTCTGCTCCGGCGTGGTGATGGCGTCCACGAGTTCGTGTTCCGGAGAAAGCACCAGATAAGTCGCCCCGAACAAGGTATCGGGACGGGTCGTGAAGACCGTAACGTTCCGGTCGGTTCCGTCGATTTTGAAAATGACTTCCGCGCCTTCGGATTTTCCGATCCAGTTGCGCTGCATCTCCTTGATGCCTTCCGGCCAGTCGAGCTGATCCAGATCGGCAAGCAGACGTTCCGCGTATTCGGTGATTTTCAGCATCCACTGCTTCATCGGCTTGCGGATAACGGGATGATTGCCGCGCTCGCTGCGTCCGTCGATCACTTCCTCGTTGGCAAGCACCGTTCCGAGCGCCGGGCACCAGTTCACCGGAACTTCATCAATGTATGCGAGTCCCTTTTTATAGAGCTGAAGAAAAATCCACTGCGTCCAGCGGTAATATTTTTCATCGGTGGTATTGATCTCGCGATCCCAGTCATAGCTGAATCCGAGGGACTTGATCTGACGCTTGAACGTCTCGATATTCTTTTTGGTCGTGATCGAAGGATGAGTCCCGGTTTCCACGGCATACTGTTCGGCGGGAAGCCCGAACGCATCCCATCCCATCGGATGCAGGACATTGCAGCCGCGCATCCGTTTGAACCGGCAGAAAATATCGGTTGCGGTATATCCTTCCGGGTGCCCGACATGCAGTCCGGCTCCGCTCGGATAAGGAAACATATCCAGCACATAGAGTTTTTCTTTACCGGGAATCTCCGTCGCCTTGAACGTTTTATGTTCGTCCCAGTATTTCTGCCATTTTTTTTCAATCGTGGAAAAATCGTATTCTCTGTTTTCCATGTTCAATCCTTCTTATAGTTCAGTTCCTGTATACGTTTTGCCAATTTCACGATCACGCTTTTGCAAACGAGTTCCGCATTGATGAAAGCGAGCTTTTCCACAAGCGTAATCACCACGAAAAGCATCGCACAGACCATCAGGATCACCCAGCTCCGGGTCGCAAAGCCGAGCCCCGCGAATAAAAGCAGAAAGAGGACCGAAACCGCGATCACAGCCCGGCGACGGCGCAGCACTGCGCCGGCATTGCCGCTTCGCCTGAGAGTCCGTTCCTCCCGCGGAGTAAATCCGATCCGGTCCATCCCCATTCCTTACAGATAATCTTTCGTGCGGAGATCGAAGACCCGTTTCGCCTTGCCCTCCTGCTCCGGCAGGGAATTCGGGGCGACAAGATCCACCCGCGGATTCACTCCGAGCTCCGTTTTAAGGGCGTCAACCACCTTGCGGCGGATTCCGTCCATCTGATCCAGCGAACCGGTAAAGCTGTTCGGATTCACTTCCACTTTCACATGAATGCGGTCAAGCAGATCCACTTTCGTCACTTCGATGATATAATGTGCACCGATTTCCGGCACGCTCATCACCGCTTTCTCGATCTGCTGCGGGAAAATATTGACGCCGTTGATGATCAGCATATCGTCGGAACGCCCCTTGAAACGGGCAATCCGGCGATGCGTTCTGCCGCAGGAACACGGCTCCGGAATGATATGAGTCAGGTCATGAGTGCGGTAACGGATCAGCGGCATGGCTTCGCGCTGAAGCGAGGTCAGCACCAGTTCGCCTTCTTCTCCATCGGGCAGCACTTCCCCGGTCACGGGGTCGATAATCTCCATCAGATACTGGTCTTCCCACAAGTGCATGCCGTTGTTCCGTGCGCGGCACTCAAATGCAAGGCCGGGCCCGCACATTTCCGACAGACCATAGGAGTTGAACGCCTGAACGCCGAACGACTCTTCAATCTGTCTGCGCAGAGCGTCGGAATGCGGTTCCGCGCCGATGAAGAAAATCCGCAAATTCAGGTCTTTTTTCGGATCAAGCCCGCATTCGGGGAAAAAGCTCAGAAGACGCATGGAGTAGCTCGGCAGGATGTGACAGACCGTCGTTCCGAACGTCTGCATAAACCAGATCTGACGCTTGGAATTGCCCGCCGCACTGGGAATCACAAGCGCACCGAGACGCTCCATCCCGTAATGGAAACCGAGTCCGCCGGTAAAAAGCCCGTAACCCATGATATTCTGGAACACGTCGGATTTGCGCGCTCCCGCCATAAATGCGGAACGTGCGGTCATATTCGCCCACAGGTCCAGATCGTGCTGAGTATGAAACACGACGGTCGGCGTACCGGTCGTTCCGGAAGAGGAATGCAAACGGACAATCTCGTCCATCGGCTTCGCCACGAATCCATACGGGAAATTTTCACGGAGCGTCTGTTTGTCGACGAGCGGCAGACGACGGATGTCATCCAGAGTCTTGACGGATTCAATCACCGGTTCCGTCAGAATATTCGAATAATAAGGGGATTTCGCCGCAAGTTTCAACGTTTTTTTAAGACATCCGAGTTGAAGAGCCTCCAGATCCGCGCGGTTCATCAACTCAATGTCGCGCTGCCAGAATTCAGTTTCCATGATTGCACCTTATTTTGATTGTTTGACAGATCGTATTGTAAGAAAAAATCCAAGCGCCACACTGAGCGCCGCCCCCATCAGCACCCGGAATCCGGACGGCAGAAGGAATGTAACCGTGTGCGCGGGAAGCCAGAAATACAGGATCGTTTTCGGGATGAACGAGCCCCATGCGTGCTTGTTGATTCCGTTCAGGAACTCTTCCCCACCAACAAAACGGCGTTTTGCAAGCACCGCATTGCACCATTCATGACCGAGCATCATCGGATACGCAAAAATCAGATTCATCCAGAATGAAGTCGAAACGGCAAAGATCAGCCGGTTGGCAAACCCGCTGTCAAGCATCAGTTTTTTTCCAAACCAGAGAGGCGTGCCCATCGCGGCCTGCACGCCGTTGGCGAACAACGAAAACGCAAACGTCATAATCAGCCCGAAAAATCCCCACACGATCACGCGGACGGGAAACAGATCCACCCGCCAGGAACCCGTCTTGAGACGCTCTTTCAGCATCTCGCCGAACATCGCCAGTAAGGCGAATTTTACAAATCCCATGATATACGGATATGTGTTCGTCACCTCCCCGAACTGCTTGAGACCGTCCGCCGTAACCCCTGTCCATCCGACACGGCAATCACCGGTAAAGGAAGCCAGTTTCTCCACTCCGAACGGGAAGAAAATCACTCCGAGCACAAACAGAACGAGAAACGCGATTCCGGCATAATCAGATTTTTTCATAACATACTCAATTCATTATTTACAGGTTAAAGTCCAAGTTCGCGGATCCGGGCTTCCGCATCGGGATAGCGCTTGACCAGCTCTTCCGTTCTGCCCTCCATATAATCCTCGAACTCAAATCCGGGACAGACCACGGCGCCGAACAGCCCCCAGCTTTCTTCGGAACGGTCGGTCAGCACTGTTGACTGCCAGGTCCAGGCGGGAATCAGACTCTGCGGGAATTCCCCGCTGAGCACATCGGGACCGATCACACGCTCCTCGAACGTGCCGTCCGGCAGCAGAAGCAGCTGAACCGCGGACGATCCGGCGTGATACATCCAGATCTCATCGGATTTCACGAGATGCCATGTTGAAACATCGCGCGCCCGGAGCATATAGAAAATACTGGTGGCCGCGCGGCGCTGCTTTGTTGCATGCGTCCGGACCACGGAACGGTACAGCTCCCGGAACATTCCGCCTTCCCGATGTTCCTGAAGCCCCAAAACCTGTGCGATTTCCTGTGCAGATGCCATTTGCTTAATCCTGTCTGATAAGGATCCGTGCCGAAATCGGATAATGATCCGATGACGCCAAACCGTTTTTATCGAAATTATCCACCGTGGCGAATTCCTGAACCGTTATTCCGGGCGATACGAAAATATAATCAATCCGCTCTTTGTGCGTCCGCTTTGCGGGATCCGCCCGATAACCGTGAAAAGTCTCGTTCTGCGGCCCCGCCGCCGGAGCGGCGGAAACAAGCCGCGCATCACGCAGATGTTCCGCGGCGAGCCGCGGAGCCGGACAGGACGGAGCGGAATTGAAATCCCCGGTCAGAACAACCGGAAGAGAGGAATCATATTTCGCTTTCAGACGCTCAAAAACAACGTTCAGCTGTTTTTTCTGCGTCTCATACATCCGCTTATGCTGCAGATGCACATTGGCGAAAATAAATGCCCTGCCGCTCTTTTTATCTCTGAACACGCCGATCGTGGCAATCCGGGGAAGCGTACTTCCCCATGACATGGAACATGTTTCCGGAGTCTCCGAAAGCCAGAACGTCTCTTCTGAAATCAGCTCCAACCGCCGGGGATCGTAAAAAACTGCAACCGATTCGCCGTTTTTATCCGCATTGCGTCCATGCCCGACCGCCTTATAACCGAGTTTTCCGCAAAGATCTTTCACATACTCCGGAACAGTCTCCTGGGAACCGAACACTTCAAATCCGATCCGTTCAAGATCACGGTACAGACGCGGAGCGCGATTCCCCCAATCATTCGGCGCCTTGTCTCCCGGACAGCGCAGATTGAACGAGCCCACCAGAAGCGACTCCGCCATAACGGTTGTAACAGTCATCATAATTATAAAAAAAAGGACTTTGCGCACGATCGTTCTCCACGGAAGGCAAACGCCGGGCGGTAAACACGGCCCGGCGTTCCGCCTGTTTCCGAACCCTTACTTGCGCAGGGTCACTGCCACGAACTCGTCGCGGCGGTTCTTGGCGCGGGAAGCCTCATCCTCTCCCTGAACGGCGGGACGTTCCTCGCCGTAGCTGATCGTGCGGATCCGGGATTCGGCAACGCCTTTTCCGGTCAGATATTCTTTTGCGGAAAGCGCTCTGCGTTCACCGAGTGCACGGTTGTACTCATCGCTGCCGCGGCTGTCGCAGTTGCCTTCCACCACGACGCCGGTTCCGGGGTTGCTCATAAGATACGCGGCGATCTCATCCAGCTTCGGAGCCTCGGAACTGGAAATCCGGGAACTGTCGAACTGGAAATAAACGGTAGGCAGAGTCACTCCGGGAATCGGAGTGCCGAAATCGTCATAAGGTCCGGGAGTCGCGGAATTCCACTCTGCGGGACCGGCCGCTCCGCCGTTGATCCCGCCGATGCTGTTGATGTCGGCAGAACCACCAGCCCCGCTGCCGCCTTCCACGCCGCGCACTCCTCCGGGGCCGCCGCCCTTGACTTTGAACATCTCCAGACTCTCGTCCTCGCCGCCTTCAAACCACGCGCATCCGGTCGCACCGAAAACAAGAATAAGAGCCGCCGCTCCACCAATCAGCATTTTTGTGAAAGACATGTTTTTTCTCCCTGTGTTTGTTATGTTATCCCAATGATTTTCTGATACTCTGACAATTTAGCGATTATTTTTCATTTTTCAATCAGATTTCCCCGCCGGGTGCCAATAAATACGCTTTTTTTTCACTTTTTTAAGAAAAGATTTGCTTTTTCCTATTGTTAAAACGCGATATACAGTATAAATTACAGAATGACGGTAAAACCAATTTTTTCATGGAAGGAAAAAACATCATGTCAGAGTCACTGCCCAAAACGGACCCGAGGGACATCAACTGGTCCTCCCTGGGGTTTGCCTACATGCCGACCAACTCTCATGTCCGCGCCACCTGGCAGGACGGCAAGTGGTCCGCGCCTGTACTGCTGAAGGAACCGACCATCACGATGTCCATCGCCGCAACCTGTCTTCATTACGGACAGGCCGCGTTTGAAGGACTCAAATGCTTCCGTCAGAAAGACGGCTCCGTCCGCTGCCTGCGTCCGTGGGAAAACGTCAAACGCATGAATCTTGCCGCGGATTATATGCTCGCGCCGGAAATCCCGATGGAACTTTATCTGCAGATGATCGAAATGGTCGTCCGCGACAATATCGACTACGTTCCGCCCTACGGAACCGGCGGCGCTCTTTACATCCGTCCGCTCCTGATCGGAACCGGAGCGCAGGTCGGCGTTTCTCCGAGCAAAATATATGACTTTCTGATCCTCGTCACTCCGGTAGGCGCGTATTACAAAGGCGGCATCACTCCGGTGGAAGCGCTCGTCATCGAAAACTATGACCGTGCCGCTCCGCGCGGAACCGGACACGTCAAATTCGCCGGAAACTATGCGGCAAGCCTCAAGCCGAGCAAAGTCGCCAAAAGTCAGGGTTATCCGATTACGCTGTTCTTCGATCCGAAGGATCATGAGTTCATCGACGAATTCGGAACCAGCAACTTCTTTGCGATCACGAAAGAAGGTCACTATGTGACTCCGGTTTCCCGGTCGATCCTCCACAGCATCACCAACATGTCGCTGCAGGACATCGCAAAGGATTTGAACATCCCCGTTGAACTGCGCCAGATTCACAAAGCGGAACTCGCGGAATTCGCGGAAGTCGGCGCATGCGGAACCGCCGTGGTGATCACTCCGATCTCCAAAATCGTCATGGGCGAAACCGAATTCAAATACGGCGAAGCCTGCGGCCCCGTTCTGCGCAAACTCTATGAACGCATGACCGGCATTCAGCACGGCGACATTCCCGACACCCACAACTGGATGATGGAAATCAAATAACGGCACATCGTTCCCGGATGAACGCCGCAAAGACGGAAAGTGCAAAAACTTTCCGTCTTATTTTTTATTCTTTCCTTTTGCGTCAATCCGCAATTCCCGGCCGGCAAACACGCGATGATTCTTCCGTTTCAGAATTTTGCGCCGGATTCTGGACTCGATGTACTCATACAGAGCCCCGCGGTACGGATTATATGCGCGGATCTCACGTCCGGTAACAGGAACTCCGGCATCTTTCCGGATCAGTCCTTTCGGAGTGATGAAAAATGCGTCGACCTCTCCGGCGGTAAAATCCGGCAGCATCATTTTACGCCGGAAAAGGTGAATATAAATAAATTCATCGTACCGCACCTCTCCATCCGCCAGGAAAGCCCGCTTCACCGCGCCGTTCTCCCAGAAAAACACCTGATGCCGGTAATCCGCCGCCGGTTTGGGATATTTCGATGAAGTCCGCGCCTGAAACGAAAACCGTTTGCGGAGCGGAGAAATGGAAGCACAACAGTCTTTGCAATAGAGCGGGAAACCATGCGCCATATAGATCGAATAAATTCCCGGCCATTCATCAAAACAGAAATTCAAACCGGAAGTCAGCACGTCATTGCAATCATATTTCGCGCCGGGCAGAAAGAAACGGCGGTTGCATTCCGGCGTATTCCGGTAGAACGAAAGATGCCCCATCGGCAGAAGTTTGTCATACCGCTCCAGCAGATCGTCCGTGATAAAACCGGAAATATTGCCGAGAAACAGATCAATATCCACATGCCCCCAGAAATCGTATGCGGCCAGATCATCCTCAAAAATCGCACCGTACAGCGGTTTGTAATCACAAAGTTTATACGGATGAGGCAGTACAAGTTCGGGACGCTCCAGTTTGCGCCGCGCAAGCTCCCGGACGGATTCCAGAGTCGTTTTCCGCCAGCTTACATTCCGCGGCAGTTCATCCGCATACTCCTGATCCGTATATACAAGAAAATCGACAGACGGATTGGCTGCACATGTCTTCAGCCAAAACGGAAAACATTTCGGAAACGGACCGAAATAACAGACGATCAAAGCTATTTTTTTCATGCCGGGAATTGTTCCTGATTATAACGTATGCACAAAATATCAAAAGTTTCCAATATACTTTCTCCGAATCAAAAGTCAAGATACAGGCATAAAAAATCTCCGAATTCCTGTTTTCATAAATAGACATGACGGAAAATCGTGCTATATTTGCAAAAACAAAAAAGAAAGGGAGCATACAATGCCGATCATCAAAGATTTTCCGCACATTCTGCATGGCGGAGACTGGAATCCGGATCAGTGGATCAAACAGTATCCGGAAATCATCGACCGCGATTTCGAACTCATGGATCAGGCTCACTGCAATACGTTCTCGCTCGGTATTTTCTCGTGGGGACAGATTGAGACAGAAGAGGGGAAATTTGATTTCTCATGGCTCGACCGGATCATGGACCGTTGTGCCGAACGCGGAAAAAAGATCTTCCTCGCCACGCCTTCCGCCTCCCGTCCGGGCTGGATGGGACAGTGCTATCCGGAAACCGCGCTGGTTCGCGAGGACGGCAGCCGCGCACCTTGGATGACCCGCCAGAGCGCATGTTACAACTCTCCCGTTTTCCGCAAATTCACTGTTCGCATGAATGAAAAACTTGCGGAACGCTACCACGCCCACCCCGCCCTCGCGGGCTGGCATATCAGCAATGAATACAGCACCGTCTGTTACTGCGACCAATGTCTGGCACGGTTTCACGACTTCCTGAAGTGGCGTTACGGCTCGCTGGAAAATCTCAACCGGTGTTACTGGTCCGCATTCTGGGGGCACAACTTCACCGACTGGGCACAAGTCCACCCGCAAGATACGGCGCTCGACATCGGACGTCTCGACTGGATGCGTTTTGTCACGGCAAACATCACCGATTTCTTCCGTATGGAAATCAATGCCGTCCGGAAATTCTCCGACAAGCCGGCAACAACCAACATGATGGGAACATTCGGCCCGCTCAATTACTGGGAAATTGCCAAAGAATGCGATTTCATCGGCGACGACTGTTATCCCGACTGGTATCTCGGCGATGTGGAGCGGGAAGCCGCGCGGTTCTCTTTCCTGCATGACATGCACTATACCATGCTCGACAAGCCGTTTATTCTCTTTGAAACCTGCCCCGGAATCCCGAACTATCACAAATACACCAAAATGCGCCGCCCCAATGAACTCGTCCGCGAAATGCACCTTGCACTCGGACACGGTTCCGACGGCACGATGTATTTCCAGTGGAGAAAAGGACGCGGAAACGCAGAGAAAATCCATGGAGCCGTGGTCGGACACGACGGTTCCGATCAAACGCTCACGTTCCGGACCGTCGCCGATTACGGCGCGCATCTGGAAAATATCGCGGAGATCGTCGATTCCGGACGGTCTCAGGAAACCGCCGTCCTCTTTGACTGGGAAGCTCTCTGGGCTCTTCAGTACACCAACGGCTTCGGAGGAGATGAAGTCAAACAGTATGAACAAACGGTCGTTCAGCACTACCGCGCCCTCTGGAAACACAACACCGACCTCGCCGTCATCAACAGCGATTGCGATTTCAGCAAATACAAACTCCTTGTCGCACCGATGTTTTTCCTGCTGAAAAACGGCGTCGCGGAACGGTTGACGGAATTCGTCCGCAATGGTGGAACGCTCGTCATGACCTATCTCTCCGCATACGTTGACGAAAACAACGCCTGCTTCTTCGGCGGAAATCCCGGCGGGAAAGAGCTGCGGCAGCTCTTCGGCATCTGGAACGAGGATATCGACGGACTGGAGCCGCAGGTGAAACAGTCGTTCGACTTCAACGGGAAACGGTACGAGGTGCAGGACTATGCGGAATATCTCCATGCGGAAGGTGCGGAAATCCTGGCTGCCTATAATGCGGAATTCTATGCGGGCTCCCCGGCGGTAACCGCCAACCGCTTCGGTCAAGGCAAAGCGGTCTATATCGGCGCGCGGACCGGACTCGATTTCCTGACGGAGTTCTATGGCGGACTCCTGCATGAATGCGGAATCGCCCCGGTGCTTGCAGGGATCCCGGAACCGCTCGCCGTCAGCCGACGGATCGCCGCCGACGGATCGGAATATTACTTCATTCTGAATCTGACGCCGGAAGAACAGCGCTTTTCTCTGCCGTTTCCTATGGAAGACATCTGGAACCGGAGCGGAGAACTCACGGTTCTCACGCTCCCGCCCTCCGGCAGCACCGTTTTGAAACGGAACCGCTGATCGAACGAATCAGGGCAGTTCCACGCTCAAATCGCGGTTTCCGATCAGGTAAGTGATTCCATCGGAAACCGTCAACGTTCCGTTGCGCAATTCCACCGGATTGCCGAGATAATCCCGGATCTCCCGGACGGTTCCCCTGATCCGCGGTTTCAGCTCCGATTTTCCGCGCACGCGCCATAACGCATATACTTTGGCTCCGTCCGGTCTGTTCCAGCTGGCGGAGTAGATGAATGCGTTCTTTTTCCATTCCGGACGGGAAGAACCGGAAGGCAGGACTTCGGTCAGAGTCCGGTATGCGGTATAGGCGGGCTTCCGGTTCAAATCCCGTTCCAGAATCCCGAAATGCGACTCTCTGGAATCCGCATACGTTCCCATGGAGCGGAAGCTGTACCAGAAAACTTTGCGGACGCCCTCGCTCAGAGCGATCAGGTAAGTCCGGGGAAGAAGTTTCGCCTGCATCTCCTTTGAAACGGAGTCGGCATATTCCGACCAGGCGAAAACAACGATATTGCCTTTCAGATCGCTGTTGAATTTATAGATCCCGGCGACAGGCGCCGAATAACTCCGGTCACTGGAATATGCGGTCACGACCGGGATCAGCACATCTCCCGGCTTCAGATTCCGGGCGGAAAGAAAACGGGCAGCCGAACCGGGAAAGGGCAGATCACGGGCGAAACCGTCCGCGATCTTCTGGCTCCGGGTGCTCTTCGGTGTTCCGGGGCGAACCCACCAGGCATCCCAGCCGATGTGAAACGCCCGCTGAATCCCCTCGGACGCGGGAACACGCACAACGGCATCCCCTTTTTTCTGATAATCATAATAAAGCGGGATCCCGCCGCCCGGCACAAAAACGGTTCCGCCCGCTTTCACATAATTCAGGAGATCCTTATGATATGCCATCGGAAATCCTTCATTGGGCGCAAGAACGACCAGCGGACAGCTGCGGGGATCCAGAGATGCAAGCCCTTTCAGTGTGATTTCGCGGAATTTCCGGTTCGCGGAAAAAAATTTGCTCCGGTCCAGATTGAACCCCTCCGAATAATACAGATAATCGTTATCCGCAATCAGCGCAACAGGAATGGAGTCGCGGTTCAAGCCGAGTTTTTCCAGAACGGCGGCGGTGATTTTCCTCATATCCATGCGCTCCGCCGTTGCATAACCGGTTTCCGTCATCCAGATTTCCTTGCCGCCGTCTCCGGATTCCCGCATCAGCCGGCGCAGTTCCCGAAGCTCGCAGGCAAGCGAACCTTCCGGAGAGTCTTTCCAATAATACGGATGAACGTTCATCACGTCAAAGGAACCGGCTCCGCCCGCTTTCAGCATGCGTCGAAGATACGGGATCGGAATATTGCCGAATCCCCCGGTCAGGACAACGGCATCCGGACGCAGCTGCTTGATCCGCCGGTACGTCTTTTGCAGAAAAGCACCGTACGCCTCCGGATTGGAGAACTCATTCAGATCCGGTTCATTGACGATCTCCCAGTATTTCTGTCCGGGATACCGCTGAAGCACGGTTTTCAGATACCTGTCCCACTCTTCGGGGTGCCGGGCTAACGGAGTCCCCCACTGCGGCTGGGCTCCGGGCAGGATCGGCAGAACCGTGATATTCTTCCGTTCCGCTTCGGCAAACAGGGAATCCCAGCGGCGGAAATCCCATTTCCCTTTCTGCGGCTCCACCTGTTTCCAGTCCAGATCCGACCGGACATTGCGAATCCCCGCCTGTCTCATCAACTCCAGTTCCTCCGGCATCCGGCTATATTCCCACCGGTTCAGATGGGCGCAGACGCCGAACGGATCCCCGATATTCTCCGCTTCACATACTGACGCCAGAATCAGGCCGGAAACGATTGCCGACATTCCGATTTTCATACGCATTCTCACTCCTTTACCAAATACAGGTTCTGGTTAAAAATTCCGAATAGCTGACCTTGACCGGAAGCGTCGTCTCCCGGCGCAGCTGAAGCGCGGTCTTTGCCGCGACATGACCATCCGCGAACGCGCAGTTGGCACGTCCTTTATGAAGCATGTGAATCCCACAGTTGTCATCCAGAAACCACCCCGGTTTCCATTGCAGAACCGGCGCTCCGGAGCTGATATCGACGGAATCCGCAAGCAGGACAAATCCCGATGCGCCTTTCATCCGGCTGACCTTGTAGCCGATGAATTCCCCCGCACCGCCGATCCGTATGACAAAATCACCGTTCCGGACCGTATTGCTCTGCCAGTCCGTATCTCCGTATTCGTCCACCCCGCGTTTTCCGGCACGGTACATTCCATACGCCTTCCAGCCGTTGTATTCCTCTGGCGATTTGGAATTGGAAGAACAGGAAAAAACACGGCTATTCGGCACATAGCTCCGCATTTTGTGCAGCATATCCGTCCAATAATAAACCGTTCCGGCAATATTGGAAACAAAATAAAAATGATCGTCGAAATCCGACGCATACAGCTGCTGCCCTTTCATCAGCTGCGACAGATTGTTCACACATCGGATGCTGTTTGCTTTTTCTCTCGCGGAATTCAAAGCGGGCAAAAGCAGCCCCGCCAGGATTGCGATCACGGCAATTACCACGAGGAGTTCCACAAGGGTGAATCGTACTTTCTTCTTCATCATTCAATTTCCTTTTTGTAAATTTTTTACGGATTTCCGTTCTATCAAAACCGGAGAAACGGTGCGGACTCCGAACGTTCCTCCGGAAAACAATGAGGAAAGCCCCTCGCCGATCACAGCGGCAATCCTCTTCATATCACATGCGACAGTTGTCAAAGGCGGATCGAAATGCGCTCCGCTGGCAATTCCCGAAACGCCGATAACGCTGACGTCTCCGGGAACGGAAAGGCCGTATTCCTTGATCGCACTGATCACACCGAGCGCGGAATAATCGCTCATCGTGAAACATCCGGTAAACGCGGGACCATTCCGGCGAAAGTTGTCCAGCAGAACATCATGCACTTTTGCGCAGGAGGCTTCGCCGCCCTGCACGGAACAGTCGATGATGTGCGGTTCGATTCCATGCAGACGCGCATAATTCAGGAATCCGGCGTTGCGGCGTCCGTCGCCCATGCTCCACGGTTCGGAAAGAATCAGTGCAAGCTCGCGGTGCCCGTTCCGGATCAGACATTCCGCCGCCATCATCCCGGCGTATTCCGGCTGGGAATCCACAACGTTGACGCCGTCGCAAAGCAGATTGTTTTCCAGAAAGACAATCGGAACATCCGCCGACAGAATCGCCGCAATCTCCGACGAGCGGAAACGGTGGATCGGAAATGTAAACAGGATCACATCCCCGTGCAATGTGTTCAGACACCGCAGATAATCCGAACCGGAATTCGGTTCAAACAGCGCGCGGGAGAAACGCCATCCCGGATGTCTCTGCACCTCCGCCTCAATCTCCGCATCCAGATTCTGCCAGTACTCCGCCGGCCAGTCGCAATGAACACTTGTCACGGTGCGGACCGTCTTGTCCCGGTTCCGGCTGACGTAGATTCCCTTTGCCGGTTCAACGGCAATCTGTCCTTCCGCCTCCAGGCGCGCCAGCGTTTTCTCGACCGTCCGCCGGGAAACACGATGCCTTTCGATCAGTTCCCGGATGGAATAAAACTGCTGACCGCATGAAAAACGATCCAGTTCCTGCTCCAGAACGTCGTAAAATTCCCTGATTTCTTTCTGAATGCTGCGCGGCATTGCATACTCCGTTTTCCGTTTCAATATCCCGCCTTTTTATTATTATATCGTAGTGACACAACTATAACAATACTGTGTCACTATCTTTTCTTAAATTTTTTATCCGGCGCCGGATGCAAAGTTTGATTTGACTTTTCCGCTCTTCCGTGATATACTACAGCCAAAGATCCATATTCTTTTAAGGAGAACAAAATGCGCAAACCTTATACTCTGGTAGAAATCCTCGTCGCCGTTTCGATCATCGGCATCCTCACAGCCACCGGACTCGGCGTCACCGGTTATGTCCGCAACAAAATAGCCGACACGCAAACCAGAACCACCTTCAAACTGATCGAAATGGCGTTGCAGAAATATCACGAAACGTTCTCCTTCTATCCGGAAATGATGACGGATTCCCAATTCATCATGGACAAAGTCGATTTTTCCAAAACGGATTCAGCGGAACCGCTGTATTATAAAAACACGCTCTGGGGCTTCTTCAATGACGTCAGCATTGACAAAAGCGGCAAAAGCGGCAAAATCCGCGGTATCCGGATGACGGACGGCGAACGCTGTAAAATTCTGGATGGCTGGGGACGTCCCATCTTCTACTTGCGGCCGGGTGTGTTCAACTCCGAAACATTCGATCTGATCTCTTTCGGCGGAGATAAAGAGGCAGGAGACGGCTCCGCAAGCTCCAGCGATTTTAAAACCAAAAGCAATTTTGAAAATAACTACCCCGACGAACTCGGCGACGATATTACCAACTTTTCACGGAACTGATAAATCCGGTCCGTATTTTTCTCCTCCGGCAGCCTGTAAAAAAATGCAGGCTGCCGCGTTATATTTTTCACAATACCCTTGAAAAAATCAAAAGTTGATGTATATTAATATAATTTATAAGGTCATACCCAAAAAAAGAAAGAGATCCTTGTAAATGAGATGCCCCAGATGTGCGTGTCAGGATGATAAAGTTGTTGATTCGCGTTCCATCAAAGAGGGAGCCGGTGTGCGGAGGCGACGGGAATGCCTCAGCTGCGGATACCGGTTCACAACTTGTGAAGAAATCGTCCCGAATGAACTCAAGGTCATAAAACGCGATGGTTCCCGGGAAAATTTCGACCGGAATAAATTGCAGACCGGCATTGAAAAAGCCTGTTGGAAACGCGCGATCACGCAGGAACAGGTGGACTCTCTTGTCAATAAGCTGACATCTTCCATTGAGAACGATTACGACCGGGAAATTTCCACTGTGGAAATCGGCGCCAGAGCAATCGAAGCATTACGGGAACTTGACGAAGTCGCCTGTATCAGCTTCGCCTCCGTCTACAAGGATTTCAAGAATCTCGACGAATTTCTCAAAGAAATCCGTACCATGAACCGGGACAAGAAAAAGAATCCGGCCGCAGGCGCAAAATAATGAAATTCCGTCACCGACTGCTGCTGAAATACGCAAATCTGAGTGTATCCAGATTCACGGAAGTTTTGCGTCAATGGATGGGTCATCAGGGCTATATCCTGCTGCTGAGTATTTTCGTGGGGCTGCTCTCCGGACTTGCCGCCGTTACCCTGAAAAACATCACCGATTATTTCCACCGCGTCGCCCGCCATGCGGAAGGCCCGTGGGTCATGTGGCTCGCCCCCGCCATGCCGGTTGTCGGAATCATCCTCTGCGTGATCTTCGTGAAACTCTTCGTAAAAGGAAAATACGACAAAAGCCTTGCAAACGTCATCGTTTCCACCACGAACGGCACCAGTGACATACCGAAACAGCACACATGGTCCCACCTTGTAACAAGCGGAATCAGTGTAGGACTCGGCGGCGCCGCGGGACTGGAAGCTCCGATCGCCCTGACAGGTTCCGCGATCGGTTCCAACGTGGCGAAATTTCTGCATACCGGACTGGAGACGCGCACGCTTCTGCTGGCATGCGGCGGCGGAGCCGGCATATCCGCAATCTTCAACAGCCCGGTCGCCGGAGCGCTGTTCGCATGTGAAATTCTGCTTCCGGCGTTCTCGGTCCCCGCTCTGGTTCCGCTGCTGATGGCATCCGCAACCGCCGCGGTGGTGTCGGAAACTCTTTACGACAATCAGCCGTTCGTCCAGCTCAGTTCGGGCTGGAGCACGATCAATCTGCCGTTCTATGTGGTCCTCGGCGTCGCCGCGGGATGTGTTTCGGCATATACGATCCGTACCTCGACCTGGCTCAGCCGGAAATGGGAATTCTTCAAAAATCCCTGGCTGAAAGCCGTTACCGGCGGCGCAATCCTCTATCTGATGTTCCTTGCCCTTCCCGCGCTCAAGGGTGAAGGGTACAACTTCATCTCCGCCATCGTCGACGGGCGGGACGGTTATATCATGAAAGAGAGTCCGTTCGCGGAGCTGATCGGCAGCGGCTGGCTGTTTCTCGGAATGTGCCTTCTGCTGGTCATGCTGAAGGTGTTTGCGACCTCCGCCACGCTGGATTCCGGCGGCGACGGCGGTATTTTCGCTCCGTCCATGTTCATCGGAGCGTTTACCGGATTCTGCGTCGCCCGTTTTGTCAACATGGTGGCGGCGGAAAATTATCATCTCAGTGAAGTGAACTTTATCGCGGTCGGCATGGGCGGCGTGATCGCGGGAGTGATGCACGCCCCGATGACGGGCATGTTCCTGATCGCCGAAATCACCGGCGGCTACCGTCTGTTCATCCCGCTGATGATCGTCGCCTCGCTCTCCTGCTTCATCTGCAAAAAAATCACAAAATATAACGTCTACAAGACCCAGATCGAAGAACACGGCGGCTCTCCGGAACCGAATCAGGCGACCCTGATGCTGGAAAAAGTGACGATCGGCGAACTGGTCGAAACCGACTTCATCCCCGTTTCCGTTTCGGATAATCTCCGCGCACTGCTGAAAAACGTGATGACCTCCCCGCGCAACGTATTTCCCGTGCTGGATGACAAAGGCGGAATCGTGGGTATTGTGACTCTCGACGACGTCCGTCCGTTTCTGCTGGACTCCAATCTGTACGACGTGGCGCTGGTATACGACGTGATGTCCGATGCGCCCCCCGTTCTTTCGGTCAACGACACGCTCGGTGCGGCGACGCGTCTGTTTGAAAGTCTGCATTCCTGGCTGCTTCCGGTCACCGAAAACGGCAAATACATCGGATTCGTTTCCAAAGCCGGGGTCTTTGATAAATACCGGGAACTGCTGAGAAACAAAAAAGAACTTTTCTGAGGAGGTCGAAGATGATTCAGCTGAGCAACACGTCGATCATGATCTTCCGCGCCGACGGCTCCACGATCCCGTTCGACGTGGAGGAGGTACAGACCCGCATCATCCGCGCCTGCATCGCCGCGGGAGAAACGGAGTCCTGGATTGCGGGCGACATCTCCCTGTCCATCGAATTCGCCCTGCTCTCAACCAAAAACCGCACGATCAAGGAAAGCGATCTCGAAAGCATGGTCGTCCGCGCATTGGAGGACTCCGGCTACCCTCATGTCGCCTCCGACTTCAAGCGGAACGCCGTCACCAGCGCCCTCTCCGACATACCCGTCAACGAGAAAACCGTGCTTGCGACCATTGCCCCGACTCTTTCCCTGCCGGACGAAAAACTGGAAATCGTAGCGGCAAAAGTCATGCAGGCTCTGCTGGGAATCGGATTCGAGACCTGCTCGCCGCGCCTGATGGTCGAACTCGCACGGCATTACCGGGATCGCGATCAGAGCTCCACCCCGGTCCTGCGCCTGCCGTCCCAGCCGCTGAAACCCGGCGACGACGTCATGCTGCTGAAACCGTCCGACTTCCACGCACTCGCCTCCGTCAACCTGAAAGACCTGTTGACGGGCGGAAGCCTGCGCATTCACGGAGTCAGCCGTCTGTTCGCCGCGTTGAAAATCGACATCTCCCTGATCCGTTTTGCCGATGCAATGGAACTTTCAAAACCGGTCTCGGAACTTGCTCTGCAATCGACCTGGGGACGGCTCGTCATGGCGATCGATGAAATTTGCGAAAAAGCGGAACATTTCTGCCGGACGGAACAGGAACCGGTCGCTCTGCCGCTTCCTCTCTGCCTCACGTTCCGCGATGCGGATAAATTCGCCGTCTCCCGCATGAACTGTCCGAAAGCCGTCACCGAAGAATGCGTTCACGGGCTCATCACCGATTTCACCGGCGGACTCCGCCAGAAACCGTTCAAGATCAACATTGACTGAAAGGGCGCAGACAATGATCCCGACCACTTCATTCACCGAACAGGAAAAATCGCTTCTTCTCTCCCGAACGGACGCCATCCGGACCGCACTTACGGAAAATATCCGCAAACTGGAACAGTATCCGCACCCGGTCCTGCTGGTCGGAGACTGCTATCCCGGTATCTGGCTGGAACATAATCAGGATAATGTATTCCTTGCCGAATACGCCCCGGAAGCGGCATGGGCGGCACAGACGATCTTTATGGATTTCCAGCGGGAAGACGGTCTGCTTCCGTTCATGATGCCGGCAAAAATCGATCGTTCTTTCAACGGTCCGGCGCTGTTCTGGCAGCTGCAAAGCGTCTATCCGTTCGCCCGTTGTGCGCTTGAGGTCGCCAAACGGACGAACCGCCCGGAATCCGATCTGCTGCGGATTTACGAGTCGGGAGCTCGTTATGACGCATGGCTCGGAAAATACCGCAACCGTGCGGGAACCGGACTCGTTGAAATGTACTGCGAATATGACACCGGACACGACAACGATCCACGGGTCACCGACGGCGGTATCTCCGGCTCATGCCCCGGCGGCGATGCCGCCAATATGCCTGATCTTCCGTGTATGCCGGTGCTTTCGGTTGATCTCTCCGCAATGTGCTGCGGAGGCCGCATGGCGCTTGCCGAACTCGCGGATCTGCTCGGCAAACCCAAAGAAGCCGCACAATGGCGCAACCGGGCGGAAGAACTGAAAGCCAAAATGCGGGAACTGCTTTATGATCCCGCAGATGATTTTTATTATGACCGCGACCGGAATGGACTGCGCAAATACCGTACGGAACATATCACCCGGCTTTTCCTCAATCAGCTTCCGGAACAGGAAGAGTTCGACCGGATCTATCAACGCTATTTTGAAAATCCGTCGGAATTCCTGACGCCGTTTCCATTCCCTTCCATGTCCGTCTCCGATCCGCACTTCGATAAAACCTGTCCGAAAAACTCCTGGGGATCCAACACGCAGGCCCTGACCTCGCTCCGCTCCCTGCTCTGGCTCGAACATTACGGCCGTAATGAGGAACGCACGGCTCTGCTGTTCCGCTGGCTCCGCGCGTTTCTGGACTACGACACCACTTATCCGCAGGAACTGAATCCGTTCGACGGTTCCCCGATCGGAACCGGACACAACTATTCCCCCACGCTGATCCTCTTTCTCGAAGGCGTGAAACTGCTCAAAGAGCGGTAACAGGCAAAGGAACGGGCATGACAGGGATCAACGCCACTTCCGATTCCGAACGGCTTACCGCCGCCTGCGTGTTGAGCGTAATCGGCGGTTTTCTCGACATCTACACTTATCTCTGCCGCGGCAATGTCTTTGCCAACGCCGTAACGGGAAATCTGGTGCTGTTCGGTCTGACTCTCGCAGACCGCAACTGGATCGCCGGAGGCCGGTATCTCTTTGCGATTCTCGCCTATGCGCTCGGCGTGTTCATGGCGGAACTCATCCACCGCAAACTCCCCGCCAACCGCCGGATTTCATGGCATCAGACCGTGCTCCTGCTGGAAATTCTCTGTCTGCTGCCGGTGATCTTCATTCCTTACGGAGAACCCGACTTCATCGTCAACGCGCTGATCGCGTTCGTCTGCGCACTTCAAGTCCAGACATTCCGACGGGTTCACGGCCTGCCGTTCGCTTCCACGATGTGTACCGGAAACCTGCGGAGCGGAACGGAAGCTCTTTTTCAGAGCTGGCGCAATCGCGACCGCAGGGAATTCGGAAAAGCACTGCATTATTACGGCGTCATAGGCTGTTTCGTCATTGGGGCGGCAGTCGGCGCGGTTCTGTTGCGATACCTCGGCCTTTCCGTCTTCCTGCTTGCCCCCGCCGGACTGCTGGCGGTATTCTTCCTGATCACGACCAAACGGGAACTTGTCAGCTGGCGGCGCAGGATCCGCGCACTTTACCGTCCGGATAAACGGATTTGAATCACACATCATAAGGAGTATGCCGCAATGAGAAGAAAAGACCGCGAAATCACCGATCCCGCCATAATCCGGGAGATCGTCGCCTCCGCAACGGAATGTCATCTTGCCCTGCTGGATAACGGAGTCCCTTACGGCGTCACTCTCAACTACGGCTTTGAAGAACGGGACGGTGTATTCACCATCTGGTTTCACGGCGCATACGAAGGCAGGAAAGCCGACGCCGTCCGCCGGAATCCGGAAGCCTATTTCTTTCAGGAAAGCGGCTGCAAATTCCACGAGGGCAGATACCCGAACGGCGGAACCTATATGACGATGTATTACTCTTCCGCCGCCGGAGCGGGAAAAATCGAATTCGTCGAAGATCCGGAGGAAAAACGGCACGGTCTTGCCGTTCTGACGGCACGGTTCAGCAAAACCCCGGTCTCCGTGTTCCCCGATGCGGTAATCCGTGCGACCGCAATCTGGAAAATGGTGATTCCGCACATGACAGCCAAGCGAAACGCGCCGAAGGAGTAAGCGGGCGTTGATTTCCCGCATTCCGGGAGTATATTACCTGCGGAACAGAGGAATCAATATCAGAAAACAGGAGATTCAGCATGAAAGCAGTTGTTTCCGTCATCGGACGGGATTCGGTCGGGATCATCGCCAAAGTCAGCTCAGGATGTGCGGAATGCGGAGCCAATATTCTCGACATCTCCCAGACCGTGCTCAACGAATATTTCACCATGATCATGATCGTTGACATCCAGAAACTCACGCTCCCGTTCAACGATTTTGTAGACCGCATGGCGTCGTTCGGCAAAAAGGACGGACTCGACATTCATGTGATGCACGAGGACATTTTCAATTCCATGCACAGGATCTGACCATGTTTGATACGAAAGACATCATCGAAACCATCAGCATGATCCGCGAGGAATGCCTCGACATCCGCACGATCACGATGGGCATTTCGCTTTACGACTGTCAGAGCGAAGACGCAGACCGGCTCTGCACCCGGATTTACGACCGCATCATGAGCCGCGCACGCAACCTCGTGAAAACCGGCGAAGATATTGAAAAAAAATACGGTATCCCCATCATCAACAAACGTGTTTCCGTTACCCCGGTCGCACTGATGGCGGGCGGGCTCAGCGTGGACGGTGCGGTCAAAGTTGCCCGGACGCTTGACAAAGCGGCGCACGAACTGGGAATCAACTTCATCGGCGGTTACAGCGCACTGGTCCAGAAAGGTTTCACGAACGGAAGCCGCACCCTGATCAGCTCGATCCCGCAGGCTCTCGCGGAAACGGAGCGGGTCTGCTCCTCGGTCAACGTCGCAAGTACAAAAGCGGGAATCAATATGGACGCCGTCGCGGAAATGGGACGCATTGTCCGCGAAACCGCGGACCGTACAAAGGACCGTCAATCCATCGGATGCGCAAAGCTGGTGATCTTCGCGAACGTTCCGGAAGACAATCCGTTTATGGCGGGCGCGTTCCACGGGATCGGCGAACCGGAAACGGTGATCAACGTCGGTGTCTCCGGACCGGGAGTGGTTGCCTCCGCAATCCGCCGGAAAGGAGCCTGCAACCTGACGGAAGTGGCGGAAACAATCAAGCGGACCGCATTCAAAATCACACGGGTCGGTCAGCTCGTGGCGCGGGAAGCCTCCGAACGGCTCGGCGTGCCGTTCGGAATCGTGGATCTTTCCCTTGCCCCGACTCCGGCGGTGGGAGACTCTGTCGCCTATATTCTGGAATCCATGGGACTTGAAAAGTGCGGCTGTCACGGAACCACCGCGGCACTGGCAATGCTGAACGACGCAGTGAAAAAAGGCGGCGTGATGGCGTCGTCGCATGTCGGCGGACTCTCCGGCGCATTCATCCCGGTTTCCGAAGACGCCGGAATGATCGAAGCCGCACGCTGCGGGGCGCTCAGCCTGGAAAAACTGGAAGCGATGACGGCGGTCTGCTCGGTCGGTCTTGACATGATCGCAATTCCCGGCGATACCCCCGCCGAGGTGATTTCCGGAATCATCGCCGACGAGATCGCCATCGGCGTTGTCAATACAAAAACGACGGCGGTACGCCTGATCCCGGCATACGGCTGCAAAGTCGGCGACAGCGTTTCGTTCGGCGGTCTGCTCGGAGAAGCTCCGGTCATCCCGGTGAACACCTGCTCTCCGGCGGAATTCATCGGCCGCGGCGGACGCATCCCCGCTCCAATCCAGAGTCTGAAAAACTGATCGGGCTCCCTTCACGGCGCGGATGTGAAAACGGTCCGCGCCGTGATTCCGGTCAGATCGCGCCTTTCTGTCCGGCGATCTTTGCGGCGAGCAGATTGCCTGCGGTCAACGCTTCGTTCAACGTCGAACCGGTCAGATAATGATAGAGAAACGCCGCGCTGAACGAATCGCCCGCGCCGACCGTGCTCACGACTTTCACCGGAACCGCCGGAGAGTGAATGACTCCCCCGGAACTGTACAGATCACAGCCTTCCGGTCCAAGCGTCAGCAGCACCATCTGCAGACCGAAGCGACGACGCAGCTCCTCCGGGTCATCCGGCAAACCGAACATCGCGGCAAGAACGGGAAATTCGTCTTCATTCAGTTTCACAATATCCGCGGAATACAGCGACTCCTCAATGATCTCTTTTGAATAAAAGTCCTGCCGCAGATTGACATCGTAGAAAAACAGACAGTCCAGCATTTTCCGCAGACGTGTAAGAGTTCCGCGCGATTCCGGAGAACGCTGGGCAAGCGTTCCGAAACAGAACAAATCAACCTCCGTATCGAATTCGGGAACGGGAATATGATCGTAAGCGGTATCCATCGCAAAATCGTATGCGGCGACCTTGCGTTCATCCAGCAGCACGGTAACTGTTCCGGTGGGAAAACCGTCAAGCACAGCGATCGTCCCGGTATCCAGTCCAAGTTTTCCGATCTGTCCCAGCGCATCCCTGCCGAGCGGATCGTTTCCGACGGCGGAGATCAAGGTCGTTTCCGCGCCCTGTTTTCTCAGGTGGGCGGCAAGATTCAACGGAGCTCCGCCCAGATACGGAACTCCGCCGATCACATCAAACAGAATTTCCCCGAATGAAACAACACGGGGCGGATTGTGGGCGGTTCTGGAAACAGGATTATCCGTCATAAGAAAAATTCCTTTATTTTAGTATTGTCCGTTTGAATTATTATATCGCATTTCTCCGGAAAAACAATATTCCGTTTCCGGTTTCCTCCGGATCCGGTCCCACAGGATGGACAGGAACGCCGCGGAATACAGGATCAGCGGCAGATCAATATATGGAATCCGATAGCGTAAATTAATGTTGAACACCACATGGGAAATGATCCCCGTAAGAGCCAGAAGCAGGAACGGGACCAGAAGCGGATCCCTCCGGCGGACCAGCAGAATACCGGCAATGCCGCAGAGATAAAGCAGGGAAATACTCAGGGTCAGCCCCCAGTACAGCAGCGGGGAATGATCCGGCGATTTCGGATTCGGCTGCAGGTAATGGATCAGTTTCCCGCTGAAAAGACGGAATTTTTCTCCGGCACTCATTGCACGGAGTTCTTCTTTTGCCCGTTCCGCGAGCAATTCGCTCTGCACACGCGGATTTCCGGCAGTCTCCGGCGGAAGCGTTTTCACCAGTTCCAGCAAAGAGTTCCAGGAAAGTTCCATGTGATGCACAAAATCCCGGCTGTCAGCGGAATACGCCCGCATCAGATGACGGTTGTTCCCGTTGTACAGAACAAAACCCGATAAATAACCGCTCACCGACGGCGTTCCGAAATTATGCCAGTTCCGCAGAGCGACCGGAGCGGACAGCAGGAGAGCGGTCAACGTAAACAGGATCACGGAACGGTACGGAGCAATCCGCAGCCATGGCTTTCCCTCCCGCCGCAGAGCACGGATTCTGTTATACATGAACCAGCACGCAAGAAACGGGAAAAACAGAAACGCCGTTGCACGGGAATAAGCCGCCAAAGTCAGCATAGCCGCGGCAAGCACATATTTGCGGTCGGATTCCGGCAGGCAGAGACAGCGGAACGTCAACAGGAGAAACGCACAGAACAGAATCTCGCTGGAAAACTGCACGCCGTACTGAATCAGCAGCGGATGCAGGGAAAACAGAAGCAGAGCGAACCACGCCGTCCGCTCGGAATGAAACATCGTCCGGGCAAGATCGAACACCGCCCAGGACGCAAGCAGAACCGCCAGAGCGCAGAAAACCGCCGCCGCGGCAAGCGGCGGAAATCCCATCTGGATCAGAATCCCCGTGACCACCGGAGGCAGCTGAATGCGGTATGCCTCCGGCATCAGGAAATCGCGCCGGACCTCATAGTAACGGGAATGCTCGCTGAGCAGCGCCCCGTACTTCGCATACGATTCGGAAAGTTCCAGATACTCCCGGCCGTCATGATGAAGGAAAAAATCGGTATGCCGGGCGGCGATGGCAAAACCCGCGGCAAGATGAATCAGAAAAACAAGCGCAAGAACACACGGCAGCAGAAAGCGTTTCATCAAAAAAACTCCGGATCATAATTCATTTCCATTACGGTCGCCGTTTTCCGCCGGGCAGAAACGCCACGGAAAAACGGTCCGCTGTAATTATATTTCAACTCCGCATTTTTTGCAAGGGCGGAGAAATAAATAAAAATAAAAAATTCACAGTTGCAACCTGTTTTATCCGGATGTAAATTACAAAAAAGCGGAAGGGACGGGAATGGACGGAAAAAACGGAAAACAGCTCTTCTCGGAAAAAGCGTTGGAAAATCTGAGACTCGGAAAACAGAGTGAACTGCTGACCAACACCGTCAGCCAGTGGAACTGGTTTTTCCTTGCCGCGCTCACGTTCTTTCTCGCAGCCGCCCTTTACTGGGGCTTTTTCGGAACCATGACGGAAAATGTGCGCGGACTCGGCATAACCGTCAGCGGAGGCATGGAAGCCGTCACGGCAAGAAGCGACGGCATTATTCAGCATCTGAACATCTCCCCCGGCGACCGGGTCATCCGCAATGAAATCATCGGGCAGCTGGCGGACAACCGGGCATTCTACAACCTCAAACAGACCGAAATCGAATACAAAGACCTTCTGTATCGCATTCAAACGCTGAAAAAGGAGCTCGCAGACCGGAAAACTCCCCGGCAGGACCTGGAACGGAAGCTCGAACAGCTTCAAAAAGAAAGCGAACTGAAAGAGCAGAAATTGGAACTGGAACGCCGTTTCTTCCGGGAAAGCATCTGGCTCCGTTCCAATTCGACCGGGATCGTCACAGAACTCCTGAAAGCACCCGGTGACGCCGTAAAAGCGGGAGATCACATCGCTCTTCTGAACCGGATCGACCACGGGCAGCGCAAACTGATCGCATTCGTTCCCATTGAAATGGGAAAAAAAGTCAAACCGGGTATGAGCGCCTATTTCGCGCCCGGCTCCCTGAAACCGCAGGATTACGGTTACGTCCGCGGGATTGTGCAGGAGACCAGTCAGTTCGCCGTCAACAGCGATTCCATCGTAACGGAACTGAAAAACCGCGACTTCGCCGACGCCGTTTCCAAATCCGGCGTACAGGCACGGCTGGTAATCGAAATGCTGCCGGACCGCGCAACCGTCAGCGGGCTGAAATGGACCAGCCGGAACGGTGCAACCACGGCGGTGGACGCGGGAACCGTCGGACGGATCATCATCAACACACGTTACCGCTCCCCGATTTCCTATGTGATTCCTTTCTTCCGGGAAAAGCTCTTCGGAATCGGGCGCGCCGATGCAGGGGAAAACCGATGAACTCCGGAAAACGCTTTCTTTACCGTCTTTCCCGCCGACGCCGTTTCCATACACGCCGCAAAGTGCCGACGATCTTTCAGATGGAAGCCGCCGAATGCGGAGCGGCGGCCCTTGCGATGATTCTGGCATATTACCACCGCTGCGAACCGTTGGAAAAACTGCGGACCGCGTGCGGAATCTCCCGCAACGGGAGCCTCGCATCCAATATCGTACGGGCGGCAAAAAGTTACGGACTGAATGCAAAAGGCTGCAAACTTTCCATCGACCGGCTGACCGGAAGCCCTCTCCCCATGATCCTGTTCTGGGAATTCAACCATTTTGTCGTTCTTGAAGGACGGATCGGCGACACGTTTTACATCAACGATCCGGCCAAAGGCCCGTACCGCATGACGCTGGAGGAATTTGAACGGGCTTATACGGGAATCGCCCTGATATTCGAACCGGGGGAAGCATTCGTTCCGCACGGAAAACAGCGCGGGCTTTTCTCCGCCCTGATCCCGATGCTGAAAAAAGTAAAACCCGTCGTCGCCGCCATCTTCTGGGCGGGCTTTCTGCTTGTGATTCCCGGACTCGCGGCTCCGACCCTGCTGCGCATTTTTGTGGATGACGTCATGAACGACCGTCCGGAATGGCTCCTGCCCGTGGTCCTGCTCTCCCTGCTGACTCTTCTTGTGGAAGCGACGCTGATCCGGCTGGAATATATCGCTCTGCGGCGGGGCGAATTGAAGCTCGCCGCTGTCAATACGCTGACGATGCTTGCACATCTGTTCACTCTGCCGATGGATTTCTTCCTGCAGCGGACTTCCGGAGACCTTCAGGCACGGATAAGCCTCAACCGCGAACTGGCAAAAACGTTTTTCGGTCAGATTGCCGGAAACGCGGTAAAGATTTTCACCGCACTGTTTTTCCTGCTTCTGATGGTTCATCTGAACCTGTTTCTCTCCTGTATCGCCGTCGGGACAGCGATTCTGAATCTGTTTGCCCTGGGTATGCTCAGCCGGCGCACCCGGACTCTGAGCCAGAGCTTCGCCGTCAGCAACTCCCGTCTGCTCGCCTGCACGATGACGGGGATCGGCATGATCGAAACCCTGAGAGCGACCGGGCGGGAAGACGAATATTTCACCGAATGGAGCGACTGCCTCGCGGAATATGCTTCCAAACGGCAATCCCTGCAATACGCCGCAACGCTGTTCTCCCTGTTTCCGGCGCTCCTTTCCGGAATCAGCAGTGTCCTGGTTCTGTGTCTCGGTTCCCGTTATATCATCGAAGGCGGCATGACTCTGGGAAGCATGATGGCATTCATGGTCCTGACGGGCGGGTTTCTGGCTCCGGTAAACAGGATCGTCATGTCCGGAGCAAAGCTCCAGCAGTTGAAAAACGGTCTGAACAAAGTTGAAGACCTCTTTCATTATGAAGCGGCGGAACCGCTGCCCGATCTCTCGTCCGCAATCACTCCGCGCGGCGGAAAACTTGAACTGCGGGATATTTCATTCGGATACAGCAGACTGGAACCGCCGCTGATTGAGCATTTTTCCCTGACGCTCGAACCGGGTAAACGCATCGCCCTGGTTGGAGCTTCCGGTTCCGGCAAAAGCACGGTTGCCAAACTCGCAACCGGGCTTTACCGCCCATGGACAGGGACGATCCTGCTGAACGACCGCCCGCTCGACGAATGTCCGCGGGAAGAGATCGTACGCTCAATCGCCTCCGTCGATCAGAACATCATGCTGTTCTCCGGAACCGTCAGCGAAAACCTCACGCTTTTTCAACGGAAAAGCAACTCTTCCGAACTGTATCAGGCTCTGCGCGACGCCTCCGTCGATCTTGAACTTGCCGAACGCGGTCCCGTACTAAGCGTCCCGGTCGGCGAACTCGGCAACAATTTGTCGGGCGGACAGCGGCAGCGTCTGGAACTTGCGCGGGCTCTGGCCCGCGAAACGCCGATCCTGATCCTTGATGAAGCGACCGCGGCACTGGATCCGGTGACGGAAAGCCGGATCGGCCATGCCATCCGCAGGAGAGGCTGTTCCTGCCTGATCGTCGCGCACCGCCTGAGCACGGTCCGGGACTGCGATGAGATCATCATGCTGGATCATGGAAAGATCGCAGAACGCGGAACCCATGCCCGGCTGATGGAACTCAACGGGGAATACCGCCGGCTGATGGAATCGGAGGCGGCATTATGAACGGAAATTCCCACGCCCCCGCAGGAAACCGCATCCGGAATGCCGTCTCCGGAAACGGAATCCCTCTGGATGAACAGTCCGGCTTTCTGCGACTCCACGCCGGAGAGATCAATCTGTTCATTGAACACCTTATGGACGGACGGCGGAATTCGCTTCTTTTCCTGTGCACTCTGACAGAGGGTATGCTCGTCCCGTCCGCAAGCAGAATGCCTGCCGGGAACGGGGAATACCGGCTTTTTGCAATTCCGGTGGGAGGTGCGGAAATCCACCGGACGGACAGTGAAGAGATCCGGGCGGAGGAACTGGACACCTGGTGCGAAGCCATGGCGTCGGGACTCATTCCGCAGGAAGGTTCCGGAGCCAATGCGCTCCAGTTCAGCATGGAAACGGAACTGGAGGTTCCCGCCGGAGGCTGCCTGTGCTCCGCCGGCGGCGTTTTCTGGGCGGAAGTCATTTCCGGAGCAGTCTGTCCGGAGGGATTCCCGGAAACGCTGAAACAGGAAACGGGAAAACTTGTCTTTTTCAATCAGCGGAACAGCCTGACGGCAGCGGAACAATCGGAATTGCGGCTCCGCCGGACCGCCGGGCTTTCTCCGGAATACCGGAACCGTGCGCTCGCGGATTTCCATATCCTCGTCATGCGGATGATGCTCTGCCAACGGAACGCCCAGACAACAGCCCGGATCGAAAATGAACGTTACGACGAAGCCGGATGCGAAAAGGAACTGAAGCGGAAACTCTCGCTGCTGAACCGTCTGACCGGAGCGGTCCGGGAGCAAACCGTGGTACGGACCAGTTCCGATCCGCTGATCGCAGCCCTGCAAACGATTGCCGCGGATCACCGTCTGCCGTTCAATCTCTCACCGGCCGGTCATACGGAACTCCCGGTCCTTACCCGTCTCTCCCTGCTGGCGGCGGAAAACCGCTGGCGGATACGCCGGGTCAGCCTGCCGGAAAAATTCTGCAGTTTTTTTGCCGGAACTCTGCTCGGTTTTCACGGTTCCGGACACACTCCCGCAGTTCTGCGCCTGCGCGGCTATCACTCCTCCTGGATTGACCCGGACGGGAAAGAATATCCGCTGACCGCCGAAGCGGCAAAGCAGTTTCAACCTGTCGCATACCGCTTTTACGAACAGTTTCCCGCCGGAACGATGACGCGGAAAACACTGGCTCAGTTCGCTCTGGCGGGTTTTCCCAAGCTCGGACGGCGGATTCTTCTGCTGGGCATCTGCTGCGGACTGCTCGGACTCGTCATGCCGGTTGCCACGGAATATATCACCGGACACATCATCCCCACGGCAAACACGCCGGAACTCTGGCAGATGACGGTCCTGCTGCTTTCGCTGATCTTCTCCGCAACGTTGCTCGGACTCGCTCCGCAGTTCTCTCTTCTGGCTTACGGCATCCATCAGACGGAACGTTTTCAGGCGGCGCTGTTCGATCATCTTCTGAATGCCAGAATCAACTTTTTCCGGAAATTCAATACGGGCGAACTTTGCACCCGTCTGTCGGCGGCGGTCCGGATCCAGGAAACGGTGTTCACCGTTCTCTCCGGTCAGTTTCTCGGTTCGCTGTTTGCCCTGACAAGCCTGTTGATGCTGTTCGTTTACAGCTGGCGGCTTGCTCTGCTCTCCCTGTTCGTCATTCTGATCTACTGTCTGATCATGAATGCCCTGTTCCAATGGAACCGGCGTCCGCTGGCGGAAGCGGCGGAAGCGGACGGGCGACTGGCAGGCATGTTGAAACAGTTCATCGAGGGAATCGCAAAAATCCGCGGAGCGGGTGCGGAAAAACGGATCATATCCCGCTGTCTGGACGATTATCTGATCCTGCTGAATGCGGATTATGCAACCGGACAGAACGGGACAAGGATCGCTCTGCTGGGGATCATCTTTCCTTCCGCAATGGCAATCCTATTTTTCATTTTCGCCGGTAATGTCTGGCGCGGCGCCATGACTCTGCCGGAATTTCTGGCGTTTCTCTGTGCATACGGCAGTTTTCAGCAGGGGGTCACCGGCGTATTCTCCGGCATTTGGAGACTGGCCTCCATACGCCCGGAAATTGACCGTCTGATGCCGCTGATTGAGGCGGAACCGGAACGCGGACGCGCTCAACAGCCCGGCAGACTGAACGGAAATCTGGAAATTTCCAACGTCACATTCCGTTACACGCCGGATAAACCGCCGGTCCTGCGGAATGTCTCCATCAAAGCGGAAGCGGGCGAATTCATCGCGATCGTCGGACCGTCAGGTGCGGGCAAAAGTTCACTCGTCCGTCTGCTGCTCGGATTCGAACAGCCGGAAACCGGAACCGTCTTCTATAACGGCAGAGACCTCGCAAACCTTGACGTCCATGCGGTACGCCGTCAACTCGGCGTCATTCTCCAAAACAGCCGGATCATGCCGGGTACGATTCTGGACAATATCCTGACCGGAACCGGACGCTCTTCCGCGGACGCCGAGCGCGCGGCACAGCTGGCTGCGCTCGACCGCGATTTGCAGGAAATGCCGATGGGACTGTTCACGCCCGTTTCCGAAGGGCTCATCTCCGGCGGGCAGCAGCAGAAAATCCTGATCGCCCGCGCCCTGGTGGACAATCCCGCAATCATCATAATGGACGAATCCACCAATGCACTGGACAACGCCGCACAGGAACAGATCCGCCGCAATATGGAACGGCTTCCGGTTACCCGGATCGTCATTGCGCACCGCCTTTCAACCGTGATGAACGCGGACCGCATCTATGTTATGAACCGGGGGCGCATCGAACAGAGCGGCACCTGTCACGAACTGATGGCTCAGAACGGGCTGTTCCGGGAACTCGCCGAACGTCAACTGCTTAACAGGGAGACTTGCCCAACATGAAAAACGTCATCATTATTCTGCTCTCCATCCTGGTCGTGTTTCTTCTGCTCTTTTCCATCGGAGCGTTCCGCCACAACGACATCATGGCGCGGGATGAATATTCCAATCTGCGGCGGAAACGGGTCGCGGAAGTCTCCCGCGCACAGGAATGGAACATCGGAATCGCCGCCTCGGTGTCCGATCCGGTCGACAAACAGGTGATCCACGGAATCCGTATCGCCACCGAAATCGTCAATCAGGAAGGCGGCGTCCTCGGACGCGAGATCCGACTGCTGCTGGAAGACAGCCGAAACTCGTTTTCCGAGCATAAGTTCCTGATACAGGATTTCTGCGAAGATTTCAGCACGGCAATGCTGATCGGCGCATTTTCCACCCAGTCGGTCAAATCCTCCCGTTCCCTCACCCAGTTCCACGGACTCCCGCTGCTCTCTCCGACTGCCGCCGCTCCGGAACGGCTTCCGGAGCTGACTCCGGAACTCTTCCTCCCCGTTCACCCGCCGCTCTCGTTCTGGACCGTCCCGATCATTCAGGAACTGCAGAAACGGAAATGCAGGCGCGTCCTGATCATCGCACAGGAAAACTCCTGGTACGGCGGCGTGTTCGCCTCTCATCTGGAAAACGCAATGGAGGAGACACACGCATTCACCGATATTTTCCGCAATTCGTTCAGTCCCCCGGCAGAGCTTCAAACGTTCCATCAGCTGCTGAGCATCTTTCAGGAAAACCGCATTTTCGATGCGATTGTCTTCTCCGGCGGAATGGAAGAGCTGGCGAAACTCGGTCAGGTAATGACAAGCCTGAACATCACCCTTCCGGTCTTCTGCACGGAATTTTCCGACAATGTCAACAGGAAACGCGTCAAACTGCAATTTCCCGCCGGACTCTATATCCCGAAAGTCTCCGGAATGATCGCGGATTCACCCCGCTTTGAACAGGAATGGCGGCGGAGGTTCGGTTCGGACCCCGGTATCTGGGAACAGTACGGGGCTCTCTGCATCTTCTTCTTTGCCCGCGCTCTGGAAACCTGCGGACGCTATGAGCCGGAAGAGCTCGTTTACGCGATGAGAGAAGAATGGAGAATACTGATGGACCGGCAGACCTATTCCCTGCAGGTCCTGCTGGAGAACCGGAATGGAAAATGAGCCGGAACAACGGCCGGACGTTATCACGGAAGCCGTTCTGACGGAAGCCTATTTCGCCTGTGCGCAGGAGCTGAGGAACTATATCCGCGGACTCTGCGGCAGCGCCGCTGTGGCGGAAGAGACCGTTCAGGAAACGTTTGTGCGCGTCTGGGAAAAACGCGATCAGTTCGAACCGGGAAGACCGCTCCGTCCCTATCTCTTCCGGATCGCGCAGAATCTGGCGTTCGAGCGCTACCGCAGGGAACGCAACCTGCTGCTGTTCGCCGACGTCCCGGATTCCATTGACGAACAGGACAGCTTTTCCGCCGCACCGACAATGCACATCAAATGGCGGATTTATGTCGCATTGTCAATGCTTGCCCCGAAAGTCCGGGAAGCCTACCTTCTCGCCCGTATCCGCAAATGTTCGATCCGGCAGATTGCGCGGATTCAGGGAATCAGCGAAGTCGCCGCAAAGGTCCGGATTCACCGTGCGCGCGAAAAATTGACGGAACTTCTCGCAGATTTGAAAAAAGAGAGGTAACCTTTTCCGCTTCAACGCATATTACAGGTAAGATCATGGAGAAAAATTATGAGTATGGATGCCATCAACAGGTTTTACGACGCGCTGGATCATAACACGCGTTTGCAGCAGCAGGTCGACGAAATACGGCTCCGGCACGCAAAAGCGGCGTTTCAGGAGTTCCGGCAGTTCGCCGCGGACAACGGGTTCCGGTTCTCCGCCGAAGAGTTCCGCTCGTTCCGGGAAGAGCTGGATGTTCTTTCCGAAGAGGACATGCGCCGGATCGTCGGCGGATCCGCAATGTTTCAGGATTTCACTCCGCCCGACTCCGGAATCGCGGAATACGAACGCTGGACCTTTTAACCGATGAGTCAGCACGCCATTGAACAGTTTTTCCGCCGGTTGTCGGAAGATCCCGCTCTTCAGCGGGAGGCGGAAAAAACCAATGCGCTGTTTTCCGGAACCTCTCCCGACGATGCGGAAATTTTCCCCGCAATCCTTGCTCTGGCACAGAAACACGGGTTCCACTTTACGCAGGACGAATTCGAGTCGTTCTCGTTCGATTCTCTGTGCGAAAGCCGGGAAACGGCGGAATAAACCGTCAGTTCCCAGCCAGTTCCGTCTTGTAAAGCAATTCACAGGAATCCGGCGCGGGCAGTTCGTAAACGGACATCAGACTCAGCCGGAACGGCTCTTTCGGGGCCTGAAGAAAGAATAATTCCAAAAGCTCGCCCGGAGAACGCGGCGGCTTGCGCAGTTTCAAAGTACAATGAGGACGGTACGGAAACGGCGAAGGTTCAAACCGGATCCCGCAGGCGGCAACGATCTCATGCGCCTCCTGAAACGGGACGGGATCTTTCACGTCAAGAAAATAAATGTCGGTATTGTCAAACCGTTGAACATTGCCGAATTCCGCATGGAACGGACGGATTTTCCTTGCCGCTTCATCCAGCAGAGCGGCGATCTCCCGGATACTCTGCCCCGGAGATATCACCCCCGTTCCGCAGGATCCGGTCAGCGTGATCTCCGCCGGAAGACGGGAACGCTCTTCATCAAAACGGCTCCGGACGGACCTGATCCATTCCGCCATCGGGGACGGAATATCAAGCACGACATAGGCCGGCGATGTGATCCGCTCCTCCATCCGCATTACCCCTTGTTCAGAGCCTGAAGCGAATGACGGATGATATTTTCCACCGACCGTTCCTTCTCCGGAAGCGAGGCTGCCACATCCACCACGCATTTCTGGATTTTCGCCCGCTGAAATCCGAGCTTCTCAAGAGCCATGACGGCATCTTCGGTGTTGCGGTCGACCACCGCCGGAGCGGTTCCCCCTGCGGAGTATTCCGCGGAAGGATCAATATCCCGGATTTTGTCGCGCAGTTCCACGACCATGCGCTCCGCGGATTTCGGCCCGACTCCATTGATCTTTTTCAGAGACCGGATATCCGCCGAAAGGATCGCCTGGCAGAAAGACGGGATGTTCAGACTGCTGAGAATATTCAGCGCGGTCTTCGCTCCGATCCCGTTCACCGTGCAGAGCAGAGAGAAGATTTTCAGCTCGCGCGGCGTGGCAAAACCGTACAAGCTCATATCATCTTCCCGGACCACCAGAACGGTATGCAGGACCGCTTCATTTCCCGGTTGGGGAAGTTTATCGTAGGTGCAGAGCGGAATATTGACGCTGTATCCGACTCCAGCACACTCAATCAGAGCTTCCGTAAACGTGGATTCAATCAAAGTTCCTCTCAGGCGTGCGATCATGGCTTATTTCCCCGGTTGAATAATGTCCATCGAAATATCGGCGGATTTGACGGAATGGGTCAGCGCGCCGGACGAAATGTAATCGACGCCGGTCGCGGCGACCTCCGGAATGCGTGCCAGCGTCATATTGCCGCTGGCTTCGAGTTTCGCGCGGTGATTTGTCATGCGGACCGCTTCCGCCATGTCCGCTGTGGACATATTGTCAAGCAGAATATATTCGGCTTTCGACTCCAGAGCCTCCGGCAGCTCGGCGAGAGAATCAATTTCAACTTCCACTTCCAGCCCCGGATACATCTTGCGGGCGCGTTCCACCGAACGCAGAATACCGCCTGTTCCGCCGAGTCCCGCAAGTTCGCGGTGATTGTCTTTGATCATGATCCGGTCATACAGACCGATCCGGTGATTGGAAGCTCCGCCGACCGCCACGGCGTATTTTTCAAGATTCCGGTATCCGGGCGTTGTCTTCCGGGTGTCAAGAATGGCACACCTGCCGCCCGCCGCCTGCTGATACTTGTGCGCGGCCGTTGCGACTCCGCAAAGACGCTGCACGAAATTCAGCGCGGTCCGTTCGCCGGTCAGCAGGGAACGCGCGGAACCTTTCAGCCTCGCCATCACGGTGCCTTTCGGGCAGAAATCACCCTCTTTCACAACGGATTCCCATTCAATCGCGGGATCGACAGCCTTCATCAGCCGTTCCGCCACGCAAAGCCCCGCGCAGACACAATCCTCCTTGGCGAGAAAAACCGCATTCACATGCAGGGATTCATCAATCACGGCGGCCGTAGTCGTATCGCCGCGGTCTCCGAGGTCCTCATCAAGCGCCATCCGGATGAGCGCATCCACACGTTCCCAGTCAATCGCAGGCAAATTTTTCATCTGTCATTCTCCTGATACATTCTTGAAATTGGTTTGATCGCGACGGCTCTTCCCGTATTCAGTTCATAGGAAACGACGGCACCGTCGAGACGGATATTTTTTTCGCAGACGGGAAGCCTCTGCGGCATTCCCGTGCGGAATTTCCGGACAACCGCCTCCACTTCCCGGCCGAGAACGGAATCGTTCGCGCCGACCATTCCGGCGTCGGTCAGGAATGCGGTGCCGCCGGGAAGCACACGGGCGTCGTTCGTCTGAACGTGCGTATGCGTGCCGATCACCGCGGTGACTTTTCCATCCAGCATCCACGCCATCGCGGCTTTTTCACTCGTCGCCTCGGCATGAATATCCACAATCACGCATTTGCAGGTCAGCGGAATCTGCTTCAGAATCGTTTCGACCGTTTCAAACGGGCAGTACGCGGATTCTTTCATGAACACCTTGCCGAGCAGAGAGATCACCGCGACCTCGCCGCCGGCGGGATTTTTCAAACGGCGCCAGCCGACTCCCGGCTGAAGCGACGAGAAGTTCGCCGGACGCACCAGATTCGGAATATCGCGGATCTCCTGCTCAAACGTCTTCTGATCCCAGGTGTGATCGCCGGACGTGAACATATCGACTCCGGGCATCTCCTTGAGACAGGCGGCTGTCATGCCGGATCCGTTTGCGCAGTTCTCGGCATTGACAACCACGAACTGACAGTTGAACTCCCGTTTCAGCTCCGGCACAAGATCGCGGACGGCGCAGCGCCCGCCTTTGCCGACCACGTCGCCGAGAAATAACAGATTGAGAACAGGTCCGCTCATTCAAAAAATCCTTGCGTTTGTTGTAATCGTGATGTTTCTGTTGTATATTAGCAGGAAATATAACCGTTCAACCGTCATTCTGCAAATGAAATCGGAAAGGAAAAAAGATGAAAAAGTTTGCGGTACCGCTTCTCAAGCTGACGATCGCCGCAGTGATCGTGACTGTTCTGATCCTGCACAACTCCGACGGCTTGCTTACCGCATTCCGGGCGATTCATCCGGGATGGCTCGCGGCGGCGTTTCTTCTTTACGGCGTCCATATCTATGCGAACGCATGGCGCTGGTATATCCTCCTGAAAGCGCGCGGAGTCCGGTGCTCGCAGTTTGAAGCGTTCTCCCTGACCATGCAGTCGTTTTTCTTTTCCCTGGTGATCCCCGGCGGAGCGATCGGCGGCGATCTGGTCCGTATCGGCTTTCTGGCGGCACGGCTCCCGAACGCCCAGAGATTCGTCGGGGCATTCACGATCCTGATGGACCGCTTCACCGGCATGATCGGCATTTTTCTGGTCGCTCTGCTTATGCTCCCGTTCTGTGCCCGTTATCTGGATATGGAATCAACGCTCATCCGGCTGCTGATCTGGATTCTGATCGCGGGAAGCGTCTGCGGACTGCTCGCGGCGGTCGTGGTGTTCTGCCACCATAGTCTGGAACAGCTCACCGTTTACCGCAAACTGCGGGAAATCGCCGACCGCTTTTCGCACGGGCTGTTCTCCACGGTGGCAAATGCGATCGACTCGTACCGGGACAACCGGAAAGAGATCGTCATCTGCATCCTTTCCAGCATGATTTTCGTCAATGTGGTGCTCGGCGTCGCCGGATTCTTCGTCACCCGCGGCATTTCCCCGGAATGGAACAGCGCAGGCGTCACCATCGAAGCCATCACTCTGGGCAATATCGCCGGACTCCTCCCCCTGACCCCTTCCGGAGTCGGAGCACGCGATTTCATGGTGAAAAACATTTTGCAATCCGCCGGAATGGATCCTCAGCAGGCTCTCGCCGCCGCCCTCTGCTTCACCATGATCATCATTGCGTTCAATCTGCTCGGCGGTCTCTTCTTCGCGTTCGACCGCCGGAAGAAGTGATACAGATCACTTCTTCTCCTGCACATCGTCGATGTGCCAGGGGATCGCCGACAGCACTTGTTTCAGCGAACGGATCGGCGGCTGTGTATACAAAAAACTCGGAGCGGTGTAATCGTGTACGGCAAAAGCAATGGACACTCCGAGTTTCGGACCGATGAAGCGGTGAAGACGGCTGTATGTCCCGTTGCAGAGATGCACAAACGGTTTCTCCAGTTCACGGTTCAGAAGCATGGTCGTGCGGATCGCTTCCGCAAGCTGCTCCTCATTGTTCACGCCGGTCACGATTTTCAAGATGTCCGCGCCGCGCGCAGACTGCTGCTGCAAATGTTCAAGGACCTGTTCCGCCGTCCGGTAATCATTGGACATGTGCGAAGACATAATCACTTTCGCGCCGCGCGCATGGATCTCATCAATCAGGCGCATCTGCTTTTCAATCGCCTCCGGCTTGCGGGTCAGTTCAAACGGAGAAGGATCGAACAGGTCTCCCATCACATCAATCACTTCAGCTCCGGCTTCCGCCGCCTCAAGCAGATAGCTCTGACGTGCCTCGTCGTCATCTTTCAGCCAGCGGTCGCTGCGGTACAGAATAAACATGAACGGAAGATGCACCCCGGTCATAAGACGCCGGTAATTCTCTTTTGTCCGCTGTTCCGGTGGAAGATCGCTGAGCTCAACGGCAATTGCATCGGCGCCGTCGAACTCGGCGGCACGGGCGCACGCAAGCATCTGATCAATGGACTCTCCCTTCATCAGGAGCGTAACAGCGGGCTGCTGGCGGTTGAAAAATGATTTTTTCTGCATGATTCTGTTCCTTCTTTTTCGGTTGTAACAGTCATAACAATAGCATCGCTATCGGCAACGGCAAGGGAAAACCGCATCTATTTCTGAAAAAGACAACGCAAACAGCATTCCGTTTTCAGAACATTCAAACAAATCATGCAAATGAAGCACTTCAATCCCGGCTGATGATACGACCGGTCAATCCGCGGACCAGAACATCCTCACCGAGAGACCGGGCGATCCGGACCAGTTCGGCATCGGAATAAGTCGGTTTTTCCGGCAGTTCATCATCAATGACCTCCACCGGATTGAACTGCTGGAGCATCCAGCGCTTTACACCGAGTCCGCGCAGTTCCCTGTGCATCTGCGCCAGCATTTCCGGCGACAACAGCTCCCGGTGGACCGTGGTGCGGACATCAAGAAAGCGTCCGGACTCCACCGCCATGCGGATGGTCCGGTGCACCCGTTCCGCAACTCCGGAATCCCCGGTCCCCGTCAACCGGCTGTAATCGGACGCGGGAGCTTTGTAGTCAATGCCGAACGCATCCGGCAGAGAATCTTCCAGCAGCTGCCGCACGACCTCCGGATTCGTCCCGTTGGTATCAAGTTTGACCAGAAATCCCGCGGAACGGATCTTATCTGCAAGTCTGTGCAGACCGGAATGAAGCGTCGGCTCGCCGCCGGAAATCACCACGCCCTCCAAACGGTTCCTGCGCGATTCCAGAAAATGAAACAGCTGCGGCTCCGTAATGCGCGGCTGACTCGCCGGATCGAACACCAGACACGGATTATGGCAGAACGGACAGCGGAAATTGCATCCTCCGCAAAAAATAATGCAGCTGATCTTCCCCGGATAATCCACCAGACTGAACGGAAACAACCCACGAATATCAATCATGACAATACCTGACGATCAATAAAACGGGAACACCGGTCTCCCGGCATTCCCGGAAATGAATCATTCATTTTTGAACGGAAGTCTTGCAGGAGCAGGAAGAGACTTCATAGGTCTTGCGATCCTTGAATTCCTCTTTCTTGCCTTTGTTCCAGTTGGAAACGGGTCTGAAATACCCGCAGACTCTGGAGTAGATTTCCGTCTTCGCTCCGCACTTTGCCATCTTTCTGTTCTCCTTTTTTGTTGTTCTGTTAATATTATCCGGCTTTGCCGGGATCACGCTTCCTGTTCCAGCGGACACGATACATGTTCGCCGGGAATATACCCGTGTACCGGGCAAATGCTGAACGAGGGAGTCAGCGTAAAATACGGAATCCGGTAGTTTTCCGCAATCCGTTTGACCAGCGACGCCACCAGCGCGGCGTCTTCGATCCGCTCGCCGATGAACGAATGGAACACCGTTCCCCCCGTATAGATCTGCTGCAGCGGAGCCTGAAGGTCAAGCGCCTCGAACAGATCGTTCGTATAGCCGACCGGCAGCTGAGTCGAGTTCGTATAATACGGGGTATCCTCTCCCGCGCAGACGATCTCCGGATAAAGTTTGCGGTCGATCTTCGCCAGACGGAAACTGGTTCCCTCGGCGGGCGTCGCTTCCAGATTGTAGATATGCCCGGTACTCTCCTGGAAATCCTTGATCTTCTCCGCCATGTGTTTCAGAACCCGCTCGGAAAATTCCTGTCCTTCCCTGTCACAGATGGAAGCACCGAGGAAATTCAGGCAGCACTCGTTCATGCCGACCAGTCCGATCGTGCTGAAGTGATGTTCCAGCGTCCGCAGATAAATTTTTGTATACGGCAGCAGATTTCCGTCAAGATATTTCTGAACGACTTTCCGTTTGATCTCCAACGAATCTTTCGCCATCACCATGAGATGATCGAGACGGGCGAAAAACTCTTTCTCGTCTTTCGCGACATACCCGATACGCGGCATATTGATGGTCACGACTCCGATGGAACCGGTCTGTTCTCCCGCACCGAACAATCCGCCGGTCTTGTTGCGCAGCTCCCGCATATCCATCTGGAGACGGCAGCACATGGAACGGACGTCGCCCGGCTGGAGATCGCTGTTGATGAAATTCTGGAAATAGGGCAGGCCGTACTTCCCCGTCACTTCAAACAGCAGTTTCGCGTTTTCGCTGTCCCAGTTGAAATCTTTGGTAACGTTGTAGGTCGGGATCGGGAACGTAAAGATCCTGCCGTCGCGGTCTCCCTGCGACATCACTTCAAGGAACGCGCGGTTGATCAGATCCATCTCCTCCTGATAATCTCCGTAAACATCGCCCTCCTGCAGACTGCCGCCGATAATGACAGGATGATTCCGCAGATCTTCCGGCACGACCCAGTCAAACGTCAGGTTCGTAAACGGGGTCTGTCCCCAGCGGCTGGCGATGTTGAGTCCGAACACGAACTGCTGAATCGCCTGTTTGACCTGCCTGTAATTGAGTTTGTCGCGGCGGACGAACGGAGCGAGAAAGGTATCGAAGGAACTGAACGCCTGCGCACCCGCCCATTCGGTCTGGAGCGTGGACAGGAAATTGACGATCTGTCCAAGCGCGGTGTCAAAATGTTTGGCGGGAGACGCGCTGGCACGTCCGCCGCTGCCCTGAAAACCGCGTTCCAGCAGTTCGCGCAGACTCCATCCGGCGCAATAACCGACGATTCCGCTGGAAAGATCGTGCAAATGAAAATCCCCGTTGGAATGAGCATCCGCAATCTCTTTCGGGTATACATTCGCAAGCGTATAGTTGGCAATGACCGCGCCGGAAACATGACTCAGCAGACTTGCATAAGAATAACCGGCATTGGAATTCTCGTTGACCCGCCAGTCCTCCTGTCCGAGATAGCTTGACACGAGGTCCTGCACATCCATCATCAGATGCTTGGCATCGCGCATTTTCTCATGCTGGGAACGGTAGAGAATATAGAGTTTCGCGGCTTTGGAAAGCCCCTTTTTGATAAAAGCGTGCTCCACAAGATCTTGTATCAGCTCCACATCCGGAACGGAATCTTCGGACTCATATCCGCGAACCGCCAGTTCCTGAAGCACTTCCTTCACGATGTTCCGGGCGATCTTTTCACTGGAAGTCCCGGCGGCTTTCAACGCTTTCCCGGCGGCAATGGCAATACGTTCAGGTTCAAAATCAACAATTCTTCCGTCCCGCTTCTTCATCTTGCGGATCTTCGTCGCAATCTCCATTTCTCTCTCTGTCCTTATGCTGCATGGTTAAAATAAATGACAATCCCGAGCGTGGAAACAAAAAACTCGTTCGGTAGGCAACTCTGATAAGTATAACACAGGATATTGACATTACAAATCAAAAAACACAATATCTTGTATTTTTTTGAAAAATATTTTCCTTTGACCCCGGAATACAAAACCGCCGCTTTTCCATTTAGGCACAATACCATATCTTGTGCCCGGAAGAAAAAGCGGCGGCAGTCCGTCAGGCGGCGATCAGCCAGACCGTGTAGCCGATATACACCGTCAGCAGACACACCCCCTCTTTCCGGGAAAGAACAAATCCGGTCCGCAGAAACGGATAGAGCAGCAGCGTGCAGAACACCATCATTCCAAGATCAATCAGCTGAATATCGGCAGCCTCAATCGGCCGCAGAAGCGGCGAAATCCCCATGATCGCAAGAATGTTGAAGATATTGGAACCGACGACATTGCCGATTGCAATATCGCGTTCGCCTTTCAGCGCGGCGATAACGGACGTCGCCAATTCCGGAAGACTGGTTCCGATTGCAACGATCGTAAGCCCGATCACCGCCTGGGAAACGCCGAAGAGTTCCGCCAGCCAGACAGCGGAATTCACCAGCAGTCTCGCACCGCCGACCAGAAAGCCGAGCCCAAGCAGCACCAGAACGATTGAAATACCGAGAGACAGCGGCTTGCCGTCGCCTTCCACCTCCGTAACAACGTCTCCGCTCCGGCGCGCATTGCGGATGCTTACGACAACGTAAGCGATGATCCCCGCAAAGAACAATGCGCCCTCAATCCGGTTGATCCCGCCGGTCAGGAAACAGAATAACGCAAATAAAACAGAAGACCCGATCATCAGCGGCAGATCCAGTTTGAACAGGCTCGCATTGACCTGCAGCGGCGCAATCACCGCACAGAGTCCGAGAATCAGGGCAATATTACAAATATTGGACCCGATCACATTGCCGAGAGCAATATCACCCATTCCCTTGAGCGCGGCGTCACAACTGACCACCAGTTCCGGCGCACTGGTGGCAAATGCAACCAGCGTCAGCCCGATCACAAGCGGAGTCACCTGAAACCGTTTTGCGATCTGTACGCCTCCCCGTACCAGAAATTCCGCTCCATAATAAAGCAGGACAAGCCCGCCGATTCCGCCGACAATTTGCAGCAATGCTTCCATCTCGATCCTTTGACTCTTTTTTAATGGTTTGTGAAAAAAATAATGTAGCAGTCTTTCTTCTGTTTTCAAGTTTGTAAAAAACGCTTTCCGTGCTATTATACAAAATTATACGGTAAAACGGATGCTTTTCACTGAAAACGAATTCAACACCATGAGGAAAAACGAGAAAATACAGGAATCCGGGCTGAATAGAAGCGTCGCCGGGAAACATGAAATGCGATGGTCAAAGAACGACCAGTACATCAGCAAACGGCGCGAAACCTGGAATATCCATACGCGGGGAGCCTTTCCGCTTTATCCGTTCTGCATGGAAGAGGAAATCCGGGTGCGGAAATACTGGTATGCCGAAAATTTCACCCGTTTTATGCTGATCGTTCTTGTGCTGGAAGGTGACATTCTGTTCCGGTTTGAAAAAAAGAATGTCCGGTTGACGGAAAACGAGATTCTCATCGTTCCGAAAAACACCGCTTATTCCTTTGAAAACGGCCATTCCGATGTCTCCCGCAAAGTGGTACTGGAAATCGTCGGGAAAAATCTGACCTCCGACCTCGACACATTCGGGCTGAACCGTCTGCTTGTCCTCCGAAGCGAACATCCGGACAAACTAGCGGATCAGATCCGTGCGATCGGCGATCTGCTGCAGGGAAGAAAAGAACCGGATATTCCCGTTCTGCTTGGAATGACCTACCGGTTCCTTGCCGAGCTCTCGTATCTTCTTCCCGACAAAAAGCGTCCCGACAACCTGCTCCAACAGGCACAGATGCTCCTGGAAAGTGATTTCGGGACCAAACTGACCTTGAGCCAGCTTGCGGAAAAGCTGAACTGTAAAGAAGAACGGATCAATAAAATATTCAAGGAAAAACTGGGTATCACGCCCACGCAGTACCGGATCGAAAAGAAAATGGAACTTGCAAAACACCTGCTGGTCACCACATCACAGACCGTCAAAGAAATCTCGTTTCAGCTCGGGTACTGCGATCAGTTTTATTTCTCCAGTGAGTTCCGCCGCATCACCGGATTCTCTCCGAAAATGACGCGGCGGCAAAAGAAACTTATCTGACTCAGTCGTCCGAACGCCCGCCGAATACTCCGGCACGGAACAGATAGTACAGCAGAGTCAGCAGGGCACTGATCGCGGCGGCAAGATACGTCAGGAATGCGGCGTTCAGCACTTCGCCGGCCTGTTTCTGCTCATCCGGCGAAACGATCCCGCAGCGGACCATCAGCTTCTTCGCCCGCGCCGACGCATCCCACTCCACCGGAAGCGTGACAATCGAAAACAGCACCGCGGCACTGAACAGAATCGCCCCGACCAGAATCAGCGATTGCGCCTGAAAGATAAAACCGGCAATCAGGACGATATAGGAAAATGTCGAAGAAAAATTGGTGATCGGAACCAGCGCGCTCCGCAGATACATCGGTTTATACGCGGCGGCGTCCTGAATGGCATGTCCCGCTTCATGGCAGGCGACTCCGATCGCGGAAAGACTGGTGCTGCCGTAAACCGCTTCCGAAAGCCGCAGAGTCCGGCTGGTCGGGTCGTAATGATCCGACAGAAAACCGTCGACATTTTCAATTTTTACATCGCGGATCCCTGCGCTTCCGAGCAGCCGGGCAGCGGCTTCCGCTCCCGTCATACCGGATTCGGACTGCACATGGGAATATTTTTCAAATGTGCTTTTCGTCAGCAGGGAAGCAACTCCCGCGATAATCAGTCCGGGGATCATAAAAAGCAGATAAACCGGATCAAAAAACATAACCGTCACCTCTCCTTGATTTTGGTTTTGAATTGCTGTAATGTAACACTTTTTACAGACAAATCAAACAGAAAAAATGTTCCAGCTCTTCAAAATTTCTCCCGGAATTATAACATTCCGGTTATCTTGACGTTTTTTTCCGGCTTCTCCCTTGACAAACATTTCTCCGGTGTCTATATTCCTTATCAAAAATGGCATCAGCAACCGGAAGGAAAAATCCATGAGCCGAATTTTTTACCTGTTCCCGCTTCTTGCATTTCTGCTGACCGGTTTTCTTTCCGCACAGGAACCCGGAAAACGGGTGGACGATGCCACGTTTCTGCGGCGGGCATGTCTGACCGCCGCAGGACGCATTCCGGAACCCGGAGAAACGCGTGCGTTCCTTGCCGACAAGACTCCCGGCAAACGGCAAAACCTCATTGACCGTCTGCTGGACTCGCCGGAGTTCGCGGACATGCTTGCAATGCGGCTTGCCGACATGCTCAGGATCAAATCGGAATTTCCCATCAATCTCTGGCCGAATGCGGTACAGGCGTGGCATCAGAAAATCCGCTCCGACATTCTTGCGGACCGCTCCTGGCGCAGTATGCTGGAAGAGATGCTGACCGCTTCCGGTTCCAACTTCCGCAATCCTGCCGCCAACTTTTTCCGGGCCTCCGCCGACCGGACGCCGCACGGACTCGCCGTCACCACCGCTCAGACGGTTCTCGGTCTCCGGCTGGAAACCCTCCCGGAAAAACGGCAGGAACAGTTTGCCATGTTCTTCTCCCGGATCCGTTACAAAAGCACCGATGAATGGAAAGAAGAGATCGTCTATACGGATCCCGTTCCGTCCGTTGTCCGCGCGGCGATGCCCGACGGAACCGCATACACGATCCATGCACCGGAAACCGATCCGCGCCGGATTCTCGCCGACGCTCTGCTGGAACCGGACTCCGGTTTTGCCGAAGCCGCCGCAAACCGCGTCTGGTTCTGGATTTTCGGACGCGGCATTTTTCCGGATCCCGACAACATTCCGAATGGAGCCCGCGATCCCCGTCTCGACGCTCTCGCAACGGTGTTCCGCGACTCCGGTTACAGTTTCAAAGCGCTGTACCGCCACATTCTGAACTCCGAACTGTTTCAGGCGCGGACCGGGACGCCGGAACAGGAGGCTGCTTTCACGGCATATCCGGTTCACCGGCTGGAAGCGGAACTGATCGTCGACGCCCTCGCAAAAATCACCGGCGGAGCAGACCGGTATATGAGCGTAATTCCCGAACCGTTCACGTTTCTCCCGCCGGGCACCCGTGCCGTCACCATTGCCGACGGCAGCATCTCTTCCGGCGTGCTCGACAGTTTCGGCCGTCCGCCGCGGGATTCCGGAAAACTCTCCGAACGCAGGAACAACGTCACCGACTCCCAACGACTGTATCTGATGAATTCCGGCAAACTCTATTCGCGTCTCTCCCGGCTCCCCGGCGTCCTTTTCCGGAAAAAACGGCTGAACGACAACCAGCGGGCGGACCTGCTCTATCTGCGGATTCTTTCCCGCTATCCGACTCCCGGAGAACGGAAAGCCATTCAGGCCTACCGCGAATCGCTTCCTCCGAAACAGCGCGGAAACATCTGGCGCGATCTCGCGTGGGCTCTGGTCAACTCCAAAGAATTTCTTTATTATCACTGATTGCGAGGTGCTGCATGAATCGACGTGATTTTCTGAAGCTGCTTGGGACCTGCGCCGTGGCGGGAGCGCTCCGCCCGGAACTTTTTGCCGTTTCCCCGGCGGCCGGAAAAACAAAAGCCCGCTCGGTTATCGAACTGTGGATCTGGGGCGGCCCCTGCCATCTTGAAATGTTCGACCCGAAACCGGACGCGGGTACCGAATACAACGGCGGTTATGGAGACATTCCCACCAATGTGCCCGGAATCCGCATCAGTGAATTTCTGCCGAAACTCGCCCGGCAGGCGGATAAATATTCCATCATCCGCAGCATGACTCACGGCATCAACGCCCACGAAACAGCCACTTATCTCATGCAGACCGGGCGTATGCCCGGCGGCGGGCTCACCTGTCCCGCAATCGGCGCAGTCATCGCAATGATGAAACGGAACGAATACAAAGGCAAACTGCCGCCTTACATCGCCCTCACTTCCAATAAAGGACGGTTCTCCGAAAACGGGTTCCTCAGCGACATCTACAAACCGCTCGCCACCGGAAGCAACCCCAACGCCGCACGTTTTCAGGTGGACGGATTCGTTCCGCCCGGAAACATCACCCGGAAACAGTTTGCAGAACGTCTGAAATTCGCCCGCTCGCTTGACTCTCTCGGCAGTTCTCAACCCGATCATCCCGAATTCCGGGAATTCGACAAAGCAACGGATGACGCGCTTGCCGTCATTCAGGGATCCGACGCTCAGGCATTCGACCTCAGCCGGGAATCCGGGGAAATGCGCGACCGCTACGGACGCAATACGTTCGGGCAGTGCTGCCTCGCCGCCCGGCGGCTCGTTCAGGCAGGAGTCCCCTACATCACGATCAATGCGCAGGGCTGGGACACCCATAAAAAGCATTTTGAATCCATGAAACGCCTTGCTCCCCAGTTCGACCAGGGAGTCGCGGCCCTGCTGGAAGACCTCGCAGAAAAAAAACTCCTCGACTCCACTCTTATCTGGTGCAGCGGCGAATTCGGACGGACCCCAAAAATCGACGTCGGCGAACCCTGGAACGGCGGGCGGAACCACTATGGAGCATGCTTCTCCGCCATGGTCGCCGGCGGCGGGTTCGCGGGCGGACGCGTTCTCGGCGAATCCGACGCACGCGGGGAACATCCCGTAAAACGCCCGGTTCATCCGGTGGATCTGCTGTGGAGCATCTATGAACTGGCGGGCATTGATCCAGCCGCAAAACTGCCGAATCCGCGCGGACTCGATCTGACGATTCTTCCCGGAGACGGCAGAAACAAGCTCCGCGAACTGTATAAAAACGGAGGAGTATCCGCATGAAATCCCTTGCCGCCGCTCTCCTGATCCTGCCCGCACTGTTCTGTCAGGCTCTCCACATCGGTTATCTGCTCCCCGCCGGGGGAAAACAGGGAACCGATGTGGAACTCATCGTCGGCGGACAGCAATTCTGGGGATTGAAAAGCGCCCTGATCTCCGGAACCGGCGTTACCGTGACCGGAATCGAACAGGTCCGGGGCTTTCCGCATCCGGCCGGTCCCCAGCGCAAATATCTGATGAACTGGCTCCGCGCGATCCGGAAAGGCAAACCCGGACAACCGCCTTTGCCGGAAGATACATCCGGCTGGATGAAACATCCGTATTACGACAAGCTCGACAAACTCGAACCGCTTCAGATGGAACGGCTTCTGCGTTTTCTTCTGGTTCCCCGCAACCCTTTGCAGGCAAGTCCCGCAATCGCCAGCACCGCAATCGTCAAACTGCGGATCGCGCCCGACGCGGAACCGGGAAAACGGGAATTCCGGCTCGTTTCCAACGGACGCATCAGCAATCCGCTCAGTTTCCACATCAGCACATACGGCGAATTGCGTGATCCATACTTTCCGCTTCCGCCGGAAAAAACCGGAATCCCGGAATTTCAGGCGCCCGCCGTCCTTAACGGCCAGATCATGCCCGGAGAAACCGATTATTTCCGTTTCCGCGCGGAAAAAGGGGAAATCCTCACGTTCTCCCTACTCGGACGCGCTCTGATGCCGTTTATCGGCGACGGCGTGCCGGGGTTCTTCCAACCGCAGATGGAAATTTTCAACAAAGCGAAACAGCGGGTCGGTTTTGTCGACGACACTTACTTCAATCCCGACGGCTCGCTCGAATTCAACGTGCCGGAGGACGGGGAGTACACGCTCGTCATCCGCGACGCACTTTTCCGAGGACGCGACGATTTCGTTTACCGCATCACCGTGGAAAAGGGAACGAAACCATACCGGATTGCAGAACCGCCCGGATTTCCGATCCCGACCGTGGAAGCGGAATCCTGCGGAATCCTCTCCCGCGGCGTCATGATCCGCGGAACACTCGACAAACCGGGAAAACAGCAATTCTTCCATCTGGAGCTCGAACAGGGGAAACCGGTCGTCATGGAAGTGTTCGCCCGGCGGCTCGGATCGCCGCTCGATTCCCTTCTCCGGCTTTACGACGCCGCGGGCAAACTCCTCGCGCTGAACGACGATTTCCCGCGCATAAAAGCCGGAACGCTCATGCAGCATACGGATTCGTATCTGACGTTCACCCCCGCCGTCAGCGGCAGATACCGCCTCGCCCTTTCCGACACAACCGCTCTCGGCGGCAAAGACTACGCCTATTATCTGCGGATTAACGAACCGCGTCCGCGTTTCAGACTGTACACAGCCCCTTCGGCTCTCGAAGTCGCACGCAACGGAGCGGAACCGCTGAAAGTGACCGCCGAACGGCTCGACGGCTATTCCGGCAATATCTTCCTCCGTCTTCAAAACGGCGGACCGTACTCCATTGCCGGAACCAACCGGATTCCGGCAGGCGAATCGGAAAGCGTCATCACTCTTCAGGCAGACCGGCGCAAAACCAATACCGCTCCGCGCGAAGTCCGCCTCTCCGCAAGCGGGGAAAACGGCTGCCGGACCGTTGCGATCCCTGCCGACGAATCCATGCAGGCGTTCGCCTACACACACCTCGTCCCGGCGGAACGGATGCTGCTGACTCAGCGTTGGAAGTACAGCGGCGGGGAAAAATTCGCCTGGGCGTTCAAAGAGACGACCCGGCGTATCAAACCGGGCGGCTCCCTGGAATTTTCTCTCCGGAAATTCCAGCTGCCGGAAAAGGCGGAGGCGGTTCTGAGCATCGCCGCTCTGCCCGGCTGGCTCAAAGTCGCCGGAACAGGGAAAGGCACTCTTACCCTGCTTGCAGACCCGCAGTCCGCAGGAAAAGCGGCGAACCTGCTGTTCAAGGTTCATTATTCGTATGATAGAAAAGATAAGAAAGGAACGGTCAAACGCGAACGGGCGGAAATCTTTCTGCCGGCTCTGACCGTGGAGGCTGTACCATGATCCGGCACTCGGAATTCAAACTCCCCGGCAATCCCGCGGAGGAACATTTTTTCGCGGGAAGCGCTCTTCCCGGTCTCTGCTTTGAAGAGGAAGCGCAAAACCTGCTTGCGGACTATTCCCGCGCAGCAACTGCGGCGGGCTGTTCGGAAGCAAGCGAGATACTGCTCCGCTTTCACCTCAGCGACGTCACCAATCAGGCGCCGCTTCTGCACCGTCTCCTTGCCGGACGATCAGTCTTCGTCTCGGTTCTCGGTCAGCCGCCCGCCGACGGCTCCCGTATCGCTCTGGAGGCGTGGCACTGGTCCGGATGCGGGAAGCGGATGATCTCCCCCGGATGCGAAGCCGTAAACTTCAACGGATCGGACGTATTCCTGTTCCGGACCGGCGACTCCGCGCTCTCCGGAAGTTTCGAACAGACCGGACGCGAATTCGAAGCGCTGAAACATTTTCTTGCGGAACACGGCTCTACCGTGGAAGCAAACACGGTCCGCACCTGGCTCTACTGCCGCGACGTCGACAACAACTATGCCGGACTCGTCCGGGCGCGCAATGAATTTTTCGCCCGCAACGGCATGACCTCCGGAACTCATTTCATTGCAAGCACGGGAATCGAGGCTCAGCACGAATCGCCGTCCCGCCTCGTTGCAATGGAATCTCTCAACTGGGCGGGGCTCCGCCCCGGGCAGCAGATCTACCTGAAAGCCGAACACATGCTGTCGCCGACGGCTCTTTACGGTGTCAGTTTTGAACGGGGAACGCGTCTTCTTCTGCGTGACCGTTCGCACTACTACATCTCCGGAACGGCAAGTATCGACAGCCGCGGGCAGGTCGTTCACCCCGGAGATGTCCGCAGGCAGACGGTGCGGATGATCGAAAACATTGCCGCCCTGCTGGAAAGTTCGGCGGGTTCGCTCTCCGATCTCCGCTGGGCGACCGTCTATCTGCGCGATCCGGCGGATGTGGAAGCGGTCCGGCGGATTCTTGAAGAACATCTTCCGGCGGAGCTTCCGTATGTGATCCTCCGGGCTCCGGTGTGCCGCCCGGCGTGGCTCGTGGAAACGGAGTGCATCGCGGTCAATCCGGAAGGTCTGTAACCTCACTGCCCGCTTTCCGGTAATCGCGCGGAGACATCCCGTGGTACTTGCGGAACGCCGTTGCGAACCGGGAAAGCGAATGGTATCCGGTCTGAAACGCAATCTGCTTGACCGTCTGCCCGGTATGCCGGAGAAGCTGTTCGGCAATCCGCATCCGGAGCCGGGTCTTGTACTGCTGCGGGCTCTGCTGAAACTGTTCCCGGAAAACCGCGTTGAATTTCTCCCGCGACAAATCCAGTTTCCGGGCGATCTCTGGGATCGGGTACGGATTCTGAAGATTCATCTGCATCAGCTGAACCGCCGGAGACGACCGGGCGTTCCGGGAATGGACCTGTTCCCGTATCTCCAGCAGAATCTCGAACGCGGAAGCGGAAGCGGCGTTCAGCAGCGCGGGATCCTGCTTCCGGTAAAGCACCGCTAAACGGGACAGCATCTGCAGGATCCGCCCCGTATCGTTCAGACGGTACGCCCTGCCGCCTTCCAGACAGTACGAGGCGAGTATGACTTCCGAAAGAAAACCGCGGATTCCGAACACCGCTTTTCTGCCGAAGCCGTCCGGCCCCGCCTCCACCCGGTTCGGAACTCCGAGCGGGAGCAGGATCATTTCATTTGCCCGCACGATGCAGACCCGCTCATCCAGCGTGTATTTCATGGAACCTTCCAGCACGATCTCAACCGCCGAATTCGACGGGCAGTGATGAATATAATAATCTTCTTTTCCCCAGCAGCTGTGGAGAATCAGAAACGGAAAGGAAAGCGGCATGACTTTCTGATACAGCAGCCCCCAGTTGATCAGATTCTGGTTGACTTCGGAAGAGTTGAACTCCTCCAGGGAAAACGGAGAAATCCGTACTTTTCTTCTCATATCCCGCCTTTCTCAATAAGTTTCTGTTATCATAACCGCTTTTTTTCATTTTTCAATAAAAACAGCAACTTTTTCAGCAAAAACATAAATTTTTTCATAAAAATCCCCTCTTGTTTTTATTTATAAAATGAACTAT
>URKJ01000012.1 GCA_900548385.1 uncultured bacterium | reverse complement strand
TCCGCATGTTCTCACCTCTCCTGTCTGAATTCCGGTTTAATTTACTTCCGGAAAGCGTACATTTCAAGCATAGCCGCCGGAAAGCACGAAATAAACAGACAGGAAAGGCAAAAACCGCCCAGACCGATCATTTCACCGGAACGGCAGCAATCGTGCAATGGTCCATTGCCAACGACGTCACAAAACGCGTGCGGATACTCTCCGGTCCGAAAACCGTACCGGAAACATTGCTGAGGCGGATCTCCTCCAACGGAGTCTCCTCCGAACCGGTAAAACAGAGCGGTTCGTTTCCTTTGAATATGATATTGCTGAAACCGATCCTGCCGATCCGCCGCAGATTCAATCCCTCTTCCACTTCAACGGCAAACGGCTTTGTCTGCGATTCCACGGAAATATGGTCAAAACTGACATTGTCCAGATCCAGCCGGGGACTCGGACAGGCGACCGTCAGGTAGCGTACCGGATTGTCAATATAAATTCCGACATTCCGGCTGCGGATAATCAGATTGCTGAACCGGCAGTCCCGGACCTTGTCGTCGCAGGAGCATCCGACGCGGATCCCCTGGCAGGAACTTTCCAGAACGCAGTTCGTCACAACAATATCTTCCGCGAGGCACTCCTCCTCTCTGGTCCATGCGCGCCCGGCACGCACCACAATCGCGTCATCGCCGGTCGAAATAAAACAGTCGCTCACGGAAATCCGCTTCCCGCCGAAAAAGTGGAGACCGTCATTGTTGATCATCCGGGGATCGCCGACGATCCGCAGGGAACGGACCGTCACATCCGTGCACTCAATCAGCCATGTAGTCCAGCCGGGAGAATCCTGAAATGTCACACCTTCCAATCGGATATTCCGGCAGTGAACAAGCTGCAGAAGCCGCGGACGTCCTTTCTCCGTTTTCGCATAAAAATAACCGCCCTCCGTAGCATTCCGGTTATAAAATGCGGGACCGCAGCCGTCAATCACGCCGCTCCCGGTGATCGCAATATTCTCCGCATTGACGGCGGCGATCAGAGATTTCGGGCATTTGCACGGTGCGTATTCACCATACAACGCGGATGGAAGATCATCGTAATCCTCCGGGGAATCTCCGCCCTGAAGACGGCTCCCCGCTGGAAGATGAAGCTCCACATTGTCTTTCAGATAGACCGTTCCCGTGCGGTGAACTCCCGGAGCAAGGATGACTTTTCCTCCGCCGGATGCCGATGCATTGTCAATCGCGGGCTGAATCGCCGAACCCGGCTGAATAATAATCTCTTTCATTCCAGGAATCCTGTCTTTGTTTATTGAACTGTTATCGTGAATCCGGAAAATGAATGCGGCGGAAGAAGCGCACGGACACCGCCGTTTCCGGTCTCCGTTTTCAGCGGACGGATAATGACATTTTCCGGATTCTCCTCATTGACCGCATCAACGGACGGACCGCTCAACACTTCCGCTTTCACCTGTTTTACGGCACCGGGAAGCTCTATCAAAACCGGCTCCGCTTCTTTCATGGATTTGTTGATGACGAGAAGCGAATAACTCTTTCCGTCCCTGCTTCGTGACACCGTCGCTTCAACCAGCGGAGAAGCTCCGATATTTTCCGGGATCGTCTCCGTCACCCGGACATTGCGGATCCACATCTTCCCCTTTGCTCCGCCCGAAATCCGGCGGGCGGTAATCAACAGGGAATCCGTATCGGAAAGCGGCGTATAAACAGCGGAAACCGTGGTCCATTCCCGGCTCTTGACTCCGGGAGAACTCGCACAGGAACGGGTCGCATTGAATCCGCGACCGTCGCCGATCTGAATCGCAGCGCCGGAAGAGTTTTCCATCCCTTCTGTCCGGACTTCCGCCGTGATCCGGTAGCCGCTCAGCGAATTCGCCGGCATCTTCTTTTGTGCATGGAAGTAATTCAGGAACGTATCATTTTCAAACGAAACCTCCAAAGTGCCATCCGGCAATTCCCGCTGGCGGAAAATCCCTTCCGTCTTTGCGTCTCCGATGAACTGCCAGCGCCGGGGCGGCAGCAGATTCTTCGTACTCTCGCCGCCGTCCTGAACGGCGGCGGAACCGGAGGCTCGCGGAGTACCGTAACCGCCGGGGCTGTCAAATCGCGGACAGCGGATATCCGAACGCAGCAGTTCATCGCCGAGATAATCACGGTACATCCGGAACATATAATACGCCGGACGTTTCAGATAGGGCGGTTTGAAATTGCGGATCATTCCCCAGAATTCATTGGCAAACATCCAGTAATTCGCCATGAAAACATCGGGATCATACAGCATGATGCGCACAAGTTCGGCTGAAATCAAAGCACCGCCGAGAGAAAAACGGTAAGGTTTCGGCTTGCTGTTGAGCATAAAGCAGTTATACTCCGTCACCGCAAGAGGGAGCGTTTTTCCGATTCCGCACTGCTTCGTTTTCTGCCGGATCGACTCCCATTTCCGCGCACTGTCCCGTACTCCGGCAAGAGCGATGGAAAACAGAGTTTCCGGAGCGATTTTTCCCTCATCCGTCGAATAAGTCCCGACGTAGATATGCGGTGCGAGAAAATCGACATTCTCCCCGTTGACCTTGAGAAAATCCGTCAGCCATTCGGCGTGATAGATCGCCCCGAGCCGGATTGCCGGATCAACCTTGCGCATTGCCCGGCGGTACTCCGCATAGCGTTTCGCATATTCCGGCGCATAAATGATCCCTTTTGCGCCCCGGGAAAGCGATCCTTCGTGATTTCCGTGATAGGTCTCGTTTCCATATTCAAAATAAACGACATTGTACGGAGCGGGATGTCCATCTGCGGCACGGCGCGCCGCCCACGGATGTTTCCCGTCATCCGGCGCATTCAGATACTCCACCAGATCGGCGGCGTCCTGCGCGGTTCCGGAATAATCCGGCAGAGTGATCAGCGGAATCGCACCGGTATCGCGGCAGAAGCGCAGAAACTCCGGCAGACCGAACCGGTTGTTCGGACGCGACTCCGGTTTGCCAATCAGCTTTTTCCAGTTGAAATTATGGGTTCTGCATCCGCCGGGCCAGCGGTGAACGGTGAATCCGGCACGTCTGGAAAATCCGGTCATTTCCGGTTGCGGCACATTGCGGTCCGGATCCCAGATTCCCATTCCGAGATCGTAAGTCTGATTTCTGCCGCCGAAATCCCGGTTCTGCCGATTGACTCCGGCTATCTGGTTGGTTCCGAAAATCCTGCGCTCCACAGGGCGCACCACTTCCGGTTTCACTGCAATATGCGTTTCCGCCGGAAGAATAAAACCGGAAATCAGAAGCGCCGCCGGGCATAACAATTTGATATTCATACTCTTCCTTTCTTTCAGAATCTGTAAATGCCGTTCTCGGAAAATCCCATTTTGTCGATCAGATAACCATACGAAGCGGAAAGCACATGCCCGTCGGCAGCTGTAACGCTGCAGCGGTTCCCATGCCGCGTATGAACCCGCCCGTGCGTCGTACTGCTGCCGAAACTGTAGGTCGGATAGTAAAAATAATGGTTCTGCATGACAAATTTTCCGGCGGAATCATACTGGATCGTATCCGCCAGCAGCGGGAACTGAGTCGGCGGAAGTTTCCTGATGGAACCATGCCAGAGACCGGAAAGCGGAGTGGTCCCCGCCGATTTATAGCAGAGACTCCCTCCGCCGGAATACGGACCGATATTCGCCCCGTAAGTCTGGTAATTGTCCATATCTCCGGCAGACCGCAGATTCAATTTTCCGTATGGAAACACAGACGGACACGAAGCCCCTTTGTTGTTTGCAAGATAGCCGCCCCGTATCAACAACCCAAGCCATTGTGTTTTCGGGTGCGGCAACGACGACGATTCCGATACGTTGTTCAAAGGCATGTAACCGCCGTTGTCATCCGCATAAACAAAAAACGCCGCACCGATCCCTTTCAGATTTGAGATACAGTTGACTTCCTGTGCTTTCTCCCTTGCCTTGCTCAAGGCAGGCAGAAGAAGAGCCGCAAGTATCGCAATAATTGAAATTACGATAAGTAGCTCTACAAGGGTAAAATGTTTTTTTCCTTTCTGACACATAAATCCTCCTTTATTTAAATTGTTTATAATAAGGGTCGTTCAACTGCTGCATCCGGATAGCTTCCAACTGTTCCGCGGAAACATATTCGGTCGGAAGCACCAGTTTCTGCGGCGGCTCTTCCGGATGCTCAATGATCTCCAGCATTCTGCGAATCTCCGACTCCACGCGCTCCCGGTAAAAACGATGCACCACACCGATCACACGATCATTCCGGATCCAGTCAAAGGGGAGCGAATATACCGTAACGCAGACCGGACGGTACTCCGGAGCACATTCATTGATCCGGTCCAGCAACTCCTGAAGAAACATCACATTGACCGTAAAAATCGCAGATGGACGTTTCTTCAGCACTTCCGCAACGGCAAGTTCAAAACTTCCCGGTTCCGGCGGAAGCGGCCGGAACAAAAGAGAAAACGGTTCCTTTCCGCGCAATTCACACAGATTCCGGTACTCTCCATCGTTCGGAGCACCCAGATACAGGATTTCCCGCGCACCCCGTTCCAGAAACGCCCGCAACGCATCTTCCACTGCGCGGGTGCAATCATAATCAATCGTATTAAAGTCCTGATTCGCCTGCGGAGCATGAAGCAGAATCGGAAAACCGGTCTTATGCAACCGTTGGCAGATCCGGGCACCGGGTGAAAGGTACAGCGTATAAAGAATACCGTCCACCTGCCGCCCCATCATATATTCCAGGATTTCCTGCTCCTCTTTCTGATCATAGTTCGTGATCGCGGTCAGCAGATAATACCCGTATTTTTTCGCTTCGTTCATCAGCGCGTGGATATAACATCCGCGCTTCCGCTCCGTAAGACCGCCCATGACAAGACCGATCGTTTTCGTTCTTCCCGTACAAAGCGCCCGGGCAACGGAATTCGGGTGATAATCCAGCCGCTTCACAGCTTCGTCAATCCTGCCGCGGGTCTCTTTGGCGACGCGTGTCGTTTCCGGATGGTTCAGATAAAACGAGACCAGCTGAGGAGTCACCCCCACATATTCCGCAATGTCTTTCAGTGTCGTTTTCATCTCTTTCCATCCATAGTGTTTTAACGGTCAAACATATTATAAATCATTCTCCGGAAAAAGTCAATAGGCAAACGATAAAAAAAAGCGATTTTTCCGGAAAAATGCTGATTCCGCCAAAAAAACGGAATGTTACCGGAGCCCGTTTCCGTTCCGGAAGAGCCGACGCAGACGGCTTGAAATCTCCGGCTCCACAAGAGCCGCGCCGAACACCAGAACCATCCCCGCCACCTGAAACAGCGAAATTCCCTCGTTCAGGAAAAACAGGCCGAGAAGAGACGCAATAACCGGCGTAAAATATTCGGAAAGGGCAAGCAAACCGAGCGGAATATATTTCTGCGCCGCATTCCATGAAAAAAATGCCAGAGCCGACGGGACAAGCGCCATGTAAAGCACCAGAAAATTTTCAAACAGAGTATCCGGCAAATACAGACGGGACGGATCGAACAGCAGATACAGAAAAGTCCAGAAACCGCCGAAAAACATGCTCCATGCGGTAAACATGTAACCGCCCAGCCGCACCGCAAGCGGACGCCCCAGAACCGTGTAGAGTGCCCAGGCGAGCCCGGAAAGAATGATCAGAAAATCCCCGAACGAAAAAGAAGTCAGATGAACACCCGTTGCATCCGCGACACGCATCACAAACATGCAGCCGAGAAAACCGAGCGCAAGACCGGCACACTGCAGCAGGCTTGCGCGGCAGCCGGTCAGGAGAGAAACCAGAAAGATCAGGAGCGGGGAGATCGCCTCCACCATGGCGGCATTCAGCACCGGAATCGTTTTCTGCGCGGCAAACAGCAGAATGCTCATGACCGCCAGTATCATGCCGTGCCCGTTGAGCTCCAGCCAGTCACGGCGGGAAAGCGCGCGGAAAACCGCCGGACGACGGACCATGACCGCAACTCCGATCATCAGAAGCGAAGCAGCCATATACCGGGTAAAGACCAGCATGACCGCATCCAGCGACTGATTCACCATCAGATAACGTCCCACGGGAAACGTTGTTCCCCAACAGACAATACTGAGCGCCGCCCAGCCAACGCCGCGCCAACTGAAAGCTGCCATTATGTTCTCCGGGTCATAAAGGAAAAGAAAAGCGGACGCTCCGCAAAGAAACACCCGCTTTCAAAAACTCCGACGGCAGAACCCGTCAGTTCTTTTCCCTGTTCATCTTGTCGAGGTCCTTCTGAACCAACTCCACGACTTTCTCAAACTTCTTCACGTTCTGTTCATCCGCCGTCATCAGAGTCTGATGCGCTTCCAGAACGGTTTCCGCACGGCCGGCGGCTTCTTCTCCGGCACTCCATCCCTTGCCGGAAGTGCCGCCCATATCGCCATCGCAGAACTCGAACAACTTCTTGAGTCCAAGCCCCTGCAGCAGCGCAAGATTGGCTTCCCCGGCGTTATAGACGCACATCGGAGCATTGATTTTCTTTGCACGGAGCCCGAGCATCGCAAGAATCCCCATGAACGTACTGTCCATTCCGCCGCAGTTCGCCAGATCCAGGCAGATTCTGGAAAAGACTACGCTTTCCAGACTCTTTGCAAGGTTGCGCAGCTGCGACGCATGTTCAAATGTCGCCCTGCCGTTGACTGTGATAAAGTAGACACCGCCATCGTTTGAAATAATGATTTCCGTGCTCATCCGTCCCCCTTATTCTTTGTTTCCGCCAATCACGGCTTTGATCCGGCGAACGCCGCGGCTGGAGCTTTCCTCTTTGAGGATTTTGAAACTGCCGAGATCACCGGTATTCGATGCGTGGGGACCGCCGCAGATCTCCTTGCTGAAATCCCCCATTGAATACACCGTGACACGTTCCCCGTATTTATTTCCGAACAGACCGATCGCTCCGCTGTTCCGGGCTTCTTCCAAAGACATTTCCTGACAGACTACCGGGCATTTCTTCGCAATGACTTCGTTCACCAGTCTTTCGACTTCGGCGATCTGCTCCGGCGTCATCTTGTCGGGATGCGAAAAGTCAAAACGCAGACGTTCCGCATTGATATTGGATCCTTTCTGCGCCACATGGTCGCCAAGCACGATACGCAGCGCTTTGTGCAGGAGATGCGTTGCGGTATGCAGGCACGCGGTTTCTTTCGAGTGATCGGCGAGTCCGCCTTTGAACTTCTGTTCCGCTCCCTGACGGGACAATTCCTGATGCTTGCGGAAAGCTTCTTCATAACCTTTCATATCGACCGTGAAACCTTTTTCCTTTGCCATTTCCACGGTGAGCTCAATCGGGAATCCGTAGGTCTCATAGAGGAAGAACGCGTTTTTCCCGCTGACGACCTTGTTTTGAATATGGGCGGGAACACGGGAAATGAACTTTTCAAATTCGCGTTCGCCATTTTCCAGGGTCTGCTTGAACAGCGTTTCTTCGCGTTCCAGCTCCTCAAGGATCAGAATCTGATTCTCCCTGAGCTCCGGATACGCTTCACAGTAGTTGTCAATGACGACACGGGCGATCTTCGTGGTAAACGGAACCGTGACGCCCGCCTGTTTCGCTTCACGGATCGCACGGCGGATCAGACGGCGCAGAATGTAGGGCTGATCCACCTTTCCCGGAGTAATGCCGTCGGCGAGAATGAACGTGGCTGCGCGCATGTGCTCCACCACGATGCGTTCCGAACGGGAACGCTCCGCAGGAGTTTCCATGCCCCGGATCTTATCGAGTTCGGCAAACAGCGGAGCGAAAATCTCGGTATCGTAACAACTGGATTTTCCCTGAAGGATCGCAGTAACGCGCTCAACACCCATTCCGGTATCGACATTGCGTTTTTCCAACGGAACGAATGTGCCTTCCGCGGTTTTGTTGTACTGCATGAACACGTCATTCCAAATCTCGACCCAGCGTTTATCCTTGGGATCGAACGTTTCCGGGACCGGCATGGGACCGGTCCAATAGAACATTTCCGTGTCGGGTCCGCAAGGTCCGGTCTGACCGGCGGGTCCCCACCAGTTGTCTTCCTTCGGAAGTCTGGCAATGCGTTTTTCGCTGACGCCGAGAGAACGCCACAGGTTGAACGCCTCTTCATCGAACGGCGCGTTTTCATCTCCGGCAAAAACGGTGAACGCAAGACGGTCCAACGGAATGTTCAACCATTCTTTTCCGGTCAGGAACTCAAAGCTGTTGCGAATCGCAGTCTCCTTGAAATAATCGCCAAGCGACCAGTTGCCGAGCATTTCAAAAAAGGTGAGATGCACGGGATCGCCGACTTCGTCAATATCCCCGGTTCGGATGCACTTCTGTACATCGCAAAGCCGCTTTCCAAGCGGATGGGGTGCACCGAGCAGGAACGGGACCAGCGGATGCATCCCGGCGGTCGTGAACAGGACGGTCGGGTCGTTGTCCGGGATCAGAGGCGCACTCTTGATCACCGCGTGCCCTTTGCTCTTGAAAAATTCCAAAAATTTCGATCTGAGTTGATTCGCATTCATCTGAGTATAAAACCTCCCTGTTTCAGTTTTCATCCCGGTAATATACACCGACTTTCCGTTTCGTAAAATCCTTTTCACGAAAAAGTATCAAAAAACCCGGAAAGCCCGGAACCGCGTCTTTTTACTTTTTGCCGCTGAGCAGTGACGACGGATTGTCGTCCAGAGTTTTGATGAGTTCCGAAAGCGCATCCAGAGTGTCATTGAATTTCGCCATCGTATTGTTGAACGCCTGTTCCGAATCCCGCAGGGAGAGCGCCGCATTGCGGAACGAGGCGGAAGTATCCGGGATCTTCGATTCTTCGATTGCCCTGTCCAGTTTCTTCGACAGCTCCTGCACCTGCTCCAAAGCGGCGGCGGTCTTCGCGGAAAGTTCCTCAAAACGCTGGGGAGTAAACGCCGCATTCAAAGAACGCACCGTCTGCGAAAGTTCGCCGGTCAGCTTCTCGGAATTGGCAAGCATGACCTTGAGTTTCGGATCAGCCAGCAGGGAATTGGCGTTGTTGAGAGCGCTTTCCAACTTGTCGCTGATCTGCTTGTAATCAATGGAAGCGATCTTGGCGATCGTTTCGGTGATGCCCGAACGCAGTCCGCTCAACATGGACGGTTCGGACGGTACATAGAAAAATCCCTCCTGATTGAGCCCGATCTCATCATAGCCGTCCTTTACGGGAACTTCCGGATCGAGATAATCGAGCTCAATATACTTGAAACCGCTGATGCCGTTCAATTCAAGCCGTGCACGCAGACCGCGCCGGATTTCGCGTTCCATATAAGTATAAAACTCCGGTTCGGAAATCGTCTCCGCGGCATGACCGTGTTCCGGATCGGAACGCATTTTGCTCAGATTCACTTCCATATCCACCCGGATCAGATTGTTGGAAGTCGAAAGCGTGATGTCCGTCACCTTGCCAATCGGCACACCGCGGTATTTGACCAGCGCTCCGGATTCCAGCCCCTGCACACTCTCCTGAAACAGGGAATACACCGGAACTTTCGTATTGACGAAGTCGAACAGGCCGAATACAATAAACAGAATACAGAGCGAGATAAACGAAACTGTTACAAATAGTCCGAGTTTGAATTTATCGGTTTCAATGGCCATGATTTCTTTCTCCTTCTTTAAGGCGTCCGCGATTCAGGAAGACGCGCACTTTTTCAACGGGACAATGGTCACGCAGTTCCGCCGGCGGACCATCGGCGATCACCGTCTTCGCATCGCGGTCAAGAAACACCGCGCGGTCGGCAATCGTGAAAATACTGTCAAGTTCGTGGGTTACAATCCCGATCGCGGCATTGCAGCGGTCGCGGATATCCAATATCAGTTCATCCAGATTTGCCGAATTCAGCGGATCGAGTCCGGCGGAAGGTTCGTCGAAGAAAATAATCTTCGGGTCCAGCGCCAACGCACGCGCCACAGCGGCACGCTTGATCATTCCGCCGGAAAGATCGCCGGGCATCATATCCTCGGTCCCTTTCATCCCCACCATTTCCAGTTTTTCGCTGACAAGACGGTTGATCGTGTCACGCGGATAATCGGTATATTCTTCCAACGGAAGCGCAATATTTTCACGGATCGTATAGGAACGGAACAGCGCCCCTCCCTGAAATGCCACGCCGAACCGGCGCATAATCGCCCGCTTCCGCTCCCCGACGGCTTTGACGATGCTCTCATTTTCTATCCGGATATCTCCCTGCCGGACCGGCAGCAGACCGATGACCGCTTTCAGCATCGTGCTTTTCCCGCAGCCGGAACCGCCGAGCAACGCGACGATCTCCCCGTGATGAATCCCGAATGAAACATGCTCCAGAATGGTGCGCTCCCCATATCCGACCGTTACATTTTCCACCGTTACCGCAGTTTCCGCCATCTTACACCGCCGATCCGTAGAAAATCAAATTGAACATGCGCGCCATCAGACTGTCCGCAAGAATGATCCAGATAATGCTCGTCACCACTGCGGAAGTCGTGGCACGCCCGACTCCGAGCGAATCCTCCTTCGCATCGAATCCGCGCATACAGCAAATACCCGTGATAATCACGGCAAATACGATGCTTTTGACAAGACTTTCAATAAAAAAGCGGAGCGGAACCCAGTAAATCGTCTGCCGGTAATAAACCGACGCTGGCATGTCAAGTTCAAATGTACCGACGAACATCCCGCCGATGATGCCGAAAATATCCCCGAAAAACGTCAGAAGCGGCATCATGCAGATCATCGCCAGCAGTTTCGGAATCACGAGAAAACGCCAGGGTGAAAATCCCATCGTCAGCATGGCGTTGATCTCTTCCGACGCCTTCATCGTGGCGATCTCCGCGGCAAACGCCGACCCCGCACGGCCGGTGGCAATCACAGCGACCATCAGCGGGCCGAGCTCCCGGACAATCGAACAGCCGACCAGAGCGGGAAGAAACGAATCCGCTCCGTACTTGTGCATCTGAACGGCAGACTGATAACCGAGGATCAGCCCCATCAGCAGGCAAATCAGCGAACTGATGGGAAACGCGTTCGCACCGCAAAGATTCATGTAATACAGGGTCTCTTTGCGGCGGATCAGACGGGGATGGCGCAATGCGGAAACAAACTCCGAAATCGTCTCTCCGGTAAATGTGATCAGCTGCACGGAGTCCCGCGCGGCGTCAGCCGTCGCTTCCCCCACCTGAGCGATCAGTTTCCGCGCCACACCCCGCATGAACCAAATCTCCGGTTACAGGTTGTCGGACTGCGAAGAAACGCGGGTGATATGCCGCGCACATTCTCCGCGCTCATTTTCCCCGATCTCATACTCTAAAATATCGCCGACATTGAGTTCATTGAAATCAATTCCCTCCAAATCTTCCCAGAAGAAAAAGAGATTTTTCGGCGACGGTTCATTGGAAAGGAACCCGTAACCATTCTTCAGCTGAAGGATCCGGCTGCACCGGCGTCCCTCCGGGGCTTCGGGAACGACGGTCTGCATGGAGTCGCTGGAATCATCGACGCCGTAATGGGCGCCGCGCGACGAATCCGGTTGAACTTCATCATAATTCGGAGTGGAATGCCCGTAACCTTCATCCCTGCCGTTTTTCAACTCCTCTTTTGAACAGCCGGAAGAATCACGCAGGCCGGAGGGAACAAACAACGCATTGACTTCGTTCGCCTCGAACCGGCCGTCCTGTCCGTCAATCACTTTATGCATCCAGATCGGATAGGTGACTTCATTCATCATTTTGCCGGAAGTGGCGGTATAACGTTCATTGCCGTTATCGTCAATATATTCAAAATCCCAACCAAGCACCATGACGCGCGTTCCGAGGGCGTTCAGTTTGCGCACGAGCGGAACATAGTCGCCATCGCTGGCGATCAGAGCTACGACATCGAATTTTTTGAAAATATTCAATTCCAGTGCTTCCAACGCGAGACATACATCCACACCTTTTTCACCGCCGCGGGTCACAGGCAGATAATGCGTCACCACACCTTCCCGCATGAGAATATCATCAAACATGCGCTCATTCAGCAGGATCTGACGGGCATTCGCCTCCATTGCGGGAAGACGCCCGCGGAAATAGTGACAGTCAACGATCTGACAGAATTTCGATTCCACTCCCTCGAATCTTCCGGCAAGACGCTTGATGAAATCATGAAGTCCGGAAATACTGAGACGGGAACGGCGTTCATGTGCATAGCAATAGTAATTGCTGACATGATAAAAATAATTACCGTCATAAAAAATTCCAATTCTCAACAGGTGTGAATCATACATGAAGTGTCTCCTCTTCTTTCATGATAAAATAAAAAAATTTCCCCCGAACGGAATCCATCCCCTTAATGAACCCCGAAAAACATTCCAACAAAAATAAAATTATCGCATCTCTCTATTGTTGCAGGTAACATACACTGAAAACAAAAATTTTCAATACCGGTTTTAAAATAATTATACCGGAATTTTATCCGGTAAACCATTTTTTCTTTAAGTTCCGGACGGTCTGCCGGAGTGTTCCGGATTGACTCCGCGGCGATGAAAAAAGCAGTTTTCAAGAAGCCGCCGCGTCTGTGCGCTCCACACTCCATATCCATACATGGAAAACAGTGAACATTTTTTGACAGAAAAACGATCTTTTAATTGAATCTGTGCTCCCGGCGGCTCCGGCTCTTTACAACAATCAAATGTTTGAATCCCGCCCGGCATGTTTTCTTTTGAGTTTCAGACAGCCTGTCCGGTATTTCATTCCGGATTCAACCGGAATATCCGGTTTTCCCCTTTCCGGAAAAAAATCCTGAGTTCCGGACCGGTTCCAAGTTTTCTGCCGGAAAAGAAATCCACAATCCCGTCACCGGTTCCGGTGCTGATCTTATAAAATCCCTGTTCCGGCGCTGTGACACTCAGCCACTCTCCGCGCCGCAGAACATAAGCCGGACGGTCTGTATACAGATGAATCCCCGCAAACGCGGCAAAACTGCGGTAGAGTCCGGCGGGAATATCGGTAATGCCGCAGAACAAAGCGGGAACTTTTCCCGGACGGAGGACAACAGCCGGAGCACCGTCCAGGTATTCGGCAAGCACAATATCCCCGTTGCGGCAAACCGGGGAAAGAACCGGATCAACAGACTCCCGGGCGACGGAAACGGAATCCGTCAAACCGAACTTCAAGCCGGCGGCGGTCGGACGGATCGCAAAGCTCCCCCGCACCTGCTTGCGGACCTGGAATCCTGTCGTCTCTTCCACGGCTTTCAACGAGAATTTTCCGGAATCAAGGTCAAGATAGCCGGGCGCCCAGCACCAGAACGCAGGGACCTGTTCCGACAATGCCCGGAGTTTCTTTCTCTGAACGCCGTCAAGCGCCCAGGCGGAAGTGATTACATTCAATCCGGATTTGACTTTGCCCGCAAGCAGATCATCCAGCAGATATTGCCCCGAAGAAGCGCCGGTCCGTCCGCGAGCTGCGCGTCCGTTTTTGATCAGCGGTCCGCTGACGGCGGAATTGTAATTCCGTTCAAAACCGGCAGGAGAGAGATACAGCAGAGAATTTTCATCAATGATTTCTGCAAGCTGTGTGTCCGCAGGCTGCCGCATGGCGGTATCCAGAGCGGCAAACTGCCGCATCAGTTTCCACAGCACAGGATCGGTAAACCATCCGGCACCAAACAGATCCATCCACCAGATCCCGAATCCATGGAACGCCGACACCGACAGATTCCGGCGCAGCAGAAGAAGACTCTGCTCCTGCGTCATTGCTCCGCTCTTCCAACCGGGGGCACGATTGCCGTTCCGGTAAGCGGTATGCGTACTGGTATCATCCTCATTCAGCCAGAGTTTGCCGGACAGCATCACGGAATCCGCCGCCGTCATGGTTGTCGTCCCACCTCCCGGCTGACGATCCAAATAAGAAATCGGTCCGGCGACAAGATCAACATCCGGCGAAGCGAGAATCCGCCGCAGTGCATAATGCCCGGAGCAGGCGGGTCCGTTTGCAATCGCGGAAAGTTCAAAGAGATAACCGTAAAACACCACGCTGAGACGCGTCCCGCCCGTTTCCGTCCGGATCACACGGGCCAGCGATAAAACGGTTTCCGACATTTCTTCCTGCAAAAAACGGTTGAAATCAATCAGCGGACGATCAGATAACGGAGAAAGCAGAGAAACCGGGCGATTCCGGCGGCGATATTCCGGCGACGGTATTTCCGCGGAGGCCAGCGAGACATCCGGCATATTCCACGCAGTCCTGAGACTCCTGTCATCGTTGTAAGTTCTGCGCAGAAAGCGACGCCATGCGGAACGGGTCGCCTCATCATACCCGCTCAGAATCCGCCTCTGGGAACGGTAATAAAACCATTCATGCGTGTTGCCGCCCGTCGGATGATACCCCGCCATATTGTCTTTGAAACGTGTTTCACAGAACCGGATCACCTCCCGGAGCGCCTCCGCCGCATCCCGGCGGTACTGAAGCGAAGAGACCGACGGATAACCGCCGTTTCCGCCGGACGTGAATTTCATCATCTCTCCGGGATATTTTTTCTGCCACCATTCCGGCGGCGTCCTCAGATCAACACGCGGAATCAGCCGGGCACGCGGATTGACTTCCAGAACTGTACGGCAAATCCGGTCCAGAACGGAGTAATCGGCAGGCTCGCCGGCTTTCCGCCAAATCCCGTCAACCGGAAACGTGACAAAATCAACCCCTGCGTCGGCAGCGAGTCTCACCTGTTCCCGCAGAGTCGTTCCGGGATATGCCAGCGCCTGCGGAACGGCGATCTGATGATAAAGCGACGACGTCAGGTTCTGTTCCCGGTCGGCACGCGCACGGCAGATAATCTGATAATCCCGTTCTTTCTCCACGGGGATTCCGTAAAGAATCAGATGAAATTCGCCGAGCCTGCCGCCGGGATCGCCCTTGGAAGTCACACAGAACGCTCCGTCCGGAGCACCCGGAAGCCGGCGATTGGCAAATTCCACAGGAACCGGCATCCGTTTTCCGTTTTTCCATTTCCCGGTGCACCAGAAATCAATGGAGGGATCCGGCTTCTCCCCGTCGAACCGGAACGACTTGACCACACGACCCGATGATGCTTCCTGCACTTCGATTCTGGAAAACTGAACCGATTCCGGTTCCCTGCGGAATGCCATGCTGAAAAAACGCAAATGCAGAGCGGCATTGTCACAGCTCTTCAAAATTGAAAAACGAAGCGTGAACTCTTTCCATTGCGGCCCGACAGTCGCGATCTCCTGAGCGGTCCGGCTCACATAAACCATGCGGGGGGAAACCGGGATGCCATCCCGCATGATCCACGGCACTCCCGCCCGGTCCCCGATGCGATATTCCGCCCCGCCAAGAAACAGGACAAACACAGAAAGAAATACGGAAAACTGGATTTTCATAACGATCCCCCATTATCAGCGGTTCAGCAGAGTCGTTCCGTCCTGCGCATAAACGTAACGGATCCGATTGGTCGTATCATAATAAAGACCGGAAAACGAAAGCGACGCCACATGCCCGTCCACAAATCCGGCAACCGTTCTCTCCTCATGGATCAGATGAATGCGCCGTTCATGCGGTTGGTAAGTATAGAAAAAACTGCTCCCGCCTCCGCCGTTCTGATAACCGGTCCACGGCTTCTGATGTCCGCCGCGCGCGCTGTCCGCGATCAGCAGCAGACGCGAGGGCGTCCGGACTCTTTCAGGCTGAAGAAAGCCCCAGGTATTGTTCCGGGAAACATCAAAACAGCTGCCTGCCCCGTTCGCCTCCAGCAAGTCCGCTTCCATGTAATGGGCGATCCGCTCCATTCCATAGGATACCTGATCGTCGCTGAATGAAACAAGATCCGGCGGAACATAACGGTTGGACGGACAGATCAGCATTCCCGGTTTCAGATAGCCGAGATTTTCCGGCCGGTTTCCCGTCACAATCAGATTGTACCAGCACTTTGAATCCTTGGTGATCCCGGCGATCATGCCGTAATCACTGCCATATTGAAACAACGCCAGCATACACTCTTTTTTCCGGTTGACACAGGTTATTGTACGGGCTCTTTCTCTCGCCTTGTTCAAAGCCGGAAGCAGCATAGCGGCAAGAATTGATATAATAGAAACAACTATTAAGAGTTCTATAATGGTAAATTTCCTGACGTTGTTTTTTCCTTTTTTCATCTGTACTCTCCTGTGTTATTGTTCCGTATTGCTGCATGAGATTCCGCCAGAGTCTCCCCGTGATAAAAACAGGGCGGGACTTTCGGGTTGCGGACCGGACGGTCCGGATCCGCAATCCGGCGGAGAATCAGTTCTAAAATCAGTTTTGCCTGCACCTCAACTGAAAACGAGCAATGGGCCGGACGCGGACGGAGGAACTGCAAATCGCCGTTTTCTCCAAGAACAACCAGCGACACGTCTTCCGGCACCCGGAATCCGCTGTCGACCAACGCGGCATGGGCGGCAAGAATCATACTGTAACTCCCGGCAAGAACCGTGCATTCTCCGATCCCCTGCTCCCGGATTTTCCGGTAAACCGCATTCACCGGAGATTCAAAATAAGGGCATTCCACATCAAAGTCCACAATGCGGCACCACGGGTTTTCCGCCGCGGCTTCCAGAAACAGCCGTTCGTCACGCGGACGCAGCTTCCTCTCCGGGATCCGTTGGGAAAGACGTCCGATGCAGGTGTGCCCGAACTTGCGGAGCTCCCGCAACAGCATTCCGATCCCCGCCTCATCATCAAACGACACGGTATCCGTCCGGAACACATCCGGGTTGCCGACATACACCACCGGCTTTTCCTGCGACTCCAGACGTTGAAGAAGCTCCGGCGGAATCTGTTCCCGTGACCGGATCGGAAACAGAACCAGCGCATCCGAACTCTTCCAGACCTCCTCGATCATCCGGTCTTCCCAATGCCGCGCAAACGCATAACGGCAAATCCAGCCTTCCCGTTCAAAAATCCGGCTCAAATGCATCATCGACTCGTTAAACATGGGATGCGGCCATGCCGGACAGACAATGCCAAGCTGCTTTTGCAGTTTGCTGCCGGAAATCTCTTCGTTGATGAACGTGCCGATCCGCGGCTCTTTACGCAAATATCCGGAAGCAGTCAAATCCGCCACCGCTTTACGGACCGTCATGTGGCTGACTCCAAGCTGCTCTGACAGTCTTTGTTCCGAGGGCAGCTGGGAGCCGCGTGGAAAATTCCCGATCCGTATCTGCCGCAACAATTCATCTCTGATCTGCTGCGCCTTTGTCCCGGAGTATTGCCGTGTCATTGAAAAACCGCTTTTTGTTAAATATTTTAGTTATCTGCTATAAATTTTAGCACATAAATATAATTTTGTCAAGAGGGGAAACAGAAAAAAAGAAAGATTTTTTACAATTTTCCGCGCATGGAACGGAATATGGTTGGCGAAATTCCTTTCATCCGTTTGAAAAACGAGGAAAAATAGTACTCGCTGCTGAACTCCAGTTTTTCCGCGATCTCCCGGATCGACAGGTCGCCGCCAAGCAGATGACGTTCTGCAACGGAAATCAGCTCTTTCATCAGAAACGTTTTCAGCGGAATTCCGAAATCACGGGAAAAGCGACGGGACAGCGTATCGCTTCCCACTCCAGCCACCGCACTCAACTCCCCGATCCCGGTCCGGGCGGAAATATTGTCATGAATATACTGCAGCAGCGACCCATACCGTTTCTGAAGAGCGGGAACACTGCCGAAATGATCCATCCCCGGCAGATTGATCCCGGAAAGCAGTTCCCACAGAATACTTTCAAACCGGCAGAGCGATCCCCAGCCGTCAGCCCGTTCCAAAAGAAGCCGGAATTCCTCCAGACGCGCCGTCCCGACCGGAAATTCCAGGCATTGCGTCTCTTTGGCAAACACATCCATTCCGGGCAGCAGAAAAGCGTTGAAATGAATGCTGAGCAGTTCGAGTCCCGGCGGAAAATCAAAGGAAAGATCAATGCCCGGCGGCATGAAATAACCGTTTCCGGCGGACATGGTCAGCTGTTGCGAACCGGTATGATTGCAAATCCAGCCTTCCCCTTTGAGGATCAGAAAACAGCGGTTGAAAGAATAACTGTTGCGCCCTTTCCAGACAAACCGGGCAAACGCGAGTTCAAGGATCTTCAACTGCACCAGCGTATGATGCGTTTGCAGAAAATCATAATTGAACTTCCCGCAGAAACCGCTGCCGTTATCCATCGTCAACCGGCTCTATTCCGCTGTCAGTTCCGGCAGGAACGGAGTACGGAATGTACAGAAGCGGCAGGACCCTGCAAGCGGCTTTTCCATCGACGCGAAATCAAGCCGGAACTCCCCGCGGAACGACGCCTCGTAACAGCAGAGTCTGATCTCCAGAACGTTTTCCGAAATCCAGGCGGCACTCGCGGCGGTGCGGCGCGGAAGGCTGTCGTTCAGACGCAGAAGATTATCGCAGTTGAACCCGAAACCGGCGCGCAGTTTTTCCGTGCCGTGCCTTGAATGAAATTCCAGCAGACAGTCTTTTTCGCCGAACGAGACGGCGACATCCGTGATTCCCGCCTCGTTGGGACGGAACTTCCAGACAGCGGGAGCATGACGGCGTGTCAGATCCCCCGATGCAAGCGGAATCGACAGCGTACTCAGAAGTCCGGTCAGTTCGTTCTGATCCGCCGGGTTCTCCGGAAGAGTGTCGCAAGTCACGGCGGGGAGCAGAATATCCCAGATCAGCGTCAGGATCCGCTGCATGTCGGGAAGTCCAGAAGTCGTGGCAATCGCAATATCCTGCTCCGGAAGCACGATCGCATACTGCCCGGATGCACCGTCGCCGCGGAAGCCGTACCGGTTCTGCCAGAACTGATAGCCGTATCCAAGTTTCCAGTCGGGCGCTTCATTCATGGAATTGTCAATCTGCCTGCCCGTGGCTTCCCGGAGATAGTCGGCAGGGATCAGCGGTCTGCCATTCCAGACGCCGCCGTCAAGAAGAAGCTGCGCGAATTTGGCAAGATCCTCGGTCTTGAGATAAAATCCCCATCCGCCGGCATTTGTTCCCTTCGGGCAGCATTCCCACATGCCGGGGGTTATGCAGAGCGGATCAAACAGACGCGGAATCAGATACTCCCGCACATTCGTTCCGGTGACTTTCCGCAGAACTGCCGCCAGCATATAAGTCGCGGCGGAATTGTAAACAAAACGGCTGCCCGGCTCATATTCCAAAGCGGAAGCAAGAAAACCGCGCACCCAGTCCCCGTCGGGATCGGCAAGCATCGCGGGACGCGCACAGGAGGCGTGTCCGCTCGCCATCGTCAGCAGGTTCCGCAGGGTGACACTCCGCATACGCGGATCGGTGACAACCGCATCATATTCCGGGAAATAAGAGATCAGAGTATCGGAAATCTTCAGCAGCCCCTCGTCCTGCGCCAGACCGACCGCCACCGACGTGAAACTCTTGCTGAGAGAAAACAGGATATGCGGAATATCCGGAGAATACGGTTTCCACCATCCCTCCGCACAGACATGCCCGTGGCGCAGAACCATGATGCTGTTCAGGGAATCCAGTTTTTTCAGTTCGGCAATGAGACGGATCAGGGCGGATGACGGAATCCCCACGGACTCCGGCGTGGAACGCAGCAGGTATTTGGACATGATAAATCTCCGTTATGAGCGGCCGAAATCGGTACGTCCGTTCAAAGCCACGGCAATCGTTGCAGGATCCGCATAACTGAGATCCGAACCTGCCGGAAGCCCCTGCGCCGGACGGCTGATCTTAACCGGTTTGTCTTTCAGTAAATTGGCAAGATAAATGGAAGTTGCCTGTCCTTCCACATCGGGACTGAGCGCAAGAATCACCTCCCGGACACCTCCGGCAGCGATCCGTTTCAGAAGCGGTTCAATGGAAAGCGAATCGGCGAGACGTCCCTCCAGCGGCGCAAGCGTGCCGCCGAGAACGTGATAACGCCCTTTGTACACGCCTCCGGCTTCGATCGAACGGATCTGCGGAAAATCCTCCACCACACAAATTTGTGCGGCATCACGCAGCGGCGAGGAACAGATCCCGCACAGTTCCTCTTTGCCGGACGACATACCGCCGCATTCGGGGCAGACTCCCACCCGCTCATGCAGCGTGCCGAGAGTTTCCGCAAGAGCTTCCAGCCGGGCGGGATCCCAACTGTAAAGCTGAAGTGCCATCCTCTCCGCACTGCGCCGGCCGACGCCGGGAAGTCCGCGCAGAAGATCCATCAATTCCTGGAGCGCTTCCGGATATGCGGCGGAATTCATTTCTGTTACGCTCCGGGCGTCAGGCCGGGAATGCTGATTCCGCCGGTCGCATTGGAAAGACGCTTCGCCCCTTCCATTTTCGCCTGCTGAAGCGCGGAAGCGACTGCCTCCTGTACGGCGTTTTCCACCAGTTCGCGGTTCTGAGCGGAAAGCGCCGCGGGATCCAGTTTCACGCTCTTGACAACCATATCGCCGGACATCACAACCTCCGCGATATTGGAATATGACGTGCCGCGCACTTCGATCGCCGCAAGCTCCGCCTGCATTTTTTTCATATTGCTCTGAATTTCGCCGAACTTCTTCATCAGATTGGCCATTTCACCGAGGGAACCGAACATCGACATTGCATTATTCTCCGTAAAGTTTGTTTTCCAGTTCTTTGGATTGTTCAAGCCCGAATTTCCGGGCGGTCTCGTATGCTTTCTGTGCGCTGGCCTTATCGCCGCGCGCCAGATAAACCCGCGTCAGACCGGAATAAGCCTCCACGCTTTCCGGCCACGCATCGACTGCGCGCCAGTAATTCATCAGCGCCACCGCCATATTTTTCTCTTTCTCCGCTTTCACGGCAATCGACATCGCGGATTTATACTTCGCTTCGTCAGCAGCTTTTCCTTTTTCCGGTTCTGCTTTCACGACGGGAACAGCTTTCTTCCCGACGGCTTTTTCCGTGTTCTTTTTCTGCTGCTGTTCTCTGGATTTGGCGATAATCGCCTGATGTTTTTTCAGCTTCTCTTCCTCCGCGCGGTCCTCTTCCTGCTGTTTCCGGCTGTCGATCAGAAGAACGGCGGACGGATTCTCCTGTTTATACTCTTTCAGGGAAAACAGGACTTCCCGGAACCGTTTTTCCATGCCGACCATCGCCAGCCTGCTCTTGCGGAGAGAATCGTTGGAAACGGAAAGTTCCGTCTTGAGACGCTCCACTTCACGACGGAGCGTTTCATTCTCGCCGACAATCGAATCCAGAGCAAGATTCTTTTTATAAACGGTCTGATCGTTCATGCTGATGGGATCGTCGGTCCACCGTTTCAGCTCTTTCCGCATCAGTTCAATCGTGGAACCGGATTCCGCAAGACGCTGTTTCGCTTCTGCGATCTCCTTATCCAGATTTTTGACGCGTCCGGAAAGCTCGCTGCGCTCTTTGGATGTCTGCGAATACAGTTTTTCATATTTTGACGCGGCTTCCAGCAGTTCAAGGTTGCGGCGTTCCAGTTCGCCCTGCGGACGGGGCTGACCAAGCTGTTTTTTGAGTGCTTCGGTTTCACGTCCCGCCAGTTCAAGACGGGCTTTCAATCCGGCATTCTCCGTTTCAAGTTTCTTGCGGGCAGCGTTCAAATTCGCAAGCGCGGTTTCAAACTGCACCTTTCCCTCCTTGAGCTCGGTAACGGTTGCGGAAAGCTGGGTGATCTCTTTCGCCGCGGAAGTCGAGTCAAGACGCTTGAGCCGCTCAATCTGCTCCGTGAGCCCGCGGATCGTTTCATCCCGCTGTTTGATAAACGCCTGCGAATTACGCACCGATGCCAGCAAGGCGACAAGCCGGGCATCGTTCTCTTTACGCCGCTTCTCATTTTCCGCCAGCTGGGCATTGAGCGTTTCCACATGCGCTTTCAATTTCTGCATTTCCAATTTCATCCCGCTGTTTTCCTGAACGGTCTGTTCGAGCTGCTGAGAAGCAAGCTCCGGATGTTCCGCCAGTTTGATCAGCCGTGCCACACTGCCTTTCAGAGTGGCGACTTCGGTCCGCAGAGAATCGTTTTGCGAACTCAGGGTTTTAATACGGGCGGAAAGATCGCTTCCGGATGCTGTTTTTCTCAAATCGTCGAGTTCCGCCCGGAGTTTCCGGTTTTCCGCGATCAAAGTATTGGAACGCTCCTGCAAAGCCTGCTGTTCGGCAAGCGCCTTTTTCAATCCGGCATTGTCCACAGCCTGAGCGTCAAGCGTGGTCTTCAATGCGTCAAACTCTTTTTTGAGTCTGGCATTTTCCGCTTCAAACTGCCCGGCACTCTTGACGGAAGCGTCAATGCTCTGCTTCAAACGGTTGTTTTCCTCTGTCAATCCGGCAATGGATGCGGCAGACGCATCCGCTTTTCTCATATAATCAGTAAGTTTTCCGCGCAATTCCGCGGCTTCGCGTTTCAGGCGCTCATTCTCCTCAACGGTTTTTCCGGAAGAGAATCCTGCCTGATTCACCTTTGCGGCAGACGCTTTGAACCGCTCAAATTCCTGCTTCAAACCGGCGTATTCCGCGGAAAGACGATTATTGTTAGCCACGACTTCCTTGTATTTCCGCAGAAGATCAGCGCTGTCTTTCGCAACATTTTTTTCCGCCAGCAGTTTTGTGCGTTCCGCAGAAACCCGGTCGAAATCCTGTTTCAGGGAATCGGCACGCTGTTTCAACCGGGCGTGTTCGGCGGCGAGTGCGGCTTTTTCACGGGCCAACACTTGACCTGCGGCGGCTTCCACGCCGAATTTATCCATAGCCGCACGGAAAGAGGCGGCTTCCTTCCGGAGCGTTTCATTTTCAGCCGCCAGAAGCCGGAATTTCTGTCCGAGTTCTTCCGCACGGGAGGCCGCAGAGCGCAGTTTTTCGGCATCGGTTTTCAATTTCAGATTTTCTGCGGAAAGACGTGCCGTATTGGCTTGCAGCTCCGAACTGAGCTGCAAGGCGGCGGCATGTTCCTGTTTGAGTTTGGAAAATGCAAGATCCAGTGCCGTTGTCTTCTTCGCAAGCTCCTGCAGTTCCTTTTCCTTTTTCAGCAGTTCCGCGGAGAGAGAATCCGAACGCGATGCGTTTTTCAGCAGGGATTCATAACGGGAAGCAAACGCGGAAAGCTCGTTTTTGAGCCCGTCGCGCTCTTTTTGCAGCAATTCCACGGAATTCCGGTACGATTCAGCCAGTTTTTCGGTTGCGGAAAGCTGAGTCTGCGCCTGGAGCGCCTGCCGGGACGCCAGGCTGTAGCCGGCGGCAGCCTCCTTGTACTGCGCCGTAACTTTCGCCAGTTCGGCGGCGGACGCCTGATTGCTTTTACGGAGCAGCTCCAGTTCTTTCATATTTTTTGTATTCAGTGTCCGGAGATACTCGTTGTCTTTCATGACCACATTGGCATTATCCTGAATCCGGCGGATATTTTCCGGCAGGTCGATTCCCTCGCGGATTTTCGTCAGCTGGGAGTTCAGATCTGCAATCTTCCGGGTCGCTTCATTCAGTTTCTTTTCCAGTTCGGTCCGGTCCTTTTTCATTTCCACGACCTGAGCGAGCAGAAGCTGATTCTCTTTCTGAACCAGTCTTGAAGTCTCGACCGCGGCGGTCAAGGCGGTGATCTGCTGCACATTCTGCCGTAACGCGAGTTCCGCTTCATTCCGGCGGTTCTGTGCTTCCGCTTTCTGACGTTTCAGCGTATCCATCTCCACTTCCAGACTGCGGAGTTTATCGGAGAGCGCCGTGACTTTGGCTTTTTCCTCCACGATCCGGCGGTCACGGTCACGGTTACGGTCCGCACGTTTGAGCTTTTCTTTGGAATCCTCAAGGAGAAGCGTGAGCATATTGTTCTTTTCCACGAGCTCATTTTTCTCTTTGATCAGATTCTTCACCTGCTCCGCGGCTTTCGTATTGAGTTCAATCGAACGTTTCAACGCAGCGATTTCCTTTTCCGCTTCGGCAAGACGCGCGCGCATTTTCAGCGACTGCGTCACAAAGTCCTCACGCTGGGGAACCGGACGTTTCGGAACAGCGTTGACCACGGCTTTCGGTTTTTCGGGAACCGCTTTCTTCGCAGCGGCAACCTGCAATTCCTGCGCCGCCCGGATCCGGCGGAGACAGAGGTCAATCCGGTAGCTGATCACACTGCGGTTCCAGTTCGGATTCGATTTTCTTACCGCCCGGAATGAATTCAGAGACATCCGGTAATGGGAGATCGCAAGGCTGTAATCTTTATTTTTTACCGCTTTTTCCGCCTGCTCATAGCTCTCGAATCCTTTGCGCCAGGTGCTCCAGACATCGGACGACGCCTGAGACGACGCTCCGGACCCACTCTGCGAAAACACCGGCTGAACCGGAAGCGCCACAGCAAGCGCCAATGCAGCCATCAACTTGAATTTCATATATTATTCCTCCATTTTATTTTCAATTATCAAGCGGGAAAACGGTGCAAAAAACTCACTCTGCGCATCGGGAATACGCACCGTACAGCAGAACGAACCGTCATCCAGATACTCCCCGTCCAGCAGCGAAGCCCTGGAATAGACCGCCGCCACAGCGTCGGGGCGGTCCGGCGGAATCAGAAGATCGTCAATCAGCGTCCGTTTCTTCATGAATGCGATCAGAGACTTGCGCAGGTCGTCAAGCCCTTCTCCGGTACGGCAGGAGATGAACACCCCGTCCGGATCCAGCGAACGCAGACGCGTCCGGATCAGCGCATCTTTCTGGCGGTCGCTCTTGTTGAACACCGTCAGCATCGGTTTTTCCTGCGCTCCGAGTTCGGAAAGCACCGAAAGCGTCGTCTGCCAGTGCGATTCCACATCCGGACTCGAAATATCCAGCACCATTACAAGGAAATCGGCAAGAACCGCCTCCTCCAGCGTCGATTTGAACGCTTCGATCAGCGAATGAGGCAATTTACGGACAAATCCAACCGTATCGGTCAGCAGAAGTTCGCTCTTATTGGGAAGCACCAGTTTGCGGGTCGTGGGATCAAGCGTGGCAAAGAGCTTGTTTTCCACCAATGCCTCCGATCCGGTCAGCGCATTCAGCAGAGAAGATTTCCCCGCATTGGTGTAACCGACGATCGCCGCAAGCGGCATCGCCCGCCGGATACGCCCTTTCCGCTGCACATCCCGCTGCCTGCGGACCGTCGCAAGTTCCACTTCCAGCTGGGAAATGCGCTGTTTGACCATGCGGCGGTCATATTCGATCTGCTTCTCCCCCTCGCCGCGTGTTCCTTTCGCTCCGCCGCGCTGACGGGAAAGATGACTCCACGCGCGCGTGAGACGGGGCAGGAAATATTTGTTGCGCGCCAGTTCCACCTGCAAAACCGCTTCCCGGGTCTGCGCACGCTCGGCAAAAATATCAAGAATAATCTCCTGACGGTCCACGACATTCGTCCGCGCAAGACGCTCCAGATTGCGTTGCTGGGAGGGACCCAGCTCCGTATCAAATACAATCAGTTCCGCGCCGGCCTGTTTCGCCGCATTGCAGACTTCTTCCGCCTTGCCGGAACCCAGATAAAACTTTACATTCGGAACACGGATCACCGTCATCATTTCCCCGACGACGGGAAATCCCAAAGTCGAAACCAGCTCGCGGAGCTCGTCAAGATGTTCACGGGCATCCTGCGGGAGTTCTCCCTGCTCCGTCACGCCGACCAGAAACGCTCCGGACTTCGGTTTCTTTTCCGCAGCGGTTTCCGTCTGGGAAAATTCATCCATTTTTTCCGCTGTAAGGTTTTGCGTCATGTATTTTCCATGTAGAGATGTTTGTTTTTCAGGAAATAGCCGATCCCGGAAAGGATCGTGACCAGCGTCATGACCAGAAGAAGAATGTACCAGACGACCCAGATTGTTTTCTGATGAATGTCAAACATCTGCACCCAGGCGGCTCCGCCGATCAGCAGCGAGATCATTTGCAGAATCGTCTTGAGTTTGCCCCATTTGTCCGCGGAGATTACAACGCCTTTGTGAGTTGCCAGCATACGGAGTCCCGTCACCATGAATTCACGGGTCAGAACCACAATAATGATCCACCCCGGCATGAGCTTGTATTCCGCCATCATTACGAACGTTCCCACCACGAAAATCTTATCCGCAAGCGGGTCAACCAGACGCCCGAAATCGCTTTCCAGATGAAACCGGCGCGCAAGATAGCCGTCCAGCATGTCGGTGAACGCGGCAAGAATCGCCACGATATAAGCAATAATATGACAGACCTGCGCCGATTCCGGGCTGACCGTCGGAATGAAAAAACCGACACTGTCGCTGCGGATATTCGCAAGCGCCACAAAGACAAAGATCAGCAGGATCCGGCTCAGAGTTATCCGGTTCGGCAAATTTTTCATACTGTAAGTCACTGTCCATTCCTCCCTAGAACGCGGTGACATCCGCTGTAATATCATACGCTTTTGCAGAACGGACAGCCGCCCGCACGAACATTCCCGGAACAACACCGGCCGGGACCTTTTTCAATACGATCTGATTGTCGATCTGCGGCGCATCCAGCATGCTCCGTCCGAGAGCTTTGCCGCGCCCCTCCACGGAATCGACCATCACCTCGATCTCCGTTCCGATCAACGCCTTGTTGGTGGCAAGAGAAATCGCATTCTGCGCCTGCATGATCCTCTCATAACGCTCCATCGCCAGTTTGCGCGGAACCTGATTCCGGAACGCCGCCGCGGGCGTTCCCTCCTCCGGCGAATAGTAAAACGCACCGAGGCGCGCAAATCTCTGTTCCTGAACATAACGGAGCAGCTTTTCAAAATCCTCCGCCGTCTCTCCGGGAAAACCGGTCATGAAAGTGGTCCGGATCGCGCAATGCGCCTCTTCCCGGACCCGGCGGACCGCTTCGCGGGTCGCCTCTTCGCCGACTTTTCTGCCCATGGAAAGGAGAATCCGGTCGGAAATATGCTGAAGCGGCATCTCCACGCAGCGCGCGAGGTGACGGGCATCCGCCATCGCACCGATCACTGCATCCGTCACCGAAGCGGGGTGCAGATACATCAGACGGAACCAGTAATCCCCCTTGAGCCGATCCAACTTGCGGATCAGTTTCGCCGCGGCGTCCCTGTCTCCCCTGTCGCGGCGGAACGCCGTTGTGTCCTGCGCAATAATAATAAGCTCCTTCACGCCGTTGTCGATCAATGACTGCGCCTCGGTCAGCACCGACTTTTCCGTCCGGCTGCGCAGGGAACCGCGAATATCCGGAATGGAACAGTACGAACAACGGTTGTCGCAGCCATCGGCAATCTTGATATAGGCATAATGCTCCGGCGTCAGAAGAACGCGGGAAGTCTTTTCGTTATAAAGATAACAAGGTTCCGCGGACGGTTCCGCGGACGTCCCGGCATCCAGTCCGGCAAGCAGTTCCCCCATCTGTTCCACGGAGTCGATACCGGTCCAAAGATCGACTTCCGGAAATTTTTCCCGCACGGAATCCGCCTTTTTCCACTGCACCAGACACCCCGCCACAACAATGCGGCGACCGGCACGGCGCTTCTTCCAGCGGATCGCTCCCCTGATCACATCGACAGACTCTTTGCGCGCGGTGTCAATGAAGGCACAGGTATTAATCAGCATGACATCCGCCTCATCTTCATCCCCGGTGATCCCAAGTCCGCGGCAAAGAAGCGACCCTGCGGCGATTTCCGTATCGACAAAATTTTTCGGACACCCGAGGCTGACAATACAGACCATGCGCGGTGTTTCTTCCTGCGTTTTCAATCCGAACTCCGTTTTTTAAAAAAAATTATATGTGTGAAAGTAATTTACACGCGGAAACTGAATTAGCAATTTCCGGAACGAAAATAATTCGCAAAAAAGACAGATAAAAAGAATCCGGCCGTCAGACTCCTCAGACGAGGAAGAATCATCCGACCGGATTGGAGGGTCGCACAGAAAATAGCGGAAGTCTTTCAAAACACTCTTCCGCCTCTTTTTAAATTATATGCTATTTTTCTTCAAAAGTCAACTCTTAAAAATAAGAAAATGCATATAAAGTCTCAAAAATTCCGCTCTGCTTCCTAAGAAACCGCTGTTTTTTACGGTGATTTTCAACAGCTGTTTTATAAAATGATCTCCGCTTTGTCCATTCGCATTCTGACAAAATTCAATTTTTTTCTGAATTACCCTCTTGACATTTTCATGATTTTGTTGTATAATTATAACTGTACTAGAACACTGGTCATTAAACAGGATAACGGCGATGGTTCCAAAATATGTGCAGATCAAAGAATATCTGAAAGCGGAGGCGCTGAAACCGGAAGCAATCACTTCCATGCCCTCGGTACGCACTTTGTTGCGCAGATTCAGCGTTGCAATGGCAACCGTGAATCAGGCTTTGATCGAACTGGAACACGAAAATGTGATCATCCGTCAGCAGGGACGGGGTATTGTGGCGGCGCGCATGCCGCAGAATCCGGAAGTTCCCGATGCGGCGCAGAACGCGGCATCCATCTTTTTCGCATATCCGGATTATCCGTCGGAACAGCTCTGGAGACTTGAATTCATGACGGAACAATACGCCAAACAGAGCGGTTTTCAGGTAATCTCCTACAAAATGCAGCCGGACACCACGGTCCGGGCCATCACAGAAGCGGCGGCGCGTTATCCGAACTGCCGGGAAATTCTGATCATTCCGACTCCGGACCGTTACAGTCATGAAGAGCTGGAAATTCTCGGCAGACAATCCGTTCCCGTGGTTCTGCTGGACAGTCAATCCTATTACGAAGACATGCCGGAAAATCTTTATATTGTGTCACACGAACCGGAGCTTTCCGGGCGTCTCATGGCGGAATGTCTGCTGCAGCACGGGCACGAGCGGGTCGGTTATGTACGCAATGAACCGCAAAGCGATTACGGAATCCGGAAACAGAACGCCTTTGTCAAAACACTCCGCCGGAACGGAGCCGTGATACCGGCATCCCATATCTTCTCGGAAACGATCCGCCCATGGGAAAACTCCCTGAACGCCGCCCGTCAGATCACTGCAAAAAATCTGGACAATATCCGGAAACAGAAACTTTCCGCACTGGTCTACACCTCCGGCGTGGGTGCCGTTGCGGCAATTCCCATTCTGGTGGAAGGCGGCTTCGCCGTGCCGGATGACATCAGCCTGATCTCCGAAGGAGAATCCACCTGGCTGGAATACAGCAATCCGCCGCTCTCTGCGGTCTGCCCGCATTACGACGGCATGTGCAAACGGGCAACGGAAATCGCGGGAGGAAAATTCCTTGACGAACATTTCTTCTTCTGTGAACAGGAAATCATCGAACGAAAAAGCATCAAAACGGTTCAAAATAACAAATCAATCAAAAAAGGAAAGTCACAATGAAACGGAGATTTACCCTCATAGAGCTCCTCGTCGTAATCGCAATCATTGCAATTCTCGCAGCAATGCTCCTGCCGGCACTGAACAAGGCACGGGAAAAAGGGCAGCAGATGGCATGCATGGGGAACATGAAACAGCAGATATCAGCCGTCACCATGTATGCGAATGATACCGGCTTCATTGTTCCGTGCGTCTCTTCCACCACTTCCATGGAATTCGACAATCAGTGGCACGGGATTCTGGACCGTATGTATCTCGGCGGACGGCAGAGAAATCAGAAAATGAACAATAAAGTCTGGCAATGCCCTTCCAATCGCAAACCGATGAACGGAACACAGGGTTACGGCGGAAACAATCTCATCATGTGGCACGGAATGGACAGTCAGAAATCCCCGAAATCTCCGGTCAGAATCGAAAAAGTGTCCCGTCCGACCAAATGCCCGACCATTCTGGAAACAACCAGTTGGATCGTCAGTTATCACTTTTTCGGCGATGCGACCGCCTACAAACAACTGCGCTGGGATCATGGCATGAACATGAACGGCGCATTCCTCGACGGTCACGTCCAAAGCATCCGTTTCCGCCGTGTCGGAGATACTATGAACCGGGAATTTCCGGAAACTCGTTATGCCTGGTGGGGATATCTCTCCTGGGAAAGCGGCATAGCAACGGCTCCGTGGTGAGGTGGTTCCCATGAAAAAACTGTTGAATCTTGCTCTGCTGACCGCCCTTTCCGCCACCGCCGGGAATTTCATCACCATCGGCGACCTTGGAAATCCGGGAAAAGTCGTACCGTTCACCTCTAAAAAAGGCTATCCGCGCGGTACGGTCTCCTATCCTTACCGCATCGCCGAAACGGAAGTCACCAACGCGGAATATGTAAAATTTCTGAACGCCGTCGCAGCAAGTGATCCTGACGGCCTGTACAATCCGAAAATGCGGATCCGCCGCACCGGAAACGAGGGCGCATACCGGTACGAAGTTTCGCCGGAAGACGCGGAAAAACCCGTTAACCATGTAAGCCGCGTCGATGCCGCCCGGTATTGCAACTGGCTCTCCAGGGGACCGGTCTACCGGATTTTCCGGGGGACACGCCCGAACGGCTCTTCCGCCCCCGGCATCATCGGCTGGCGGGATCTGACGACGCCGGATTCGCCGCGTCTCTATTTTCTGCCTGACATGCACGAATTCTACAAAGCGGGATTCTATGACGGCAAAGGCGGTTATCCCGTCATCACCAAAGCAGACGCCGGAAAACCGTCCCATTACGGCATCCGCAATCACGCCTCCGGAGTCAGCGAATGGATGGAAAACAAGTACTACGCCGGAGCCCCGGTCTTTCTGGGCGCAAACGACAAACAACAGGATCCCGATCTGCTCAACACGATCCGCTTCCTGCAGAGAAACGACAATTCCGAAGAAGAATACGGCGGATTCCGTGTTGCCTCCACTTCCGATCTTGCAATCGCTCCGCTGCTGAACACAAAAAAGAACTTCTTCTTTGCGGATGCTCCGTCACAGGGAGAGTTGAAAATCCGTTCGGCAAACGCCCGGAAACAGGCGGTCCTGAAACTTGAAATCCGCAACGCACGGGGAGAAACCGTTTCCGAAAACACGGTCAAAACCGATCTGAAACAGGGAGTCAGCATCCATCGTTTCCCGCTCCCCGCCAAAGACGGCTATTATGAACTTTCCGTATTCCCGGACGATCCGGCATACGAAGGAAAGGCGGTCCGGATTCCGTTTGCCGTCATGCGGGAGAAAATGCCGGATTACGGAGCCGATGGAGATTTCGGGTTCACGGTTCATCTTCAGCGCTGGGCAAACTCCTACACAAACGAACTGCCTGATTTTGACATTCTCCGGGAACTCGGCGTGAGCATCATCCGCAATGACGCGGGAAACGAGCGCGAAGGTGCACGCGACCTCTTCCGGGTCGTCCGCAAACATGGCTTCCGGCCGCTTCTGATCTGCCGCGGCTATAGTCCCAGGCAGATGGAACAGAGCCGCGCAAACAGTGCGGTCTGCGCAAAATGGGCGGAACACGGTATTGCGCCGGAGTTCGCAAACGCGGCGGAAGAAGTCTTCCAAATGGTTCAGAAATACAAGAACGACATCCACGACTGGGAACTCGGCAACGAACCCTATTACTGGAAAATGATGCCGGAAGATTATGCGCAGTATGCCAAAACGCTGGCAAAGGCGATCCGGCTTGCGGATCCGCAAGCCAACATCATTCTCGGCGACGTTTCCGCACACCACGATCCCGTCCTGCGGCTCGGAACCGGAAAACTGACCGATGCGGTCGCCGCGCATATCTACGGCTTCTATGTTCCCGGTTTCTGGGGAATCGCCGGAAAATGCCGTCAGCTGAACAGTTCCATGGAAGCCGCGGGAATCGCGGAAAAACCGGTCTGGCTGACGGAAATCGGCGTTTCGACTTACAGCGCCCGCCACGTCATCCCGCAGCGTTCCCCGGAGGAAGTCGCGCGCTATATTGCTCTCCACGTTCCGAAAACGATGGTCGGCGGAAAAGCGTTCGGTGCCTCGAAAGTGCTGGTCTACACATTCCGCGATGTTCCGCTTGATTATCTGGAAGAGGATTTCGGAATGACCAACCGCTACGGTCTTCCGAAACCCGGAGCGGCGGCATACCGCACCACTGCACGGATGATCGGCGATGCCGCATTCCGGGGCTTTATCAAAGGACACTCCTTTGCCGCGGGAAAGATCGCCGGTTTCGCATTCCGCGACAAAGCCGGACGCGACGTTCTGGCATTCTGGCGCAACGACGCCTACGGCTATGACCGGTTCGAAATCCCGTTTGCAGAACTCATTCATCCGGCGGAAACGGTCCGGATCAAAGCCTCCGGCGATGCGGAACTTGTCTCCTCGGACGGCGTTGTATCCACATTGAAAAACCGGAACGGTGAAATCGCGGTCCCCGTGGACGAATATCCGGTATTTGTCCGCGGAAAACTGACTCCGGAACTGGAAACCGTTAAAACCACGGCAGGCAGAAAAATATTCCCGGAAACCGCCGCAACGGTCCGTATTCTGCCGGATGCGGACAACATGGGACGCGGCTGCGATGAAATGAAAGGCGTCCGGCTGAACGCCGCCCCGAAACAGGCAAAAACCGTCACTGTCCGGATTTACAATCAGTCGGCAGCGCCGCTGACAGGAACTATCCGTCTGGATGCTTCCGCTTCGTGGCGGGAATTCCTGTGGAAAGTCACACCGGCGGAACGGCATCTGACGATCCCGGCGGACGGAATGGGAACCGCGACGTTTACACTGTACGTTCCCGCCGATTTCCCGACCGGAGATTACCGTTATCTGACCGCTCTGTTCCAAACGGCGGATGGACGGCAGTTCACCGATCGCGTAATGCTGATCTCGGCTCCGGCAAAGCTCAAAACCGGAAGCTGGTGCAACTATTCCAAAGGTTTCCAGTTGAAAGGCGCCGAAAAAGAGACTGCTCTGCGACTTTCCTGGATCGCCTCGCCGCAGCGCGGATACGGCAATATTTTCCGTACCGTACCCTATCCGTTCGCCGCCTCGGCAAAAGAACTGAAACGCACCGTCGAATTCCGTTTTCTCCCGGAAACGGACAATGTCAAAGCCGTCAGTCTGCTCCTGCTGGACCATTCCGGCGAAACATTCCAGTTAAAGCAGGAGCTCCGCAATGTAAAACCGGGAGTATGGCAAAGTCTGACGTTCAAGCCGACGGAAATCTTCGGCAAAAAGGTGATCCGGTACGGCGGAAAACGCAATGGGACAATCGACTTTCCGATCCGGTTCCTCGGTTTCAACGTCGATCTGCGCGACCGTTCCAGGGCAGGCGGCATATTGGTCCGGCCGGAATAACATTCGCCCGTTCAACGGCGGAAAAAGTGGCTGTCGCAAAACCTCCGGGTACGCGGCAGCCCTTTTTCCATAACCATGCCGACTACTTCTCCGGTTCAAAAGAGAGCGTAAACTCCCAGCTGAAAGTGCTGCCCGCAGGATGCTCCACCGCCTTCGGTGTCCACTTCGCAGGACCGGCGACGGTAAATGAAAAATCCTTGCCGCCCCACATGCGGGAATCCATGAAATTGACGGTCACTCCTTTGCCGCCCGCAACGAGGAAAACCCCTTTGCCCGTGGAAACGGCGATTGAATCGCCTTTCAACCGGAACGCTTTATTGTAAGTTTCGGGCAGGATCTCAAACCGTTCCGGAGCTGAACCGTCCGTACACTTCACTCCGCGGCCGAAAAATGCGGGAGGCATGTTCATGATCGTCTGGAAAAGGTTGAAAGTTGTCTGCAGGGGAACGTTCAACTTGACGGAGGTGCGGACCGTGATCCGGTTCGGAGTCAACATGGTTTCGACTTTGTAATCCGCGGCATCCTTCAGAACCTTGTTCCCAAGCTTCGAATCAATCGTAACCATCATCGTGTCGCCGTCCCGTTTGCAGACCGCCTTTCCGGAACCGTCCCACGACTGGAAAAACCGCGCATCGTATTTCTGCGCATCCGGCGGCAGCCGATAGGAACCATTCAGCTGAATCAGTTTGCAGAGCAGCTGCTCCCTGTACCGCAGGTTCTCGATCATTCCGCTGTTCGTGATCCTTGCACTGAAACCGTCACTGGTGTACGTTTCCGCTGCAAGTGCTCCGGCTCCGCAGACCGCGAGAACCGCCCCCAAAATCCAATTTTGTTTTTTCATTCGGACTCCTCCGTTTTTTCTGCCGTCAGGCCAAGCAGACCCACCACGGCGTTTCCTTTTGTTTTCAACACGATCGAACTTATCTGATCTTCGGGATGCGGATTGTCCCAGGAATACAGGAACGCACCCACGACCCCGCTCTTATTCATACCGCTCCACCCGCACATCGCCGATTTCAATTTTTTGGATGGTCCCCACCAGTCTGTAATGTTCACCCCTTCCACAACCGGAATCGACCACGTTTTCCCGGAAGCATACCGAACCTCATATTCGCCGACCTGTCCGCCGTCGGGAGCGATCCACGCGCCGGAATGCAGGAACAGAAGACGCTTCACCCGCCCGCCGATTTCGATACTCCGGCTCCGCGGCTGAAACGGAAGCGTCCTGTTGCCGGAAACGACGACGCAGGAGCGGCCGCCGTTTTCCGCAGGATCAATGATTTGAAACGGAACACCGCCGAAAATCCGTCTGCCGACGGGAAACGGGGAAAGATCGTTGACGGCTCCCTGATCGGTCCACCCGCCCTTCCCGTCTCTGGCAATCTCGTCTGCAAACGCCATATTCGCGGCATTTTTCAGGGAAATGAACTTTGCGCGGGACGCTTTCAGTCCTTTAACCTTGACCTCGTACCCGCGAAACGGCGAGGCGTTTTTCCGGGTTGCATCGTCCAGAACGGTTTCCAAAAGACGGCGGGCCAAAAGCGCGGCACCGGAATCCGACCGGAACGTGGAAGTGACTTCCGCCTGCGTCATCAGCACATCGCCTTTTCCGAGCTTCAAATGAGCGGACACCATGCCGAATGCGTCGGCACCCCACGATCCGGAATTGCCGCCGACCGTCAGCGCAGCTTCCGAAACAGGACGGATGTAAGCCCGGTACACGGACCAGTCTTTCTGATTCCAGCAGAAGAACTCCTTCTGCGTCATTCCCTTCAATACGGGATGGTCGAACTGAAGAATCTCGGAGAACTGCCCCGGTCCCGCAAGCGAGTATTCCAGTTCCGGCAGGAACGGAATCCGACCGGAAACGGTCTGATCGAAAACGAGCAGACGCCCGCCGTTTTCAACGAATGCCCTGATTCCGTCCGCGCCATCCGCCACTTTCCCGTCCACGGAGCCGTTGCCGATCACCAGGACATCATATTTCCTCAGTTCTTTGAAATCCTCCACGGGAACGAACGGCACACCGAACGCCTTCAGCACTTTCGTCGAACTGTAAGGTTTGAGACCGCCGAAAACGGCGGAAGCATCGTAAAGCGCAATCCTCTTCGCAGTCTTCAACGGAGCAAAGAGTTCCGCGCGGCTCCGGAGATTCAGATCGCCGTCCCTGCGGTTCAGCTCTTTTCCGCCGGACAGGAAACGGTACACCAGCCGGTACGCCCCGTCCCGTCCGGGAAGTTTGAATTCAACAGGGATGATTTTCTTCTCATTGCTTTTTACCGTGCCGATCTTTTTTGCCAGCGTTCCGCCGACGGACTTTCCGTTCCGTTCAAAACCGATTTCAAGAACGGCATTTTCCACATCGCGTTCCGAATTGTTAATCAGATACGCATTTGTCGAAACCGTTTCTCCCGTAAACCGGTTGGGCGCGACATAATCAAGGATCACGATCTGCGGCGCACAAACACGGCGCAGGTAGGAATACGCTTCATTCGGTTCAAACTTCAGGCGGTCAAACGGATACGCCGATTTCGGCATCCGGAAGAACGGACCGGAAAGCGCCTCGAAACCGTCCATATCCGGCCAGAGTTTCCGCTGGACTTCCAGAATCCGGTCCGTGTAAATTCCGCGGCCGAGATCACGATGGAATTTGTAATTTTTCATTCCCCAGTTTCGTATCCAGTAGAGAGCGAGGAAAGCGGTTCCGCGCTCTTTGGCATGCCAGTCGTTGAGTGCAAACAGCGCCTTTTTCCAATTCGGAGAATTATCGCTTTCCTCCGGCCAGATTCCATCTGTGATGCCGGCATAATAATGCTGGGCGAAATAAACAGTCTCTCCGTTCACGATCGGCACCTTTCCGCCGGGAAAGTGTTTTTTGAGCAGCGAAACAAAATGTTCCGCCACCGGCTGGCAGTATGCCAAAGGCATATTGTTGATGCTCCCGGTGTAGTCATGGGTATCGGCATAATCCATTTTTTCCGTTTTGCAGAGCTCTTCGACATTGCTGCCGTCCTTCCAGAATCTGCCGGACGAGGAAGTAACCGGACGTCCCTGCCGGTCGATCCGGTGGTACAGATCGTAAAGGTTGTTCAGCATCGTTGCGGCGCGTCCGGAATAATCGCGAAGTTCGTTGCCGAAACTGTATGTGCAGATGGAGGGATGCGAATAGTTGCGGTGAATCCGGCGGGTGATCTTTCCGATAAACTGCGGAAGCAGCTTTCCGGTCTTGTCGCTGGCGCTGTCAAAACTTTTCGTATCGATCAGTTCCGCCAGAACCGCGTTTTTCAGGTGGACCGTCGGATAGGTGAGTTCATCGGTCAGAATGAAGCCGAGCTCGTCCATGATGTCGTATGTATTCGGCGAATGTTCGCAGCTGTGAATGCGGATGTGATTGACGTTCGAATCCCTGTATGCCTGCCAATACCGGCGCAGGGCGTCACCCTCGTTCGTCGTCATGGCAAACGAATAGCCGTGACTGTTCCGCGGATATTCGTTCCCCTGGCAGATTCCGCGAAGCATGACGGGTTTTCCGTTCAGCACGAAATTGCCGTCTTTCACGCCGAAAGTGCGCATTCCGAACCGCTGAACGCCGGTCACTTCCCCCTTCCGGTTCCGGAGTTTCACTCCGTAAAGGAACGGCGATTCCGGCGACCAGAGTTTCGCATCTTCAATGGAGGCCTTCCCCGCGACATAACGTCCGCCATCCCCTGCATAAGCCTTCCCGAACACCGCCGAAGCCACGCGCTTTCCGCTATTCCATTCAAAAATCTCCGCGTTCCAGGAATCAGTGTCCTCCGTGTTCTCCGAACCGGAGAGCAGACACTCGAACGAAACGTCCCGGAGATTCTTTTCGGGCGTGACAAGAATCCGGTCGCTCCATGCGGGGGGCTTTACATCAAGATACACCGTTCCCAGAATTCCGCAGTAAGGCGCCCAGATTTTCCACATCACAGGTTCCCCGGTATGGAACAACCGCACGGCAATCGTATTTTTCGCACCCGGACGCAGCTGTTCCGTTACATCATAATCATACTGGTCTCCGGGACCTTTGTAATCCGAATATTTTGTCGGCATGGTGAAATCCTGTTCGCCGACAAGCGTTCCGTTCACCCAGACTTTGAATATGCCGAGCACTTCATTGAAATGCAGGATCGCGCGTTCCCCTTTCTTCAATTCGGGGGCGGTAAATTCTTTCCGGAACCACGCGACTCCGCCCCAAGTTCTTTCCTCCCGTGTGGCATTCGGACTCAAAAACGGTGCATGAAGATTGTTCGGGACAAGATCTTTCCCCCAGCCGGAGTCATCCGTTTCGGGGAGATGAAACTTCCGCTTCGTACCTTCGTCGAGGGGATCGTTTCTGCGATCCGACGAGACTTTTTTCAACTTCCACCAGCCGGAAAGATAGGTCCGGTTCAGGTGCGGCAGATAGATGTCCCAGGTCTTGAAATCCGGCTGAAAATCTTCCGGTTTTTCCGCGGCGCATAAAAACAGCGCAGCGGTCAGGACACAAAAGATCCATTTAACTTTCATGAAATGCTCCTTTCATTTATACTTATAATAAAGCCGTTTGTTTCTGCGGGAAGAAGAATCAGTCATGGACGCATAGCCATTACACTCCACATGACCGTCGTAATAAGCGTTGTTCGATGCGGATTGGCCATTGTGGCGGTATGTGATCCAGTTCTGTCCCGCCGACAGCCCCTCCTGACCAAAATTTTCTCCATAAGTCAATGTCCAGGAGCGATTTGTTCCGCTGCCAACAACCGGATGTCCTCCATAGGTTGACTCCTGAAAAAAGATTTTAGATGAAGGGGCAAACACCTGATTCAGCATTACTCCGGTTTCCCGGCTCTCTTCCAGAGTCAGAGGATCCATCTTATCCTGCATACCGTAAATACTGGTTGCCATTCCGATGTCCTCCCGGTTCCAGCCTTTCTTTGTCAAATCCACCGTCGGACACATGAACGGCTTATACCAATACATCGGATAGTTCTTGCTGAATTTGATTCCCGCGAATTCCAGAAAATGTTCATTCCTGGCCCAGGTCGATCCCATGAAATCGGAGGTCGTCTGTCTCGGCAGCATCCTGCCGCCGCTGTCATCGGCATACTGCAGTGCGGCGAAAATCATCGTCTTCATCGTTCCCATGCACTTGACCTGGTACGCCCTCTCCCGGGCCTTGTTCAATGCCGGAAGCAAAAGTCCTGCAAGAATGGCAATTACAGAAATTGCAATTAAAAGTTCTAGAAGCGTAAATTTTTTCACTTTTCCTTTCATAAAAAACACCTCCCGTTATTTTATTATCATCGGCAGCCTGACCTTCCGGCACTCTCCGGGAGAATCTTTTTTCTCCAGAGCCAGCCTCATCAAAGCCACTCCTTCTCCGATCAGTTCCTCGAACGGCAGTCCATAGATGATCCGGTGAAAGCCCGGGTGCGGTGCCGCCGCAAGGGAGCTTTGAACCAGACAGCACCGGGAGACGATCCCCGGATCCGCCGCCAGCAAAACGTCATTCACCTCGTTTTCCGAAAAAAGCGTATTGCAGACCGCATCGACAGGAACTCCGTACGCAATCACCCGCTTCAACTCCTCCAGACAGGAGAAGCTGTCCTTCAGAAACAAATTCTCATTGAGGGAAATGCCCGCTTCCCGGTATACTCCGCGAATTCCGCCGAAAGAACGGTTCCACGGAAACACATCCGGCAGGAATACGACGTTCCGCCGCCCCTCTTTCAGCAGTTGTTTTCCGCACTCCATCCCCCATCCTTCAAAATCGAACATGGCGGAGGAGAGCCCCTCGGCTTTCTTCCCGAGAAGAACAACAGGGAGCCCGTCCCTCCGCAGCCGCCGGGCAACCTCAACGCCTCTTTCCTCGGGACAATTCCACAGGAGCCCGTCGAGCTGCTCGTTGACAATCTCACGGTGCATAACTTCAGGGTCAAGGCTCCCCAGAGTCAGGAGATGAACCGTCGCCGGCAGGCAGACCAACTGCTGAAGCATCTGCCCGAGAATGGGTGCCAGGTATTTGTCGAAATGCACCCCCATGCCGTCCTCCATCAGAATCCCGATCACCGGCAGCTCCCGGATACCGCCGGCAGCACTCAGACGCGGATTCGTGAACGATCCGATACCGCGCCGGCCGATGATAAAGCCCTCTGTCGTAAGCTCCTTCATCGCCTTGCTCACCGTCGCATGACTTACGCCAAACTGTTTCGCCAGTTCCAAAATCGTCGGGACCTGAATTGATTTTCCGCGCGCTTTGTAAATCAGATTGACCACATAACGCCGTATTTTCATGTATTCTGAAACCGCCGTATCCGCCATTTTCCGTCCGAAGTTGATATTAGTAGAGTTACTGTGTCATTTATTTATATTATACAACATTCTGCGAATTTTGTCAATAGGCCTTTTGAAAAAAAAGAGAAAAAAGAGAGTCCGGAGGCAAAATCCCGCACGTTTCCCGAAACAAACCGAAGGCTCCCTGAAGGTCCCCGCCGTCAGAATATCCACGGAGGCTCTTGCCTGAACACGCCCATCCTTCAGAATAAGGATTTATCCCTGAATATATTGAAATTAAAAACTTTTGAAATAGCCTCTTTATGTGCCCGTAAATCATACCGGAATCACTCCGTAAATACGGAGTGTTCCTGAAGATGTTTGCGGTACTGCGCAGGCGGAACGCCGTACATCCGCTTGAATGTGCGGGAAAAATGAAAGCGGTCGTTGACGCCGATTGAATAACAAATCTCGTCGATCGTACAGTTTCCGAACTGAAGCAGACGCGCCGCCTGCGTATACCGGACATGCAGAAGATACTGATACGGAGTACTGCCCGTCTGGGACTTGAAATCCCGCAGGAATACATTTTCCGAAAGTCCCGCAATCCGGGAAAGAGTCGCAAGATTGATCTCTTTGTCGATATTCGAACGGATATAGTCACAGGCGTCGATAATGCGGCGGTCGCAGTCGATCTCGGAAAACGCTTCCGGCGGAAGTTTCGCTATTGATGCTGTGACAAGGGATAGGCCAAGCAGTTTGCGCCGCGCCGGCGGGCAATTCTCCGCGGCAAAACAATCGTGCAGCTCTTTCAGAATCACCGCGACACACCCCGATCCCTCAAGGTCGATCGCATTCACCAGATGAGCGCGGCTGCCGGAAATATTTTCCACTTCAAAATGAATATAGAGCTGCTCCGGCGCACCGCCGGACCATGTTCTCAGATTGCAATTCGGCGGAAGCAGATAGAGCTTATCCGGCGTCAGCTCAATCCTCTGTCCATCAAGGAATACTCCCGCTCCGCAGGCGGTGTGATGATAAAGCCGCCAGTAGTATCCACCCAGCGTCAAATGATTCCAGAACGCCGTCAGCCGGGTCTTGGAAACCGCCCCCAGATGAATTTCCGGAGCATTCAGATGAACGGTCGAAGCGGACATTGCAAACCCCGTCAGGCGTTTTTGCGGATGGATTCGATCGCTTCCAGAATTTCGGAGACTTCCGCCATCCGGCCCTCGCCATTGTCTCCGCAGGCAAGACGTCCCTTGCCGGGACCGACAAAATGGACGCCTTGTGCACGCAGCGTCGCGCAGTTGCGCTGAACCGCCGGATTCTGCCACATGCGTGTATTCATCGCGGGTGCCAGGAGAACGGCTCCCTGATACGCGATTGCGGACGTGGTGAGTGCATCATCGGCGATCCCGTTGGCGTATTTTCCCAGGAAATTCGCCGTACAGGGTGCAATCACCATCAGGGACGCCAGTTCGGAAATCTCAATATGACCCGGCTTCCATGTGGGAGTATCCCAGAGATCAAAAATCACCGGATTGCGGGAAAGCGTGAAAAACAGTTTATCGGAGATCAGATGACGCGCGGAATCGGTCATCATCACATGAACATCGTATCCGGCGGCGGACAATTTGGAGCAGAGATCCGCGGCTTTATAAATGGCAACTCCGCCGGTCACGCCGAGAAGAACAGCATCAGGGTCAGACATTGATATCCTCTTTCCATCGTTTGGTGGACATTCTGAATGCGAGGAGCAGAGCGTTGAATCTCTCCACCGCGCTCCCGAAATCATCGTTTATCAGGAGATACGAATACTCCCTCCAGCGGGAAATTTCAAGTCTGGAATTCTCCAAACGCTTTAAAATAACCGTTTCAGCATCGGTCCCGCGGCCGCGCAGACGCCGCTCCAGCTCGGCATGGGAGGGTGGAGTGACAAACACAAATTCCGCACAATCGCGGAAAACTTCATCGGTCCGGCAGAGCTCGTGCACTTTCGCGGCCCCCTGAACATCAATGTCAAGAATCACGTCAATCCCTTTCGTCACACGGTTCACGACCTCGGATTTCAGGGTGCCGTAGAAATTGCCGTGAACTTCGGCATATTCGATAAATTCATCCGCTTCGATCTTCGCCTTGAATTCATCACGGGAAAGAAAATGGTAATCCACGCCGTCCTGCTCCGTACCGCGCGGGGCGCGTGTGGTGCAGGAGATCGAAAATGTCACATCGGGGTGACGTTTCATCACTTCCTTGCAAATGCTTGACTTTCCCGATCCGCTGGGACCGGAAAGGATCAGGGCGATTCCGAGACGCTGTATATCACTCATGGAATTTGACTCCGGAAATAAGACCGGCAAACGGCGGATTTGCGGAACGGATGAAAACATGTCTGCAAAAGCGGATAACCGGCATGGTTCATAAGACTGGAGAAATAAATGGTGAGTCGGCCGGGGCTCGAACCCGGGACCACCGCCTTAAAAGGGCGATGCTCTACCGACTGAGCTACCGACTCACTCGAGTTCATCTTATCTTTGGCAGATGTCTATAAGATACATCATTCTTTGAAAAAGTCAAATGGAAATCTGAAAAATTTTTATTTTTTCCTGCGTATTTCCATCCGGCTTATTTCTGGCGGAACACGATTCTGCCCTTCGTCAGATCGTAAGGCGACATTTCAAGCGTCACGGCGTCACCGGGAAGAATACGGATGAAATTCAGACGCATCTTGCCGCTGATGTGGGCGAGAACGCAATGTCCGTTCGACAGTTCCACTTTAAACATGGTGTTGGGGAGCAGTTCCTTTACTACACCCTCTACTTTTATGACGTCATCTTTAGGCACGGGTTAAAACCTCCGGTTGTTCATTTGTGATAAGGACCATATGCTCAAAATGAGCCGATTTTCTGCCGTCGCGGGTGCGGACCGTCCATTGATTGCGTTCCACATAGACTTTATAAGTGCCGAGATTGAACATCGGTTCAATCGCAAGGACCATGCCCGGCTGCAGGCGCGGACCGCGCATCGGAGTCACATAATTGGGAACCTCCGGCGGTTCGTGCAGCTTGACTCCGCAACCGTGTCCGACAAAATCACGGACAACTGCAATACCGTTCTTTTTGGCAACCTGCTGAACCGCGGCGGAAATATCACGGATGTAATTGCCCGGCAGCGCCGCCTTGATCCCGGCTTCCAACGCTTCGCGGGTCACGTCCATCAGCTTCCGGTCTTCCGCCGGAACCGGTTCGTCTCCCACATAAACAGTAAGTGCGGTATCGCCGATCCCGCCCTCATAGTCAACACCGATGTCAATACTGACGAGATCGCCTTTCAGGATAAAGCGGTTGGGATCGCCGATTCCGTGAACGACCTCATCATTCACGGAAATACAGATGTTTCCGGGATATCCGTGATACCCCAGAAACGCACACCGGCCGCCCATGGAGGCAATGACCTCTCCGGCGACCATATCCAGCTCTTTGGTACTCATTCCCGGACGGATGAACTCCGCGATCCGATCGCGCGCCTTGCCCGCCATCGCCGCGGCAACGCGGATATGCGCGATCTCCTCCGGCGTATGAATGATGTAATCTCTGCCCATTTTATCAGCTCAGAATCGCGCGGAGCGCGGCATATCCCTCGGCTTTGGGAAGCGAGGAATCTATTTTCGAAAGCAGGGATTTTCCGGTATAGTATTCGATCAGCGGGAACGTCTGTTCCTTGTAAACGGAAAGACGGTTCTTCGCCGTTTCCAAAGAGTCGTCGGTACGCTGGTAGAGCTCTCCGCCGCAGGAATCGCAAACGCCTTCCTGTTTCGGTCTGGAGAAGATTCTGTTGTAGCTTGCACCGCATTTACGGCAGGTAAGACGGGCCGTGAGTCTCTGGATCAGCAGCTCTTCCGGAGCATCGAACAGAACAACGGCATCCAGTTTTTTTCCGGCTTTTGCAAGCGCGGCTTCCAGCAGTTCCGCCTGTTTGATCGTGCGCGGAAAACCATCAAGCAGAAATCCGTTCGCGCACTCTTCGGAGATCAGTTTTCCGGCGACCATATCGGCAACGACTTCATCGGGAACCAGTTTTCCTGCGTCAATATAACTCTTCGCCAGTTTTCCGATTTCGCTTCCTTTTCCGATCTCGGCGCGGAAAATGTCTCCCGTGGAAACATGTGCAAGATTCTCATCTCTCAGAAGAATTTCAGAGAGTGTACCTTTTCCCGCTCCCGGAGGGCCGAGAAGAACGATATTCTTTTTCGTGATCATTTTCACTTCCTCATTGAATAAAGTTAAAATTTTTTATAATCCTATAATTTACAACCGTTTCCCCATTCTGTCAATAAAAGAAATGCACTGCACGGAAAGAAAACCAAAAAATCACCAATATTGTCCATCATTCCGGGAAAACCGGAAATAAAAAGGAACACGACGACGCCGTCCATACTGGAACATCTTGATCTGTTTCGGACCTTATTGTAAAACCGGCGCGGATCTGATGATTTTTCCGGTTCTTATTAAAGAAAAATCCGGCATTGACGACTTCTGTCAAAATGCCGGACCGGACCGCGCATTCCGGAAGCTCCGTCAGGAAAGCTCTTCCGCGCGTTCGATAACAACAGGTTCCACCGGAACATCGTCATGATAGCCGTACGGTCCCGTTTCGACTTTGCCGATCTTATCGACGACATTCATTCCCTTTGTCACCTTGCCGAAAACGCAGTAGCCGTAACCCGACGGCGATTTGGACTTATGATCAAGAAAATCATTGTCCACAAGATTGATGAAGAACTGCGCCGTGGCGCTGTCCACCACGTTGGTTCGCGCCATTGCGACAGTGCCGCGTTTGTTGGAAGGAGCGACATGCGCCTCGTTCTTAATCGGCGGTTCGGTGTCAAGTTCGTTCATATCGGCATCCATACCGCCGCCCTGGATCATGAAACCGTCGATAACACGGTGGAAGATCGTACCGTTGTAGTGGCCGCTCTTCACATAATCAAGAAAATTACGGACGGTGACCGGAGTCTCCTTATCAAAGAGCTCCAGCTCAATATCACCCATTCCTGTTGTCAGTTTTACTTTGGTTCCCATTTTTGTTCCTTAGTTGTATTAAACACCTTTCATGGCGAGACTTACGACATCGGGGGCGACCCGCTGCAAAAACGCATCCGACATATCCAGAACCTGCCGGTGATCGCCGCACTTCATCGCTTCCTCCGCGAACTGCTCCGCTTCGTACATGCGGAGACTGCGGATCACACGGCGGGCAACGCCGAGCGATCCCGTGCTCATGCTGAGCTCCTGCACTCCGAGCCCGATCAGCAGCGGAATGAACCGGGGATCCGATGCCATTTCCCCGCAGACGCTGACCCAGATCCCCGCGGCATTCGCCGCCTTGACGATCCGGTCAATCAGCATCAGGATCACCGGGTGCGCCGGACGGTACAGGAAGGCAATCTTTTCATTGCCGCGGTCCACCGCCATTGTATACTGAACAAGGTCATTGGTCCCGATGCTGAAGAAATCGACTTTCCGGGCAAGATGCTCCGCAAACAGCGCGGCGGCGGGAGTTTCCACCATGATGCCGACTTCCAGATGTTCATCAAATTTCTTTTTCTCCGCCCGCAGCTCTTCCCGGACCCTGTCGAGAATTTCCAGCAGCTGGTCGATCTCGTCCTCGCAGGTGACCATCGGAAACATCATGCGGATATGCCCGAACACGCTTGCCCGGAGGATCGCACGGAGCTGGGGAATCAGCAATTCGGGATAAGCCAGACACAGCCGGATCGACCGCTGTCCGAGAAACGGGTTCGCATCGTGCGTGACATTGATCAGCGAAGAAAGCTTGTCGCCGCCGAGATCCAGCGTCCGGATAATGGTCGCCTCGCCGTTCATCCCCTCCGCGATTCTCCGGTAAACTTCGAATTGCTCCTCTTCCGTCGGAATCCGGTTCCCCATGAACAGATATTCCGTGCGGAACAGTCCGATTCCCGATGCTCCGGATTTATGGACCTCGCCGATATTTCCGGAGTCGTCAAGATTGGCGGCAAGATGAATCCGGTATCCGTCGATGGTTTCAGGCAGAAGCGAACTTTCCTGCTGCAGTTCATTGAAGAACTGTTCTTTGGAAACCTCTTTCTGGGCATAGAGTTCCAGTGTCTCCTGTGCAGGATTGGTGATAATCGTGCCGGCGTACCCGTCAATAATCAGCACATCCCCGTTGTGAATGCCGGCAAGCAGTCCGGGAACCCCTACGACCGCCGGAATGCGCATGGAACGCGCCAGAATCGCGGTGTGGGAAGTCCGGCTTCCAGTCTCCGTTGCAAATGCCTGTACATTTTCACGGTCAAGCATCGCGGTGTCGGACGGCGCCAGATCTTTGGAAATCAGGATTCTCTGTCCGGGAAGCCGGTCCAGAAGCTGCCGTTCTTCCCCGCTGAGGTTATCCAAAATACGGTATGCGACGTCGGCAACGTCGGAAGCGCGTTCTTTGAGATACTGGTCATCGACCGCGGAAATTGCGGAAACATACCGCTGAATAATCCGCGCGAACACCACATCCGCCGCCTGGAGTTCCTTGCGGATGCCCTCAATCACCTCCTGCGTCAGCACTTTATCGTCAACGATCAGCAGATGAGCATCGAAAATACTGGCTTCTTCGGAAGCCAGCGAGGATTTGACACGGGACTGCAACTCCATGATCTGGCGCCGGGTTCTGTCAAGCGCCGCCGTGAAACGGGAAATCTCGCAGGGGACCTCCGATTCCGTGATCGGTTTCGGTTCAACATCCAGGGAGGAGCGGCCGACTCTGCCGACAATCAGCGCGATTCCGATGGCGATCCCGGAAGAAGCCGGAATGCCGTGATACATCACTTCTTTTCGCGCTTCAGGCGGCAACTGCGGAACGGTGGAACCAACTGTTGCATCATTCTTCATCGAATCGTCTGTCAACCAAATCGTTAAGAGCCTTGAGTGCATCTTCTGCGTCATGTCCGCAGGCGGTGATCGTGAGTTTGGAACCGCAGGCGGCAGAAAGAACAAGCATACTCATCAAACTCTTTCCGTTTGCGGTTTCCGCATCTTTTGAAACGGTAATATCGCTGTCGAATTTCGATGCGGTCTGCACAAACAGGGACGCCGGTCTTGCATGAAGGCCCAGTTTGTTTTTTATTGTGCATTCTGTCGTTCTTGAGACGGCTCCCATCCGGCATCCCTTTCCTGTTTTAGTCGGAATCAATGCCGGATAATATAGCATCATTTTCCAAAAAATCAATGAAGCGGCATCAAAACTTCCTGTTTCGAGCCTTATCTTTTTCAATAGGAAGCCGTTGCAGAAAACGGCAAACACCGCCTTTATCGCGGAATGTTCAACGGAAACGGAGCCGCTTTCATCAGACTTTCACGATCGAATACAGGCGGCACCCATTCCGTTTTCATCGCCGCCAGTTCTTCAACCGTCCGGTCCGCATACCCCAGATCCAGCGGAACCGGAACGGAAGCCCGGCAGGAGAGATGATAATCTTCAAATTTGAAGTTTTCCCGTTCCAGATCCGCAACAAATTTCACCTGCAAATTCGGAATGCCGTAAGCATCCGCAAGAATGCACCCATGCAGCGAAGAGGAAAGAACCATTTCACAACTTAAAAGTTCATCCACGAACTGCCGCCACCGCGGATATTTCCGAAGGTCAAACAGGTGCACTCCAGGCTGTTCCGCATACCAGGAAACAACCGGATAATGCAGATCATGCAAATGCGGAATCAAACCGATCCGGTACCGCTTTTCCGGAACGGCAGGATGATACAGCAGCGGCATCAGAATTGCCGGATCTCCGTAAACCGGCGGGCAGTCAACTCCCGATTCCAGAAGCCGGGCACGCGTCAGAGGACCGCGGACCGCGCAAACCCGGATCCGTTTCCGTTTACCCCGCAGAGTCGCCGGAGATTTCATCCCGCTCCCCCATACCACCGCTCCCGGACGGGAGCAGCGGTGAAGGATCGAACCGATACACAGGTAATGGGGACGGGAAAAACAGCGGGAAGCGACACTGAACGAATACGGAATTACTTCTTTCCCGGTCAGTTCCGACAGAAAAGTTCTGTTCAGATCGTCGCCGAAATTGGATGACTCCAACGGCGCTTTTTCCGGATCCCTGTAATAAGACACCGTCAGAGTGCCCCCTTTCCGGCAGAATTCATTCCGGATGCATATGATTTGAAAAACCGTTTTCTGAACAGCAGTGGTCACGATGCACCGGAGACGGTCCATCCAATATAAAAACACCGTCTTCATCCTCCGGCGATATTGCAGAGAACGCTTCCGGTACCGCATCTTCCGTTCCGGCGCCGTCTCTTCTCCTGCCGCACGAAAATAGAGCTGGGCAAACCGTTCATTTAAAGTCTTCTGCGTCAGACGGCAGGCGAATTCCGGTTTTCTCATCAGCCAGATCCAGACATATAGCTGATGAACCGCGTTCTTTCCCGAAGAGGATAGATTGCCGGAATGCCGGCGGCGGCAGAGCAGCGGAGAATTCACCGCCCGGAATGGAATATGCAGGGAGAGTTCCAGAAAAAATACGGTATCTTCAAAAAGGCGGAGTTCCTTCCGGAAACGGATCGAATGCTTCAGCAGAACATCACGCGGAATCAGAACCTGACTGGAAGAGAGAAAAATCCGCCGGTACAGCTGATCCGTGATCCATCCGGACGGCAGATTCTCTACTTTATTCGGAATCCCGCAGAAGTTCCCATGTTCATCAATCCGGCAATATCCGCAATAAGCGGCAACCGGTTCCGGCGACGCCTCCGCTTCTGAGACCAGCCGTTGCAGCATATCCGGAGTCATCCGGTCATCGTCATCCAGAAACAGGATCCATCTCCCGCGCGCCAAAGTCAGCAGCCGGTTCCGTGCGGCGGAAGGTCCGCTGTTCGGCTGACGGTAATAGCGGATTTTCCTGTCGGGATCCGGCAATGCGGCGGCGATTTCACAAATTTCACGGTCAGGCCGCTCACGCGAACCGTCATCAAGCACAATGATCTCAAAATCCTGAAACGACTGTTTCAATACCGTGGCAAGAGTCTCTTTCAGCAAAGACTTGCGTTCGTAAGTGGGAATCAAAATGGAAACAGCCGGAAAACGATCCGTTTCCACTCCGGAGAACGGCTGGAACGGAACTGTGACGGAAAAACGTTCCTCCCGGAATGCAGACGTTTTTTCCGGCATATTCCCCCGTTGAACAGCGGTATCAGTATTCATCAAAATCCTCCATGCCTGTTGATTCCGTAAACACTCAACAAACAATCCCGATCGCGGAACGCCGGACCGGCGGAATGATGAAAAAAGCCGAACGCTTCAAATCATTGCACTGAAGGTCCGACCAAGAACCCGCTGTCACACGAAGAAGCGCCCGGCTAAGTTTGTGAACAACACAAACTCCGGGGCCATTTCAACGGGATGGAATCCGGGCGTATATACTGGCAAAAATCCGGACAATAAGCATCCCTTGTGACAGCAAACAACTTTTTAACTTGGTCGGTTTTCAGTGCTTTTGCTGAAATAGTAACGGAATGTCAAACAACATCTGCGGCATCCTGTATGCCGCAGTCGGAATAATATAGCATGTTCTCCGGTTTTGTCAATCTCCGGACGGTACCTGTTTTTTCTCCAGCAATCCTTTGAGATAGCCGACGGCAAAAATATTGCCGAGCATCGCATAGCCGAAATTCTCATTGCTTTCCCCCGCCATCGTCGGCGTATGATCCGGACGGATCAGGCAGTCCGGCGCATACCGGGAGACGGTCTCCAGAAGAGCCGCCATGTCCGTCGGACCGTTGTCATGGAACGTCTCGCGGAAACAGGTTTTTGTTCCGGTAATATCGCGGAAATGGAAAAAGAAAATTTTCGGACCGAACTCCCTGATCAGGGAAAATACGTCTTCCCCCATCGCGCGGAACGTCGCCTGACAGAACGTTATGCCGTGCGACGGACTGTCAACGATCCTCATTGCGCGACGGTAGGCATCGGCGTTCGTCAGAATCCTCGAATATCCAAGCAGGGGAGAAACCGGCGGATCATCCGGGTGAAGCCCCATTTTCACTCCGGCTTCCTCGGCAGCGGGGATCACCGCCCGGATAAACCGCGTGTAGTTTTCCCACATCTGCTCCTCCGTCACTTTCAGCGGAACGTCATTCCTGATCTCCCGGATGTCGAAGCCGCTGGTGAGCGCCCCTCCGCGCTCCGGCAGATCGTTGCGGGAACGGAACCAGCCGACGCCCGCCATAAAGTTATAACACAGCAACCGGATTCCGAGTTTTCCCATATTGCGCAGCATCTGCCGGTACCGTTCAATATCCTCTTCAAATCCCGGAAGCCCAAGTTTGATACGGGACATGTCAAACTCGTCTCCCTCCAGCGCATAAAGATAAAATCCACGTTCCCGGAACCGGTTCACCACGGTTTCCAGCGCCTTGAAATCCGACGGATCGGACAATCCGCTGAGCTCCGGCGCGGCTTTCGTAACCGCATACTCCACCCCGAGCTGAGCCGCCACATCCCACTGAATCGTCCGGTTGACCGGAAGCATCAGACCCAATTTCATTTCAACGTCTCCTTTATTCTGTATTGAATATGATATATTCTATAATAACATCCTTTTATAAAAAATCAAATAAAAAAACGCGGGGAATGCCGCGTTTTCATAAAAATCCGGATGTTCAGGATCTGTTTTTCAATCGAACAGGGAAGGCTGGAGGATTGCAGGCTTCGGCTGCGGAGGACCGTCATTTTTTGCCCGGTAGCGTCCGCGCTTCTCGCGGGCAACGGTGACTGACGGCAGATTCGCTTCGCCGATCGCATTTTCTTCCAGATTCGCAAGGATTTCTTTTGCCCGCTTGACCACCTTGTCCGGCAGTCCCGCCAGTTTGGCGACATGGATTCCATAGCTTTTATCGGCGGCGCCGGGAACGATCTGACGGAGAAAAATGATCTGATCTCCGTATTCCCGGACGGCGACATTGTAATTCCGGACGCCTTTCCGCACCATCGCCAGTTCCGTCAGCTCGTGGTAATGAGTCGCGAACTGCGTCCTTGCACGGCAGGAGGGATGATCAAGGATGTATTCGGCGACGGACCACGCGATGGAAAGCCCGTCAAACGTGCTGGTTCCGCGCCCGATCTCATCCAGAATAATCAGGCTCCGCGGCGTGGCATTATTGAGAATATTCGCCGTTTCCAGCATCTCGACCATGAACGTGCTCTGTCCGCGGGAAATATCGTCCGCGGCGCCGACGCGGGTAAAAATCTTGTCCGTGACGCCGATCACGGCGCTGTCGGCGGGAATGAACGATCCCATCTGCGCCATGATGACCAGCAGGGCGGTCTGGCGGATATACGTTGATTTACCCGCCATGTTGGGGCCGGTAATGATCATCATCCGATTTTCTTCGCCGTCCAGAATGGTGTCGTTGGGAATGAAACGGGAGTCCTGCATGGCGGCGTCAAGCACGGGGTGACGACCGCCCTTGATGACGAGCATATCGCTGTCGTCAATATGCGGGCGGCAGTAGGAATAGCGCGATGCGCAATCGGCAAGGGCGCAAAGGGCGTCGATCTCCGCCAGCGCTTCGGCGTTCTGCTGAATCTCGCGCGTAAATCCGGCGGCGTATTGACGCAGTTCCTCGAAAATTTTAATCTCCAGCGCTTTCGCCTTGTCATCGGCACCGAGAATCCTGGATTCCATTTCCTTGAGTTCAGGTGTAATAAACCGTTCACAATTTACGAGAGTCTGTTTGCGGATATAATCCGCCGGAACGCTCTCCAGATTGGATTTCGTCACTTCAATATAAAATCCGAATACGCGGTTGTAATGCACTTTCAATGATTTGATTCCGGTACGCTCCTGCTCTTTCGCCTGAAGCCGGGCAACCCAGTTCCGCCCTTCGGTGGCGGCGGAACGGAGCTCGTCAAGTTCGGAATTGCATCCTTCCCGGATCACTCCGCCATCGGTCGCGGAAGCCGGGGGTGAATCAATCAGCGTATTGAGGATTCTTCCGGTAAGCTCGTCCAGTTCACAAAGCCGCGTATTGATGTCGCCGATCAGCGGCAGATCGAAAATCGCCAGAATGTTTTTGACTCCGGGGATCAGGGAAAGACTCGCACTGAGCGAAATCAGATCACGCGGATTCGCGGTGTTCATATTGAGTTTGGTCGTGATGCGCGCAAGATCCCGGATGCCGGAAATGGTCTCCCGCAATTCGGCAAGCGTCAGCGGATCGTCCTTGAACGTACCGACGATGTCCTGCCGCTCGATAATGCGCTGGACACTCCGGAGCGGATTCAGCACCCATTGACGCAGCAGACGTCCGCCCATCGGCGTTTTGGAACAGTCCAGCACATGCAGCAGCGTGGAATCTTTCGCGGAACCAAGCATCGGATCGGCAAGTTCCAGATTGCGCCGGCTGGAGGGGTCGATCAGCAGAACTTCGTCCCGCGACTTGAGGCTGATCTTGCGGATATGCCCGGTCTGGCACTTCAGGTTGTCCTCGGTGTAGGCAAGAACCGCACCCGCCGCACGGACCGCGTTCGTCTCTTTCTGCTTGAACCCGAACCCTTCCAGCGTGATAGTGCCGAAATGACGGTTCAGAAGTCCGGATGCGTTTTCATAGGTGAAGATCCAGTCATCCAGCTCGGTCCACAACAGATTCTGCGGAGTATCGGGCTTGGAAACGGAGTCCTTGCGCCATTCGGCGAGCAGCGACGCCGGAACGACACATTCGCGCGGATGCAGCTTTGCCAGTTCGTCGGAAACTTCCTGGATATTGCGGAATTCAGCGGCGAGAAATTCCCCGGTGCTGATGTCGAGCCATGCCAAAGCATAAACATTTTTCGACGGAATACTGAAATAGGAGCAGAGAAAATTGTTGTCGGACGGTTTCAGCAGCGGGCCTTCGGTAATGGAACCGGGCGTGATGACGCGGGTGATACCGCGTTTAACAATCGCATTTCCCTTGACAAGCGCCGGATTTTCCAGCTGCTCCGCAATCGCGACTTTCACCCCGGCTTCCAGAAGTTTCGGCAGATAAATGTCGAGCGCATGATACGGCACACCGCACATCGGATACCCGGCGCGGGTGGTCAGGGCAATTTCCAGAATCGGACTCGCAATCTTCGCATCATTGAAAAACATTTCATAGAAATCGCCCATACGGAAGAGAAGAACCGCGTCCTTCGGCGCTTCAGCCTTCACTTTGACGTATTGCTGCATCATGGGCGTCAGACTTTTATCATCGGGCATCGGAAGACTCCATAAGTTTCAATCTTAAACAACTCCGTATTCTACATCGGAAACAAGAATTCTTCAAGATAAGAAACAAAAATTTTCCGGGAAATCAGCGGCTGCCGTCTTTATTATTCCCGGAATTTTCCGGAATAAACGAAAAAATAAACCGCCGGCAGAAGCCCGTCTTCTCTTCAATGACTCCGGCCACGGCTCCTGCGCGGAACAGAGTCATTGTCGTCGAAAAACGGGGTCAAAGCGTCACGCCATCCTTAAAAATGGAAATCTCTTCGTAACCGTTGCGCTCATTCGCGGCTTCCTCTCCATCGGCGACGGAAAGAACCTTTGCGAAAAATTCGCGGTCGACAACGGCAGGATCTTCATTCAAAACACGGCCGGCGTCAAAGTCGATCCAGTTCGGCTTGAATTCCGCCAGCGCGGTATTGGAGGAAATTTTCAGCGTCGGAACGACCGAACCGAACGGCGTACCGCGTCCGGTGGTGAACAGAATGATGTGCGCGCCGGAAGACGCCAGAAGAGTCGAAGCAACCATGTCGTTGCCGGGGCCCGTCAGCAGATTGAGTCCTTTTTCCCGGACATGTTCACCGGGCAGCAGGACATCGTTGACCGCGGAACTGCCCGCTTTCTGCGTGCAGCCGAGCGATTTGTCTTCCAAGCTCGAAATCCCGCCCGCTTTATTGCCGGGAGAAGGATTTTCGTAAATGGTCTGTCCGTAACGGGTGAAATACTGTTTGAATTCGTTCACCATCTTTACGCATTTGTCAAACACCTCACGGCTGCGGCAGCGTGCCATCAGAAGCGTCTCCGCGCCGAACATCTCCGGCACTTCGCTGAGAATCGTACTTCCGCCGCGCGCGGTCAGCCAATCGGAAAAACGCCCGACAAGCGGATTCGCCGTGATTCCGCTGAGTCCGTCCGAACCGCCGCATTTGAGTCCGACGACAAGCTCGCCGACAGGAATTTCCGTGCGGACATCCTGCGATGCAACTCTGACAAGCCCGTTCAGGATCTCCATTCCGGCGGCGACTTCATCCGATTCTTTCTGCGAAACCAGAAATTTGATGCGGTCCGAATCAATCTCTCCGAGTTTTTCCCGGAAGGAATCAATCGTGTTGTTTTCACATCCGAGCCCGACCACGAGCACGCCGCCCGCGTTCGGATGTTTGACGAGTCCGCAAAGAATGGCGCGGGTCATCTCATGGTCGCCGCCAAGCTGGGAACAACCGAACGGATGCTCCATCGCGACGGCGCGGTCCACGCTTCCGACGGGAAGCGTGCGGTTCAGCCGCTCCGCCAGCGTATGCGCCAGTTTGTTCACACAGCCGACCGTCGGAATGATGAAAATATGGTTGCGGATCCCGACCGATCCGTTTTTGCGGCGGAATCCGGAAAACGTTTCCGTTCCGGCAGCCGGATGAACCGGGATTTCGACCGGCTCATAAGAATATTCCAGAATCCCGTCGAGGTTTGTTTTCATGTTCTGCGTGTGAACATGCCCGCCCTTGCGGATTCCGCGCGTCGCACGGCCGATCGGCATACCGTATTTGATGATGTTCTCGCCTGCGGCAATATCCCGGAGTGCGAACTTGTGTCCGCGCGGGATTTCCGCCGAGGACTCATCCAGCATGACCGCCACATTGTCCAAAGGATTGATCCGGATGCTCTGCATGGTCACGAATCCTTACAGCACGGTTTTCACAGCGTCGCGGATGCCGATACCGTCGATCGCCTCCAGCTTTGCGGTCACATAGTCGGTCAGTCCGGGAACGGTGTTGAGATCCATCTCCCAGAATGCCGTATTCGCCAACGCCTTGCGGACATATTCCGCAACCGGTTCGCCGGAAATCCCGGCAAAGAAACGGATCACATCCTCCGAATCGGAAACCGGCCATGTGATGCCGTTGTAAGAGCCGGACGCCTTGCCGTCCGCATCCACGGTCAGACGGTAGAAACGCAACAGGGCGGCAAGCGAGAACGCAAGCACGGCGGGCAGTTCGCCCTTGAGTTCCGTATAGTCGAGCAGACTCGGCAGAACGCGCACTTTCCATTTTGAAACGGAGTTCAGCGAAATCGAAAGCAGACGGTGCTGAGCAAACGGATTCAGGAAGCGTTCCACGATTGAATCCGCAAAGAACTGTTTTTCATTTTCCGGCAGATTGACTGTATGGAAAATCTCGCCGTAAATCGCCTTGCGGACCATTTTCCCGAAAACGGGATCATTCATCATCTCATCGACAAATGTGAGCCCGCCGAGAATCGACGCCAACACATTCGCGGTATGCGCGCCGTTCAGGAAACGCACCTTGCGGGTGCGGTACGGCGTCTGATTATCCGTCACAACCACATTCAGCCCGCACTCCTTCAGCGGCAGTTCCCGGAGAATGGATTCCGGTCCCTCCATCACGAAGAAATGGAAAATTTCGCCGCAGTCGAGCAGATTGTCCTGATAACCGAGTTCCGCGCAAATCTTTTCCGCCTCGGCACGCGGATAACCGGCGACAATGCGGTCCACCAGCGTGTTGATGAACAGACAGCTGTTCTCAAGCCACGCGGAAAATTCCTGCGGGAAACCCCAGTCGGCGGCATAATGGAGCATGTGCGTTTTCAGCGTCGCGCCGTTCCTGTCGATAAGCTCGCAGGGAATGAAAACAAGTCCCTTCGAGGCATCGCCGCCGAATGCTTTCCAGCGTTCAAATACCAGACTCGTCAGTTTGGCGGGATAGGTATTCTGGCAGACACCCGGCGTATAGGGCTCCGGCTTGTATTCAATGCCCGCCTCCGTGGTGTTGGAAAACACGAAACGGAGATCCGGATTGACCGCCGCCCGGACGACCGCCGCCCAGTCGGCATACGGATTCAGACAGCCTTTGACGGATTCAATGACTTCACGGTTTTCCACAACCTTGCCGTCGGAAATGCCGCGCAGAATGAGAGTGTAAAGACCATCCTGCGCGTTGATGAGGTCCGTCAGCCCGGTCGGAAGCGGCTGCACAAGCTGAACAAGTCCGTTGAACTTGCCCTGTTTATTCATTTCATGGATCATCCAGTCAATGAATGCGCGAAGAAAATTTCCTTCTCCGAACTGGAGAACCTTGACGGGAAGAGTCGGAGCGGTTTCACGTTTCAGCAGTTTCATAATCGTATTCCTTCCTGTTCAGACTTTATCAGAATTTCACGAGATCGTTTGCGTTGACGGGGAGTCCGGTCTTCATCGAAATATTGGCGGAAATCCCCGTCAGGATGGAGCGGGCGCCATCAAGGTATCCCGCGGCATGACCCAGCGGATCATCCTGCGCACCGCGGAACACATGATTGAGGAGACGGACATCTCCGCCGCCATGTCCGCCTTTGTCGCCCGCGTCATAGGTAATGACCTGCGGTTTGCCCCAGTGCGGCTGGAAAATGATTTCGGGAACGAGCGTCTTCTTGTCGCCTTCCAGTTCACGCATACCGGGCTGATTGAAGTCCTCGTGTCCGCCGCTGACATAGGATTTTTCCACAACGTTGAACTCAAGACGTCCTTTCGTTCCGTTGAAGCAGACCCGGTAGCCTTCCCACGGACAGTGCGCATTGAGGGAGTAGGTCATGACAACGTTGTTCTCATAACGGACCATCACGCCCATATTGTCCTCAATGGAAATACCATCGCCGAATACGCTCTGATCGCGGAAATAGCCATCCTCATGCTCGGCATTGTAATAGAGTTCCTGAAGCGTGGTGTCCTCTTCGGTCACATGCAGGGCAAACGGGTCTTTGGCGGCGGTTTCGCTTCCGCGGGCACGGCTGTAAAATTCGGCTACGCCGCGCTTCTCGGCATTTTCCTTGCCGTAAAACTTGAGATCGCCCATCGCGAAAACGGTCTTCGGCGCGGAATCAATCCACCAGTTGACGAGGTCGAAATGGTGAGTGGCTTTGTGGACCATGAGCCCGCCGGAATTATTCTTGTTGCGGTGCCAGCGGCGGAAATAATCCGCTCCGTGACTCGTGTCGAGCAGCCATTCAAAATGAATGCTGGTAATTTCGCCGACCATGCCGCTCCGGATAATCTCCTTGATTTTGGTATTGCGCGGAGAATACCGGTAATTGAACGTGACGGTGAGGTGTCTTCCGGTCGCTTTGATGGTGTCGATGATCTGCTGGCACTTCTCCGGATCGACCGTCATCGGTTTCTCGGAAATGACGTCGCAGCCGAGTTCCATTGCCCGGCAGATATACTTGTGGTGTGTGCGGTCCATGCTGGTGACGATCACTTTGTCCGGCTTGATGTCGGCGATCATCTGATCAAACTGACTTGCCTTGTAGGTCGGCAGCGGAGCGTGTCCGTATTTTTCCTGAAGCCGTTTGTTCCAGTAGTTCATACGGGTCTGATTGGTGTCGCAGAGCGCACAGATGTCACCCGCATCCTTGAAATCTCCGGCAAGCGCTTCCAGATACATTCCGCATCTGGAACCGGTTCCGACAAGCACATATTTTTTCTGAGTCATTTCCATTCCCTTTCCTGTTTGAATTCCGTTTCTGGCTTAAGATAGTTGCCATCGTTGGCAAATGCAAACTGTTTTTCCAAAAAAATACGTTTTTTATGAAACGGGACACGGAGAAGAGGTTTCTTCTCCGTGTCCCTCCAAATGCGGGAAACCGCATCGACAGCTCCGGATCACCGGAGTTCGATCAGTTTGCAGCTGCGCGGGGCAAGTTCAAATTCCAGCTTTCCGGAACCGACTGCAACCGGTTTTTCGCTCCAGAAATCCGTTGCGGAGGAAGCGCAGACGCCGTGTGCGGCAAGATCGAACGACATGGTCCGGGCGGCATCGCTCCAGTTGATCAGCAGAACGCGCCAGCCGGATTTCAGTTTCTGAAGATAACGCGCGGGACGATCCGAGGAAAAAAGGTCCAGCGGACGCGCCGCCTCGCCGGATTCCGCACTCACCACCTTGCGAGCAAGATAAAGTCCCTCATCGTTCAGCAGAGTCATCTTGTCGGAAAGATTGACCGCTCCCGCCGCCGCGAGCACCACGCTCAGCAGAACTTCCAGTCCGGCGCGATCCATGGACGCCAGTTTGAATTCGCGACTCGGATCGTAACCGTCTTCCGGTGTGACAAACGGCCACATCGGATTCAGACGGTTCAGATCGGGATCGTTCGAGGTCCGGGCGGAACGGCAAAGCGCGAAATCGGGATCGTTCAGCCACAGTTTCTTGTTTGCCCAGAAGTGTGCGGCAACCGCGGAGCTGTTGCGCGAAGTACTCTCCCAGCGCGCATGGATATCCGCTCCGATACGGACCGCTTCCACCATGCTGTTTCCGGCGGTGTAAGGATAGTTGCAGCCGAGCAGAACGGCACGGCCGCCGATTCCGCGATAAATCGGCTCAAACAGACGCGGGATCAGCTCGTCGCGCTTCACAAGCGGATCGGCAAAACGCGGCGCCTTGAACATGGAACAGAGGAAATCAAGCTTGAAGTACTTATAGCCCATATCGGCGTAACGGCGGAAAGTCTTTTCCATAAACTCTTCCGTCTTCTTCACCGTCGGGTCAAGTACGAATCCGAAACGGCGCATGCACTCGTATGCCAGACAGGGCTGTCCGCCGGCGGAACGGGCAAGCATATCATAATCAAGCTGGGCAATGCGGCTGTGCGGTTCCGCGATTGCGGGAGCGAACCAGAGTCCGGGCTCGAATCCCATCTTCGTCAGCTCTTTTGCAAGATATTCCATACCGGAGGGAAAATAGGAATTCGCTTCCCATTCGCCGTAGCAATACTGCCAGCCGTCATCCACAATGATCCGTTTGACGTGCCGGGAAAGAACCGGATCCTTTGCGATGAACTCCGCGTTTTTCAGGACTTCCTCCTCGGTGATGGTCCAGCGGTAATAATCCCAGCTGTTCCATCCGGCGGACGGAGTGTCGAAGGTCTTTTTCACATCGCAGTTTTCATCGCCGTAAGATTCCAGAAGCGCAAAGCCGTCGGAAGAGGAACGGAACGAAACAACAGGCAATGCGATCTCCGTCGAACCGTGGTAATGAACCGGCGAAACGACGCGGAAATCGCGGATATGCCCTTTCTCCGCCGTTCCCTGGAACAGCACCGGAAAACCGCCGTGGAACGGAGTCGAACACTGAAGCGTGACGCCGTTTTTCGTAACGGAGGCGAGCAGCTCCCCGGTGAACGCGGCGGAATCCTCCATCGCCGTCAGGTCATACGCCTGACAGCCGCCCATGCGGACCGCCTGCGGCAGAACATGATCGGCGGCAAATGACGGAACATTGAACAGCGTCACGTCCAGGAATTCCGCCGGCTTGTTCAGAGTTCCGGTAAAGGCGGCGTCGATACGACCGTCGCGTTCGGCAAGGACAAGTTTCCATGTTCCGCCCGGAGTGGCGGCGGTAAAGACGGAACCGTCCGCTTTCCAAAGGAGCTGTTCGGGCGCGGCGCGGTCAATCGCCACACTGGAGTTCAGTTCGATTGCCGGAAAACCCGGCACACGGATCTGAGGCTGATTATTCATCTTGAAAAAATCCTTTCTGCTATGTTAGCTGGTTCTGAAATTGTAACGTCCGAGAGTTTCAAGCTCACAAAACCGGTCCTGCCGGAGAAAACGCGCGGGCAGTACGGTCTCTTCGCGCTCCGCTGTTCCGGAGGCTTCCAGCTGACGGTTCAGCATTTCGAGCCCGCAGGTGATCAGCGGGGTAAAATTGTACTGGATCGCACCGGCAATCCGGGAATCGTCGATCATATCGGCGGGAAGTGTATAAACCGTGAAAATCGCAGGGAAATAGTCAATTCCGGCACGACGGATCTCGTTGACAACCACCCGCGCCGCACGGCAGTTCGTCAGAAACAGAAACGGAGGCCGACGCCGCAGAACGGTTCCGCAGATCGCCTCCATATCAGAGTCGGTGACAAGATTCCGGGAAGCCGTCAGGCGGATCCCGTGTGCCGCACAGCCGGAACGCAAAAGCCCGGCGATCCGGTTGCCTGCCGTGCTGATCAGGTAAAGCGTTTCCGCCCCGATGGAATCCAGACAGGCGAGCAGCTCATCCACCGCCGGAGAAAAATCATTGTATATGCAGGAGAAATCCGCCTGTTTCCGGTTCACCGCGACAAGCGGAAAGCGGCGCGCCAGAAGTTCGACATACAGCGGAGTATCCGACGGAAGCTCGGAACAGCAGAGCACGCCGTCCACCCGGTTCTCCAACAGCCGTTCCAGACAGCGGTTGCGGTCCCGCCGGTCCTGATTCGTCATCATAAGCAACAGCTGGCAGTGATAGCGTTCCACCTCCCGCATCGCAAGATCGGCAAGATAATAGGAAAACGGATCGCGGATCGCCCCGACGATCATCCCGATCGTCCCGGTTCGTCCTTTCGCCAGAGCGCGCGCGGCGAAACTCGGACGGTACCCAAGCTCCCGGACCGCTTCATCAATCCGTGCCTTGGTTTTCGCCGAAATCTTCGCCGAAAGCGGATGATCGTTCAGATACAGCGAAACCAGCGTCTTTGAAACCTGAACTTTCCGCGCAATGTCTTTGATCGTTACTTTCATTCGATTCCTGTCGATTAAACCGGGTTAACTGATAATATGCCCTCGTTTCCGGAAAAGTCAAGAGACACAAATGAAAAATTCATAACACCGCATCCGGCTGCGGGGAAACGGGAACTGTCAGCTCTTACGGGAACACGGGCCTGTCGAACCGCGCACGGTGAGAATATTGGGAATCAGAACCGATCCGCCGCCGGTCGCTCTGCCGAGCATCCGCAAACGGAGCTCTTCCAACGCACGGCGGGCAAGCGCACTGTAATCAAAATCAAGCGTGGTATGCGGCGGCATGAGATGGGCGGATATGCCGTTCAACTCGTAAGTCACCAGCGACACATCTTCCGGAATCCGGTATCCCGCATCCAGAATCACCTTCGCCGCGGGAACCGCCAGACTTTGATGAATCATATACACCGCCGTAAATCCCTGTTCCAGAACGGAAAGAAGACCGCTTTTCAGCGTACTCTGCTCCACAAACTGAAAATTCCGCACGGAATCGCCGAGATTGAGTTCGGCGGCGGCTCTCAGAAACTCGTTCTGTCCGCGATGATAAGTCACTTCCCCCGGACCGACGATATGGACACGGGCAATTTTCCTGTGCCCAAGCCGCTTCAGATGGCGGAGCACAAGACAGCTGCCGTCGTAAGAATCCGGATCAACGGAACAGACTTTATCAAGCGCCGTCCCGTAGCTGTTGACCATCACCAGCGGAGTCGTCCGTTCCTCGGCCCATTTCCGCGCCCACGAATCGTTGAAGATCAGACTGATCGCGCCGTCGTAGAAATAATCGGAGATCGTATGTATGAACTGTTCGTGCACGATGTGACAGACCCAGTTCCGTTCGCAGGCCTGCTTCATCAGAGCATCCAGCATCACCGAGCCGTAAATACTGCCGATGGATTGCGTGATCACGGCAATCCGTATCTGACGGCGGTTCGCCGTGTTCCGGTAGTTGAGACGCTTCGCGGCGGCGAGCACGCGTTCCCGCACTTCCGGCGCAACATTCGGTTTTCCGTTGAATGCGCGCGACACCTGCGGACGCGAACAGCCCGCTTCCCGTGCAAGATCCTCCATCGTGATTTTTCCCGGCATTGCAGTTCTCCCCGATTTCCGGAAATACCATGCCACATCCGGCGCGGTTTGTCAAGCCATTGTTCATTTTATTTCAGTATTTTCCCCGGAACGGTTCTTGCGGAAAACCGGGAATTATTGTATAATAAATCTGCACGGAACATTTACGGAAAGCCGTAAAAAACGAAAACTCAAAGGAAACCGATCATGAAGAAGAGACCGATTGTCTGTTCGTATTATTTCCCGAACTGGCATGTCGACCCACGGAACGAAAGCATCCACGGAAAAGGATGGACCGAATGGCGCGTGACCCGGTACGCGACCCCCCGTTTCGAAGGACACGAACAGCCGAAAGAACCGCTGTACGGATTCGACGACGAAGCCGATCCGGCAGTCATGACACGCAAAATCGCCGACGCCACAAAACACGGAATCGACGCATTCATTTTCGACTGGTATTATTTTGAAGACGGTTCCTACCGGGAACGCTGCCTTCAGGAAGGATTTCTGAAAGCTCCGAACTGCGCCGATCTGCAATTCGCTCTGATGTGGGCGAACCATGACCCGATGTATGCGCACCCCGGAAGCTACTGGAAACCCGCGGAACCGCTCTGGGGAACGATCGGCAGAACAACGCCGGAAACGTTTATCCGCTGCACCGATCACTGCATCCGCGAATATTTCGGCAAGCCGAACTATCTGCGCGTCAACGGCGGCGTTTACTTTTCGATCTTCCAGCCGTCCCGGATGATCCGCGACCTCGGCGGTCCCCGCGCCGCGCGGATGCTGTTCGACGATTTCCGCGCAAGAGTCGAAAAAGCCGGACTCGGAACACTCACGCTCGACTCCAATCTTTTCTGCTGGGACCGCTGGAACGAACCGGACGTGCTCAACGCTTCCATTAAAGACGCCGGATTCGACATGGTCTCCGCCTACAACTGGAGCGGACTGGAGGGATTCCCGAAGATGGAATATGCCGACTGGTTCGAACGCAACCGGAATTTTGCCGCGGAAATCACGGAAAAGCTGAACGTTCCCTACAATCCGGTCGTCACGCCGGGCTGGGACTGCTCCCCGCGCACGGTGCAGTCGGATATGTTCGAGAAAGTCGGCTATCCGTTCGGAACGGTCGTTGTCAACAACACGCCGGAGCTGTTCGAACAGGCACTGCGCCACATCGCCCGGTTCGCGGCTTCGCCGGAATCAACCGCCGAACTGCTGCATCTCGCCTGCTGGAACGAGTGGACGGAGGGTGCCTATCTGGAACCGGACAGACAGTACGGCTATGCGCGCCTCGAAGCGGTCAGACGCGTTGTGAACGACGTGCTGAAATAATTCATTGTTCATTTTATTTCAGTATTTTTTCACAAACAGGGGTTGTCAAAAACAGGAAAATATAGTATAATGATACAGAGAAAAACCATGGAAAGGAGAAAAACAGATATGAAGAAAAGAACAAAGTTCACCCTTATAGAACTCCTCATAGTAATCGCAATTATCGCGATTCTTGCCGGAATGCTTCTTCCGGCGCTGAACAAAGCGAGGGAAACCGCGCGGGCGATTCAATGCACCTCCAACATGAAAACCATCGGAACGGTTTCCGCGATGTACCTGAGCGAGAACGAAGACGTGATGTTTCCGAACATTGATGGCAGCGGCGGTTCCCCCTGGTACAACACCGGTACGCATACCCTGCACTTCATCCGGATGCTTCTCAACAAAAACGACTGGGCAGCCACATGGGTACCGAAAAAAGTGCTCTGTCCGCAAATCGAACGTTGGAAATGTAATGAATATAACGGAGCCACTGTCGGAGTATGGGCGAGATACATCGGAACCGTACGGATCAGCTTCTATGCGATCAACTGCTCCCAAGCCACCCTGCAGAACGGCTATAAAGCAATGCACCTGCGGAAAGTGAAAAATCCCTCTTCCAAACTCCAATGGATCGAAACACGCGGCAAGGCAAACTCCACCAATTCGGAAGGGAAATGGGATATTGCATACTGGGTCAATCCGGAAAACAATCCGGAACAGGGCGGTGTCGCTTATTCCCACAACAACCGGGCAAACGTTCTGTTTTTCGATGGACACGTCGGCTCTCACGACCATTACACCGTCAGTCAGCAATGGCTGCCGGCGAAGCAGAAAAACTGGATGCCATATAATTGAACCAAACCACGGAAAGGAACCCGACCATGTATAAATTACTGACGATACTGCTGTTTTCCACCCTTCTCTGCTCCGCCGGAGAGCTTAAAACATGGAGTTACGAAACGGAACGCGACTTGAAAACGGACCGTATGATCTTCTATGCGGCAAAAGGGTCAATGCTGGAAAAAACAATCACAGACGAAACCACTCCGGATGGGAAACCCGTTCTGAAAGTCACGCTGAAGCAGGTGGCGCACGGTGCGCCAGGCCATGCGATCCAGGTATCGTTTCTGTATCGCGGCGTACTGGAAAAAGACCGCAGCTACCGGATCCAATTCCAGTACAGGGGAAACCGGAACGGAGAAATACGGATCGTTCCCGCGCTGGCGGGAGCGCCATACACTCCCCTGCAGAAAGGAAATTTCCGGGTCCTGAGCGTCTCCCCGGAGTGGCAGACCTGCACGCTGGATTTCAAAATGGAGCTGACTCCCGGCGGCGAATACGTTCTGCCGAGAATGATGCTTGCCTCCTACCCGGAAAGCGGAGAACTCTTTTTCGGTCCCGCGACTCTCTCCGATGCGCCGAAAATTCTGCCGCTCGCTCTTGCCCCGCAGTGGCAGTTGACAACTCCGGACGGGAAAACGCAGTCCGTCACCCTGAAAGACAATACGTTCCATGTCCTTGAAAACGGAAAAGCTCCGGCGGAAAAAACGAAGTTCGTTTTCGTCAATCAGTTTGAATCGCCGGAAGAGGGATTCATGCAGCTCGGCATGGCCGCCGACTGGTGGTTCACCGCCTCGGTCAACGGAAAACGGGTGTACGGAACGGAACGGGACGGCAACCGGATCAAACCGTTTGCGCCCGCCAACCACGTTTTCAACATCCCGGTGAAAAAAGGGAAAAACACGCTTTCGGTAAAAGTTCTGGCGGGAAGTGACGGCTGCCGCTTCGTCTGCGGCGCGGTCCCGTATGTAGCGGACCCGGAAGCCAGGCTCCGACTGTTCAAAGTGACGGAATCCGCAAAATACCGTCCGCTGCCGAACGACCGTTTTCTGATCCGGAAAGGAACCGCGCTTGATTTTTCCGAGCTGAACGGAAAACGCGTACCGGCGGGAACTTATGGACGCGTCATCGTCAATTCCGCCGGCAAACTGGCGTTTGAAAAGAAACCGGATGAAACCGTCCGGTTTTTCGGAATGAACTTCAGTCCCAGTTACTGGCGGCTGCGGGCGCATACCTGGACCAAGCAGGATATTGAACGGTTTGCGGACGCCATCGCCGCACAGGGTTACAACCTGATCCGTGTCCATTATCTCAACCGTTATCTGATCGGCTACAAGATCCACCAGCGCCCGCACCGGACAATCGCACAGGCGGGACTGCCGCAGACGGCGGAAGAGATCCCGTTCGATCCGGGCAACATGGACCGTTTCGACTATCTTGTGAAATGCTTCAAAGACCGCGGAATCTACCTGAACATCGACCTGATGAACAGACCGGGGTACTCAATGGCGTATCTGGAAGGTCCGGACGAACTCACTAAAAACCAGCTGCTGTTCGACCCGAAATTCCGGAAGCACTGGGAAGTTGCGGTGAATTATCTGATGAACCGGGAAAATCCGTACACCGGAACGAAACTGAAAGATGAACCGGCGGTCGCTTTTGTCAACTTTTTCAACGAACAGGACTTCCGTCTGGGCAATTCCAAGGAGATCGAAAGTTTCCGGAAACCGTTTGCGGCATGGCTGCGCGCAAAATACGGAACGGAACGGGCTCTCTCCAAGGCATGGGGCGCGGACGTGACCTTTGAAAAAGCCGGAACGGTAAGCGAATCCGTTCTCCGCGGCGGCGGAACGGCGGCACGGGACACCGGAGATTTCCTGATCGAAACGATGCGGGAAATGACCGCATGGTATTTCAAAACCGTCCGGAAAGCCGGTTATCCGGGGCTGTTCCACCACTGGGACATGATCATGCGGACGATGGAAGTGCCTGCACGGTCCATGGTTCCGGCAATCGCCCAGCACACCTATTTCGCCCATCCGAACCCGGTACCGACCCGGAATCTGGTCCCGAAATGCAAAGGGGCGGTCTATATGGGCGGACGCAATAATGACATGACCGTCGACCAGACGAGCTCGCTGAGTTCCAGCTACTTCCGTTCCGCCGCAACCGCGCGCTTTTTTGACCGTCCGTACATGATCACGGAGTATTCGCACAGTTCATTCAACCGCTACCGCCATGAACGCGGACTCTATTTCGGCTCCTATGCGGCTCTTCAGGGATGGGACAATCTTACACCGCATAATGACACCATCCGGCTGACCGTGGATCCGATGTGGACTATGGAGCATGGAATGGACCCGATCGCCCACGCTTCCGAAACCGTCACCGCACTGCTTTTCATGCGCAAAGATGTGAAAGAGGCTCCGCATTCCGTCGGGCTTCTGCTCAAAAACTCCAGGCTGTTTCCGGACAACTATCTTGCCGCGATCGCCGACGATTACGGCAAGCTCTCCATGCTGACCAAAACCGGAATTCTCTATCCGGAAGGAAAACCGCTCGTCAAGGTCGGCAGTTTCACGCCGACTCTCCAGCTGGAACCGGAATCATTCTCGCCACTCCGGGTCTCCAGCTGGTACGTCAGCGCGGACAATTCCGACGGCACAGACTTTCCGAAACTGCTTGCCAAGCTGAGACAGAGCGGGATTCTCTCCTCCGCCAATAAAACCGACTGGAACAAACGCATTTATCAGAGCGAAACCGGAGAGCTGACGCTGGACACGAACCGGCTCACCATGAACGTGGTCACGCCGCGACTGGAAGGAGCGATCCTCAAACGCGGGCAAAGCGCCGTTCTGCCCGCCCTCTCCGTGCGGAATGTCTCTGTTCCCGCCTCGGTCACGGCGGCATCGCTGAACGCGGATCAGACGTTGAAAAACGCTTCCCGCATCCTGCTGACGGTCGCGACAAACGCATTCAACTCGAACATGACGTTTGAAAACGCCTCTCTGTTCTGCTGCGTGAATCCCGGCGAACTGCCGGTGCTGATGGAGTCGATCCAATGCAGAATCGAACTGGCGACCACACACGGGAAAAAGCCGAAAGTCTACGCGCTTCATTTGGACGGAACCCGTTTTGCGGAGCTCCCCTGCTCGCTGGAAAACGGCAGGCTGATCCTTGCGCTGGACACGTCAAAACTGAAAAACGGAACTCCGTTTTTTGAAATCGTCTACTGAACGGAACAACCCGCACAACACTTCCAAATACAACAGATGAGGATATTTCAATGATACAGGAACCGTTATCCGCATTTCCGGCAGGGTGCGTTACTCTCAATGGCCGACTCGGAAAAGCGATCCGGCTCACAACGGAAAACCGGCTGAAAAAAGTCGATTACGGGAAACTCGTGCGCTCGTTCCGCGATCACGAAGACTGTGACGGGCGCTGGCGCGGCGAATTCTGGGGAAAGATCGTCCGGTCCGCCATCCGCATCCTGCAAACCAATCCCGACCCTGAACTCGAAACGATGATCCGTCAGGCGGTACACGGGCTTTGCGACTGCATGGAAGCGGACGGCTGTCTCAGCACCTATCCGCCGGAAAAACGGCTCGCCGACTGGGATGTCTGGGGGCGCAAATACGCCCTGCTCGGACTCTGCCGTTATTACCGCTGCATCGAAGCGGATCCACGCGTTCTTGAAACGATCCGCCGCATGACGGAAAATCTGATTGCAAGTTTTCCGGACAGGAAACGTCCCGGCGACGGGCTCTGGCACGACGGAATGCCCGCCAATTCCATTCTCGGCGCGGTCGAACTTGCCGCCCGGATGACCGGAGAAGAGGAATTCTTCGCATTCGCCCGGAGGCTCGCCGATTCCGGCTGCGCGGAATCCATGAACCTGTTCCGGGAGTCGCGCGCAGGCAGAAAACCCGCCGATCTCGGCAATGGAAAAGCCTACGAAATGACCTCCTGTTTTGAAGGCCTGCTGGAACTCTACCGCGATACCGGAAACCGGGAGCTGCTTGAAACCGCTCTGCACTATTTCCATGATATTGTCCGCAATGAACTGTTCATCACGGGAGCCGGCGGACTCAAAGACATCTGGGGCGAATTCTGGGACAACGGAGCAATCCGGCAGATGCAGGCGCACGCGGAAACCGCCCTCGGCGAAACCTGCGTCACGACGACCGTTCTGCGGTTCGCCAACCATCTGCTCCGTCTGACCGGAGACGCCGCGATTGCCGACGTGATGGAAACCATGCTCTGCAACGGCGTCGTCGGCGCAATGAACGCCGACGGCTCCTGGTGGATGCACCGCAACCCGACTCCGCTGGCGGGATGTTCGTTCAAGCGTCCGGCAGGTGACCAGATCGCCGGATATGGCGAAGACTGCTGTCTTGCGCAAGGACCCGAAGCGCTCGGAGTCGGCGGAATGTTTGCCGCAATGCGCCGCAGCGACGGCGGAATCGCCGTAAACTTCTATGAACCGCTCACCCTCAAAACGGAAGTCGGCGGAACGGCACTGGAACTGAAGATCAGCGGGAATTATCCCGACGACGGGGCGATTCTGCTGGAAATCTCGCCGGAACATCCGGTCGAATTCACGCTTGCCCTGCGCATTCCGGGCTGGTGCTTTGGAGCGGAACTGGAGACCGGCGGCAAATCCTGGAACCCCGCGGAGGGACGCTATGCCGAACTGCGGCGAGTCTGGTCGCCCGGAGACCGGATCCGCCTGACGCTGCCGATGCCGATTGTCCGGATTCCCGCGCCCGACGGTTCATCCCGGTTCGCCATCAGACGCGGCCCGGTGCTGCTGGTTCAGGATTCCCGGATCGGTAGTGTCGACACTCCCTGCATTCTGCCGGCAGCGGAGCCGGTGCGAATCCCTCATGCGGAGATCGCCGCACTCTACGAATGGCCGGACGGAACGCGTCTCTGCGATTACGCCTCCGCCGGAAACCAGTTCAGGGAAACCAACACGATCTGCGTCTGGCTGAAACAGGGATAAACTCCATTCAGAATCAAAATAAAAACGGCGGGAAGCCCGGAAAACTCCGGACGTCCCGCCGTTTTTTATGATCCGGAACCTCTTACGCTTCAAACGGAGAAGCGGGAAGCAGCATATTGTTGTACAGATTGCCGTCCGGATTATCCGACCAGCTGTAACGGACACGGATCGGACGAAGGACTTTCGAGGAGCGCAGAACAACGCCCGGACCGTCGATTACCACCGAATCCGCCGGGAAAAACTCATCGTCGCTTCCGGCAAGATAAAACCCGCGCGGATCGCCGTCGAACCGGAGTCCCTGCGCATGTTCAAACCGGACGCGGATCGCTCCGTTTTCAATCACGGTCTGCTTCGGAAGCGGACCGCCGGGAACGACGTCCTCACAGCCGTAATCGTTATGCAGGGAACTGTACGCAAGACGGAATCCGACGGAACGCTTGTCCTTCGGATGAATATCGCTCGCGTCCCCGCAGTCGACCGTAACCGCCATCCCGACATTGGGAAGCTGTTCACAGGCACGGCGCTGACTTTCCCGCAGAACCGCCCATGTGCTTTTCGCGTCATAAGAACACGGCATCCGGAAATTGGCGAGCTGGACCATGTGGAACGGGAAATCGCCCTGTCCCCAGTAGAACCGCCACTCATTGATCATATCGGTCATCAGGCGCTTGTAAGCGGCGGAAGAGGCTATCGTTCCGGCGTTGCTTTCCCCCTGATACCAGATCGCGCCGCGGATCGCATACGGAATCAGCGGACGGATCATGCCGTCAAACAGGATCGACCATGTGTTCGGGACGTTCGGCCCCGCCGAGGTCCGGGGAGTCGGTTCCGGAACCTTGCCGAAATCCACTTCCACACCGAATTTCCATGTTCCGGCGAGATTTACCGCCTGCCCGGCGGAATCGGCGGGATAAATCCGGTACCACTGAGCGTCGCCGTTAAACGAACCGTCGAACAGGAACGAAAACGCCCGGATCGCGATCAGCACCTTTCCGCCGGAAACCAGACTGCCCGGAACGGTATACTTCCGCGCCGAGCACCAGAACGCTTCATCGAACCCTTTACCGGACGCGCCGACCCGGACGCCGTTGAAATAGGTGACATCATGCTTGTCGATTCCGCCGAGTTCAAGAACGAGGTCTTTTCCCGCCCATTCCGCAGGCAGTTCAAATTCGCGGCGGATCCAGACGGCGCCGTTTCCGGCGAGCCCTTCCGAAGTCCAGCAGCCGGGAACGGTGAAATCAACCCAGGCGGAATCGTCGAACTCCGGTTTTGCCCAGCCGAGTCCCTCGCCCCTGTTGCCGGGATCGGGCTTGACGTCCAATCCGAAACGCGACGGAATGATCTTTCCGATATCCGCGGCTTTCCAAACGGGATCACCGGTAATCCGCTGTTCGTAGTCCAGAATCGCCGGAGCGACATCGGGATTGCGCATCAGCGTACTGCGGCTGGTCCACGCTTCAATGATTGTTCCGCCCCAGGAGCTTGCAATAATACCGACCGGAACGCCGAGACGCTCCCGCAATTTATAGCCGAACCAGAGCGCCACTGCGGAAAACGCGGGAACATTCTGTGCATCCGAATACAGCCATTCTCCCTCGAATGAATCCTGAGGAGCGCTGGAGGCGCTCTTTACAACGGTCAGCATACGGAGCGTGGAGGGATCCCGGTTCATCTCCAGAAACTCTTTCATCTGAACGGGAGAGGTTCCCGTCGTGAATTCCATATTGGACTGCCCGGAAGCAAGCCAGACTTCGCCGATCAGAATATCGCGGACCTCAACTTTGTCTCCGTTCGAGAGATTTTCAACCACGAGTGTATGGGGCCCGCCCGCCTGCTCTATCGGCGGAAGCCGGAACAGAAAGTCTCCGCTTGCAGAACTTGCGCCGAATGCGGAAACTCCCGCAAGAGTCGCTTTCACCACGGAATCCGGCGTAGTCTCTCCCCACACCGGAACGAACTGGCGGCGCTGAATGACCGCACCATCGGAAAACAGTTTTCCAAGTTTCATTTCCTGATTCATTCCCTTTTCTTTATAATAAAATTCCGGAAATTGACGTCATCTAATATAAGACCGTACCGGGAAAAAACAATGACAGAGAGGAAGAAAAACCGCTTTTTTCCGGTTTTCCTCTGGATTTCCCGGCAAACTGATTGTATACTACGGACAGACAACGCCGGAGAACAACTATGGAAACGAACAATACGGACTGGAGATCCATCATCTGCCGCGGCATCGAATCCGACGAACTTGATTACAAAGCCGCCCAGAACTGGAAATCATTATCCCGCGCCGGACGGGCAAAATTCGTCCGGCACTGCATCGCGATGGCCAATACAAAGGGCGGTTACGTCGTCGTCGGAGTCGGGGAAGACGCATCGGGGCAGCCGTCGCTTTTCACCGGACTCACCGAGGAGGAATCCCACTCGTTCGATCCGACCGACGTCGGTAATTTCATCAACCGCTTCGCCGATCCCGCCGTCGATTTTACACTGGAACGTCCGGTTGTCGACGGCAAACGGTATGTCGTATTCGTGATCCGGCGGTTCCGCAATCTTCCGCACGTCTGCACCTCCTCCTGCGAAAACGAGCTTTCCCTCGGCACATTCTACATCCGCACGCCGGACGCCTCCAGCCGGCCGGCATACCGTTCCAGCGAGATCCACGCCCTGATCCAGCGGACCCTGCGGACACAGCGGGAGATGCTCGGCCGCATGATCCGCGGCATTCTGTACGAAGATCACTCCTTTCAGAACGAACGCCAGCAGCAGTCCCGTTTTCTGGAGGAGACCGCGCACTCCAAAGAGTTTTTCAGCAAACGCCGCGCCACCGCAACCGGTCCGAATTTCCGTCTCACACTCTCGGTCATGCCGCCGGATTATACCGCGGAAAAATTCAGCCTTTCCGAACTGCGGATGCATCTTCAGGAAGCGTTCATTCTGTTTCCCGATGCGGTTTTCATACAGCCGGAAGAAATACGGGATGCCTATTTCACCAATGTTTCCCTGCGGGCATTCTCGGCGGACCGTCACCGGCTCTGGCAACTGTATCAATCCGGACTTTTCTATTTCACCGGCATTTTTCCGTTTGAAAAAGGGGTTTCGTATCAGTTCCTCGTCAAATTTTTCTCGGAAGCGGTCAAATTCATTGCCCAGCTGTATGACTTCATGGGGTATTCTCCGGAACTGCTGACACTCCAGCTCTCCATCCGCGGCGTGGAAAACGTCTCCCTGACGGAAACACCGTTCCACACTGAGGATTTCGGCTTCACCTGCCGGATACCGGAAATCAGCCTGAAAATGGAACGCTCCGCCGCCGACCTCTCCAGCGCTCCGGCGGAACACACTGTCACTCTCATCAAGAAAGTCTGCGAACGGTTCAACCTGCCCGAAGGACGGCACCGCAATCTTCAAAGGCAGGTCATCGGCATCCTGATCCGCAAATAAGCGCCGTTATCCGGGAAGGCGGAACCGGATCGTAAACGTGGTCCCGCCACTGGCGGTGTCGGAAACCGCGATTGTCGCCCCATGCGCCAGCACAATGGCGTGAACCATGGAGAGCCCGAGCCCGTTGCCCGGCTTGGTCCGGCTGGCGTCGGCGCGGAAAAAACGTTCAAAGATATGCTGCTTGTCCGCATCGGAAATGCCGACTCCGCTGTCTGAAATCCGCATGACGGCCGCTCCCGGCTCCACGGCAAGCGACAGAATGACACGTCCGTTTTCCGGCGTGAACTTCATCGCATTGTCCAACAGGTTCGAAATCACTCGCTGGAGTTTGAGTTTATCCGCGGCAATCACCACCTCCTGTTCCGGCAGGGAAAGGATAAATTCCAGATTTTTCTCTTCCGCCTGCATGGAAAAGATGTCATACGCCTGATGCAGTTGGGCACTGAGCGAAACATCCGTCGTTTTCAGAGTTTCAAAGTTGTTTTCAATCCGGGTAATCTCCAGCATGGAATTGATCATGGCGATCATGCCGGAACTGTCCTCGGCAATGTCAATAATCGCTTCCCGGTAATTCGCCAACTCCTGCGGACCGCTGATCGTGATCTCCGCAATCGTGCGGATCCGGGTAAGCGGCGTACGCAGATCATGCGCAACATTATCCGTTACATCGCGGAGCTCGGTAAGCAGACGCTCGGTATTCGCCGTCATCGCATTGAATACGGAAACCAGATCGTCGATCTCCCTGCCGTCGTTTTTCTGTGCGACCCGCTGGGAAAAATCCCCTTCCGCGATCCGCGCGGCGGCATCGCCGACACGCCGGATGCCGGAGACGAACCGGCGCGCAATCAGCCAGCCGCAAATCATGCCCGGCAGAAGAACGACCGCCGTCGCGATCCAGAACAGCAGGGAGAATTCCTCCAGATTCTCCCGGACCTGCCGCATTGTGCGGCCGATCCGGACCGTCGTTCCATCATACAGTTCTTCCGAAAGCACGCGGAATGTTCCTTCCGGAGTGTTCAGAGTGCTGTAACGCTCCGCACTGTGCATCCGTTCAAGAACCGCGCGGAATTGCCCGATGTTGGACGACTCCGCCACGACTTCACCATCCGCCGCAACCACGGAAAAGAAAATATTCTGGCTGCCGGTATTGAGAACCCGGTCGTGGATCGTCTTTTTGAGCGCCGAAAGATTGCCTTCCTTGTTGATCTGCTGTGAATACAGCGTGTTTCCGTCAAACCGCAGCAGAAAAAGATTTCCGTTCGCCGCACCGACCACATTGTAATGGATCCGGGCAAGAGACGGGTTTTCAAATGCGATCAGCGGGCGCAGGCCGGGAAATTTTTCGTAATACGCCCGGAAATGAGAAGCGGGAACCTGCACAAGCGGAATCTCGCGGCCGAGACGTTTTGCACGGTTGCCCGCCAGATACTCCGTGCGGAGCGTTTCGGCAATACCGGTCAACGAGCGGTCCATACGGGCATCCAGACTGCGTTTCTGATACGCAAACGTCAGCAGAAAGCAGATCAGAGACGAAAGAATAAACAGGACCGCGTACCAGAGCGCAACGCGGAATTTGACGGTACCGAACAAGCCGGCATTATTCCATGACATAGCCGAATCCGCGTACAGTATGGATCAGTTTCCGTTCAAACGGTTTGTCGATCTTTTCACGCAGACGGCACATCCTTGTTTCAACGATATTGGTCTGCGGATCAAAATTATATTCCCAGACATGTTCAATAATCATGGTCTTGGAAACGATCCGCCCCGCATTCCGCATAAGGTACTCCAGCAGCATATACTCCTGCGGCTGAATGTCGATCCGCTGTCCGGCGCGATGGACCTTGTGGCTGAGCAGGTCGATCGTCAAATCGGCAAACGTGAGAGTCGTGGGTTCCACCTGACTGGAGGCACGGCGCAGGAGCGCCTGAATCCGGGCAAGCAGCTCGGTGAATGAAAACGGCTTGGCGAGGTAATCGTCTCCGCCCGCCTGAAGGCCGCGCACCTTGTCCTCCACGGAGTTCTTCGCACTGAGCACAATCACCGGTGTGGAGATCTTCGATTCCCGCAATTTCTGAATCACGGTAAAACCATCCATTCCGGGCAGCATAATATCAACGATCGCAATATCGAATTCCCCGGTCTGGATCTTGAACAGACCGTCTTTTCCATCAGGCGCCACAACCGTATTGAAACCCGCCTGCTGGAGTCCCTTGGAGACAAATGAGGCGGTTTTGGCATCGTCTTCGATAATAATAATATTCATCGGAACTCCTTCCGTTTTTCCCGTTTTTTTTTACGACCAATATATCATTGAAACGGGAAAATGCAAAAAAATCTTTCCCGGAACCGGCGGGTTCCAGCCCGGAAATTCATTACAAATCAGCAATCGGAACGGAAGCGTCACGACTGCGAAGTGCGTTCCGCCGCCTTTTTCCGCGGCTTTCTTCCCGGTTCGGAATTCCGTTCCCAGAAAATACCGTTATCATATCCCTGAATCCGCGGAGACCGCGCGGCGAGTTCCAGCCGTTTCAGCGCCCAGCAGCAGTAATCGGCGTTGAGCTCGATCCCGCAGTAGCGCCGTTTGAGCTTCGCCGCGACAACGGCGCTGGTTCCGGAACCGAGAAACGGATCAAGAACAAGCCCGTTTTCCGGGCAGGAGGCAAGGATCAGCTTTGCAATCAGCTTTTCCGGCTTCTGCGTCGGGTGCTCGGTATTTTCCGGCATCGACCAGTACGGCACGGTGATGTCATCCCAGAAATTCGACGCATAGGTCATGCGGAAATTCCCTTCCTCAGTCACTTCCCAGTCCTTCGGCTGCCCGTCGCGATGTTTATAAGGAGCGATGACTTTCCGGCGGATCTTCACGGCGTCCGGATCAAAATAATACTCGTTTCCGACCGTGGCAAACCAGATGTCTTCCGTGCAGTTTTTCCAGTTGTGAAGCGCACCGCGTCCCTTTTCCCGCTGCCAGGTAATGCGGTTCCGTATCTTCAGATACTTCCCGGCGGCGGCATACAGCGCGGCGGTGCAGTGCCAGTCTCCGCAGAGATAGACCGACGCAGAGGGTTTCAGCACCGGAAGAAGCCGTTGCAGACAGCGGTCGATATATTCCTGATAATCGCCGTCGGAAATCCGGGAAAATTTGAAACCGTTGAAATCCTTGTCAAGGTTGTAAGGCGGATCCAGAATCAGCAGATCGACCGACCGTTCCGGCAGAAATTCCGCGATGGAAAAAAAATCACCGGAAAAGACCCGGTTGCTCATCTCCTCTCCGGAAAGCGCGCGATCCGGCGTATGAAGCCCGGCGCGCAGCATCTCCATTTCCTCCGGGGAAATGGAAAGCGTCTGATTGCGTTGTGACCGTTGTACGGGCATCGTTCTGTATTCTCCGCGTTGACATTGTTTGAAAACTCCACCAATGTAGCACCGTTCCGTGAATTTGCAAAAAGAATTTAAGCCGATTTATTTGCAAAAAACAAAAATGGCGGCTAAAGTATCCTCACGGTTCCGCAACGGCGGAACGGCAGAACATCAAATTTACAACAAAGGAACAGCCATGCACATCCGAACGATCCGCACTCTGGCAGTCGCCGCAATGACACTGCTTGGAACGGGCATCCCGCTCTCCGTTCCCGCACAGGAAACGGGCGCAAAGAAAGAAGCCGTCAAAACGGAAAACTATTCGTTCTCCGTTAAAACGGACAAAGCCGACGCCATTTACAAAAAAGGCGAACCCGTCACTTTCACCGTTCAGCTGCTGAAAGACAAAAAACCCGTCAGCGGAGTCAAACTGCAATACCGCCTCTCCGCCAACGGCGACTGGGGCAAAATGCAGAGCGCCGTCTCCGACAAGCCCGTTGTCGCAACGACAAAGCTCGACAAACCAGGCTGGGTTTCCATCGAAGTCTATGCGATCGGCCCGGATGGAAAAAGAGTGAAAAAACCGAAGCAGAAAAACCAGTATCTGCGCGGCGAGATCGGCGCAATGGTCGCTCCGCTTGAAATCACAGAATCCGCCCCCGAACCCGCCGATTTCGATGCGTTCTGGAAAACTCAGCGCGAAGCACTCAACAAGGTCCCCGTTCAGGCGGAACGCAAAGAAATCGCCGTTCCGGAAAAGCTCAAAAACAAAACCGTCTGTTACGACGTGAAAGTCAAATGCGCCGGAGCGATGCCGGTTTCCGGCTATCTCTGTATGCCGAAAAACGCGAAAAAAGGCTCGCTCCCCGCAGTGGTCTCCTACCACGGAGCCGGAGTCCGAAGCGCCCATAAGCAGCACGGCGCCGGAACGCGCTACATCCATTTCGACGTCAACGCCCACGGCATTGAAAACGGAAAACCCGCACAGTTCTACGCGGATCTTGCCAAGGGCGAACTGAAAGATTACCGCCACCGCAACAAAACCGACCGCAACCGCTTCTACTTCAAAGAAATGTATCTCCGCGTCATGCGCGCACTGGATTATGTGAAAACGCTTCCCGAATGGGACGGCAAAACTCTGATCGTCCGCGGCGGAAGTCAGGGCGGCGGACAGTCCATCGTGGCGGCGGCGCTTGATCCGCAGGTAACATTCTGCTATGCGGCAGTCCCCGCACTCGGCGACCATGCCGGACGTCTCGCCGGACACCGGCCCGGATGGCCTCAGCTCGCCAACCGCGCAAAGCTCAACGATACGGATAAAAAAGCCATTGAAACCGGCAAATACTTCGACAACGTCTATTTTGCCAAGCGCATCAAGTGTGAATCCTACTTCACCACCGGATTCGTGGATTTTGTCTGCCCGCCGATCTCCGTCTATGCGGCATACAACAATCTGCCGGACTCCGTCACCAAAAATATTCAGACTACGCCGACAGCCGGACACAATGCTCCGGGCAATCTTGCCAATAAACGCTGTTCCGAGGTCATCAACAAAGCTCTTGCAGACAACGCCGGAAAGAAATAATCACTGCGTCCGCGCAGAGCTCCGGTCCGCCGTGTTTCCTCCGGGATCCGCGGCGGACTTTCTGTTTTCGTACATAACGCGGAGCGGCAGTTCCTTCGCCTGATCCGGCGTCAGAAAGCTGCCGCCCCGGAACACGCCGAGATACCGTGCCCGGTTGAAGATGTCCCACGCCGTAATATCCTGTCCGCCGGCCATTACGGACTCCTCCCGGCATTCCACCGGAAGAATCCGCATGGCTGCCGGATCGACCAGGTGTACGGAATGACCGTCCGCAAACAGAAACAACGGCCCCGGAACGGACGGAATACCGCTCAGCTCATACAGATTGACTATGTGCCGACCGTCGAAGCGGTCGCGGAGAAGAGCAGTGGAACGCACTTCCCCTTTTTCATCCGTCACCAGCAAACTGCCGTCGTATTTCTCAATGACAGGGTTCACAAGCTGCTGCGTCACCGCAACTCTGCGTATACCGGACACCGGAACCGGATACTCCACGAACCAGGTCTCCCGAACTTTACGCATTTCAATGCATTTCTCCCCGAACCAGACGGTTATTCCGATCACGCCGAGCAGGAGATAATACAGAATCGCCCGGACCGTCGGCGCGCCGCCCTCTCCGCCAACTCTGCGGAAAGTCTTCACCGCAATAAACGCGGACAGCAGACCGGCGATCAGCGGCAGGGTGAAAAATGCGATCACAAACAACACCAGAATGGAGTGCGGCAGCCGGAGAAGAAGTACCGCAAGCACCGCCAGCAATCCGGCGGCGATCAGCGACAGACAGCCTGTTCCCGATGATCGCAGAGCGATCAGGTCACGATTCTTCGACGCTCCGTATTTCGGAACAAGCCACAGGATTCCGGTCATGATTCCCAACAGAACAGTAAAGATCAGCATTTTGTTTTCCTTTCCCGATTTTCAACAATCGCATTTATCATAACTCCCGATCCGGAGAAAATCAATGCAGAAAGCGATTTTTTCTACGGTTTTCCATAAAAAAGAACATCCGCAGAAAAACTGGAAACAAAAAGGAAAAATTTAGTAAATATTATCAAAAATGATAAAAACGGTGTTTTCCGGTAACTTTTTTCCGGTTTTTTTAAAAAAACGGGCAAAAAGGGTATTGCTTTTTTTGTATTTTTTGATATAATTAGATTCAGTGACACGGACAAAAGTTCGTATCACCAGTGTTTCCAGTAAAATATTAATGGGTTCTTTCAGTATCAGGAGAGTTGTTTGGAAGCGCAGGAGTTTCCCGCTTCCGGGACCGGCAAAACGGGAGGGAGCTGTTTTGCCGGTCATTCTTTTTAAAATGAATCCGCCGGATCCCGGAAAACCGGAACCCGGCGTTCAATAATCCACAGCACCCGGTTCAGCGCTCTTTTGCTTCCATTTCCCGGAGTTGCTGCTCCGTCAGCACCAGAGACTTCAACGCCTCCTCTTTCGTCACTGCGGGACTTTCCAGCATGGTCCTCATCAAGTTGGACAGCAGGAGCGCATTATCATCCACTTCGGCGCGGGTCGGAGACATCCAGAGCACATCTGTTACAAATACGACCCTGCCTTTGCCGTATTTTCCCCCGATCATCACCGGTTTTCCTCCGGAAAGCAGCAGCGGTTTCAGCGGAGAATCTTTTCTCAGGCGGAACTCCCGGCAGACGAACATCTGAACCGCTTTCAGCCCTTCCGTTACGGGATCCGCCCGGAACTCCGTAATACGGGGCTGATACGGATCACCATACCCGCAGGAGTCATCGCGGCGGATGTAACCGCCCGCAGAAAACCGGAACACAGGCCCCAGACGCCACCAGATCGACTGGTGCGTATTTGCCGCAGTCGCCATTGATGATGCGCAGACAATCAAATTCCCTCCGTTTTTCACATAATTCAGCAGATCCCGGATGAACGGTGACTTCATATTCCGCAAACGCGTCATGGCGTTGGAATTGGTTTCCGCAATAAAGACCGCGCGGTATTGCTTCAACGCTTCCGGTCCCAGCGCTTCCGAGTTCGCCGCACAGACCTCCGCTCCTGCCGCTTCAGCCATCGCCGCCGCATTCGGATAAGCAAGACGGCCGAGTGGCGAAGTCATTCTCAGCTCTTCCAGAAACAGGATCTTCGGTTTCGCCGGGTTTCCCGTTTTTGACGGCAGAGCATAACGTTCAAGCTGCTTCAGCACAGCCAGGCGTTCGGGCGCAATCCCTTTCAACGTCAGCATCGGCGTACCTTTCCGTTCAAACAGCCATGCTGCCGGACCGGACGGATCCACCTGTCCCCGGTACGAACCCGACACCGTTTCCGGTTTTTTTGCCAAATTGCGTACATTCCGGACAACATACTCACCGGGAAACGGCAGTAGAAATGCCACATCGCGCACCCTGCCGCCCCAGTTATGCAGATAAATCAGAAAACGGTCGCGGTTTCCGGCCAGCTGCGCCTCCACATACGGGAACTCCGACCGGTCCCCGGTATCCGTAAGTTCAACATCCGGCCTGATCCCGCACTGTTTCAGCACCCCGCCAAGCAAGGCATGAACTCCGGACAATCCGAGATTCGCCGCAACAAAGATCACGCGCCCTTTGCCGCGTCTGATCTCCGCAATAGCAGGGCCCCCGTCCGCATAACTTCCAAGCACGCGTCCGTTCTCTACGGCGATCCGCACACCCGTTTTTCCGGTCATATCGCCTTTGTAAACATCATGCGTCTCTGCCCCGATCGTCACGCCGCCTTTACCGGAGTGATCGCCAAGAACCCGGAGACCGAGAAAACCATTGAGCCCGGTATCGCGGTAACGGTGAAAATCCATCCGCAGGGAATCCAGCGTAACGACCGCCGTTCCGCCGTTTTTCACATATTCCGTAAAGTGGCGGAACGTTTCCGGCTGGACAACCCGCGCATAGGGGTACAGAATCAGCGGATACTGTTCCGGCGTCGCCTTGAGAATATTCCCTTCGCTCAGCACTGCCGCCGGAGTCTGATGGAACAGCATCCCGGCAAAATACGTCATGTAATCCCGATGATTCTTCGCAAGATGAGTCGGCAGTCCCCGGAAATACAGGAACGGCATCAGCATGGCGGCTTTCGCTTTCCGGTTGCGCGAGGCGGGCAGCGCGATTTCGCTGACATTCGCGATTTCCCGGTTCAGCTCCGCCATGAACGGGCGCCACGGGGAATCCCAATGCCAGATCACCACTCCGGACGCTCCGTGCATCATGTGCGACCAGAGCAGTGAAGCATAATCGCGCTTTTCCAGAAGACGCGTCTCGCTGATCCGGTCCTCCGGAAGAACAAAAACAAAGAAGCGGAGCCCGTTTGCATAGCCGGAACCATCCACCAAACAGGTGATCTGGTTCTCGCCCCCGTAATTCAGATACGGGCTGACGTCATACTTGTAAAGCGTATTCCAGCCTTTCGGCTCGCCGATCTTCACTCCATTGATCCAGACGGTCCCTTTCTGCGCCACACCTTTTCCGTAAAGACAGAACCGGCGGGAACCGTCCTCATAATCCGCTTTCATCCGGGTGGGAACCGTGAACGTGGTGCGGTACCAGCCGAATCCCTTTTTATCGCGGTAACGGGCGGTCTCGTCCCAGCATCCGGGAACGGTCATGACATCCCATTTCGAATCGTCGAATCCGGGCTTGAAATATCCTTTCTCCATACCGGAACGGTCCGGCTCAAGACGGAATTTCCATTCTCCGGCAAAATTCTTGAAACTGTTCTGCTTCATGCTCTCCAGATTGCTCCCCGGCGTCGTGGTCCGTCCGACAATGCACTCCGGATTGATCGTCACTTTCCGGTTGTTGGAGGCGACGAAGTCAAAATGCATCACGTTGTGCGCCAGTGACGTGACCACACTGATCTCGTCGGCGGGCTGTCCGCGATAGTCATAACAGTAATATCCGGTATGCAGACCGTTGATGTCAGAAACCGTATCGAGCAGATCGGGATCGACCGCGGCATATCCGTCGCTGTCCGTTCCGCCGTGACCGCGCCAGTCGATCATAAACGGGGAATCCGCAACCGTGCGAAACTGTTTTTTCATTTCCGCCAGTCCGGGAATCAGGTCCAGCTGCGTATACCGGAGCCAGTCGTAATTCAGCTGCCAGTATTTCCGCTGCATCTGTTTACGGAATCCGTGGGATCCCTCTCCGGGCAGAATATCCGGACTCAGATGCGGCGGAAACACGGTATCCCAACTTTTGAAATCCTTGCCCCAGACCTTGTTTGCTTCGGCAAGCGTACCGTATTTTTTCTTTGCGAACTCGCGGAATCCTTTCTGCACCCGCTCATGCGTCGGAGTATAGCCGAGTTCATTATAGATCTCGGTTGCCATGACTGGAAATCCTTTCAGATACCGGTAACGGTTTTTCCAGCCGTTGAAATGAATACGGCGGCCAATCTCCGTATTGTGATCATAACTGTAAAAATGGCTGGTCGACGTCAAAAAATCGCTCAGCTGCGGAAAATCCTTGAGAAACCGTTTCAACGGACTGTAAATAAATGCCGCGTTTCCGGTATCGTGCTCCACAACAAGACCGTTCCGCGCCAATTCACGGAACATGCTGACACTGGACGCCGGATCCGCATAATGAATTTCCAGCGTATCACCGACCTTCTGCGGACGGGGCGAGAGTCCCCAGTCCAGCGTGACCATGGAATAATTCAGCAGACGCGCAAGCCAGATCGTTTCCGGAACGTACTGCCCGCCGCCGAATGTGGAGTTTCCGGTATAGAAAAACGGCTTCCCGTCGCGGGTGAGCACGCCGTCTTTTTCCCCGTACTGAAACGGCAGCCCCTGCAGTGGAGGAAGCGTATTTTCCGACGGAACATCGTAAATTTTAAGATAATCAGACGTGGAAACCGTCTTCGGCGCGGGTTCCCTGCCGTCCGAGTCCACCGTAACGCTCACTTCGTCGAGGAACAGATCGCCCTGTCCCCACAGCTGAAACTGCAAATCCAGCAGCGGCGACTGACGGAGCAGATTCTGCGGAACCTTGAACGTGCGGGAGAACTGTGTCCATTCTGCGGTCTCTTTCAGCCGATAGGAAACGGAAGCGTTTCTGCCAAGTTCGTTTTTCAGCTGTTTGCGGGATCCTGCTTCGCGGAACAGCACAAAAACGATCCCGTGCCTCCCTTTATAACGGAACGAAAGATGAACGGCTGCATTCTGCGCATTGTTCCACTGCGGAGCTTTGAGCTGCGCAAAAATCTGCGCCCCGCCGCCTCCCTCCTTATGAAATTGCAGGGACTGTTTTCCCGCCGCGGCTTCGTTCCGTGTCACCCGGACAAACCCTTTTGCTCCGCCGAATACACCGCCGTAACGCCAGCCTTCGTTCCTCTCCTGTTCAAAACCGGGATTCGGAACAAGATTTGTTCCCGCAAAGACCGGCAGCGCCGCAAGAACAGCGGCAGCAATCATGTTTTTTGTCTGTATCATACCATCTCCTGTTGTTTGTTTTTTCCAAATAATATGGCGGTGCGGCACGTCGTATCCGCCATCAGCAATGCCGGATCGGTTCAATAGAACCAGGCCGTATGATTTTTCCTCAGATACTCGGAAGTCATATTGACGGAACCGTCCGTCCAGAGCAGATTCGCTCCGCTTCCTGCAAGCGGACCGCAAATCGTATGTTTTTTCAGCATAACCTGTGCATTCGCCATATCGCCACCGTGACGATAGCAGATCGTGAAAGTACTTCCGTTCTCATACCAGTCGGCTTGTCCGAGCCCAGCCCCGGTGCAGGCATCCGACATATAAATCTTCCGTCCCTGCACTCTCCCGGACCGCGTATAAATCCCGTACAAACTGCCCGGCCAGGAGGTCGACAGAGCCCGGCGCGGAATGAAACTCTGGTTGACACCGTAATTGCGGTCATCCACCGGATTTTTCGTTGCCGGGCATTTCATGATACTGGAAGCGGGAAACTCGTAAATCCCATCGGCGCGCCTGGTATACTTCAGTTTTGCATGCTCCGCAAGCAGACGGATCACAGTCCGGGAATCGTTTCCGCTCGACGGGTTGTCCCATATCCCGGTCGGCAGGAAACCGAAATCCCCCTCGTATACAGCAGCGATCGACCCGATCTGTTTCAGATTGCTCATACACCCGATCCCGCCGGCTTTGTCGCGCGCCTTCTTCAGCGCCGGAAGCAGAAGACCGGAGAGGATTGCAATAATTGCAATGACAATGAGAAGCTCTATAAGGGAAAACCGGCGGCTGATCTGTTTCATAAAAAATCCTTTCTTTTTTCGGATCACTATTTGACATTTTCTAAATTATAGTATATTTTTCTGAAAAAACAATCGTCGTTTTCTATTAAAAATACACTATTTGTATTTTTTCATTGACAACCCTGTTTTCTGAAGGAAAAATCTGATGCAGACTTATGTATCACGCAATCTGACACACAATAATACGCTTTTGAAACTGCCGTTCTATCCGCACGGAGCCGGGCATTATACCTTGAAAAAGGGATACAAGGAGTATGAAAGTAAAGAATTTTCGCCATTTGTAGCAATTAGCTGGATCGAAAAAGGCGATCTGGAAATCACACTGTACGGAAAAGAGCACATTCTGCACCGGAATGACGTACTGATCTATCTTCCCGGCGAAGAGCGCCATCGCCGTGTTCTTTCCGACGACTGCGAGTACCGCTGGGTCACATTCAGCGGGGAACGCGCTCCCGGCCACATCCTCTCCTACGGCTACGACCGCATTATCCGCAATGCCGGTCCGTGTCCGGTCGAACTCTTCCGGAAAATCATGGAACACATCAGCGACGCCGACCCGTTCATGCAGCGCATGATCATCTCCTGGGTGGATCAGATCCTTGCTCACGCCGGAGGGCGTTACGACAACACCATCCATTCCGGGCGTTATGCAAAACGCGCAAAAGAAATCATTTTCACCCAATTCAGCAATCCGGAGATCAATGTCAACACGATTGCCGACATGGTCGGTTGCAGCCGTGCCCGGCTGTCGCGGCTGTTCCGCCAGGAATTCAACCGGACGCCGGGCGAATGCCTGGCCTCAGCCCGCATAGAGCAGGCGGGCGCGCTGCTCCGCGGAACCGACCTTCCGGTTTCCGAGATCGCGGTGCGCTGCGGTTTCCCGAATCTGAATACATTCTGCCGTTTCGTCAAACGGATCAGCGGATTCACTCCGCTCGAATTCCGCAACCGCCACGGCGTGGATTGAAAACGGCTCATCCCGATAATTCAGAGACAAGACGTTTCAGAAAACCGGATCTGACAGAACTGACTGCCGGATCGTATTTAAGAATATACCCCGGAACAACTCCAGTCCAGAAATTTTCCGGAATTACCGGGATTTTCCGGAAGAAGATTATAGTATTTTCTTGACTTTTTACAGTTTCCGTATTATTTTAAACAGGGAGAGATTTTCTCCAGTGTACTTTTTAAGACAAAAAAGGAGGTCAGCACATGGCTTCGAATGCAGAGTTTAATCTGAAACGGTTGGAAAAGACTACGATTCCGATTGATTTCGTCCGCGCGCACTCCGGCGAGTGGGACCATCAGGCGTGGCTTGAATTTTGTGCCTCCATTGAAGACAAAGGATATACTCCGGTCGACCTCGATCAGGTCGGGCTTCTTCTGGAACAGAAAAAGATGGAATACTGGGCCGAAAGGAACTCGAAATAACGTGGCGGAACGGAACATCACAATCAAGCCCGCGTCCGAGACTCCCGCATACGCACCATCTTGCGGGAGTTTGTCTATCGTGGCAACTCCGATCGGAAATCTGGAAGACATCACTCTGCGCGCACTCCGCATTCTGAAAGAAGCCGACACCATCCTTTGCGAAGATACCCGGCGGACCCGCATTCTCTGCACAAAGTTCGACATCAATAAACGGCTGGAAAGCTACCATATCTTTAACGAACACGGACGCACACCGGAACTGATCCGCCGAATCCAGTCCGGAGAAAAAATCGCGCTTGTTTCCGATGCCGGGATGCCATGTATCGCCGATCCGGGATTCCTGCTGGTCCGGGAAGCGGTCGAAGCCGGAATCGAACCGGAAATCGTTCCCGGAGCTTCCGCCGTGATCTTTTCAATCGCCGCAAGCGCACTGCCATCCGACCGCTTTGCATTTCACGGTTTTCTCCCGGTCAAATCGGGTAGACGCTCCACGCGTCTTGCCGAAATTGCCGCCTCCAATATGACCGCCGTCGTTTTTGAATCGCCGTACCGGCTTTCCAAACTGCTGAACGAGATCCCCCGGTACTTCGGACCGGATACTCCGGTCGTCGTGGTCCGGGAAGCGACAAAAGTCCATCAGGAAATTCTGCGCGGAACTGCGGCGGAACTGGCGGAACAACACGGAAAACGCTCCTGGAAAGGAGAATGCGTGGTCATCATCGGCGCACCCGGAGAGGAGGAAAAAGATGAATAACGCGTTTTTTCTGGATCGCGACGGAGTAATCATCGAAGAGGAACATTATCTTTCCGATCCCGCAAAAGTCCGGCTCTGTCCCGGATGCGCGGAAGCGTTCAGACAGATTTCCGCCGCGGGTTTCCGGATCATCGTCACGTCCAATCAGTCGGGCGTTGCGCGCGGGTACTTCACTTTCGCAGAGATCGCGGCGGTGGAACGGCGGATCGAAGAATTGCTCACCGGAGCGGGAGCCCCGCTGCCGGATGCCTGGTACTACTGTCCGCACCATACCAAAGGAAGCGTTGCCGAATATGTGCGGGACTGCGACTGCCGCAAACCCCGTCCGGGAATGCTGATCCGCGCGGCGGAAGAACACGCGATCTCTCTTCCCGGCTCCGTCATGATCGGGGACAAACTTTCCGATCTCCGCGCGGCATTCGCCGCCGGATGCCGGCACGCCGCACTCGTCATGACCGGGCATGGTTCCGAGCAGACACCCGAACCGCTGGAATACGACTATCCGGTCGCCGACAATATTCTCGATGCAACCGGAAAACTGCTCACCCTCATCGAAGGAAAAACCGCATGACCGCCGATCATCTCAAACAACTGCTGGAAAACGGCGTAACGCTGGTCTTCGCCAAAATCCTCAATGCGTCGCACAATGTCCGCGGCTGCTGTGCCCTGGAGCTCGACCGCCGCAAAGGGTTCCGCATGGTCGAGCAGAACCTGAAACAGATCCGGAGAGCAGTTTCCGGCGAGGGAATTCTGCTGCTTCAAATCCGGGAAGAGCGGCTGACCGCCGTCGGAAGTTTCGGCGAGCAGATTATTACCGAACTGCCCCCGGAAATGGAGGAAGAGACCCTGCAACATCTTCCGCGCTACGATTTCTCCGCCAAGGTCCACGCACAGAAACTGCTGAAAAAACTTGGATTTGTACGATAGAACGCTTTCCGGGAGACCGTTGTGCCGTATTACCACATTTATCTGCGGACTTACGAACGGCGCTTCCGTTTTGCTCCTCCGGTCTATTCCCTCGCTTTGTTCAACGGACTCCCCATGCAGTACCAGAAAATGGACAGGCTGGAATTCACTTACCGGCTCAGCACCGGCATTCCGCAAATCTCCCTCCGGGTCAACGGCCGCTCTCTGGAACTCCCGGCTCCGCATCTGCTGATCAAGCGTCCGGGAGATGAAATCGAACATCCGGCTCCGGCGGAACAGGAATCATTCTGGATCAGTTATCCGAAAGAAACCATGGAGCTGTTCCGTGCAGGCGGGTTGCCGGACGGGCTGACCGGCTGCGGATTCCGTTTCACCCCGGAATTCTCCCGGATCCTGCGGGAAATCCATCAGACGGCGCCGCACGCCATGGAATCCGGCATGTGCGAAAAACTCGATATGCTCTGTTTCAACCTGATTCAGGAAACACTGATGAATCTGCGGCAATGCGGAGAAACCGACTGTACCGGCGCCGTGGAAAAAATCGCGGAATATTTCCGGAACAACTTCACTTCGGATATTGATCTTGAACTGCTGCTTTCCTCACAGGGACTTTCCCGCAGAAGTTTCTTCCGCCGCTGGAAAGACAGTTACAGTATGCCGCCCGCGCAGTACATCATCCATCTGAAGATGGCGGAAGCGTGCCGTCTGCTGGCGGAAACAGAAAAGAATCTTTCGGAAATCACACTCGCTTTGAACTTTCAAAGTACATCATATTTTTGCAATCTGTTCCGCCGCAGATTCGGAATCACTCCGCTGGAATTCCGGAAAGCCAACCGTCTGAATTTTATCCGCTGAATGGCACAAAAACGACATTTCTTTGACACAAAAGAGATTGTTTCTGAAAATAGGCTCCTTATATTAAGTTGCAGAAACCGATTATCAAGGAGATTCTCATGGGTATTGTCAGAAATGGAAACCGCTTTTTGCTGAATGCCGGGGGAAGCTCGTACCTGATTGAGATTTCAGGCGACGGACTTCCGGTCAACCTGCATTGGGGCGCGTCCGCCGGAATGTTCGATGTTCCGGATGCCGGTTCTGTACGGAACTTTCTTCACCGTTCCGGTCAACGGGCGCGGGTCGTCCGGCAGGAATATCCGGCATGGCACGGAGCGCTGTTCACGGAACCCGCATTGAAAGCCGCCGGAAAAGACGGAATCCGCAACTGTATGCCGTTGTTCCGCTCCGCGCAAATCCGCACAGAAGCCGATGCGGAGGTGCTGGAACTCGAACTGTCGGATCCGTTTCAGAATCTGGATGTCACTCTTTTTTACCGGGTGTATAACGACAGCCCGCTGATGGAACGCCGGGCGGCAGTCCGCAATGCCGGAGACCGTCCGTGCACTCTGGAAAGCGTCATGTCCGCATGTTTTCAGCTCCCGCAGCTGCAATCGGATTACCGTCTCACCCATCTGCACGGACGCTGGGGACACGAGGCGATGATCGACCGTATACCGGTCCATCAGACAAGAACGGTGCTGGAAAGCCGCAGCGGGCTTTCCGGCTCCGCCGCCATGCCGTTTTTCGCGCTCGATCAGGGAGATGCCACCGAATGCTGCGGGGATGTCTGGTTCGGAACTCTGCACTGGAGCGGAAACTGGAAAATCGCCGTAGAACAGGATGGTTATGGAGACACCAGCGTCTGCGGCGGAATCCACGATTTCGATTTTGCCTGGGAGCTCCAGCCCGGCGAAATATTCCGGACTCCGCCGTTCACGTTCGGTTTTGTACGCGGCGGATTCGGCGGAATGACGCGGGAACTGCACCGCCATTACCGCGCACATCTGGAAACTCCGGAACTCCGGGGAACCTGCCAGCCGCTGATCGTCAATACCTACGCCGCATTCGGCTCAGGCCCGGAAATGAATGAAAAAAACGTACGGGAACAGATGGAGCTCGCGGCGGAAGCCGGATGCGAACTGTTCATTCTTGATGCAGGCTGGCAGCAGTCCATCGGTGAATGGGTCCCTCACCGGGAAAAATTTCCCAACGGTCTGCGTCCGCTGGCGGACCGGGCACATGAACTCGGTATGAAATTCGGCATCTGGGCGGAACTGGAATCCGCCGACCTCGACAGTAAAACCTGTCTCGAACACCCCGAATGGATCATGACATTTCCGGGGCAGGGTTTCCGCAGTGAACTGCGCGAAAACGAAAACCGCGCTCTGCTGAATTTCGCCATCCCGGACGTCATGGAGGCCATGTACACGGCAATCGACCGTCAGATCTCCGAAGCCGGGCTCGACTATTTCAAAATCGACATGAACCGTTGTTTCACCATGCCGGGATGGGAAAATCCGCCGTCATCCGGCGAACGTTCCATCTGGGTCCGCTATGTGGAAAATCTTTACGAACTGTTCGCAAGACTCCGGAAGCGTCATCCGAACCTGATGATGGAAAACTGCGCCTGCGGCAACGGACGGGCGGACTGGGGATTTCAGCGGTTTTTCAACCGCAACAACCGCAGCGACAATCAGGATTCTCTAGACGAACTCAAACTGCATGAGGGATTCTCCTACCTTCATCTGCCAAAGTTCGCCGGCGGCGGATGTCACATCAGCCAGTACACGGGACACATCAACCGGCGCACGATCCCGATGCAGTTTCAGGCATATACCGGAATGCTCGGTTCTCTGGCGATCGGACGAAAGCTCGCAGAGTGCCCGGAAACCGAACGGAACGCTCTCCGGGAATACGGTATCCTGTATAAAAAACTGCGGAACGCCATCCACAACGGGGATTTTCACCGTCTCGCTTCCCACTTCGAGCATCCGTATGCCGTATATGAATACGTTCTTCCCGACAGATCGGAAGCGGTCGTATTCTTCTTCGGACACGCGCTGCAGTTCTCCGGCCGTCTGCCGCTGTTCCGTCTGCGCGGACTCAATCCGGAGGGAATCTATGAGCTGACGCCATACGGGGAACCGGGAGAGGAGGAGATCAGGCAATACGGCACAGCCCTGTACGATATGACAGAATCACTCCGCGGAAAACGTTCCGGCGCGGGTTTGATGTCCGTCGGAATCCGCGCGGCGCTGTTCGGCGACTTCGCTTCCAGAATCGTTCATCTGAAAAAAATACAGGAGAAGGCATTATGAAAAAGAAATTTTCGTTGATAGAACTCCTCATTACAATCGCGATCATCGCTATCCTTGCGGGCATGTTTCTGCCCGCCCTGAGCAAAGCCAGGGAACGGGTCATCATGACCTCCTGCAATTCCAATCTGCGCCAGATCGGTGTCATGTGGCACAACTATTTTTCCGATTACGATGATTTTCTGCCCGCAACCAACGGAACCTCTCCATACCTCCGGTGGCAGGATTATCTGTATGTCATGAACACCCCCGGCGCCAAGCTGGAGCAGCGAGCTTACTGCACGGGTAAAGTGGAAACCGGCAACCTGCGCCCGCGCGATGTCTTCGCCTGTCCCGCACAAAGAAAATTCGGCGAATTGCACTATGCCGTGAACAACTTCATCACCCTTCTTCCCAACCGGACCGTGAAAAAGGTCAAAATGCCATCCAGACGGTATTTCATCATGGAAAACAATTATGAGTCGGGCGGGCAGGCAACCAACTGGTATGTGCTGTTCGACCGGATCGACTTTATCCGTCACAACGGCAGAAGCAATATCCTGTTCCTCGCCGGAAACACCGGAAATTTCAGCAAATCCGCCGTGCCCTCCAACCATAAAACCTATGAATGGGGACAAAATTATGACGATTAAGCAGCTCACCTGCCAGACGGCTGCCCTGCTCTCCTGCGCCGTTATCGGAGCGGAAGAACCGCGATTCCCGGAGTTCGGGACATTGCCGCCGGAGCTTCTATTCCCCAGACACGCGAAACTGACGGCAGACGAACACGGCAATCTGCTGGTCAACGGGAAAAAACGCTTCCTGATCGGAACTGAAATCGGCATTCAGCAGCTTGCCGGCGATCTGGAACCGTCCATCGGTTATGCCGACCGTTACAAATGGCTCTACGAAGAACCCCTGACTTACGAAAACGCACAGCGTCTGGGACTGGATACGATTTCCGTATTCACGCCCGACTGGTGGATCCGGAAAATCGAACCCGCATTCAAACCGCAGCTCTTCCGCAGCCGGAAAAACCGGGCGATGATCCGTCAGGTGCTCGGAAACGGACTGCCGATCATCGCAGATTACACCTGCTTCCCGTGGCGGCATGGCGGACTCACCCGTCCGGAGCTCCGTCATCTGCTTCCGGAAGAGGCATTCAACAAATACAATACCGGAAGCGGCAATCACTGGGTCCCCTACAACATTTTCCATCCCGAAGCGCGGAAAATCTACCGCCGTTACTGGCAGGACGGCGCGGAGTTCATGAAACAGAACGGAGCGAACGTTCTCGCCTATGAACTGTTCAACGAACCCGCATACAATGACCCCTCCCCGTACAACCGTGCGCTCTTCGCCCGGTTCCTGCAAGCGAAATACAACACTCCGGAAGCAATGAACCGGACCTGGAGAACCCGTTACGTCTCCTTTGAAGAAGCGGCAAACGTGCCGGAATTCATCAGGACGCCGGGTCTTGCCGTCGATTGGGGAAAATTTCTGGAAAAAGGATTTACGGAACTCGCAAAATACGGTTGTGAGGCCATCCGGGAAGTCGATCCCTATGCCAGAATCACATTCCAGACACTCGGATTCAGCAATTACCGGAGTCTGCCCGCAACCAATATCAACATCTGGGAGATCAACCGGTTCATGGACGTGATCTCAACCTCCACGGTCGGCGGGATTTATGTGGAAAGCGCATTTTCCGAACCGCCCCCGGTCTCCGTTGAAGCGCCGTCCAATCCCACCTCGATCGGGGAAGGCATTCTGGAACGTCATTTTTACCGGAACTGCGCCGCAGACGGAAAGATCATTGTCAATCCGGAAGCCTATGTCTCCCGCAATCCGGCGGTGCTCCGTGGAAAAATATGGCTGGATCTTCTCCGCGGCGGCTCCATCGACAATTTCTTCACCTGGCAGAAACGGGCGTGGGACTACAAATTCGACGGGAAGCGCGCACACGAAATTGCGGAAAAATTCCCCTATATGCTGCTCATCCCGCAAGCAACCCCGACCGGTCTGCTGACCGAATTCCTGAAAGCAAAACGGGAGATACAGGAATATGGAGAATTCTTCATCCCGAAAGAACTCCGCCCGAAAGCGGAAATCGCACTGCTGATCTCCTTTCCCACGGAACGTTACGGAGCCGCGACCGGCAACACCGCGAAAAATGAGATTCTCCATTACGCCGCCGCACTGGAATTCGCGCATTATCCCGCCGACGTTCTGGTGGAAGAGCAGCTGCGGAACGGCGTTCCGGAACAATACCGCGCCGTGATCGCCGTCGGGGTGGACAACACCCTCCCCGGAACCGCGGCGGCATTGGAAAAATTCGCCGGAAACGGCGGACTCGTGATCGGCGCACGGCGCAAAATGGAATTGGACGAATACGGAAACCGGGTCCCCGATTCTCTCTTCTCCGGATTGACTCTCCAACCGCTACGGCAGACGCAAATCGCGGAACTGGAATTTTCCCTGCCGCGGGAACAGCTGTTCCGGGGAAAGCTCAGCTGCCGTACCGACTCCGTACTTCAGGCGCAAAACGACTGGTCCGTCGTCGGTTCCACCGGAGCACAGCCGCAGATCGTACAACGCGGAACAGTCTGCTTCATCGCTCCATTCTTTCAGGAATACGCTCTTGCCGGAATACTCGGAACGATCCTCAACTCCGCCGGAATTCAGCCCGATCTGAAACTCTTCCGCGTTCCTGCCGGAGACATGGCGATCAACGTCGAAGCTCACAGCGCACGCAAAGACGGATTGCATCTGGTCTTTCTGCATAACTTTGATTCCTACCCGAAACTGACGGAAATCGAATTGGAAAAGGACCGGTCCGCCATCACACTCCCCGGCCGGAACCTGCTTCCGGCGCAGAACGGACGCGCCCGTTTTCTGCTTCCGTCGAACGGCAGTCTGATCCTCGCCATGGGCAGACATGCCGCTTTGGAACAACGGTTCGGAACGACCGTACCGGAAACGCGGGAATCCCTGCAAAAACAGTTCGACGCACTGGAACGGATCCGCAAGACCGAACGGGAACTGGCACGAAATTCGGAAATGTTCTCTCCGGAACCGTCCGCGACCTTCCCGCTGGATCTGCGCAGGTTCTGCAACTCCTCGTTCACCGACAGCAAACCCGGCGACGGCGAAGGCGGATGGACCGATCAGGGCAGCGACAACTCCCTTGACGGCGTCCCGTGGGGGCTTCAAACGTTCAAAGGAGTTCCCTGCGAAATCATCCGCCCCGACAGCAACGATGGCAGGAGCTGTATTATCCTGAACTCCGTTTCCAGCAAACGGGCGCTTCCGCAAAAAATCGAAGGAATACCCGTCAACGAAAAAGTCCGCGCGCTCTACTTCTTCCATACCTGCGCATTCGGCAAAACCGGACAGAAGATCATGACGTACCGGATCCGCTATGCCGACGGCGGAACTCTGGAACTGCCCGTCCGCAACGGAACCGAAATCGAAGACTGGTGGACGATGCTGACCCGCGCCCGGAAAATGGCGCGCAATATCGCCTGGAAAAATACGCAGGGACGCGGCTTCTATCTCTGGCGCTGGGAAAACCCGGAACCGGACCGCGCCGTCACCGCCGTTGACATTCTGTCGGAAAATGCGGCACCGATCCCCATTGTGATCGGGATCACCTGCGAAAAATTCACGGGAAGCAAAAAAATCGTTCCTCTCGACGGCATTCAGGGAAAAGCGTTCGGAAAATGCCGTCTGGAACAGCAAAACGGCACGCTCCGGATTCACGTTTCCGCAGAAACCGGCAACTGGGCGGGAATCTCCCTGACCGCACCGGGAATCGTCTGGAACAAACTGCCGCCGGAAACCGTAATCCGGTTCAAAATCAACGGCGGACTGGATCCGTTCGGCAATCGCCGCGGCGGGCAGACCGTTCAGCTGAAACTCGGAAAACGGTTCAAGTTTCCTTCTGTGGACGCAGATCCGGAAACTTTTGAAGAGTTTTCTGTTCCGGTCCGGGAACTGTGCGACCCGGTAAAAGACAACACGGCTTTACTGCTTCAGTTTGCCGGGAACGGACGCGACGCCGGAGTGGAACTGCGCGAATTCCGGCTGGAATACCCGCCGGAACCATGATCGGAATCCGTTAAAACAGCTTCAAGGCGCGGTCAATGGTCCGGCGGACCTCCGCGCCGATCTCCGTCCAGTCCGCACGGGCGAGCATTCCGGGAATACTGAGCACGGAGAGCACGGCAAGCAGGGAGTCGCCGCGGTGGACCGGGAACGACAGCGTATCCACATGGAACCGGGAGCCGGGATCCAGTGTACCGGGATTGAATGAACTGCCGGTTTTATGATAGTCCGCAATGCGCTTCCGGGATTCCGCATCACAGCCTTTTCCGCCCGCTTCCGCAAAGAAAACGGTTCCGACCGAACTGGAACAATCGACCGGACAGCGCGTTCCGGGTTCGGAAAACAGGGAAACATCCCAGGTTGCCTGCGCGGAACAGACATTGATGAACTCCTCGCCGTCCCGGATCGAAAGTTTGACCGGGAAACGGAGCTGTCCGGCAAGATGGTTGAGAAGCGGCTGAAACTTTTTATAGGCTTCCGGATCAAACCGCTTTTTTCCAGTCAGCCTGCAGAGATGCCATGCAAGGTCATAGCGGTTTCCACGGAACGCTTCCAGCCATTGTTTTTCAACAAGCGTCGCGATGACGCGGTAACAGGTCGCCTGAGGGATCCCAAGCGCCTGTTGAAGCTCCGTCCGCGTCACCGGACCCGGATGCGAACCGATATACTCCAGTATGTCCACTGCCTTTTCCAATACCGGAATCCGGTTCGGGTTTGCCATTATCTGTTTCCTTTCCCTGTTTACAGCAGTTCTGCAGCGGCGGCGGCAAGCGGGCTCCGCTCACTCTTGCGGAGCGTGATATGTCCGTGAAGCGCCAGTCCCTTGAAGCGGTCCACGATATAGGAAAGCCCGTTGCTGCACGAATCCAGATAGACGTTGTCAATCTGGTACGGGTCGCCGGTCAGAATCATTTTCGTACCCTCGCCCGCACGGCTGACGATGGTTTTCACCTCGTGCGGCGTCAGATTCTGCGCTTCATCCACGATAACAAGCTGTTTCGGGATGCTCCGTCCGCGGATATAGGTCAACGCCTCCAATTCCAATTTGCGGGAACGTTTGAGCTCGTCGATTTGACGGCGCACGACCTGAACATCGTGTTTGTCGTTGCGCAGCAGAAAATCGAGATTGTCGTAAATCGGCTGCATCCAGACATCCAGTTTCTCATCCTTGCTTCCCGGCAGATAGCCGAGGTCGTTCCCCATTGGAATGATCGGACGCGAAACCAGAATACGGTCGTATAAATTGCGCTGGAGCGTGCATTCGAGCGCGGCGGCAAGAGCCAGCAGTGTTTTGCCCGATCCGGCCTGACCGACCAGCGTTGCCACCTGAATTGCCGGATCCATCAGAATCGCCAGCGCCATGCGCTGTTCCTTGCTGCGCGGGGTTACGTTCCAGGCCTTATCCGAAAACTCATGCGGAATCGGTTCGATCCGTTTTCTACGCTTCCAGCCGAGAGCGGAACGTTTGTTTTCATCCCGGAGAACGGCAAATTCATTCGGATACAGCGAGTCTTCCATCTCGATAAAACCGTTTTTATAAAACCCGTCGATGGCGGAAGCCGGAACCTCCAGTTCACGTTCCCCGGAAAACAGTTCGTCAAAATTGACACGCTGACGTTCAAAATCTTCAACGGGAATGCCGAGACTGTCCGCTTTCAAACGCAGATTAATATCTTTGGAGATCAGAATCACGGAAGTGCCGGACACTTTCCCATCGTTATGGAGATTGTAGGCGACACGGAGAATACGATTGTCCGGCAGATTCATATCCATGCCTTCGACAATCGTTCCGGTTCCGGCGATCACCTGAAGCACACCCGCCGGTTTTCCGTTCCCGTTATCAAGCGGGACTCCATTGAACAAACTGCCCTTTTTCCGCAAATCATCAAGCCGCCGGATAACCTGCCGCGCATTGCGCCCAAGCTCATCCTGATGCTTTTTGAATTTGTCCAGTTCCTCGATGACAGCCATCGGGATTACAACCCGGTTGTCTTCGAACGATTCCAACGCCTGGGCGCTGTACAGCAGAACATTGGTGTCAAGAACGTAGGTTTTCATAGTCCGACTCCTTTCGTTTTGCTACACTGTTGTACCCGAATTTGAAAAATGCAAGTACAAATTCCTTATTTTTCCGGTTTTTTCACCGTTTTTTCCGGTTTTTACTCCGGAACAGAGTGTTTTTTCCGGAATTCAGTCGGAGAAAGAGAAAGACGTTTGCGGAATTCTCCCGAAAAATGAAACTGCGACGAATACCCCAGACGGTCCGCAATCTCCTTGACGGAAAAATCCGTGCGGCTGAGATAATATTCCGCCCGGCGGATCTTCCGGCGGATCCAGTATTCCCGCGGCGAAATTCCCGCTTCCGAGCGGAAAAGCCGTCCAAGGGTCGACCGGCTGACACGCAAACGCCGTTCCAGAATATTCAAATCCACCGGACTGGACAGCAGTTCCTCAACGGCGTTCTGTGCGGAAACAAACAGACGCGAAGGCTCATTTCCCTCCGGCTCCCGCAGAGAATAGAGAAATTCCACGGTTTTTCCGGCAAGTACGGCAAAATGCGCGGGAATATCCGTCATCATCTCTCCGATCTCCCGGAGCATCGCGATCCGTGCCGCAAAATCCGGGCATTCCCGGTGAATCACGCGGTTCAGATTCAACATATACAGTTCCTGTTCCAGGTATTTACCCGAAATTTCAAACACCAGTTTACGGTAGCCGCCGGAACCGATGCCGGAAAATTCATACGGCGTATGCGGCGGAATCAACAGAATTTCTCCCGGAACAAGCAGCTGTTCTCCCGTCCGGAAGCGGTAACGCAATCTGCCGGAAAGCAGAAACGCCGCGATCAGAAAATCCTGCCCGGAACAGCGGAACGGTTTCGGATATTCCCGCTCCGCCTCTTCCACGCAGAACGGATAAAGTCCCGGTTCAAAACCGGAAATCCCGTTCCACAAGCGGACAGAAAAAAACTGAAATTCCCGATTCTCCATAACTGCTCTCCGTTTTCGTATCTTTTATGACCTGTTATCATATAGAATACTGCAAAAAAGACTTGTTTTCAAATTATTTCCTGTCTCTTATACACATCTCCGAGCCCACGAGACGGAGCTACATCTC